>NZ_CP048113.1:6860000-7460000 GCF_010093065.1 Chitinophaga agri | reverse complement strand
TCCTGACTCCCTTTCCAATAGTGTCCGTTCGGCTCATTCCAAACTTCCCAGTACCAGCTTGCCACTTCCTCTTTTCCATAACGTTCAATAGCGTGCTTTGCCCACTGATACACCAGCTCCCGCCATTTATCGTAATCTTTGGGAGGATAGGCCCAGCCGGTAATGATATCCGTATAGGGATCACCTGGCTTCCAATAATGACGGTAAGGTTCGGGATGCGTAGATAATGCCTGCGGCATAAAACCTATTTGTGCCAATGGTTTCATGCCACGACTGATATAGCTATCAAAAATACTGTCCATGATAGTCCAGTTATAAACCGGCTTACCATCACCATCTTCGGTATACACATTTGTCGAGCCCCATTTTAGTGCGGCAATACCATCTCCCGTTACCAACAGACTGTGTGTTCTCACATATACGGGAACAGGACTGAGTTTAGCTATTTCGGAAAGCAACTTCTTTCCGTCCTTCATGTAGGTATAATTCGGTTCATCATAGCCGAACCAGGCCCATACAGGCTTCATAGGGCCTACTGTTTGTTCCAGGTTGATATCAACATATGCAGTCTGATTGTTTTTGAAAGACGACGGAGAAACCTGTGCTGTTAAAGCCTGACTCAAGACTATACAAATGCCGGTCAATAAAATGTTTTTCATAACGGGTTAATTGGTCAGCTAAATTTAATACAATTTGATTGAATGTCTATCGGCACCCTCCCGGGATCGACACCCCAGTTTTTCAATACCGTACATGCAAAGGTGTTACACTCGAAACAGCAGACTACAGCGTAAAAGCCAGTATCAACCCAAACGCTGACAATAAATTATTTTGATAAAATTTTAAGTGTAAAAATTATACATTTGTCTGGCCTACTACGCTGGTTAAGACTATAGCATATATGATAACTAAACCTTTGACCTAATGAGCAACAAAAAAGGACAACCTTTTCCACTGGTAATTGTAGCAATCGTTTTAGGATGGACCATTTACAAGCAGTTCGACTTTAAAACTTTTAGATTCCAGGAAACAGGAATAGGCATTGTATACGTATTAACGTTCCTGATGACTATTTACTTTCTTGTAAGGACCTCCAGGCAAAAATAACTGGGAACGGTATCTGTTGATCGTTGAATTTATAGACGGAACTGGTGTTCCGTCGTTTTTTTCTGTAAATCCTGTGTGATGAAACTGAATGAACGAATCAGTAAGGCCCGTAAAGATAAAGGATATACCCAGGAAGAACTGGCTGATCTCGCGCAGGTGACGGTACGCACTATACAGCGTGTTGAATATGGAGAAAGCGTTCCGAGGAGTTATACACTAAAAGCCATTGCAAAAGCATTGGATGTGCCTTATGAAACATTGACAAATGCGGGATCGGGGGTACAGGATACCGGCACGCCACTGCCAGCAGAAGACATTACCCATTTTTTGAAATTAGTCAACTTATCTTGTTTTTCTTATCTCGTTATTCCCTGGGCACATTTTCTGATACCCAATTTCTTATTAAAAAAGCGAACAAATATAGACGGAGAGGCACTGACCCTTGGCCGGAAAATAGTACGACAGCAGGTATATTGGGTGGTCATTTTGCAATTGCTCATGCTGCTAACACTTGCCTATAACCTTCTCTCAGTAAAAATATCGGGTAATAAGCATTACACCATACACTATTTGTGCCCGTTCTTCTTCATGTATTTCCTGAATGCAGGACTGATCTTGTATAACAGCATGCGCATTCAAAGAAGGACTTAACTTATTGGTTTACAATAAATGTCGTGCAAATGACGTGGAAATGCCGTTGTTGCGGCGCATCCCCTCGCCTACTTTCGCTGTATCAAAAACACATCAGATGCACCCATTATTTATGCTACGCAAGACGGTACTGTTACTCACCACCTTCTTCTATACCTGTCTCTGCTGTCATGCGCAGGACATTCCTGTCAATCAGCTGGTACTACCCGCAGGAAAAGAGTACAAGCTTCCATTTTCATGGGCAAAGTCGGAAGACAGTCAATATAGTGCCCTCCTTATTCCCGTCAGATTTAAAGGTTGTCCACGCATATTTTATATGCAATTTGATACCGGTTCCCCTTATTCTATGTTGTACAGAAATAAGTTACAGGCAATAGGCGACCGTTATCCCCAAACACCCCGTATCTCAGATACAACCGGAAAGTTGCAGCAGTGCAGCATCAGGATAGGGAATATGCCAGTACTGGTCAGGGAAATGGTCATAAAACAATTTGACAGCACCGGTATTAACTGGCAACACAATGCGATGGAGATTATCGGCACCCTGGGAACAGATCTTATTGATAATAAGACCGTTGTCATTAACTATCCTCAAAAGTATATGCTGATCAGTGACCCTCATACCCAACAACAGGCGGGGCAGACCTGGGCTGATCTGATATATGAAAAAAGAAAGATCCTTCTTCCTTTTTCTGTCGGAGGCACTGAGAAGATCGCTTTTTTTGATACGGGATCGAGTGCTTACGGACTGTTGACTGACAAGGCCACAGCTTTACAGTTAGCGTCCCCCGGGGCACTTCCAACAAGCCGGAATGTGTCGTCCTGGGGACGATTGCTCACAGCTACCAGCTTTAAAACAACCGATAGTATAACGATAGCTGACAAAAAACTTCCATTGGGATTCATCACTTATATAGAAGGTGTCAGCGATGCACAGGTAAGCGCAATGAAAAAGTCAGGCATGGGTGGAATGACTGGTAATGCCCTCTTTATCCATAACATACTGGTGATAGATACACGAAATAAAAAGTTCTGTATACTATAGACCATGGGGCAACTATCCTTCGACAGCATTCCCGGCTACGTGATGATCCCAGGGAATACCCGATGTCTCTTTTTCTGTCAACAGGAAAATTCTGACGAATATTCATGCACTGTCTGCCTTTGCCATCCTAATCATCAGAGGGCGCCTGCCAATGTCATTTAACATAGCAGACGCCCTTTGACTATTTAGTGAAACATTTAAACAGTCGCTTCAGCAGCCGGTGTTTGTGTGTTCCTCTTAGGAAGATCTATTCCAAGAAGATGCGCGTACACAGCGATCTGATGTTGACGCACTGTCTGCAATTGCCAATACTTCAATTCATCCACTAATTCATCAGCCGTACCAAGCAGCGGAGACGCAAGGAATGTACAGTACCCAGTAAGCGGTTGCTGATAATTAAATATTGTAAAATCTACGGCTAGCTTGTCGAAGAATTCCTGTAGATTCATCTTTTCCATTCTTTTTGTATGCTTATCCATATAGCTCATGTTGATGTTAGCAGCACGTGGGCCTGGCCTGTATAAAGTACCGATAGCATGAAGACCTGCCACTGTTGGATAAAAAGGCACTATATCATTTAAATTCTGGCAATGCTCCTGAGAAGAGATCTTTCTGTTCAGATCAGCCTGAAATGCAGCATTGCCGGATGCGGGTGCCGCAAAGGTAATAAGGTATATTTTTCCCTGCATCGACACTTTCAGCATCTGCATGAAGTATGAAGCATAAACTTTAGCGAGGTTCCCCCCAAGACTATGCCCTGCAATGATCAGTCTCTTACGATCTCCTACTGCGTTCTTCGTGAGGAAGTCAAGCAGTGTTTCAGGAGCACTATTCTTCAACGCATTATGTACTTTCTCCATTTCCAGGAAGGCAATGGCTCCGCCTGCGCTGATCGCGGCTGCGGTACCACCGTATTTCCATGGCCACAGTACACTATTCAGATCTTCCAGAATATAGTCCACTAATGTATCCCAGTCTTCGGTAGGCATAACGGACCCTCTGATAGCAAGCACAAAAACATCCTCAGCCGTATAATTAGTGTCCTTGGCCACAAAAAAGTAGTTGGGATCACGTGGTTGCCCACTGCTCCAGACCATTTGCCAGCCTGGCATCAGCTTACTTAAATTTCCTTCAGGATTTTCACCGGAAGCAACAAAACAAAACTGTAAGGCTAGTGCTCTGTACCCGGGAGCAACCGCATTGTTTTCGGAGTTCATGGTTATGGTATTTTGAAGTTAAAAAAACAAATAGTGGGGTGATTAATTGAATAACACTTCCTATTGTGTTAAGGGCAGAAAGTTGTCCGGCTTTCAAACATTCATCGTGGTGTTATTATGAGATTCAAAAAGATAACTGTCCCAAGTAAATGATTATTAGCATTATAAACAAATTAATGTTTTTTATATTGAATAAATTTATAGTGGATCGATACATGACAATCGGGAGACTAAACACAATACATATCTAATGTAATAAACTACTATCCTGATATTCTGCATGCAGCTTCTCCTCATGACCAGGAGCACACCTGTAAAAGCCCAGACCTGTCTCAACTAGCGGGGTACTTATACGCTTCGCCTTTGAGGTTTGTTGCCCCCTATAGTCGTAAATCTAAATGATTAAAAATAGTGAACTATTCTTTTTTCTTAATAAATCGAAAGCTGCACAGTCATATTAAGTTCGGCGGCTAAACTAATTAGCTCAATGGGCAGAAATATCTTTTCTGAAAACTTTCCATCTGTCATTTCTATTCCAAAGTCTAAATTTATGTGTTCAACACCCTCTGTTCCTTTAATTTGCATAAGTTGATCCCGGTGCAACTTTAAGAAGCTGACTGTATCCTGCACTTGCGTGCTCAGAGTATTAAAATCCGCGTTACTGGTTTCAATTGTTACAAAAGAATAAGGAAGTATTTCTCCATTGGGTTTCAGTGAAGAGCGAGGCTCGCCATTATTTCTTTGTTTCACAGCTACCAATCCTGTAGTACTTAAGAACGAAGGGACATCGAAATATTCCAGCTATTAGTAAATTACAAGGCATAAAATTATTAATCAATTTATAATTTGTTACAGTGCAGAAATGATAGGCTATGGAATTAGAACATCAAGATTACAAATTAGCGGTAGCCTCTCTTGACAAACAACCCTATTCACTAGTTAATAACTTCCGAAGATGATGCGATAGTGATATCCGCATACCGCCATGACTGGTCAAACGCAGCTCTCACCCGCTTTGCTTCACTGGTCTTTTGTTGACCTGTCAATGCATGATACAACCCTATCAAAGCCCAGCCATTCTTTCTCCATATCTGCAAATCCCGTACATATACTTCCTCCGCCTCTCTATATTTACCAGCTTTGAGTAATACCGCCCCCAACTGATGCCTGACAGAGAAGAACCAGTCAGGAGGTTCATTATAGTTCAGCTGATCCTCCATGGCCACCGCTTCTCGCAATAAAGCAATAGCTGTATCCATCTTACGCTGCTTCGCCGCTATTCCGGCAGATAATACCTTCTCCGCAATTCGTACCAGATCAGCGATCGTGTTTATATTCCAGACAGTCAAATCTTTCAGTGTAGTATCCCTCGCCAGCTTTCCCAGACAGCCCATCTCCTGCTGTGCTTCAGCGATATCATTCTTTCCCAGATACGCCATCCCTCTTGCATAGTGCCAGATAGCCTGCGGATAGACAAGGTCTTCTGCAGGAGCTGGCAGCGCAAAGATCGTATCCCACATACCCAGCTTGACGGCGATGTAATAAGGTATCGTATAATAGTGCTGCAGGGTGCCCCACCCCGGCAACCGCATAACATCTTCCGCAGTATGTGCCTGTAGCTTCTTCGCCGCCATCCACGCCAGCTTTGAATGGCCTTCCAGTGTAGCCGTTGCCGCCAGAAAATGGTAATTATGCGGATAATAAGCCAGCGGATATACTCCCTGGGCGTGGCACGCAGTCGTATAACTACTATCTGCCGCCACTGCCTGCACATTCGACAGTGAACCCAGGTGGTAATCGCCGGTATTGATATAAATATGTGAAGACATATGCAGCAAATGCCCTGCTCCGCGCACTAATGTGTCGAGCGCCTGCGCGCTTGCCAGTGCCTTTTCGGGAGTAGCAGATGCTTCGAGCGCATGTATATAGAAATGATGGGCGCCCGGATGACGGGGGTTGATTTGGATGAGGTGTTCCAGTACGCTCAGCAGCTCCGGTGTCCAGGCACGCGGTTGCTTCGTTTTCTTATCATATAGATCCCAGGGATGAAGATCCATCAATGCTTCCGCATAGAGTGCCCCGATATCGGGATCTGTAGGGAACTGCTCATATACCTTCTTCATGGCTGCCGCATAGGCAATATCCAGCGGCTGCCGGTCGGCAGGTGGCTCCTTCGCGTAGCGGGTGACCAGTGCATTGATCAACGCTATTTCCTTCGGCATACACTTCGCTGAAAGCGCTTGTGCCTTCACTGCTGCGGCATAGGCCCGCTGAAAATTATCTTCTTCCATGCCGGCATTGTAGTTGGGCCCCAGTACATACGCAAATCCCCAATAAGCCATAGCACAGGTACTATCCAGCCGGGAGGCTTCATAAAAGGAACGCGCAGCCTCAGCATGGTTAAAGCCATACGCGAGCATCATGCCCTGGTTAAAATATTCCCTGGCCCCGGGATGGGTGGCTGAGATGTGAAAATCTATCCCCTCAAGGCCCTTTAACTTAGGCGCCTTCTTACCGGAAGTATACCAGTCTTTGTCCATGGTGCTGGATGTGGCACAGGAGATCGTAGCTGCTGCTATATCGGCAGAAGGCTGCTCTTTGGATGACTTGACATTACTGCATGCAAAGAGCATTAAAATGGCCGCCATCTTTAAACAGTTGTGTTTCATGAGAAGCTTATTTATTTGGGGGGTTGATGCATATCGTAAGCTCCACTCAATGCTGAACGTATAGAATAACAGCGATATACGTTCTCTTAGCTATAACAATTTACAAAATGTGCCAGTAATAGAAAAATGGAACTGGTGCTTTAAAGCCTACCTTTGTCCGGAGAAATGACATACGATGCGTAAAACCAACAAACCTATTCCTGTAAACTATTTAGATGATGATTTTATCAATGCTATATTCTTATGCCCTGCAATGATCTCTAACACGATGTCAAAATAAGTTTGCCCCTTTCCCGCTTCCAATGCCGACAACTGCGCAGTGAAATGCGTCTTATTAAACGGTGACCCCGGCGCCAGTTTTTCCAGATAATAATTCCTCGTAGCCTCATATCCTAACGCATCCTTACTCTTGCTGATATGTAGCCAGATCAGCTGCACCGGCTCCTGCCCTTTGATAGCACCCAATCCTCCGTAGAGCAGGTCGTCAAATGCATCCAGACTATTACCTATTTCCCAGTCTTCTTCCTGCATGAATACGCGATTGATCTCTTTGTAGAACGAAGGAATATCATGTATATGGTCTCCATTGATAACAAGCTGCTTCTTCATATTGCCGGCAAACTACAAAAAAGACACAAATACTGGCAATCCACTACACTGACGCCGATATTATCCTTATCGGCTATTACTCTGATATTATCCGAAGGATTCAGCTAAGGCCTCAGCAAGCGTTGTTCTATCAACTCAATCGTATTAATGGCGAACCTGAAAATATCAGGGTTCACAGTGGAGTGTAATACTTTTTTAAAGTGTGCAGCATCATCCCAGCTGCTTTCCGGATTCTCTCCGTTGGGATGATAGTTATGAATATATTGCTGCCAACACAACGCAACCGTTGTTACTGCTGGCATTCAGACCAAGTGCAGCAGTGTATGAAATGCCGGTCACGTATCGGGCTACGCCGGGTCTGGGGATTTATACCGGATGTTTGGGATGTCTTTCACTGGTGAGCGTACTGACGATTGGAATACAGACTTATCGGACGGCGGTGATGAATCCGGTAGAGACGTTGCGGCAGGAATAACGACGCCTGACATTTCAATAATAATGCTACTGAAATGCAAATGATACATTCTTCAATAGGTGAACTTTTTCCTTTAGCCCAATAACAACTCTTTCACCGTTTTTCTTCCCGGCAAATCGACCGCCACTATGATGATCCTGCCACCAACGGGCCGCGCGGTTGATCTATAATGCCAATCTATTCCATTCCGGCCCAATACCGCCGGACCGCTCTCAATAATAACACCATCAGTATCCACTACCTGCACGGCTACCTCGGCCACCCGAAATTCATCCCTGGCAGTTACGATCACTTCAGTATCTTCTAATGTGATATTCTGGACCTCGGGAGAGCGGTAAGCATCCTTTACGGCCATATTATAGGCATTCTGCCCTGGGCCAGCCAGCGACGCATAATAGGCCTTTATCGCGGGATCGTTCATCATATCCCTCGCCAGATCCGCCGCTATGCGCATTTTATGCCTGGCTTCCAGCTGTTTTTTTGTTGGTTTCCGATTAGAAGGGCGGCGTTTCTTCGCCATAATGATTTGCCCATTCCGTTCGTAAATAGTGACTTGTCTACCGATAGAACCCCGCACCAGTTGCAGGAGGATATTGTCTTTAACAATGGCCATAATGATCAATTTTGAGGTTATAGTTACAAATATACATGAAATCGATCAGGTCTCCAGTCTAAATGAGTACTAATACGTCATTTGTATATCACTTCAATATCCCGGCGATATATAGATATCCTCTAAATAACCTTATGATGACGGCATGCACTGGATACTAAACAGGTAACAGGCACTGACTGGATAGGCATGTCAATGATGACAAACTCTTTTTTCCCCAGCCCCACAAGTCCCATGTGTGATGTGTAAACCCTTCTTTTCCTGGAGAAGGCATGTCCGCAGTATCGATATACACGATGTTCAAGGGAGGGTTTTATGACGGCTTGATTATCAAGCACCTTCCTGCAGGTGATCAACTACAGACTTATGCGACGGACCTTGAAGGGACACCCGAAGCGCTGGCACTGAACGAGGCGAAGAACCTTGCTGGCCCGGAGTTATTACAGCTTACTTTGGTACTGCGGATTATCCTGATAGTTGCGTTCACTTGTCTGGTGGTGTATACGAGATCGGAAAAAGCCAGGCAACCTGCTACTGCCTGGGTGATACTTATAAAAAGGCGCCCTTAAACGTAGTTGCTGCTATGTTTAAGGGCGTTTGCTTTGAGTTTATTTACAGATAATAGTGCCTGGATCAATCATGAAACAGCACCGCTAATCGCCATCAACAATGCCCCGGACCGTTTCTGATAAGCACTACTTCGATAAAGTCAGTGGCGATTTCATGTCACGACAGGCTGGCCAGGAATTTTCTTGCCCAACATTCCCCCTGAATACGTCCACGCTTATCCAAAAAAACATACAAAAAGAGGGAATTTTGCTGACCCTCTTTTTGCGAATCGAATGATATATGCCTCTGACAGTCTAAAACTGTTTCAAATTTGCCTTTTTGATGCTGCACAAATTAACTACCGGCTAAGGAAGACCGCTGCCATCTTTTAAGTCGGGGTATCATGTCAATGGACTGACGAATGATATTTTCCTGTAAGTTATTCTTTCTCATTTCCGTTTCTGCTATCTCTTTCATTCGTTCGAGCGTCATATCAGGATCAGTGAACGCTCCAGCCTGATAACAGTATTTACAATACAAATCACTTTTTGATCCATCCCTTTCAGTGCCTCTGTTTTCTATATCATCAATAGGAAGCGTACAACTCTGACAGAATAATTGTGGTTGCATGATAAAATGATTTAGACTTAATGGATATATGCAGATTAAAATGCTTGTGCTGATTTGATAAATCAGCACAGGACTGTTGTCCTGAATGATCAATGACCTGACCCATGGCAGTTATAATCTATTGTCAATTCTCCGATGAAATCATATCCGAGGAACTCACCTGCGCTTTCTTTTCCACCGATAACAGTTGGGAGTCCGAAGTTATTATATGCAACAGCCGTGAATGGATTATTCACACTGTAATTCCGATCTATCAACTGCCAGATGGGGTGTGTCTGATGCGGATTGATCTTATTGTCGTAAGCAACCAGGTTAATGCTATCTATACCTTGCGGGTAAGTGGTTGCGAGGGCAATAAGATTTCCTGCGGCGTTATAATAATAGCGCAGTTCACGGGTGTCAGGGATAGGTCTGATATCGACTTCCCTGGCGACTATAATTCTACCATAACGATCATAGGTAAAGTCGGTATAGCGTACACCATGGAAAATCTGTTCAGGAAGCGGGCCTGTGCCAATGACACCAAAAGTGTATGTGGTGTCTGTAACCGGCCTTAGTGCATCACTATAACTGTTATTATTATAGACGTAATGATGCCATGTTTCGAATGTTACATTGCCACTGTAAGCACCAATGATGTCAGTTAGACGATTGTATTTGTCGTAGCGAAAAAGAAAATTCGGGGCTCCTGTTCCGACATGAGTTCTTGTCATACTGACAGGATTCCCTTTAGCATTATAGGTGATCAAAACTGAGTCAGTGAAGAGTATCTCTCCTTTTAGTTTAGTGATCTGACACCTCGGTGGGTGCGGGTATGGATAATCATGCTTATCGCAACTATAAAAAAGAGCGCTGCACAATAATAAGCTGAATAGAGAGGTAATTAATGTTTTCACAATGGTAGAATTTAAAAGATAATAAAATGACAATCTGATAAGCTTTAATGGGGCTGGCGATCAACTCTAAAGTCACAACGGGACGGTACTAAAGTTGGGATATAAACATATTATGGGAAATGACCATGATCATCATACATGATGATGGCTGACATACTGGATTGGAACTGGACCTACTTAGCCAAAATAAATACGCACGGGTGGCAACCCTATTTATGTCAGCAGGTTAATAAAATATTCTTTTGTTAAGATCCGGGGAGTGGTGAGTGATCACTGTCATTCAACTGCTTGACTATACTCATCGATTATTTGTGTGCGATACGACAGCTTAGAAATAGAAGAACCATTATTATTGAAAACAAACATTTTACCATGAAACCGAAAATGAATAAAGACCTGATGGATATAATTTCCTCTACCGATCGGCCAAGTGTTTCCATTATCATGCCGATAGAAACCAAACCGGGCTCCCGGAAAGAGTTGGCGTTTCACCTGCAGTTATCGATAACTGCCATTGAAAAAGAGCTAAAACACCGCAATTATCCAGACGACACAATAGCACTCATGGATAACAAATTGAAAACCCTGATAAAATCCGTAAATATATCAGGTAGCCGGAAAGGGGTAGTGATATATGCATCTCCGGTTTCTGAGCACATATATTACCTCAACACGCCGGTAGAAAGTCAGCTGTATGTTGATCAACCTTTTAAGATACGAGATTTTGTCAAAAACATTAAGGAACAGCAACAATATCTTGTGTTGGTGCTAAGCAAGGCAAATAGCCGGATCATTCTGGGAAATACATCAGAGTTTACGACTCTTATCAATCTTGAGACGAAAGACATTGACGATATCCAATACGATTTACCGGAAAGGGTAAGTAACTTCTCTGATCCTTCTTCATCCAAAGACGTTGCTACAGAAAAATGGTTACGTTATATTGATTCAAAACTGGAAAAATTCCTCAAGGTCTACGACTTACCGATATTCCTTTTAGGAACAGAAAAGATGTTGGGGCATTTCTCTAAAATCAGCCATCATAGAAACCGGATTGTTAACTATATCCATGGCAACTTTGATGATGCTGACATCTATCAATTAAAGTCTTCGCTTCGACCATCCGTTTCAGACTGGAAAAAGGTAAGAGATACCCATCTTTTATTGCAGCTGCGGGAACTGTTTGATAATGGAAAGCTGGCATGCGGAATAAAAGATGTATGGAAAAAGGCGTTTCAGAAAAATGGGCGCTTGCTGGTAATAGAACAAAACTATAGATTTCAAACGCGACCCGGAGTATTGACAAAGCCTGGATTTACGAAAGAATCCGAAAATACCACTACCGATAGCATCGACGCTGTTGATGAAATAATAGCGCAAATATTGTCAAACGGTGGGGATATCAAATTTGTAGACGATGGTATGTTGGAGGCTTATCATCATATAGCGCTGGCAGGTTTTCATTGACCCCCAATCCTGTAAATCAGTTGCCGCTTTGCTCTGGCAATATGCTCCTTGCTACTTAAGGTAATGAGTATATCTGCTCCTTTAGTACCTGTAGAATATATTGTCACACATACATTCATTAATACACATAATATTTTTCAATAACTTCAAGTTAAAAACATGTATTCCCACCTCTTGTTTTTTCCAGGAAAAAGATAGAAATTCATTTAACACAACTGTAGAATAACCATACCCCGCCTGCCGACAGATTATTGAGTACATAAATATGCCCCTATGTATAAGACACACACACTACCTTCCCGTATCTTCGGACTAGATTTCGCACGCACATTTGCTATTACTCTCGTGTTAATAGCACATTTCTTTAAGAAACTTGATCACCTTGGCTTTGGGGGAGTAGAACTCTTCTTTGGTCTAAGTGGCTTTCTGATCGGACAAATTCTATGGCGTAGTTATTCAGCATCAAACAAATGGTCTTTCAGGCATGTCATGAACTTCTGGTCACGCCGATGGTGGCGTACCTTACCAAATTACTATCTTTTTCTGCTTCTTATGCTGCCTTACCATTACTTTATTGCGGGGGGCTTCCCTCCCTTATCAGTTCTGGGTAAACACCTATGGTTCGGTCAGAATTTACTAAGCCGTCAGGATGGCTTTTTTGGAGTGGCCTGGAGTTTGTGTGTGGAGGAGTTTTTTTATCTCCTGTTTCCATTGATACTATTCATTATAAACCGGTCGCTTCCTCAACGCAAATCGACATTTCTTATCGCATTAAGTGTAATTTTTATCTTTTCAGCAATAATTCGGGAAATACTAATGCATCAGGAAGTCACTACCGGTGTCAGGGGTGTAACACTGGCCAGACTGGATGCAATTGGCTGCGGCGTATTGATAAGTTTCTGGTTATGTAACGCTGAACTTAATAACCTCAAAAAGTGGATAGCCTTTTCATTAGGCTGTATCCTTTTTGTGATTGCATATGCAGGCATTTATCATGCGGGATCGTTAAACAGCGCTACGATCGAGAGGAGGTATTTACTGGTGATCAGCTCACTGAGCTTTTCACTAATGTTACCAGCATTGAGCATGTTACCTAAACCTCAGGGAATTTTCAGCATATGCTCAAAATGGATAGAAAATATCAGCTCATGGTCTTATTCTATCTATTTAAGCCACATTCCTATACTATTCACTGTTTATAAACTCATACAGCATAAAGTACTTTCAAAAGCAGCCGGCCTGCTAATCACTTTGGCTGTTTCTGCCCTGTTATTCAAATATTTTGAGACGCCATTGATGAAAAAAAGGCCGAAAGAGATTGCTTCATAACGCGTGTCAACTTATACAGCCCGGTAATAACAGATGACCATTTATTTTCTATCTTCTTCGATGCAGCCCTACGGTTAATACTGCTGCACAATACGGAACATCATTCGCTTAGACTCGCCAAGTACACCTGCAGCTGTTCTTCTTTTCTTCAACACATCTGATTTGTAGTAGGCAAATGTTTTTGTTGTGTCTGAAAGAGCAGTATGGCTCCTGTGTTTTTAGTGAAGAAGTAAATTCCCGGTCTCTATCCTTTGACCCTGTTGTTCAACGGGGTTATCCTTTCTGAATTACTTATTCTTTTGCGGCCCACACTACTATTTTCCAACAGGATAAACCAGGAAATCTTTGAACTTCTCCTTCCACTGGTCTCTTTGTATCGATATTATCATTTTTCCTATGTGATCATTCAGCAGATCCTCTCCCGCATCCTCAAAAACGTCCTCGATTACTTGCTCAAGGGCAGGCACCTTTTTAACAAGATACCCCGTAACCGCGGTAACGATACACTGTACGTCTTCTGTAAGCATTCCCTTATCAGCGGCAATCCGCTCTATGAAACGGCACATAATTTTGAGATTTTATTGATTCATTATTAATCGTATACATCCCTCAACCAGCTCTATCATTCAAATCTATGCACTCAAAATTATTCTAAAAAGAAGCCTGGTCATCGAAACTAATGACTATTATCATCAATGGCAGACAACCCCTGCCTTAGATGAGCAGATTTGATGTATGATTATATCTTTCCAGGTGAAATTGGAATCTTTATTTTTTCGTCTCAGCAAGAGCATGATAATGGCAGCAAATGTTATTGCCATATAAGCGCAGCTAAACTCCACGACCGATTTATGACTATTCTCAGTGAGGTAACCCTTCCTGAAAAATATATCCCTCTTTTTCAGCTGCCATTGAGAACGCTAGTTACTACAATCAATGCAGAAAGAGAGGAGACGACTAAACATCTTAAAACAAGACTTACGGAACTGGAAGAAAAGATTGATAAGCTGGAAGAACGTTATATCGAGGAAAAGATCACAGAAGAGCTTCATAAAAAGTTCGCTGATAAATACGGCACAGAACGTAAAAAGTTGCTAGAGGAATTACAATCGTCTCCGATAAAGTAAGGTTCCGGTAGACAGCATCTTCGGCATGTAAGTCTGAGGGTTTATGTTTGCGTTGTTTAAATATGCCCTGTATGCAACCATCCAATAATTCCACGATACGTTCATTTACAATATCGGAGAAGAAGAATATCGCGATGCAATGGAGCCAGTCAAACGTAAAGATGCAAGTGTTTTGTGATAATCATGGAATCACGATCTCCATGCTCAAGAACTGGAGGAAGCAGTTTGCCACTCCGGCAAAAGTTCCCAGACGAAAACATTTCATTCAGCTGACACCTTCTAAGGCGAGTATACCAGATATTGCACTTCCATTCGCGGAGGTGATATCTTTATCAGGTAACAGGATAATTTTTCATTCGGCGGTCAATACAGACATGCTAAAAGAGCTACTAAACAGTAAATAAATGCTGGCACTCTCGTCCTCATGCAGGTATTTTCTGTATACTCAGCCAATCATGATAAGTAATAGCTTTTACAAACTGGCGGCTATTGTCAATCAACAGATGCATCTGGATCCTTTAACCGGAGATGTCTATATTTTCTTTAACCGCAGAGCTACACATATCAAGCTACTTCAATGGCAGCAAGATGGATTTGCGATTTATTACAAGCGGCTTGAGAAGGGAACATTTGAGATTCCCAAACCAGGTGGCGTACAATCCTCGCTTACTTCTACACAATTGATGCTTATTATGCAAGGCATTCAGATGGATAAAGTCCAGTACCGCAGGCGGTATTTTCGACAATCTGCCGATCATTAACATCGCGCTAACAAATAATTGATTTACATGTGATAACATTGCAATTGCAATGAGTACGTCAGCAGAAGATAATGATTACAAACAGCTCTATGAGTCTGCCATCAACAAGGTTGAGCAGCTGCAGCATGAATTGAATCAGCTCAAGAAGATGATTTTCGGAGTTCGCCAGGAGCGATTTATTCCCGCAGATAAGAATCAACTGGCACTCGATATTCCAACAGAACAATCTGCTGCTGTTTGCAACGTGTTAGATGCAAAGAAGGTGACTTATGTCAAAGTTGTAAAACAAGATGCGACTCAAGCCAGAGATAGCCGTCATACCATACCATCTCACTTACGAAGAGAAGATGTAATTATAGATCCAGACCATATACCAGCTGGTAGTAAACATATTGGCACCACTGAAACTGAAGTGCTGGAATACAAACCCGCTGAAATTTATGTAGTCCGTTACATCCGTAACAAGTACCTTCTCCCATCTGCGAATGAGACGTCGTCAAAAATTATTGTTGGACCTTTGCCAACATTACCAGTTGCAAAATCGATGATGGGGCCAGGCTTACTGGCTCAACTGGTTGTTGAGAAGATCTGCGATCATCTCCCCGTGCATCGCCAGCAACAACGTCTGGAAAGAGATGGCATAAAGCTACCATACTCAACGCTGAGTGATGGTTTTGCTAAGACAGCTGCGTTAATTACTCCTATTTACAGAGCGCTGGTAACAGAAGTACTCAACGCTGACTATTTGCAGGCTGATGAGACATCGGTACCGGTGCTCGACAAGGATAAGAAAGGGAGCACTCATCGGGGGTATTACTGGCTCTATCAGGATAGTATTAACAAGCTGCTTGTCTTTGATTATCAACCCGGGCGTGGCCGGGAAGGACCCGCAGAAATGCTGAAAGATTTTTATGGTACGCTGCAAACAGACGCTTACTCTGCATATAATAGCATCGTTGATACCAATAATATAACATTGATCCACTGTCTTGCTCATGCAAGAAGGTACTTCTCTGACGCTATTTACAGCGACCGGGAAAGAGCAGAATATGTATTGGAACAGTTACAGCTCGTCTATCAGATTGAACGCGATAGCCGGGCGTTAAATCACGACAATGAAAAACGAGCAGCTTCAAGACAGAAGCACTCCTTACCTATACTGAAGGAATTAGGAAGCTGGATGGAAGACCAATACAAGCAGGTACTTCCACAAAGCCCGATAGGAAAAGCCCTTGCCTATAGTATAAAACGCTGGGATAAACTCTGTGCCTTCGTGTATGATGGAAAGCTACATCCAGATAATAACGCGGCTGAGAGATCTATAAGAGCGACTGTTATAGGCCGAAAGAATTACCTCCTTGCCGGGAGCCATGAATCAGCAAAGCGAATTGCAATGCTCTACAGCCTGATCGGAACCTGTAAACTACATAACATTAATCCCAGCCTTTGGCTAAAGGACGTTTTAATGGTAATTAACGACCATCCTATCAACAGAATCAAAGAGCTCCTACCTCATATCTGGATCACGAAGCAAAAGTAACGCTCTCCAAAATCATTACATAGGTGCTATCTACCGGATACTTACACACTTACACTAAAGTTGTTTGACAACTTTGGTCATGAAAAAAGCAAAAATCATCCTTTTGCGTATAGTAGGTGGTGTTGCGTTGCAGTTCAAAGTTCGCTCATAGTGGTGAGACTGTTTTGCAGTCTAATCTTGCCGCTTGAAATGGTTAACGATTCTTTCACTTGCATCTTGAAGGCTTGCGTTATCCCTGAACCAGTGGCCCTCACAGGGATAGCTGTAAATACTTATTGGATGCTTTTTTGCCGCAGTGCTCAGCTGTTCCTTACGGCGGCCATAATTGATTTGCTGATCATTCTCACCTAAAAGATACAGCACCGGTACTTTGGGGGTAGGTGCTGCTCCTGGAATGCCGAACAGGGAAACAGCAGCAGTAAATTGGCATTTCTCCATATTAAGCAGCCGCTCTGCCAGTATATTGCCCGAACTGGAGGTCAGCAAATACAAAGGTTTGCTGGTCTGACTGCGAATCTGCTGCGCCATTTTGGACAGCATTTCTACAGCTGCTTCAGGGTTTTGATGTTCATAATCATATCCATAACCTTTTGAACCAGGATAGTTGGGACAAATAATCAGATAACCCGCGTTAGCCAGATGATACAACAAAGGCTCAAACCTTGGCGAATAATCGCCATGCAACCCCGGATGAATAAAGAGAATTGTCCCTGGCCGACTAATTGCCTTGTTACTGGAGATTTGATAATGAACAGTATCCCCTGGAGTTATTACATACGGTTTTGCTTCAAGATCTGGAAACAAGGTGATGCTGTCTATGGGAACACTTGTTCGTGTATCCAACCGATAACTATAAAGGCTCTTAGTACTGTTAATATCAGCATAACTATAATAAACCTGTTTTTCTCCTGGTATGTAGGTATAAACTACGCCCCTGTCCGTGATCTGATCAACCTTTCCGGAGGTCAGGCTTTTGCGGCGTAAGAGGTATTGGCTATTGATGATCTCAATAAAATACAGGCTAGTGTCTGTAACAGTTGGCAAACGCAGTTCGTTGGAGGTTTGGTGAACCTTACTTATTTCGGAGCTTGAAAGGTCGCAGCTATAGATGGCCGTAAACTGAGCAGTATCCCGACAAGCAAAATAGATTTTTCCTGCAAACGGACAAGGATTGAATTTTTCGCCGGATAATGGAACAGCTAATTTTCCTGTTATTGCAGATGGGAGGTGCAAGATAAACAGATCATCGCCATCCTTGTAACTGGCAATACTGTCAGTTGGGTCAAAAGCCAGATGCGTAAACTCATTTGTGAGTTGTTCCAGTAAGGTTTCGCATTGCGTCTGCTGGTCAAAAAGGAAAACCCCCTCATCTGTCTTTTTATAAATCAGGTACCTGCCGGTATTGCTGGTGTATATGCGGTCGATGGTATTGCCCGATATGCGGTTAAAATTTGCTTTACTTGAAGTATACAGTTCGTTGCCGCATGAGTCGGTCAGCCATGCGGTTTCTCCATTGTACAAAAATGGAAAAAACACTGGGTGGCTAAACGTGCTTATCGGCATCGACTGCCCATCTTTTACCTGGTTCAGCGCGTAAGCATTCCCAGAATGATTTATGTACACGATGCTGCCGTCCGGGAGTTTCAACAGATTTTGGTCAGTCTCTTTGTAAAGGCTACTTCCAGCTATATCTGATTGGGTATTCCTGGGCTGACAACCTGCAGAAAGGCTGGTGACCAGTACTAATGCTTGTAATATTCTATTCATGATACTGTGTCCAGTTGTTTGCAATATCTTCCCACTCGTTGATATTTGTTTCCCAGCCGCAGTAGATCGAAATACCATCTATTATTCCTCTGTCTGGTTTGATCATCGCTTCTACATCTCTGAGGGTACTGAGTGTATTGATAATGTTCTCTACCTTCATGTCGTGAAACTCACGGTATTCCGGCGTATTCTGAAAGGTAGCTATCGCAATTAACATCTGCACCGGATGGGTTTTCTTCAGTTCCTGGAGATCTTTCACCTGCTGAATGGCACATTGCCGGAAAGCAATGCTATCGTGTATATTCATATCGTAAAACAGAAAACTAATCTGATCTACATACGGCAGTAAGCCCCGCAACTCATCCAAACTGGTTTTGCGCTTCCAGTGTATTGATGCCGGGCAGGTTGACGTAACGACAGAACTGATAAAGGCTTGGGGGAGACTATCTCTCAATTGCCGGTGAAATTGATTAACGTAGCCTGGGTAAGCTGCCATTTCTCCGGCATTACCCGGTGCTACAGCCGAATCTAAGTGCTGATATTGCGGCATAAAATACTCAAAGTCTAAGTGAACGCCGGTTACACCAAGAGTATCGATCATCCTTTTGAGGTCACCAATGGCGGTAATTCTCCAGGTGCTGTCTTCAAGATAAATCGTTTTGTGCTGTATCCCACCGCACCAGGGAAGTATGATCAGCTCCGGGTAAAGTTGTCTGAATTTTCTGATAGAAGCTCTGGCTGTGTCCGAGAAAACGTATGCTGGAAGATGGCCGTCCTTACCTATAGGCCCTGCGTAGAAGTAAGCATACTTGATATTGTTCGCTTTGAGTACACCAGCATAGTCCTGGATGTACTGGTCACCTAAAGGTACTTTGGTCGTGGGTTGATGGCCCCTGAAATAAATACTTTCAGACCAGATCGCGTTTTGCTGTCCGAGGATCGTGCGGTTGGTCTTAAAGCGGTCCTTTACAAAGTATACGGTCAATCCAAGACCAAATAGACCGGCTGCTAAAATAATTAAGCGCATGCTACTTTAGTTATGATTTTGAATACCTTGGTGCCAGCATCAGTGGCAGGTAAATGAAAAGCGTGAGGAAGCTGAAAAGCAAGCCTGAAAGTGTACCGACAGAAAAGGAATACCAAAAGATCACGTCCTCGCCGTCAAACAGGAAGGGCAACAGCGCGCAACAACAGCTGATGATCGTAAGCACGATGGGTCTGCTTCTTGCAAAGAAAGCCCTGGCGAGACGTTGGTATGGGTCAGTGAAATAACGCTTAGAACTATGATTGTAATCATTGATCAGAAAAATGCCTGCATTTACAGCAAGGCACCCAAGCATCAGAAAAGCTGCGTATGCTCCCTGATCAACAAAGTGATCTGTAAGCGCAAACACATATAACAGCCCGGTAAAAGATAGTGGTATGAGACTGATCAGCAGCAGTGGTTGCTTCAGGTTTTCAAAAACCATACAGGTAATCACGAAATTCAGCGCGACCAGTAACCAAAGCGGCCATACTGGTAGCGCCTTATTTTCTTCCTTGAAATTGAAAGCATACTTTGAAGCACTGAAGCCAGCAGGCATTACAACATTGAACTGACGGATGGCAAGCGCCTGGTGCTGGCTACCAAATTGATCATCGCCCTGGTAGTTATAGCTGACTACGCGCAGGTATTGCCTGTCTTTCTTATATATTTTGTTGCTGACTTTTTCGCGGGCCAACTGTCCAAACTGATTGAGGCTGAAGGGCATACTATCCTGTGTAGCTGGGTCATGAAGGAACTCGAACTGGCTGCGTTCCTGCCAGCCGCCTGATCTGACATATACCGGACTATATTCACCATTGTTCTGTACCAATAATAAAGGCTGGATTTCTGCCTGGTAGTCATGCAGTGCATTGTATACCAGTCGGCTATTGGCCGGATTGGTAGAAAATGAACTGCTCGTCATTTCCCGGTCGCGCATACTGTACTGCGCATTCACATTCACCTGGACCACACGGCTATTTTGTTGCAGATGATGCCGGAGCCGATGGGCCTGATCTTCCAGCTGCTGATAGTGATATCCTCTGAGCAATACACTGTAGCTGGCGGCTTGCTGGTGATTGCTGGTACTATGAAACTTACCCAATCCCCACAGCTGCCATTTTACGCCCTCAATCGCGTTTGTCCTGGATACCAGTGCATCATAAAGCTGGGCGGTGTACGTACCGTGTACATGATCCTTTTTGATGAATATTTCTATCCCGCCATATTGCCCGCTTTGGATATAGGTGATGAACTTATCAATCCCCTTTTGTTGTTTCAGATAATCTTCCATAGGCTGAAAGAGTTCGTTCATCTGAAGGGCTGTATGACCATCAGCCAGGTTGCAGGTCAGATATAATTTGGTTTGATCCGGATTGCGTATTCCGGACCTTTCGCCGATATGAGTTTGAAATAAATAGCAGCCAATTCCAAGACATACAAAGAATATTGCGGATATCGCATATTTCCCTGGTGCGAGGGTCTGTAGGCATTTTTGGTAAATGGTGTACAAACGCCACATTCGTCTACGTATCTTATGACTACTAAAATTGAGCTTATGGTTCTGAAGCAATGACGAGACAGCTGGAGTAAATCCTACTGCCACCAGTAGCGAAGCACAAAGCGAAAGTATGATCATGGCGCAAAAGTCATTGTAATCTTTACTTTCCTGATCTGGAAGCATGTAAACTATGGATAGCCCGGTGATGATACAAAGGTTTGCGCCCAGCATGGCCGGAAGAATTTTGAGGTTGCGGTGGCGCTGGTAATAATCCAGATTCACAATTGCATTGTCGATGATCAGGCCAAACGCAAGCGTGACACCGCCTACGGTATAAAGATTGATATTGACCTGGAATAAACAGATCAACAATATCCCGATGCAGATATTTACAACCAGGCTGCTGAGTATTACGATGGTCGATCTTATACTTTGGTAGGCTACCAGGATGAATGCGAGAAGAATGCCAATGGCTAATGCACTTCGTTTGTAGTTGGTTTGAAGTTCTGCGTGCAGGAAGGCCGTTTTGTCATAAACCAGTTTAAGGCTGTAACCTGGAGGCAGCTGCTTGTTGATTTCATTCGCTGCTAAGTCCAGCTTTTTACTCAGTGCCAGGGCATTCGATCCGGGCTTTGGGTAAAGGTTTACGTTTAGCGCATTTTGACCATTGATCCGGTAGTAATCGGTGATCAGTGTTTCGTGCTGTGAAATTTCTGCCAGTGCAGCGAGTTTTATCGCCTGTCCGCTTTCATTTACAACCATAGCGTCCGAAAGGCTTTGTAGCGTAGGGCTATTTTCGCCAATAGTAATGAAAAGCTTCTGTCCATGATCATCGCGTATCATGCAGGGAAACGTCAATCGATACTGCTCAGACAGCGCTTGTCTGATTTCCGTGCTGGTTACGTGGAATGCAGCACATTTTGACCTGTTGTAAGTCACTGAAATTTCCTGCTTTGGAGCACCAATAATTTCAAGTTCCCTAATGTCCTTGATCGCAAGAAAAAATTTATGGAGTAATGGGCTGAACTGCTTTTGGAGTTTGCTTCTATCTCCCGGACCATTGATCATGTATACCCTAATGGCTTCACTTTCCATTTTGCTTACGGTCGTGGTGTTTGCAATTGTTGGATAGCTGATTCCTACTGTCAGCTTAGGATACAGCTGACGGATCAGCATTGCCATTTGAAAACGCTTCTCTTTCAAATCTGCCGCCGCGTCAAACCTAATCACCACCTCACCGCCACTTTCGGTAGAAACAGATTCCATGTGCCTGATCTGCGTTAACTGTGAAAGGCCATTCTCCAACATGCTCGTGTAACGGCTTTCATTCAATTCAGGAGATGTATTTGCCGTTTGATAGTTCACTGTAAGACTTTTGCCCATTTGTCCGGGCAATAAATCGATCCGCATATAGGGCAATGCCAATAAGCCCATCATGGCAAATACAAGGTAAATCAGCAGCAGTCTGACAGGGGTAAGAAACGTCATAAAAAAATGCAGAATGTGAGCGGTTCTTATTTGGGATTTATTCGTTAATATTAGATTAAAACGCTTATAATGACAAAATTAATTTTCTGGCTTATAGGATTTTGTGTTTATACTCTCCCTGCTGTTTTACTGCCGGGCGCAGCTTTGCACGGACAGCAGATCACTTTTATATCCAGTTCCGGCCCTAAAGTTGTGAAGTTGTTTTATGCGCCTTTCCTACCTGCAAATCAACTGAAAAGCGAACCGCTTACGGTAACGTCCAGGGAAACAATGAGCCTGCAACTGGAGCACCCGGTCATGGCTACGCTATATGTAGACTTGCTCAAACCATTTACGTTATATATCCGTCCGGAAGATTCGCTCACGATTGAGTTTGATGAATCCGGCCCAGTCTTCACTGGTCCCGCTTTGTACTATGAGACGAAGGCAAAGCAATTAGGCTATATGTCTGCATCTTCCAGAACTTTTCAGCTACCGGAAACGATGTCTGAAAAACGGATATTTACACTTGTCGATAGTTTTCAGCGTGTCGAAACAGCTTACCTGCAACAATGGAAGCATCGACTGCCGTCAGACTTCTATAGCCGGGAAATTACATTGATCGCTATGCAGGCGACAACGGCTAAATTCATTGCTGCCAACAAAAAAGGACTGGACTTCAGTGCATTGTTGAAACTGGACAGCACATTGCGCATACCAATGAAACTGCCAGATAGTGCTGACCTGAACTACCAGGCTGATTTTTATATGTATCTATCATTCTACTACTTTAAAAAGAGCGCAGATAATGATAAGGAAAGCTATACCGCTCGCTTGGGTAAAGCACTGAAGGCGATGCAGACTGATGGCTACACAGAAAATACGCTGGAAAACTTCCTGGCATTTTGGTATTCGTTTATGATACCAACTATAGGCAATCATTCAGCCTTGGCCGAATATACTGTCTTCTGGCAGCAGATTGTACCCAAGGTGAAAGATATGGCCAATGCAGTATTGGTACAGGGAATGCTGAATGAAAAGGCAAATGAATTAAACGGAGCCGCTGTTCTCAAATCCGGCAGCGAAGTACCAGATATTGCTTTCTCAGACTTGGATGGCGGACGTGTATCACTTTCCGATTTCAAAGGCAAGTGGATCTATCTGGATTTCTGGGCTACCTGGTGCATACCCTGCCGCCGTGATATGGCACTGAAAAAGGAATTGGGCCTTGATAAACTATCTGATGATCTACTATTGGTCAATGTGTGTGCAGAAAGTAAACACGATGAATGGCTGACCGCAGTGAAAAAGTTTTCTCCAGTTGGTGTGAACTTATACTCAGATTTATCTGAAAAAAATAAGCTCATTTCGGCTTACTCAATCAAAGGCTTTCCGCATTATGTAATCATTGGACCAGACGGAAAAGTAGCTGAAAACACTGCGCTCCCACCATCACAAATAATTGATTATCTGCGAAAAAAAATAGGTCGTTAACTTATTATTAACGCTTTCGTGTCCACGAAAAAAATTAAATTGCGTGTACACTATAGAGGAACGGTATCTATTTTTTAACTCCATTCAACTCACACCTTTTATGAAAAGAAAACTGTTAGTTTTCGCGGCTGTTGTTGCAGCTGCTATCGGAGGTATTGCGTACTCCCAAAGCGCACAAGCTATGATCGATGACGGTAGTCAAAAATGTTTATGGCCTCCGGGAGGCATCTGCGCTTACAGCACCGCTTCAAGCTGCCCTTGCAGCCACTAAGTAATGTGCAGAATACATTTTTAATTATAGCAGGCGGAGCAAGTCTAGCCTGCTATAATTTTTTCCCCTGTTGTAACTCCCCTGATAAATACTCAATATGTTTAATTTTGTTTCCCGACCCTTCTGCGCTGTTTTGTGCATGGCGCTGTGTGCCTGTAATCAGCCTAATGACAAGCGTGCTCAGAACAATGACCGCAATAACATTGGCACCTGGAAGCTCGTTAAAGACGGTGACCTGAAGATACCTGTAGATTCCATCAGTCCTAATACTACATACGTCAACGTTGACTACTTCAAACATCTGGACTCTAACTACATTGCGGTTACCGATCAACGTAACAATAATCTAAATATTTACAACCTGGATTCCAAACGTCTGAGTAAACGAATCCATTTTGAAACTGAAGGCCGAAACGGGATCGGGCATTTTTACATTGCTGATTTCAAAAGTTTTGATTCGATCCTGGTGAGAGGCGATGATCACCACACCTTGTATCTCATGGACAGTTCAGGAAAAAGACTGACATCTTATGAGTTGAAATTGCCTGGATTTGATCAGTCACGCGAATTGTGGTTTTCGGTGAATAATAAGCCGATCATCTTGAACGATCAGATCTTCGGTGTGATGAACCTGAAAGTAAAATCTGATAAGTATGTATTTACAGACCTGCCTGTTTACCATTACAGTCTTAAAGAGGCTAAGGTTCAGCTGGTCAAACAGATCAGGTTTCCGGCTGATTACATGAACCCAAAAGACAACTGGGCACCGTACCATTGGGAGCCATCCGTGTGCAGGTACCGAAATGGAATTGCTTATAGCTTCCCGATTGGCGATTCTGTTTATGCCTACAATCCAAATGATGAGAAAGTCACTGCCCACTATGTGCCAGGTGTAGCAGGCTATCAACCGGCCCCTTCCATCAAAGAGCCTAGCATGGAGGAATTAAACAATGGTGCTAAAAATGCTTACCTGAATTATCTTTTACGTTATGATCCCTATCAAAATGTGTTTTACCGTTTTGTTTTCCGTCCGGTAGAAAAGGATGAAAAGTATATGGATTACTTTAGTGCGATGCTGGACAAGCCGATCACGGTGCAGATCCTCGATGCGGACGATTTTTCTGTGAAAGGTGAAACTGATTTGAAAGCAAAGATCCACTATTTCCGTGATTTTTTCATCGGCCAGGATGGCCTTTACATCAGTAACAACCACAGCGCAAACCCCGAAAATTCCGAAGGCTTTATTTCTTACAGCAAATTTAAAATCGTGAAATAATGAAGCTCAATACCCTATTCAATACGGCCTTGCTGGTGAGCATGGCCTGCTTTGCTATGGCCTGTGGAAATGCAGACAGGCAGATTTCTAAGGATGAAACACAACGCCGCTTTGAATTACTCACGAAAGATACGATTGCGAAGCCGGGAAAATATTACTACCTGTTGATTCCTGTTGGAGGTTGCGGAAAGTGCGTAGAGAAGTGCATCAAATTTTCCAAAGCGCACCTGAATAATGATCGGATCACCTTTATCCTGACCAGTGAGCAGTCCAGGCGTGTAATGACCAGCGAGTATACAGAAGCGGAACTCTCCTCGTCTAACATTCTACAGGATACCGCAAAGCAGTATATCCGTGAGGGATTTACCCATGGATTTGTAACGCTGGTAACCTACAATGACGGCAAAATGAATAAGCCACAGATAGTAGAACCAGATAAAGTGGACGCGCAGCTGGAAGCATTACATAAAGAAGTGAATTGATTCAAATGTTCCCATTTAAACATTCGGCTGTAAGTTATCTGGCGGGTTTCATTCTTGCCACCGTTGGTTTGCATGCCTGCAACCAGGCAAGAAGCGCCCGTGATAGTTCTACAGATCAGGATACGTCACTGGTTCAGGTTTCCGATGCAATAACCACCGTGAAAACGGCGGAAGCGAAACGGCAACCTTTTGAGTATCATCTGAAGACAGAAGGCAAAATCAGGGCCGCCCGCGAACAAATTTTCATTTCGGAAACAGCAGGAAAGATAGCTGTCTTTGCAGGTGCTAACGGCAGGCGTTACGGTGCAGGAAATACGATTGCGGTCCTGGATCAGGCATTGATCAAAATGAAGCTGGAACGTGCCGAACTTTCGCGATTCAATGCCAGCAGGGAATACGAAAGCCAGCTCCTTGGCTATCAGGAATTGCTAAAAGGCAGGCCACTGGAAGAACAGGACTCCATCCGGAAGAAATTGCGCATTGCAACCGGGCTGGCTGTCGCTGAACAGGATATCAGGGAGACGAGGGAAATGTTGAATCATGCGATCATAAAAGCACCTTTCAACGGCGTACTGAGTGGTGTTCTCGTGCAGCAGGGTTCGCATTTAAGTGCCGGAGAAAGACTGTTTACACTTTATACAGACCATGACCTCTATGTGGAAACTGAAGTAATGGAAACAGACTTTAAAATTTTGAAACCCGGCCTTGTCTGTGATCTGCTTCCGGTATCTGAACGGAATGCGATGATAAAGGGAGTTGTTGAAAATATTGATCCCTATGTGAATGCGCATGGCATGGTCACGCTGCGGATAAAGATCATGCAGTCTCCTGCGGACGCAAGGCTTTTCCCCGGCATGCACTGCTCTGCTCTGGTAAATGCGCGGGTAGCTGAAGGCATTGTAATTCCTAAAGCGGCATTGGTAAAGCGTAATGAAAAGCCTGTCGTATTTACCTATGCTAACGGAAAGGCCATTTGGAATGATGTCAGCATCGGACATGATAACGGTAAGGAGGTCGAGATCACCGGGGGGCTAAAAGCCGGAGAAAAAGTGATCATCACCAACAATCTCCAATTGGTACACGAATCTGCCGTGAAAGAAGAAAGCCAATGATCGGATATTTCATCAACCGTCCAGTTGCCATATTGGTTTTATTCGCCGCTTTGATGGCATTTGGCCTGGTACTCATTTTTCAGGTGCCTGTATCCCTGTTGCCCGCTATTGATGTACCACGAATGATCGTTAAGGTCAATTTCCCTAATGCTTCCGCAAGACAGGTTGAAGATCAGGTGCTGAAGCCTATCCGGGAACAACTGTCTTTGGTAGATGATTTAACCGGCTTACATTCAGAAGCATCTAACCACCTGGGAACTGTGTATTTGGACTTCGATTACCGTGCGAACATGTCGCTGGCATATATCGAGGTAAATGAAAAGATGGATAGACTGCTTGGGCGGCTACCGCCTGATATGCCCCGTCCGCAGGTAGTCCGCATCAATACCAGCGATATACCTGTTGTCCGTATCCAGGTGGTGCCTGTTTCAGATGCAACCTATCAGGAAGTGTCGGATCTCACAGAAAAAGTTTTGAAGCGGCGGCTGGAGCAGCTGCCCGGTGTCTCGGTAGTGGACATGAATGGACAACGAGGTACTGTTGCCATATTGAAGCCTGACAGGGACCGGATGAATGCCTTTGGTATAACTACATCTGCCTTGCTGGAGGCCGTGAGACTTTCAAATATGGAAATTGGCGGTCTGAACCTCAAAGACGGGCAATACCAGTATTTCATCAGACTGGAAAACCAGGTCCGTACCGTGAGCGATTTAGGTAATGTCTCAGTCAAAGGCTTATCAGGCCAGCCCGTGCAACTGAAAGAAATTGCCAGCGTAGAAATGGACACGGACCAGCTTACCGGTTATCATCTATACAATGGGAAGCCTGGTGTAGTAGTTACTGTTCAGGCACAAGCCAAAAGCCGCATGAATGAATTGCTGCCAATGATCAGAAGTTTGGTCAGTGCTTTTCAGAAACAGTATCCCCAGGCACGTTTCAACATTTCTCAGGACCAGAGCTTTTTGCTTGATGCTGGTATAGACAATGTAAAGCAAGATATTATACTCGGTGGAGCGCTGACCATCGGTTTACTGTTTCTATTTCTCGGTAACTGGGCATCACCTGTGCTCATGAGTATCAGCATTCCGATATCGCTGTTGATCACCTTTATCTTCTTTCAACTGTTTGGCCTTTCGTTCAACATCATTTCCCTGTCCGGTCTTGCGCTGGGCATTGGTATGCTGATAGACAATTCCATTGTCGTGATCGGTGAGATTACGCGCAAGCGCATTGCCGGGCTTTCAGTAACTGACAGCGCAATTAGGGGTACAAATGAAATGGCGGTACCCGTGATCAGCCAGGTATTGACCACGGTGGTGGTCTATGCTCCGCTCGTGATACTCAACGGACTTTCCGGAGCGCTGGTGATGGACCAAAGTATAGCACTGACCATATCGCTGTTTGTCTCTTTATTGGTTGCATTCGTATTGACACCCGTGCTTTATAAACTTTTGCTGAAGTCTCCGCCAGAGCGGTTGAAGCAGGATACTGTATTTTACACTTTTGTACGGAACCGGTACCACAGCATGATTTCGTTTGTCTTATTGAAACGTAAGCTGTTCTTTGCGATTACACTACTTGTAATCGCCTTGGGTGTTGGGCTGGCCTTTTTCATTCCGTTTGAAAGCCTACCGGCTATCGAAAAAAAAGAAAGTCTGATCAAGATCAGTTGGAACGAGCCGCTTGATTTGCAGGAAAACAAGGCCCGCTCCTTGGCGCTGATTGCAAAGCTATCGCCCGTGGTTGCAGTTTCAGAAAGTGATGTGGGTGCCACACAATATATTTTTCAGCAGGACGGAACGACCATCTATCAGGCAAACGTTTATTATGAATGCGCCTCTGAAAAGGAAAAGCTACTGGCTGACCGGATGGTGAAACAGCAGTTGGTCAGGTATCCTAAATGCACCTTTAATATTCTCGATGCTCCGAACGCGTTTACACAGTTGTTCGTAAATGATGAGCCTTATGTCAGGGTTAAATTCAAACCGTTGGTTAAAGGAGGCTCAGCACAAAATCTTGATATTCTGACGGACTGGCTTAAAGTGAATCGCGTTCAATATGCTCCAGAGCCATCGATGATGCGCGAACCGGCTATGCGTGGCGTATTGGATATGGAGGCAATGAACCGGTATCAAATCAACCGGGCCGAGATAGATCAGCAATTACAGGTGTTGTTTGGAAGTGCTGAGGCGGGTGCGGTGGATGCCACAGGTGATAAAACTCGTGTTTTGGTGACCGAAGCAAGCGGCTCGGTTGAAGAAAAGCTGGACGCGGTTGTCAGAAACAGCGAGGGGATCGCCTATCCCATACGAAAGTTCATTCGTTTTGAACCGGTCTTGCAATTTTCTGCCATCAGTGCAGACAAAGACGGCACCTACCGATCCATCGCGTTATCTGAACAACCTGATATCAAAGCCATCTTGAATGAAATTACTGCTGAAGCCAGAAGCCTTGGATACGATGTCGATTTTACGGGGAAGTATTTTGAAAACCGGCAGTTAATGCGACAATTGTCCCTCATCTTCCTGATTGTCCTGGTGATGTTGTACACAGTCCTGGCGATCCAGTTTGAGAGCTTTGTACAACCCGTGATCGTCATGCTCACCATTCCGCTCGGCGTTGCGGGTGCTTGCCTGCTGTTGTTGATTACCGGGGGGACTTTCAACGTGATGTCGGCCATAGGCTTTGTCGTGGTGTTGGGACTCATCGTTGATGATCCCCTGCTCAAAATTGAAACGCTGAACAAACTTGCCGACCAATACAGAAAAGCAGGACGTGAATATGATGAAACGCTTTTGCACCAGATGATACATGAAGCAGGTGAAATCTGCCTTAAACCCCTGTTGATGGTGTCACTCACTACGAGTATCGCACTCCTGCCTATCCTTTTTATTGGCGGGATCGGCAACGACTTGCAGCGACCGATGGCTATTGTAATCATTGGTGGCCTTACGATCGGTACGTTTTTCACCACCTGGTTCATCCCACTGGCCTATTGGTACATTCAAAAATGGACTGGAAAAATCTAAAGACATGAGACAGATTTATATAGTGTTGTGGTTCCTAATGACAACATTGCTACTCTACCGACCTGCCATCTTTGCACAAAAAAAGCTAACGCTGGAAGAGGTACTGAGCATTGCGGCCAGCAATTCGATACACTCCAGATTGGCTGAAACACAAAAGGAGATTGCGAACAATGTATTTCAAACCTATAAAAGTGACCGGCGACCTCAGATCAGCTTTAGCGGCGCAGTACCGATGTATAATAAATCTTATGCACCCATTACCCAGCCTGATGGCAAGATCCTTTTCATACCGGTTAAGCAGAATTTCAGCACCGCAGGATTCAGCCTGAGCCAGGCCATTACTGCCACAGGCGGGCAAATCTCGTTAAACACGAATTTGAGCCGATTTGACGACTATATTACCAATTTCAAGCAGTATAATGCTACACCTATATTTCTTGCCCTAAATCAGCCGCTAGGAGGCTTTAATGCTATGCGCTGGGCGAGGAAGATCGAACCCCTGCGTTTCGCTGAAGCAAAAAAGGCTTTTTCTGTAGAAATGGAAGAGATAAGGCTAAAAGCCACAGACCTTTACTTTAATGTTCTTGAGGCGCAGAACGACATTACAGTATCCCGGCAAAACGTATCGGACTACCAGGCAAATTATGATGTCGAAACTAAACGCATCGCCCTTGGTACAACCAACCAGGACAAGCTGACGCAACTTGAATTGCAGGTGCTGGAGGCCGAACAAACTTTGAAGACTGCGGAATATCAACTCAAAATAGCGAGGCTGGACCTGAAGGTTTTCGCGGGAATTACAGCGGCTGAAGATTTTGAGGTGCTGATGCCGGAACTGGCTACCGTTTATTATCCGGACGCTGCGCAGGCACTGGCATTTGCCAAAAAAAACCGGCCTGAATACATTGCCTTTGAAAGAAAGCAGTTGGAGGCGCAAGGTGAACTCGCCAGGTCGAAGGCGGAAAAATACGGGGTGAATGTGGCGGCCACAATGGGATATAATAACAGTGATCTACGGTTTGCCGGTGCATACGGAGATTTGAAATCGCAGACCACAGTAGGTGTCGAGTTTGACATCCCAATGGTAGACTGGGGCCGCCGTAACGCAAAAATCAGCACTGCGAAAGCGAACCTTAAGCTCCAGCAATACCAAAACATGCTTGATGAAAGCACGCTTGCTCAACAAATAACCACACTTGTCGAAAGCCTGGTGCTCTTACAGAATAATGTACTCCAGGGACAGAAGGTGCAAAAAGTTGCAGAAAATCGATATGGATTTGCCCTGACTAATTATCAGGCGGGCAAGTATACGGTGACTGAATTGTCGATCGCGCAGGCTCAACGAGACGCAGCCAGAAAAAAATATACTGCTGCGTTGCGGGAATACTGGAAGGGTCATTTTGGATTCCGTAAGCTGACGGGCTTTGATCCGGTTATTGGAAAAGCTATTGCTGAAACGAATGATTGATCATGGTAACTAAGATTCTCAACTGGCTATATAAATACTTGGGCCTGATCTGCTGTTGTTGCCTGTTTGGTTACTACCTCACAGCTTATCCGTACACGACAAATCTGGAACTGGACCAGTCTGCACATTATCCACTATTTGCTGTGTGTAGTGGCGTATTTCTTAATTTCCTGATCTGGAGCGTGGTAGATGAGGAAGACTTTAGCCTGTTCCGCATCTGCTACATAGTGGTAATCGTTTTCTTTTTGTTGCTGTCTTATTATGATTCACCAATATTATATTCAGGTAACGAGCACCTGTACAATTTGTATTGCGCTGCTCTGGCTGGGTACATTTTTCTTTTCCATGTGGAAGGCCGCCTGATCAAATACTTTCTATATTTCATCATTGTCTCTGCGGCGGTGGAGATTGGGAAAGCCTACCTACAGGTATTTGCTGATCATGGAAGTATACCGTTATCGCTGGCAATAACAGGCTATTTTGACAACTCTGCCGCACTATCTGTTTTTCTGGTGGCTACTTTCCCTATCATCGTTTATTGTGTGATAGTCCCAGCCGGGCATCGGTTTGGAAAATGGGTATCCATCGGCGGATATCTTCTGATTACACTGCTGATTTTAGGATTGCTTGCCATCACCGTTTCCCGCACTTCAATTCTGACTTTGATGGTGATCAATGGACTCATGGGACTGAGCGCATACGGAAGGGCTGCCTGGGTATGGGTAATGAGACACAAAGCACTCACCGCTTTTATAGGGATCATCATAATTGGATTTGGTTTGTGGGCAATTCATTCGCTTTATCATCTAAAATACCAGTCGGCTGAAGGAAGAATGCTCATTTGGGAAGTGTGCTGGCAGCACATTAAGGATCGTCCTCTCCTGGGTACCGGACCAGGCACATTTAGTTACTGGTATCCACAATGGCAGGCTGAATATTTTCAGACACATCATAAAGTTCCAACCGCTTATTTTCTTTCTGCCGGGGAGACGATCAATGCGTTCAATGAATATGTACAGCTGCTTTGCGAAGTTGGAATTTTGCGAATGCTACTTTTGGCAGGCTCCTTATTTATTTTCTTCCGGTCTTCTAATGGCCATCCTGGGGAAAGGCTGGCCTGGACGCTGAAGATAACGGTTGCAGCTATTTTGATTTCAGGATTTACATTTTATAGTTTTCACTGTACTCCGCTTTTGATGCTTCTGGTGCTGTTTGTGCTCAAGGGCAGCTATGACGCTGATTCAAGTATCTTCCTGAGATCTGATGCAAGACTGAGGTATCCTATTCTTGTAGTCATATCTGCCCTGGTGCTATTTTGCGGTGTGAAGAATTATAGCCAGGTTTGCGCGATAGCAAATCTGACCATAGCTGAAAACATGCATAACTTATCGCCAGCAGAACTATCGGCATTGGAAAGGGATGTCAGCATCAATTTATCCAGAGACGGAAAAGCATTAACGCGTATGGGTATGGTGCTGTTGGAATATGGCGAGTTGCCCCGCGCAAAACAATGCTTCAGTGATAGTCACTGTTATTATAGAGGGTATCAGAACAGTCTGCAACTCGCGAATTGTTATGCTGAAGAAGGCGACTATGCTAACGCGCTTAATAGATTCCGGTATCTTTCGTATTACCTCCCTTCAAAGTTCGGACCGAGGTATGAACAAATGAAGCTGCTTCAGCGCATGAACAGGCATGTTGAAGCAAAGAATGTAGCAAAGTACATCATTACTATGCCTGTTAAAATTCCTTCACCAACGGTCACCAGGATCAAGGAAGAAGCGCGGTTATTTATTGAGGGAAAAACCGATCAATAGCCTACGAAATTCCAGCAGTGCTGCATGAAGTCCAAAGCATCTTTATGAGTTCTTGGTGATCGGCTATCAAAAAGCCATAGCAAGCAGCTAACTTCTTTGTAGTTGGCGTTGGCTTGCATGTCTTCATATATCTTGCTAATCACGTTGCGTAGGGTCTGGGTGTAATTGCCATTGATAAAATAATGATCAGGAACATTGTACACCAGACACTCAATGAAAAATGACGAGGCCAGTTTGTCTGATATTTTATTATCATCAATAAGGCGATTGTTGATCACCTTTAGGATGCGAACCATTCTTTTATATAAACGGTAGGTGTTATTAGTCTTGGACGTGCCGTTTTCGTAATGCTGGTTGGGAAAGCTGATGATTTCCTGATTGGTTTCGCTATAGAATTTGATACCTTCTGCTTCAATTCTTTCAAGGTTTGCTGGTCGTCTTAAAGTAAAACAGGGGATCACGTCTGCTGTTACACGGTAAGTGTTACCCCTTACTTCAATACATTTGTTTTTACGTTTGACATCATCGCCAAAAACGATGCGTAGCGCCTGCTCTGTATCGTTCTTCAGTTGCGTGAAATTATAACCATAGTCTGTATGCCTTGCGTTGTAAATCGCGGCATCTGCTGCGTTTAGCCTAACAAGATCGGAATAAAATGCATCATCGAAGCGCATCACGATATCCACGTCACTGTTTTTACGGACGTTGGTATTGTTGCGGTAAGAGCCTTGCAGGAATATAGATACTTTGGTGCCGAATTTTGCCCGCAATGCTTCAGTGATTTGTGTAATGGCCCTCTGACACATCGCGTCTTCGGAGTCGCTAACTGGCCGTGACCAGGCGATCAGTTGATTTTCAGTAATGTTCATGGTTTTGGGTTGGTTTGGTAAATTTTTGGGTGATCAAAAAATTCTAATACTTCATTTTGAATGGCGTAATGGTAACCATCCTGGTCACCCATTGCCTTCAGGGTCTTTAGGGCTTTTTGGTGAGCAATGTCCATATCGATCAATCCGATGTGTTGTTTGGAAAGTGCTGGCGGAGGAATGCGGTAATAGGTACCTGATGGCTGGATGTTATTGATGATTCTTTTTAGAAAGAAGTCATTAAAATAAGCCTGGCCATCCATTGACGCCTGAAACAGTTTGTTGCCCCAATGCCTGAAAGACCTGTGCCGCTTGGAAGTGGAGGCCCACCCGCTTGGCTGTGCTACACTGGAGACAGACAGTATCTTGAAGCTGCTGAATTGCTTATCGGGACCGACAAAGAAATCCAGTGCCTCCAATAAACCACATAGAGCCGGATTATTGGCCCATAGACCGCCATCTGCATATAAAATGTTGTTGTGCTCATGGATGGGCAGGTAGGTCGGCGCAGCGGAGGTAGCCAGTGCAACATCGACCATTTTGATGTCGCGGTCCATGAAGAAGCCACCTTCCGCATGGGGATACTTAAATACACGGGGCATGCCTCTGATCAAATTGTAGCTGGGGATGCACAGCAGGTTATTGGCCTGGCCCATCGTCTTTTCTTCAAACATGTCGGACAGGATTTGCTTCAATGGGTCGGCTGAAAACTTTCCATATCCTAGCAACTGACACATAAATTGCCATCTGCGTTGCAGCCATCGTATAGGTCTGATCTCAGATACCGTGAAAATTTCCCGGCCCCTGTTGAAATACATGTCTGCAATTTCCTGGGCGGGCTTGCCTGTACTTAATGCCAATGCAATAAGCCCTCCCGTTGAGGTGCCGCAGATCATATCGAAGTGATCGCCAATTTTCTTTCCTGTCTTTTGTTCAATACGGGCAAGAATGGATGCGCTGTAAAGTCCCTTGATGCCCCCGCCATCTATAGCGAGGATCTTGAATGGTTGATCTGCCTGCATAATTTAGATACTCAAATAAGTATTAGTTGCTCGAAAATAAAGAATTAACTGATACGATTAGAAAAGTCTTGTATGTGTTGAATGCACTATACGTTTATCCGTGAACGACAGCTTAATGTTTAATTTACGATTGCTTGATATTAGGAAAATTTGTAATTACATTTGGTTTACAACTATCCCTGTTGGCGTAACTGGCTAATCTTAAAAGACTGATGGGATCAATGCAATCTCTTTCTGACAGTGAATTGGTACATCTGCTTTCCGGTGGAGATCATGCAGCTGTTGAGGAGATTTACATCAGATATGCGCCGTTGCTGCTCAAACATGCTTTCAAAATGTTGCAGGATGAACATGCTGCGGAAGATGTGGTACATGATATCTTTTCCAATCTCCTTGCGGATGAGAAAAAGCTGGAGATAAAAAGTTCTCTGGATTCCTATCTTTATCGTGCTGTCCGAAATGGCGTATTGATGTTGTTTCGGAAAAGCAAAAATCAACAAAAGTATATTGAAGGTTTGAGTTCGTTTTCAGAATACGCTGAAACTACAACTGACGATTTGATTTTGGAAAAAGAACTCAGACGCCAGATTGAAGATGCGGTAGCTGGCATGCCGACAAAAATGCGCGAAGCCTGGGAACTTAGTCGAAATCAGCACCTATCCCGTAGGGAAATTGCCGCTATTACTCAAACTACTGAAGGTACTGTGAATACCCAGCTTAACCGAGCGATGAAAGTTCTCAAGTCTAAACTCACCATCCTCTTCTCTTTATTTTAATTCTTTTTTTAGACGGCTGTATATATATACAGCTGTTTGGACATTTGGTATTTGTAGGGCCATTCAAATCACATGCTGAGATTTGAAACCTGGAGTATCGAAAACATGACTGAACAAGAGGCCAAGGCATTATTAGAAAAATTTGAACATGGGAATTGCACTCCTGAAGAGAAGCTATTGCTCTATAGCTTTTATAATGAGTTTGGCAAGACGATGCCTGATACCTTGCAGGACGAGCGGCTCGAAAAGATGTATCAACGTATCTGGATGAGGATGGACCGGAATAGGCAGGCTAACGGCATTAGCCGCAGCCTGTTCATTCGCGTAGCGGCTACGGTCGCGATTGTCATTGGTCTTGGCACAACTTATTTTGTGCTTACAAAAAACAGCCATAAGCCGTCCACTCCGCAAGTAGCTTTGGAAAGACTACCTGGTACGAATAAAGCCATTCTTACACTGGCCAATGGTAAGCAGATCGATCTGGATAGCAAGATCAATGGCACAATAGCTAAACAAGGCAATGTATCTATCAGCAAAGCCGCCGATGGGCAGCTAGTCTATACCATTGAGGACGGAATAGCAGGAAGTGGTTACAATACAATATCTACCCCTAACGGAGGGCAGTATTTCGTGAAGCTGCCAGATGGTAGTACTGCATTTTTGAATGCAGGAAGTTCACTGAAGTTTCCTCTTCATTTTAATCATTCCGAACGCCGCGTACAACTGTCAGGAGAGGCATATTTTGAGATTGCCAAAGATCCGGGGAAGCCGTTTAGAGTAGTATGCGATGGACAGCTCATTGAAGTACTGGGAACACATTTCAATGTGTACAGCTATGCAGAAGAGCCTAGAGTAACGACACTCGTTGAAGGCCGGATCAATGCTACACTGCCAGCAACTTCAAAAACGATCAAACTGAAGCCAGGACAACAGAGCATCACCACCCCATCAGGTTTTAATGTAGAACAGGTCAACGCAAATGACGTCATTGCCTGGAAAGATGGGCTTTTTATATTTCATAATACCAGTCTGAAAAATGTCGTTAGGCAGCTGGCCCGATGGTATGACGTGGAAGTAGATTATTCTACATTGCCAGATACCGAATTTAACGGTGAAATATCCAGAAAAGATAAGCTGACAGATGTATTAAAACTACTGGAGACTGCCAGTGATGTACCATTAACATTTGACGGAAGGAGGATTATGCGTAAGTAACCAGACCCATTTCAACAGCATAATAAAACTTACGGATAAAAAAACCGGGAAGTCTTGTACACTACCCGGCTATAGTTAGTTATCTGTAAGACCAATTTGTATCAACCAATCTAAACAACCAACTAAACCAAAGTTATGAATTTAAATATTCATTGCAATGGCTGCTGCTTGCCTGAAAAATCATGGCTACAGCGCCACAGCCGACCATTAATTAAGTATCTGCTGGTTATGAAATTTATCACCGCAATCTTACTGTTAAGTCTCAACGTTTCAGCCAATATTTATGCGCAGCAGATCAACCTGTCTGTGTCCAAGGCACCCTTTCATGAGGTGCTGCAAAAACTGAGAAAGCAAACCGGTTACAACTTCTTTTATGTTTCGCACATCCTAAAGACTGCAAAGCCGGTCACTGCCGATCTGAAAAACAGCACCCTGGAAAATGCTTTGAAGGTGATCATGAAAGATCAGCCGTTCAACTACATCATTCAGAAAAATAGCATCACGATAAAAGCAAAACCGAAGCCTGGCTTTCTTGATAAAGTATTAGATATGTTTCAAGCGATCACCGTTCGGGGAAAGGTTACCGATGAAAGTGGTAATCCGCTTGCTGGCGCGTCTGTAAAGGCCGATAGTAAAGTAGCAATTACCAACAGCGAGGGTAATTTTGAGCTAAATGGTATCAATGACAAATCGACTATTGAAGTGTCCTACATAGGTTATGCTTCTGTATCGCTTCCTGCATCTTCAGATTTCATGAGTATTAAGTTATCGCTGAACTCTGCCGACTTACAGGAAGTTGTAGTTAATAAGGGGTATTATACCACGAAACAAGAACTAAATACTGGGTCAGTAGGACATATTACCGCTAAGGAGATCGAAAGGCAACCAGTTAATGATTTTGTCATGGCCCTGGAAGGACGGATCTCTGGGCTGAATATCAGTCAGAATAACGGTGTTCCAGGTTCGTCCCTAAATATCAACATCAGGGGACGTAACAGCATTGCAAATGGTAATGAAACATTGTTTATTATTGATGGTGTGCCGTTCCCTTCGCAGTCTTTATCCTACTATGAAAATGCATCCGGTGGGGCCAAAATTTCACCACTTAATTCGATCAGTGTATAATCCGGAGTAAACTGAACCACTAATTCCAGTCCAAACTGAACCAGTGATTCCGGGGTAAACTGAACCACCTATAACAGATTTATATTGCTGATTAACCAGGATTCCGGACCAAAGTGAACCACCCTGCATCATAATTATTCCTGCCATTCCGGCATAAAGTGAACCACTTACAAAGCGCATACAATAGCACATCTATTCAGTAATCCATTGCTTTGCGGTAAAAATTACCGGATAGCAATGGCCAACAAGGTTATAGAGATGCATATTGTACGCAGTATTATCCAGCATTCATCACGTAATTCCTCTGAACGGCAGATTGCCCTTCAGTTAAACATATCGCGCAATACAGTGCGCCATTATCTTCAACGGCTTAAAGCTACTGGCTATAGCTGACAACAGTTATTAGCCATGGACGATGCGGCGCTCAGCGAACTTATATACAACGCCGTAGTCTTTCCCGTCAAAGATGAGCGCAGACAGGCGTTTGAAGATCGGGTAAGCTATTTTCTCCTTGAACTTAAACGTACCGGAGTTACCCGCCAACTCCTGTGGCAGGAGTATTTGCAACAGTATCCGGATGGCTATGGCTACTCACAGTTCTGTGATTTATTATCTCGTCATAGTAGTATAAGGGATACTTCCATGCATTTTGAGCATCCTCCTGGCCAGATGATGATGGTTGATTTTGCAGGTGATAAACTCGCTTATACGGATCGCCAAACAGGTGAGATTATCTATTGCCCTGTGCTGGTTTGTGTACTACCCTGCAGTGGCTATACCTATGTTGTACCTATGCCTGATGCTACTCTTCCTCAGTTGGCAAAGTCATTGAACAATTGTCTGCAATACTTTGAAGGCGTTCCATTCAACCTGAAGACAGATAACATGAAGCAGATAGTAAGCAAAAGTTGTCGTTATGAGCCTGTATTCACAGATATGATACAGCAATGGGCGTTACATTACAATATAACATTGCTGGCGGCGCGGGTAGCTAAACCTAAAGATAAGGCGACAGTAGAAGGTGCTGTAAGATTAGCTTATCAGCGTATCTATGCACCATTACGTGATAAGGTATTTTTCAGCCTGGAAGAACTGAGTGCTGCCGTTAATGAGCAGCTTAGCTTACATAATAGTCGTTCGATGCACAGGAAGCAATACAGTCGATTGCAGTTATTTAAACAACAGGAACAATCTCAGCTACAACCTTTGCCAGATCATCCGTTTTCTATTAAGCATAGTACCGAAGCAAAGGTGCAGCGTAATTACCACATCGTATTAGGAGAAGACTGGCATTACTACAGTGTTCCTTGTTCTTACATCAGCAAAACTGTTAAGGCAATATATGATACAGACATCGTAGAGATCTATTACGCACATCAAAGGATAGCATTGCATAAGCGAAGCTACAAGCGCCATGGCTATACCACCTGCAAAGAACATATGCCGGAAGCACACCAGCATTACCAGCAAGGCTGGGATCCGGATTACTTTCGCAGGCAAGCCACCGCTATAGGTATAGCTACCAGCCAATATATAGACAAATTACTGCTAAACAAGCAGTTCAGTGAGCAGGCTTTCCTCGCTTGTAAAGGGTTGTTGAGACTAGCGAGGACGTATGGCAACGAACGGCTGGAAGCTGCCTGTAAGAGAGCTTTGCAAGGCGGCACCTATGCCTACAGGATTATTAACAATATACTTTCCAATAATTTAGATCAGCAATCACTTCCCGATGATAGTAAGGTGGCCTTTCAACTGCCATTACATGATAATCTAAGAGGAAAAGATGCTTTTTAGTAACACTCCCTTCGCCACATTCTATAATAATTATTAGAACCATAAAAACAAAAGCAACATGAATACAGAACAAACAGTAACCCAGCTACAGCAACTAAAACTACATGGTATGGCTGGACGTTATGAAGCCTTGCTGGATCTTCCCATACATCAACAACCAGAAGCTCATGCTCTGCTGGCGATGCTTACAGAAGCTGAATTAGGGTATCGTAGTCAGCAACGTACCGGATTATACATTCGATTATCCAAATTACGTTACCAGGCAGTGTTGGAACAAATACACTGCTCCCCAGCAAGAGGGTTTACTGCCGAACAGCTACAGCTACTTTGCGATGGTTCTTTTATTGAAAAATCCGAGAACATTGTAATCAGTGGTTCTACCGGTTGTGGCAAGAGTTATCTAGCTTGTGCATTGGGCCGTCAGGCCTGTACTCTTGGTTATCGCACGCTGTATTATTCCATGAATAGATTTATTGAATCGCTAGCAACAGCCCGATTAGATGGGACCTATGTAAAATGGTTAAACCATCTCGCTAAAACACCTTTGCTGATATTAGATGACTTCGGCCTGCAACCGCTTACGCATGATATGAGGCTCACCTTACTACAGATTATGGAAGACAGGTATGGTAGAGGATCTACAATTATTGCGGCTCAGCTACCGCTGAGCAAATGGTATGATTACTTAAATGAACCTACCATCGCAGATGCTATTATGGACAGATTGACAGCCCGCATGCATAAAATAGATCTTAAGGGTGAATCAAAACGTAAAGCAAAAACTAACTAACTTTGATAACGCTATTGATGTGCTTTATAAGTGGTTCACTTTGCACCGGAATGGTGGTTCACTTTGTCCGGAATATACACTAAATGGGGAAGTTGTTGAGGGAAAACATGAAAAGCTAGTAAGTAGGGATATCTTTCTAATAGCCAACGAAGAAAAGAATAAGGTAACTCACGGCTTCGTACAAAATCCGCTTAACGAGGCACTGCCGCTGAAACTATTCATGAAATGCGAAGCGTGCAACTTATATCTGAGAGGCTATTTAGTTAAACGGAAGAATCTATACTATTATAAGTGTGATAATGGTAGCAAATGCTCTTGCCATATTAGCGCCAACAAGCTACATGAGAGGTTTATGGCTATCTTGAGTGAGATAACTCTTCCTGAGAAGTTATCGACCTATTTCAGCTGCAATTGAGAAAGCTGTTTACCACCATAAATGCTGAGAGAGAAGAAACAGCTAAACAGTATAGAGTTCGACTAACAGAACTGGAACAAAAGATCGAAAACCTGGAAGAACGTTATGTCGAGGGTAAGGTGAAAGAAGAACTTTATGAAAAATTCATTATTAAATATAATGTTGAACGTAAAGAATTATTGGATCAACTACAACCTTTCCCTTTAAATGCCTCGAACCTGGAAAAATACATTGAATTCGCTACTGAGCATGTCACAAAACCCGCTCTCATGTGGAATTTTAGCAGCTATAATGAAAAACAAAGATTACAGAAAATGATATTTCCTGAAGGGATCTATTATAACAAGGAAAATGACGTACCTCGAACCACAAAAATGAATCCGTTATTCTCGCTCGTTGCAGATCTGACGGGCAATTCATACAAAGAAGAAACCCGACCTTTTGAGAGTATTCTCAAGAAGTCGGGTTTGGTGATCCCGCTGGGACTCGAACCCAGGACCCATACATTAAAAGTGTATTGCTCTACCAACTGAGCTACGGAATCATTCCGCCGAAACGGGATGCAATATTAGGATAAAATATTTACAACTTCACAATTCTGTTTACTTTTTTTGAAAATAATTTTCAAGTCATGCACATAGTAGTGCAATCACTGATTAAAATACTGCCATTCCTCATGCAGCTTTAAAAACGGAAACTCCTCCATTAATAACTTAGTCTTACGTGCGTACGTTTGCAGAAACTGCTTATGCTGAGCACTTTCACGATTAAAAGGTTTATGTTGTTTTGCCCTGCTCAATTCTGCAACACGTGGTAATAACTGCCTGTCTTCCTCTCCAAGACAATTTGCTGTGAAGTGGTCCCAGACATAATTTACGGCAAGATCATTTGGATGTACCAGGTCTTCTTTATAGAACCGGTAGTCACGCAGATCATCAATGACCAGTTCATACGCCGGGAAATAAAAGAGCCTGTCAAATTTATTAACCAGGTGATGCACTGTCTGTATCAGCACAGCCTTACTCAGGTTATTCTCTACCACACCATCACGGGTATAACGTACAGGACTGATCGTAAACATGATCTTCACCTTCCTGTTGCGAAAGAACAGGCGATGCATCAGGTTATCCAGCGCGGAGATAGCGTCAGGAGGAGATAATAACTTTTTGTGAAAAGCGGAACCAGGTACCTTGTGGCAATTGCCTACCACCTGGTTGACAGCAGCAAGTGTATAGGTGAATGCAGAACCAAGTGTGATGATCAGCCAGTCTGCCGCTTCCAGTTGCTTAGCGGCCGTTTCCTGTGCGGCGTTAATGCCAGCAAGCACCGATTCCTGATCGGGACCGGAAAAGCGGCTGTGATGATCCCAGCTATGCCACAGATCATTATGCTGGAAGAGATCAGCGGCCGTATATTGCCTGCCATCCAGATAGGTATGCAGCGCCTGGGTGATGCTGATCGGATTATACAAGATGCCATGTGGATTGATCACAGCATCAAAATGGTATTGCTGAAGACGTTCACCGATCTCCTCCGCAAAACAGGACCCTACCATCAGGATCTTGTCGGTATACCTTACGGGTGTTGAAAGCGGTGAAACAGGAAAGGTCAAACGAAAGTTTGTCATGATGCAAGACTAATAAAAAATACGGTCGGCTATTTCCTGGGCGGCCTGCAGGGCAGCGGAATCGAGTCCCAGCTGCTCATGGCGCTGTACGCTGAAGTCAAGCAGACGCTCTGTAGCCAGATTGCCTACCAGTTCATCTTTAGCCATCGGACAACCGCCTATTCCTTTAATGGCACTATCAAAACGTCTGCAACCCTGATCGTAGGCGGCGGCTACCTTTTCTTCCCAGTTATGAGGGGCAGAATGGAAGTGCGCACCAAATTCCACGGCAGGATAAGCAGGAATAAGTGTAGAGAAAAGTTGTGTGATGATCTCCGGATTAGCAATGCCTACGGTGTCAGCCAGGGAAATCGTTGTGATATCCCTTCGTACGAGTTCGTCTACCCATTTGAGGGCGACAGACGGATCGTACGGGTCTCCGTAGGGATTGCCAAATCCCATTGAAATATAGACAACCAGCTGTTTGGTGTTTTTAATACATAACTCCTGCAGGGTCTCCACCAGTTCAAGGGATGCGTCAATCGTCTTATTCGTATTGCGCAGCTGGAATGTCTCAGAAATAGAGAATGGATAACCCAGGTAAGCGATCTCGTCGAACACCACAGCTTCTTCAGCCCCCCGCTGATTCGCTACGATGGCCAGCAGTTTACTTCTGACATGGCTCATATCCAGGCGGGATATCACGGCTGCGGTATCCGCCATCTGAGGAATGGCCTTGGGAGACACAAAACTGCCAAAGTCAAGGGTATCAAATCCTACCTTTAATAAAGCGTTCAGATATGCTACCTTCTCATCCGTACTGATGGATCTGTGCCATCCCTGCATGGCATCACGTGGACATTCGATCAATTTCATTTACTGGAGATTTTTTATGCGCCTCTCTGTTTCATGGCTTCATACAGAATGATACCAGCAGCCACAGAGACATTGAATGACTCAAAGTTTCCGGCCATAGGAATGTGGAACAATGTATCCGAAGCCTTTATCAGTGCCGGGTACACACCCTTATCCTCGGAGCCCATAATAATAGCTACCGGCTCTTTCAGTTCGCAGTCATACAGCTTCGTTTCTGCCTCCATCTCGCTGGCAATCACTTTAATACCGTTCAGGTGGAGGGTATCGATCGCTTTCAGCAAACTGTTCACACGGCAGATAGAGATCTTCTCCAGTGCACCTGCGGAAGATTTAATCGCCTCTTCGTTCAGTGCAGCAATTCCTCTGTCCGGGATAATAATCGCCTGAGCGCCGCAACATACTGCACTACGGGCAATAGCTCCGATATTACGGACATCTGTAATGCCATCCAGGATCAGGAACAAAGGGGTCTCTCCCTGATCTGTAACATGCGAGATCACATCCTGCAGGTCAAGATAGCTCACCTTGCCTGTAATGGCAATACAGCCCTGGTGATTTGCAGCTGTTAACCCGTTCAGCTTTTCTACCGGAACGAGATTGATTGGGATATTATATTGATCGGCTAACTGCTTTATCTGAGGGATGATATCCCCTGTTGCTCCGCGCAACATAAAAATACGCTCGATTGCCTTACCCGCATTGATCGCTTCCACAATCGGCTGCCTGCCAATCACCATGGACGATGCCTTGGGCTTGGGAGCTTGCTGACGGAAACCGCCAGGCTTTTTAAATTTTCGTTGTTCCATTACCGCAAAGAACGGAATTTATGGTCAAATTTCCCCTTCCAGCATCATCAGCTTTACTTTCAGAATAGCCGCAACAGACATGGAATCAGTGATCTCATGGTTTTTGACCATCTGGTAAGCAGTCTCAAAAGGCACTTTCCGGGTGAACAATTGCTCAGTTTCCTCCGGTTCCGCCTCCCTTTGTTCCAGGTTACGGGCCAGAAACACCACAGCCGCTTCATCCGAGACGGAATTAGACAAGTGCATCCGGACGATCGGCTGCCAGTCTGTTGCTACCAGCCCGGTTTCTTCCAGCAATTCCCGCTGTGCTCCCAGTAATGGGTCTATGCCCAGTGGACCTCCGCCCTCGGGGATCTCCCAGCTAAACTGTTCAAGTGGAAAACGGTACTGTCCAACCAGGTAAATATTGTTCTCCTCATCCAGGGCGACCACGCCAATAGCTGCATTCTTGAAATGCACCACCCCATAAATGCCCTTGCCACCGGAAGGATTAATTACCTGGTGTTCTGTGATCTTTATCCAGGGATTATCATATTTCTTTTCACTGGAGAGTATCGTCCAGGGATTTTGTTGCATTTCCATACAGCAAAGAAAACAAAAAAAAACCGCCTCGTTAAAAACGAGACGGTGTCAACCAGATGTCGGCGGTAAATACCTTTTGAACATCATACCTAAATCTAAATCGTATCTTTTATAATATTATTTTCACTTGTGATAGATGATGTTTTAAATGATGCAAATAATCCGTCACCACATATTGCATTGTGACAGGTTCTTTCTCATTAATACTGATAAGGTTATTTAGTGCTCCGGCGGGTATGGCACGTATCGTTAGCGCCAGGTGCCTGTTCATGCCCGCCCATAATTGAATTAATTCCTGCCAGCTGCTGAACTGCCAGGCTTGCCCCTTTACCCAAAATTCCTGTGTATAGCCAGGAATCTCCAGCAAAGATATTTGTTGTGATCGTATAAAACGAACATTATTATTAATTGCTGAGTCAATTAAATGCCCAATGATCTCCTTCGGACTCCACTTATACCTGGAAAGCCTTTCTGCTGCTTCGATTTCAGGGATGTCACATAAAAGTGGTACAGCCAGATTTATTGTATGCAACAGCGAATTTGCGATCTCATAATGGGGGTTTTCCTCTGTTAAAAGGATCTCCATTTTAATATCACTCCGCTTATAACGCCCTGCTTCAACAGGAATTTCCCGGAACCCCAGTTTCTCATACATCGCCAGTGCGGTCACCAGTTTCGTACTGGAATACAATACCACTCTCGTCAAACCCTTACTCCTGGCCAGGTTTAATATAGCTTCCACTAACTTGCGCCCGATCTTATATCCGTGATACGCTTCATCCACTCCCATCTTAGTCATCTCAGCAGTTGTACTATCAATAGGCTTTAACGCGACCGTACCTACTATTTTATCATCTGCTTTTGCGAAAATGATCTCTCCTCCTTTTTCTATAATGTGCTTATCAGGATGGCCAAGCACATCCTCATCCACCGGCTCTACTGTGAAATATCGTTCTATCCACCACTTGTTCAGTCGTTCAAAATGCGGCTGAAGTGCCGGTTCGTAAGTCAGAAGTGTGACGTCATTATTTAGTGGTGCCATATTGTTTTTTATTCCTGTTTACAGCTATGTTTACCAGATATACACCTCCCAGTGTCACAAGACAAGATATTCCTGTTGTCCAGTTCAGGTGCTCCTGCAGGATGAGCCACCCCAGTAACACGGCCACTATCGGATTGATATAGGCATATACCGAAGCCAGAGAGGGAGGCAGATTGTTCAGCACAAAGACGTAGGAAGAGTAACCAAGTATAGAACCCGCGAAGACGAGATATACCAGACTTCCCCAAAGTTCCGTATTAAAACTATCTAACGGTAAGGAATACCCCATCAGCATGGCGATGACCACCATTACAACACCACTGAATAACATCTGAAAACCTGCGCCGTATAAAAAGTTTATCTTGAGTGCCCATCTGGCGGTTAGTACCGAACCGATCGCCCAGCTCACACAGGAGATCATTGTCAGAAAAATGCCAAAGCGAAACTCCGGATTTGTCAGACTCGACAGATAATCATAAAATATGCCGCCAACGCCCAGCAACCCTATCAGCATACCAGTTATTAATAATATAGTGAACTTCGTACGCTGCACAAGAAAATAACTGAATATCGTTATCCAGATAGGTACTGTTGCAACAATAATCGCACAGAGGCCGCTGGGAATATATTGCATGGCCCAGGTAATCAGTCCGTTACTCAGGCAAAGCATCATGATGCCGATCACAAATAAACGAGACAGAACAAACTTCTCCGGGAACTTATACCCTCTCAGCAAAAAGAAACCTGTTAGCAGCAGCCCTGCGATTGTCTGTCTGGCGCCTGCCAACATAAGACCATGTGTATGACGCACGCCGATCCTGGAGGCCAGATACGTGGTACCCCAGAAAATACTGACTACCACCAATGCCAGATAGGCATTCGTGTTTGACTTTTTCATACTCCGAAGTTGTTATGGATTGTGATGAATAATGTATGAGTGTATTATGCTACCGTCGCCCCTGCCACCTGTTGTTGCATATCCTCCCAGGCAATAGCCAGATCATGCTGTGTCGTCCGCCAGTTCACCAGTGCGGCACGTACAGCCGGTACTCCGTGATAAACCGTTGGGGTCAGCATTACCTTGCCACTATCGTTCAATGCCTGCAGGAACGTATTGATCGCTGCCTGCTTCTCCTCATCCGCTACATTCAATGTGAAACAGACTACACAGAGCCTTACAGGGGCCAGTAAACGGAAAGCATCATTACTGCTGATCAGCGCTCCCAACTGGCGGGCTAACTCAATATTATTATTCACAATAGCAGTATATCCTTCGGCACCATACGCTACTAACGTAAACCAGGCAGGTAATGCGCGAAGACGACGGGAATTTTCCGGTGTATAATTACTGTACTTAAAATCTTTCTCCGGATCACCAAGATAAGCTGCTCCTGCGTTCTTAAATGTATCCAGTTGCAGCTGCAGATGACGGGTAAATATCATCGCCGCATCGTAAGGCACGTTTAACCATTTATGGGCGTCTATAGTAATACTGGCCGCCGCCTCCCAGCCATTTAACAGATGACGATATGCAGGGACGCAGGCCGCAAATGCGCCAAACGCAGCATCCACATGCAACCAGAAACCATACTGTTCCTTTAACGACGCAATCGCCTGCAGATCATCAAAATCAACTGTATTGACAGTACCAGCGCTGGCTACCACGATCAATGGTTCCTGCTTATGCTCTTTCAGATATTCTTCAAGTGCATTGATATCGATCGATTCACGATCGTGCAGTGCGGGGATCTTCACCAGCGCATTCCTTCCGAAACCCAGCATGGCCATAGACTTTACTGTACTGGAATGTGGAACGCAGGAAACGATCTTAGCCTGCGATAATGCGCCCATTCCTTCCTGTGCAACATCTACTCCCAGTTGCTCTCCCAACCACTGGCGCGCAATAGCCAGTCCTGAAAAATTAGCCATCGTTGCCCCCGTGACAAAGCTGCCGGAAAATGCGTCCGGCAACCCAAACAGTTGCCGGAGCATAGCAATGGTTTCCGTTTCTATTTTGAATGGCGGTATGTCTCTGTCAGATGCATTCATATCGAATACAGACGTCAGCCAGTCACCTGCGATCGCAGGTATTGTACTACCACCGGTTACAAAGCCCCAGTTACGGGGACCGCTGTTACCTGTAAGATGCTCTTCGTATCGCTTTCTGAACTGTTGTAGCGTGTGCATTGCTCCCAATCCCTTTCGTGGCAGATCAAACGGGCCAAATGAAGCAGTACCAGCCTTCACAGGCAATGTATCTATGCTTGACAGGAATAACACGCTGTAATCTTTTATTTCCTGTAGAAAATTATCCATCTGCTGCAGATCCTGGTTTAATAACTGGTTCATTGGAGGCTTGTTTAACTGTTAGGGAACTAGACTTCAAAATTGAAATAATTCCGGCACATAAAACAGATTCAGTTTTGTAATTTTCGACCAGATCAGATTGAAAAAGGGGCAGCTTGATTAGTTGATAGTTTCAGGCGGTTTTATTTCGTTATTTTTCAGTTTTACTTTATTGCGGAATGTTTTATCCGGATGATGCACAGCAGCTCACTACGCCTTCATGTCTCTTTTATCAGAATAATTCCAAAGAACCAGATTTCTGTCTGATCTCATGTTCCAACAACCATTTCTTTCGCCATAACCCGCCCGCATAGCCGGTCAACGTACCATCACTGCCTATAACCCGATGACAGGGTACTACGATCGCAATCCTGTTCTTTCCGTTGGTAGTACCAACTGCACGAATGCTTTTAGGATTATTGATACGTTTGGCCAGTTGCAGATAGGAAATGGTCTGCCCATACGGGATAGTCATCAGTTGTTGCCACACAGATTGCTGAAATGCGGTTCCTGGTTGCGCAACCGGAAACGTGAAGGCGCGCAGGCTACCTGCAAAATATTCATTCATCTCTTCCATGCATTGCCGTATCACATCTGGTAGCGGTTCATGTGTCGGCGTTTGTCCTTCTTTAAAAGTGAGTGTGTGTATAGCGCTTTCATTACCTATAATGGTCAATGCACCTACCGGGGTATTGATGATGTGCGTATGTTCTGTGATCATGATTAATTTAGTTAAAAAAGGCTCAATACAATGATCGCCATAGATAAAAGGTAGCATAAGCGGCATGCTCACCCCAATGCTGCGTATATTCCTGCACCTGCGCCAGCGGAGGTTTTACATCCAGTTGCAACTGTTGCTTCAACGCATTATGCAAACCAGCATCTTCCAATGGCAATGCCTGATGGTGCCGATGATACTTCATGAGTACATAGTTGGCTGACCAGTTACCAATACCCCTGAATGAGATCAGGTGCTGCCTGGCCTGCTGGTAGTCCATTTGCCAGAGCTGCGCATCAGTGAGCAGGCCATCGGTCATGGATTTCGCCAGGCCGATAATGTAATCCGCCTTACTCCGCGAAAACTGCATACTGATCAGCGAGACGGGTTCCAATGCGGCTACTACAGCTGGATGAGGATATATATAATGATCCTTTCCATCCAGCACAGTATGATAGCCAAATGCCTGGATAAACCGCTGCCTGAGCGTATATGCAAAGGACAAAGTGATTTGCTGGCCTGTAATACTCCAGGTCAGCGCTTCAAACAGATCAGGCACACCTATGAGCCGCAAACCTTTATACCTGCCGGCCAGCGGTCCCAGCACAGGATCTTTCTCCGCAAAGCTGTAAAACGGATGCAGGTCGGCATCCAGATGTAGCCAATGTGTGAGATAACGGCGAATATATCCCTCATCTATATTTACATCGTCTGCATCACTATTAACTACAGCAGCCTTCAGTCCCTTTGCTGCAGGATCATCACTGATCTCCAGTAACACAGGATGGCCATTGGAAACAACCATCTTCTGCACAACCCCATCTGCCACATAGTGCAGACACTCCTTTTCTGACCTGCCCAGAAACACCAGGCATTCCGCGAAAGAAAAGTTATCATGATCAGTAACTGGTATACTTATTTCTCGCCTATTATACATAGTGTTTTGCCGTATTATGGTTTACAACGCTTACAGGCCCGGTATCCGTTCTTTAGTGCCTCCTCTCTTGTTATATAAAAAACGACATTGTCCGGCCTTGGATTGGCAGCGCAGGATGGTTTACAGAAAATCCCGGTCGTCTTTACGGCATTGTAGAACAGCCCGTCAAATTCTTTGTCCTTGCTCAACATGGCTTGCAGCATTACCGGATGGCTAAGCGGCGCTCCCTTTTTGTAGGCCGTTTCCTCCACAAAGACACCATGGTCGTTTTCCAGGGAACGTTCCCCCCATTGGAGGTAGCTGTCCAGCCACTCTTTAAAAGAATAAAAGGCGGCCTTGTTCAGGTAACCGTACCGCTCCCTGCCGGCCTGGTAGATCTTTATCCATCCACTATCCTCCAGCAACTGCAGATGTTTCGATACTGCCTGCCGGCTGATATGGCTGAAGTGCTCGTTGATCTGATTCACGTTTAGTGGCTGCAAACGTAACAATGCAAGGATTTCCCGCCTTACAGGATCCGACACACCTTTGAATAGCTCATCCATTATGCAATTTTTTAGTTGCACTAAGTTATGCAACTTTTTTGTTGCTCAAAACCCATTTCTTGCTACATTCGTCAGGCATATCAGTTTAAATTTCCTTACATTTGAACCAGATCAGTTCAATTAATTATGCCATGCTAAAAACTGCTGAACATCTTTATCTGCAGATTGCCGACAAACTGGAGCAGCTCATTGCCAAAGAAGTATTAAAGATCGGAGATAAGCTTCCCTCCGTCCGGACGATGAGCGAGGAACAGGGAGTGAGTATGAGTACGGCCTTTCAGGCATATTATCACCTCGAGGCGAAAGGACTTATTGAATCCCGGCCAAAGTCAGGTTATTACGTCATATTCAGTCCGCGCCGGATGCCCGAAATGCCTAAAGCATGTGAAGCGGTCAGGAAACCTTCGGAAGTTACCGTACATGAAATGATCACACAGGTATCTCAGGATATGCGACTCGAAAATATTACCCGGTTTGCTTCTGCCGCGCCACCGGAATCTATGCTGCCCGCAGCCAAGATATCGAAAGCACTGATCCAGGCTTTAAGAAAGACACCTTTCGCGGGTGTGGGATATGAACCTGTACAGGGAAACGCAGACCTCCGCAGACAGATCGCCCGCAATTCTATATTATGGGGTGGCGCTGTCAGTGAAGATGAGATTGTTACCACAAGCGGATGCATGGATGCGCTGACGCTTTGCCTGTCCGCTGTGACGCAGCCGGGAGATACGATCGCTGTGGAAAGTCCCGCATATTACGGGTCTCTGCAACTGGCAGAAACGCTGGGACTGAAAGTGCTGGAAGTACCCACACATCCTGGTACAGGCATCGATATCGAATACCTGGATAAAGCGATCCCTAAATTTAAAATAAAGGCCTGCCTGTTCGTCACCAATTTCACCAATCCATTAGGTGCCTGTATGCCAGACGCCAATAAACAGGCGCTGGTGAAACTCCTGGAGAAATATGATATCCCACTGATTGAAGATGACATTTATGGAGACATGTACTTTGGTAAAGAACGACCAGGTGTATGCAAAACATTTGATACAAGCGGCCTGGTATTGCTGTGTAACTCCTTCTCCAAGTCTGTAGCTCCGGGCTATCGGGTGGGCTGGGCGGTGCCAGGCAGATACCTTGAAAAAGTACTGAACCTGAAACGCCATCATTCCATTTCATCCGCATCTATTCCAAGTGCGGCCATCGCATGTTTCCTGGAAAATGACCGGTATGAACATCACCTGAGAGGCATGCGAAAAGCACTGCATACACAGTATATGCGGCACCTGCAGGCAATACGGGAATATTTCCCGGAGGATTGCTGTGTATCACGCCCGCAAGGTGGTTTCGTGATGTGGGTGGAGTTAAATCCCAGGGTGAATACCTATGAACTGTACGAGCAGGCCATCAAACATAAAATATCTTTTGCACCTGGCAGGATGTTCTCGTTACAGGAAAGATATAATAACTGTATGCGCATTAGCTACAGCAATCCGTGGAGTAAGCAGGTGGATGATGGATTAAAAACACTGGGACGCCTGATCAGAAAACTCTCTTAAAATAAAAGACCGGGACAAGACTATCCCGGTCCATTGCTTAAACCTACAACTGTATATACTATTAGATTTTTATGCTGTCTTGCGATAGTTCCAGATAGCCCATCCATTCAATACCACTGCAAAGGCTATCTCATACAGGAACTGCATTTTTATATCCGCAAACCGGCTCCCCTTCAGTACAATCATCCTCATGACATCAATAAAGTGCGTTACCGGTGTCAGTTTAGCGATCACCTTCGCCCATCCAGGCATATTATCCACAGAAACAAATAATCCACTCATCAGCATGAAGATCATGATAAAGAAGAAGGCTACAAACATGGCTTGTAGCTGATTAGCACTATAGGTAGAGATTAGCAGTCCGAACCCAAGCAGTGCAACAAGATAAACTGCCAGGAAACTGTACAACAGCAACAGACTACCCAACGGGATGATGCCGTAGACAAATCTTGCCAGCAATAATCCCAGGCTAAAATCGACCATGCCAATCACCCAGAAAGGGATCAGCTTACCCAGAATGAACTGCCATTTCTTAATAGGTGTGACATTGATCTGCTCTATCGTACCCATCTCTTTCTCCTTCACGATATTCAGCGCTGCAATAAAACCACCTACCATTGTCACAAGCAATACCAATATACCCGGCACCATATATAACCGGTAATTCATATTCGGATTGAACCAGTTTGAATACGTTACATCTATTGTCCCGGCACCAGGCATCTTTACAGGTAACCATTTCATGCGGATCTCGTTGTTAAAATCGCCCAGGATCGTGTTCAGATAAGCACTGCCCAGTCCTGCTTTCGTACCGTTAATTGCATCTGCCGCGAGATATACAGCTGCTTTGTTCTCCTTTACCAGGTCCCTTTCGAAGTGAGCTGGTATCTCCAGGATAATATCCGCCTTTTCCTGCTCTACCTGGTGCAGGGCAGGTGTGTAATCTGTATAATAACCTTTTATAAAAAAGTAGCCAGACGAAGCGATCTTAGCCACCATTTGCTGCGTGTAGGTAGAATGATCTCTGTCCACCACCGCCAGATTAATATGCTTCACGTCAAAGTTTGCTGCCAGCGGCATGATAAGCAACTGTATCATGGGCATTACAAAGATGACAGGCAACAGTCCCTTATCGCGGAATATCTGTCTGAATTCCTTTTCCAGCAATAGTCGCAATGTTCTCATGCCAGCCGTGTTTTAAAACTTTTAATACTGATAGTAAGTAATACCAGCGTCATTCCAGCCAGTACAAGTGTTTCCTTCCACACCACACCTATGCCCAGTCCTTTGAGCATGACTGCTTTCACGATCACATAAAACCAGCGGGAAGGCAGCAGGTTGGATATGAGTTGCAAGGGCAATGGCATATTCTCCAGCGGGAAAATAAAGCCGGTAAATAAAATAGTCGGCAACATCATGCCCATCATCGAAACCATCATGGCCGTCTGCTGAGAGCGCGTTACGCTCGATATCAACAGCCCCAGCGAAAGACAACTGATAATGAACAGCGTACTCTCCATAAACAGCAACAGCAGGTTTCCCCTGACAGGCATCTCCAGCGCCAGTATGCTCAATAACAGGATAATCACAAAGTCAACCATGGCCAGGACCAGATAAGGTACGGCTTTAGCTAGTACAACATATACAGGTTTAAATGGAGACACCAACAATATCTCCATAGTACCCATCTCTTTCTCCCGCACAATAGAGACAGATGTCAGGGTTGTACAGATGATCATCAGCACAAGGGCCATCACACCCGGGACGAAGTTCATAGATCCGTTTAACGCAGGATTATACAGCATTCTCGTCACTGGTTCTATACGCATCGGTATATTGGCAGTTGGGTTGATCTGCTGCTGGTAATCGGTTACTATGGCTGTGAGATAATTGGTAAGCGTTTTTGCCGTGTTAGGATCTGTCGCATCCGTAATGATCTGTAACTGTGCTACCTGACCGTTCCGCAGGTCATTTCCAAAACCGGCAGGAAAGACCAACGCACATTTTGCCGCTCCCTTTTTAAAGTCTGTATAGATATCGTCATCAGCGTATGCCTGCTGACTGATATTAAAATATTTACTTGCTGATATCATAGCGATCAGCTTCCCGGATGCCGCATCACCGGCATGGTCTACAATGATGATCTGGGCATTTTTGATCTCTGTGGTCAGCGCATAGCCGAACAGGAGGATCTGCATAACAGGCAATCCGAAAAGTATGAGCAATGTCCGCCTGTCTCTGAAAACATGATAAAATTCCTTTCTGACAAACACCATGAATTGTTTCATGTGTATAGATTTTAGTCGGCAGAACGCTTTGCGCTTCTGGCCAATGCATAAAAAACTTCGTTCATGGAGGCTGCGCCAAACTGTGTCCGCAGATTAGCGGGTGTATCCAGCGCATCGATCCGTCCGTCAACCATAATGGATATCCTGTTACAATACTCGGCTTCGTCCATATAGTGTGTCGTGACAAATACAGTGATGCCCTGCTTTGCAGCATCGTAAATCAGGTCCCAGAACTGTCTTCTTGTAACGGGGTCTACCCCACCGGTTGGCTCGTCCAGAAACACAATGCGTGGCTGATGGATGATTGCCACAGAGAAGGCCAGTTTCTGCTTCCAGCCTAACGGCAGACTTCCAACCATCATCTTTGCTTCCTGCTGCATGCCAAGCTTTTCCAACAGTTCATCACCCTTCTCTTTCAATTGTCTGTCTGAAAGACCGTATACACCACCATAAAAACGGATGTTCTCTCTTACCGTCAGACTCTCATACAACGAGAATTTCTGACTCATATATCCGATGTTCTTTTTAATCTCCTCCTGTTGTCTGAAGACATTAAAGCCGGCTACTGTTGCCTCACCGGAGGTCGGATAGGATAATCCACAAAGCATCCGCATGGCCGTGGTCTTACCAGCTCCGTTTGCCCCCAGAAAGCCGAATATCTCACCCTGTTCCACATCAAAAGAAATATGGTTGACCGCGAAAAAGTCACCAAAGCGTTTCGTAAGGTCTTTGCAGCTGATTGCCTTGTTACTCATAGCCAGCTTGTTTTTTTCTTTGGTTAGGACATATTACTGATCACTCAGTTTCTCAATAAAACAGTCTTCTATGTCAGGTGTGATCTGATCAACTGATACCTGCGGATGCCCCTTATGCTGCAGATACGCCCGCAGCAATGCAGGATGATCTTTCCGCTCATCTTTAAATGATACACGCAATGTTTCACCAGCAGCATAACACTGGTCAATACCCTCATACAACCGCACATCATGCAGCAGCAGATATACTTTGGGCGCTCTCAGGGAATATAACTTTCCGGGGTATGCCCGGATGATATTATCAGGGGTATCGATTGAAAGGATCGTCCCTGTCTGGATCAGCGCAATCCGTTCACACAAACTGGCTTCGTCCATATATGGAGTAGATACCACGATAGTGATCCCCTGTGCTTTCAGGCGTCGTAACATTTCCCAGAATTCCTGGCGGGATACAGCATCCACACCCGTAGTTGGTTCGTCAAGAAAAAGTACTTCGGGCCTGTGCACCAATGCACAGCAAAGGGCCAGCTTCTGTTTCATCCCACCCGATAGCTTTCCTGCTCTCCGGTCTTTAAAAGGTGCGATCTGTTCATAGATATCTTTGATCAGGGCATAGTTTTCTGCTACTGTCGTACCGAAGAGTGTTGCAAAAAAACGCAGGTTCTCTTCGATCGTAAGATCCTGGTAGAGTGAGAACTTACCGGGCATATATCCTACACAACTACGGATCTCGTGGTAATCTTTTACTACATCATATCCTGCTACGGTGGCTTTTCCACTATCCGGCAACAACAAGGTCGTCAGTATGCGGAAGATGGTGGACTTGCCGGCACCATCTGGTCCGATCAGTCCGAACAGCTCCCCCTTCCCGACGGAAAAAGACACATCGTTTAGTGCAGGTGTTGTGTGTGTTATATATGACTTACTGATATTCTCCAGTATTACTGTATCCATGATCAGTGGAATTGGGTAAGTGCGAACATGCCTATTTTCAGGTATCCATCATTAGGAACGCGTATTTTGATGGCGTATACAAGATTAGCGCGTTCCTCTTTTGTCTGGATAGTTTTAGGTGTAAACTCCGACTTACCAGATATATAGGAGATCACGCCTGGATATGTCTTATATGCTTTGTCGCCAGCATCGATCAGCACCTTTACGGACTGACCGAGTTTGATTTCCGGCAGTTGTTTACCCGTGATATAGGCCTTCAGTAACAGCGTGTCCGTATCCGCGATCTTATACAGCGCTTTACCGACCACCGTCATTTCTCCCTGCAGGGCATACCTGGCGAGTACCGTTCCCTTTACCGGGTTCACAATGATCCCCTTACTGATCTCATCATCGTATCTGGCCAGCGACTTCTCCAGCGGGGATCTTTCACTCAGAATACTTCTGTTCTGGTTAGCAATGTTAGTCTCGCTGACGGTCAGTTGCTGGCGGGTCGCCTGGATCTGTTTTTGCATCTGATCAACAGCCGCATTGATATCATCCAGCTGTTTAGGTGTTGCTGCATCGGCTTTTACAAGATTCTCTGTACGTTGCTGTTCATGCACTAACTGCGTCAGCTGCGCTTCCTGTACCGCCAGTTGCTTTCTGACGAGGGCCAATTGTGGTGACGGATCAGTCGTTTTTTCCTTTAATGCATCAATAGTCGCTTCTGCCTGTTCTTTCTGAAGGGAGATCCCATTGACATTTATTTTTCCGACAATAGCATCTTTCGCAAGCGTATCTCCTTCTTTCGCAGTAAAAGACAATAGTTGCCCGTTCTGCTGAGCGGAAACAATTACTTCGTCCGCTTCAAAATTACCGGAAGCATCGGAGGCCGTGTCTCCTGAAGAGCAGGCTGCCAGGCAACAGAAGAGCACAGGAAGAGATAAGTATTTCATATATCAGCTAGTCATTTTATTAGTTACCGGATGTGTTTTTGTGATTGTATTGTATCTGCAGCAATTGTATATCGTGCAGCGCAAGTGCGAGTCTGGCCTGATTTTCAGCATTCACCTGACTGATATAGTCATGTGAGGTGATCACGCCGTTTTCCAGCTGAGCCATGGCCGCCTTTTTCACGGAAGAACGCAGATCGATGATCTCCTGGTCTTTCTGGATTAGATCATTGTATTGAGCGGCCTGTGCCTGTTGACTGGTCATTGTCAGCCGGGTGTTGAACAGAAAGGTCTCTTTCTGTACTTCCACATCCTGACGGCTGATGTGCAACAACTGCTTACTGTTCTTATTAGTATATAAGCTACCCAGTGCCCAGTTAAAGCGGATACCACCCAGTCCGTAAAACCCGAAATCATTACCTACAAAGTTGAGTGTAGGCCTGCCGTAACTCCCCTGTACGAACGCACTGATTTTCGGCAGATAATTTACCTTCAGTTGCTTTTCCCGGATGGTAAAGCTTCGCTGTTGATAATCGTACAATGCCAGCTCAGGACGACGTATTTCGGGTGATAAATTCACCTGTTCAGGTTTTATCAGGACAGTCCGTTCATCCAGTGGCTGATTGATAAACAGTGCCAGCATCTGTAAATACGCAGTACGATTAGCGTTGAGTTGTATACGTAACTGGTCCGCATTCAATAGTTCCGCTTTTAGTTCATCGAGGTGGCTACGTAGTGACGTTCCGTTGTTGACCGCACCGGCTGTTTTGTGTGCGCCACTGGCGATATCCTCTCTTCTCAACTGGTTCTGGCGGAGCTGCTCATCAATGAGCAGAATGCCGAAGAACAACTGGCTAATGCGGTCTTTCACATTGTACAGGTTAACTTCCAGCTGTTGTTGCTGGATGGCTGTATTCGCCCTACTCAGTTCTTTCTGGTAGTGGACATTGCCGCCATCAAAAAGCGTCTGGGAAACTTCGGCCTGCACTTTATACTGATCTTTACTCAGTTGTGGCGCGCCAGGAAATGCGATTTCAACCACCTGCGACTGGTAAGTGGCCTGTCCGGTAAAGGTGAGCTGTGGCAAATAACCTTTGGCCGCATTAGCTACCGTATAGCTACCTGCTTTAGTGATCAGTTCGCGTTGTTTGATAAGCGGATAGTTCTTTTGTGCCAGCTGGTAACAGTTTTCCAGCGTCAGGGAGGTTTGCGCCATAGCAGGGATACTGCAGCATGCGATGGCCCATACGAGATACTTCATCATACTAACTATTTATTTTAACCAATTGGTTAATGTCAGTTTCAAAAAAAAGCCTGTTAAGGCTTCAACCAGGCAAGGATGACATCTGCCACCATTTGCTTTCGCTCCTGTATCAGCAGATCGAACTGGATATTATCCTGCTGAAATATTCCCTGTACCAATGGCCGGGCCACAAACGGAAATATGCAGAGTGATATAATATTCAGAAAGAGCTGGATAGGACTGACGTTCTTAATTGTACCATTCTTACCGGCTTCGATCACTTCTTTCATGAATGCCAGGATACTGGGAAATGCGGCCTGTGAACTAAGGCGTTTAACCATGATCTCAGGCTGTTGATTGATCTCATTCAGTATAAATATTGGCAGATAAGGCACTTCCGCGATCCCATTTATATAATTGTCTATCACCTTCCTGATCTTATCTTCTATAGGCATCTGTCCTTCAAGTATTTGCCCCAGGGCGCTTACTACGCTGGAAAATGCCTCATTAAATACGATCTCAAACAGCTTTTCCTTGCTACGGTAGTAATAGTGCAACATTGCCTTATTAATCCCGGCTTCGTCTGCGATATCCTGCATCCGGGCACCTGCCAGCCCACGTTTGACAAATATCTTTCTGGCCGCTTCTATGATCAGCTCCTCTGTATTTTTTTCCTGTGCCATCTAAACTATCCGATTTAACCATTTGGTTAACCAAAGGTAATGCCTCATTATTAATTTGCAAAAAGTTTCAAAAAAGATCAGCTTAACTGGCCGAAGAAAGTGGAGAGATGCTTCATCATCTCCTTATTAATGGTTAACTGAACATTCCGGCCGGTTTTGTCATAAATCAGTATTCCACTGTCTACCAGGATCTTAATATGATGAGATACAGTAGGTTGAGACAAACCGGTCAGCTCTGTGATCTCACAGCATTGGATAGCAGATTGCCGGGATGCGGCCAGTATAATGGATAACCGGTGCTTATCAGCTATTGCGTTTGCTGCTTTCTCTATCGTGACTGCGTCCATGCTGTAAAAATAGATATTTTTCGATGTCTATGAAAATACAGCAATGAGAAATAGCGGACTCATATTTATAATTATTTTCTTCATTAACAAAAATTAACAACCGTATAGGTCTGATGTCCGTATATCAATGACACCTTATTGCCAGCTATGAAGAGTTACAGGCATGTGCAGATCCAGCTGTCGTTTAACAGCAAAGAGCCAATATACCAACAGATAAAAGCGTATATAATCAACGAGATAGTGCGAGGCAGATTGCTTCCGGGGGCCTTACTGCCAGGTTCCCGTGTACTGGCTCAACAACTGAAAGTCAACAGGAATACTGTCATGCTTGTGTATGATCAGCTTATTTCGGCCGGCTGGCTGACCTCTCATTATAAAAGTGGGACCCGCGTCAGTGATAGTATGCCCTCCGGGCATGCCGGAACAGCCGGACGGGAGACGGCCGCCAAACCGGCCTTACAGATCCCGTTTCGTCATGTAAATATATCAATCCCCCCTGCTAATCCGACCGGCGACTATGATATTGCGTTTGATGATGGCTTACCAGATCTGAAGCTGATCCCGGTTACTGAAATCACCCGGGAGTGCCGCAGACTGGTACAGCAGGACGACCAGCGTACTATTTACAATAATAACAGTGACCGGGGCAATGAGTATCTGTTACAGGAGATCAATGCGATGCTGAACAATGACCGGGGACTGGCCGTTACGACGGAGAACATCTGTATCACCCAGGGTGTACAGATGGCCTTATACCTGACGGCGCAAACGCTGCTGACTACTGGTGATCATATTGCGGTTGAACATCCTGGTTATCAGCCTGCCTGGCAGGCCTTTACCATGGCGGGAGCTCAATTGCATTATATTCATTCAGATCAGCAGGGGATCAACCTGGAGGAACTGGAACGATGTTGCCAGCAAACTCCGTTGAAGGCGTTATATATAACACCGCATCATCAGTATCCGACAACAAGCACGCTCTCTGTAGAGAAACGGCAACAGTTATTAGCATTAAGCGAGCAATATAATTTCATGATCATAGAAGATGATTATGACCATGAATATCATTTTGACACACATTATATTCCACTGGCAGGTATGCCACATGCAGATAATGTTATCTATATAGGCTCAGTCATGCATACATTACCTATCAGCTTTGTATGTGGACCTGCGGCCTTTATCCGGTCGCTTGCGGCTTACCGTAGTATAGTGAACAGAGAGGGGGATCCGGTATTACAGCAGGCGGTGGCAAATCTGATGGTTGCTGGCGATATCAGAAAGCATATTCATAATACCCGGTACGTATATATGAAACGGCTGGAACTGGCACATAGTATCATCCATTCCGTGTTTGCAGGACAGGCATACTATACACGTCCACAGGGCGGCCTGGCCATATGGTTGCAGTTATATAAACAGGTGGAACCGGAACAGTTGCTACAGAAAGTACAGTCGGCGGGGGTTAACGTGGTAAATCCATTGAGCTACTATAATCCTATGTTTAGTCATGCGCCCGGCCTGAGACTTGGTTATGCCTCTATGAATGAAACCGGGATCATTAAAGGACTGGGAAAGCTGGCCAAAGTGATCCAGCAGTTATAAGAGAGGACCGTTCTCAGTTGGTGCTGCGTTATTAACTGACGTGGTCAAACTGGAGTGATGTAAACAATCGATCTGCAGTTCAGATGACAATAATTTTTTCTTTAAAAGGCGGCATGCGTGCTGCCTTTTTTTATTACCGTCATAATGGGCGCAGCTGTAGCACATACGCTGCATACCACCTTTATCCTTATCATATAGTCCGGCGATAATAGTCACCAAAGACTGATATAAACCACTCTTCTCCTGCAAAGGTCTTTTTTGCAGAATCGCATCCAGTTCCCCGGTATATTGCTCTGCCTTTGCGAGCACCTCGTGCCCTGTATCTGTCAGCAGAAAGGAGTAGCTACGCCGGTCCCTCATATCTTCTTCTATCCGGAGAAATCCTTTACTGACAAGTGCAGCAGCTGCATCACTGACAGTCGGACGACTCAACTGTAATTCTGTTGCTATATAGGCCACTTTATTGACTTCTGCTGTATGGTGACCGGTGAATAATAGTATCTGAAGCTGTAAAGGTGTAATGCCCAGGATCCTGGCCTGTTCCCACTGCATTGCCTTGAGCATGTCACTGAGCCGCTGTAACGATAATAACAGTCTCGCATCGAGAGATGTTAATTGCTGCTCAGGACTGAATCCTGATGTTTTTTCCATTGTCAATTTTAAAAGGAGGACAAAAATAAATGAACGATAATACTTATATAAGTACCAGATATTAGATTTTTTTTGATATTCTGGCCCATGGGGAATCAGGAATCAGCCATAGATCGATGTTGAAATTGCAGAATAGGCATTCATGGGAAGAGCAGATGGAAAACTTTGATATAGGGGCAATAACTATATTTGCAGTGCATGAATTGCGGGGAATTCCTGATTCCTGATCTTAGTTCCTAATTAATTACGCCCCAATAGGTATTTATACGTTTTATTTTCAGCATTTCTACCCGGAATAATCCCGGCCATATCTGTTAGTTTAGTATTCATTCATTATAAAACCGCTATTATGAAGCACCGTAACATGGTACGTATCATTTCCTCTGCCATCCTGCTTACCGCATTTTCTGCCTGTACGCACACCCCAGCCCCCCAAAATGGAGAAATACCCCTCGATAAAGGAAGAGCCTTTGAACACGTCATTCCAATAGAAGAAGCCCGTGGTTTGCGTCAGGGTTTTCTTGCCGGTAGAAAGGAGTTACAGGCCAGACTGGGAGGTAATTATCTTGACAGTGCCTTTAACATTCCTGAGGGAGAGACATTTAATCGTCATGCGATTGCCGCGATACTGAATGCCAAGGGAGCTGCAGGGCTTCGCATCTATATGGGTAAAGACCAGAGGGGGCAGGTGCGCATGGTGCTATTGCCCGTAGATGCTGAAGGGAAAGATATCCTGACGACACTCGTCACCAGGGAAAAAGCAGCCAATATCCCCGGTATATCTACTGCCAGAGCCGGCAATGAAGTGCAGGCAATGGAAAGTGGTCAGCGTTGTCCGCCACTTTGTAAAAGCGCATTATAATCCACCGTTATTATCCTTGTCCTGATGAATAATATAGGCGCCTTCCTGGTAAGCCAGTTAGTCATTATTCCTTTAGCGATAGGGCTGATCCGCTTCAACAGGACCGTTGCAAGCTTTCAGCCCTTTCTGCTGCTGCTTTCACTGGCATTCCTGTCGGAAACGATCTGCTTCATCTGCATCAGTGTGCTGCACACGAGCAACGCTGTTCCGCTAAACCTGTACGGTCTTGCCGAGTCATTGGTGATCGTGTACCAGTTCTTCATATGGGGAACACTCAGCAGAAAGCGACCGCTTTTTATCGGATTATTATCCGGTTTCGCAGCAATATGGATCACAGAAAATCTTATATGCAATAAGATAGAGACTTTCAGTCCCTACTTCAGAGTTACCTATGCATTTATCACTGTATTACTCAGCATCAATGAGATCAATTACCTGATCGTAAAAGACAACAAGTCGCTGTTCAAGAACGCGCGTTTCCTTGTCTGTATGGGATTTATCATCATTTTCGTCTACCAGATCATTTATGAGGCAGCGATGTTTATAGGGTCAGATACCGTATTGTCCCTGCGCATTATTTTTATGTTCAATTATATCAACGCTTTTGTAAATTTGATCTACGCAATAGCGGTACTATGCATACCTGTTAAGCCATCCTATTATTTTAACAAGCATTTCGACGCATAGCTGCAAGCCACAACGCCCCCAAAACGACGATAGTCCATGGACGATAAAATATTCTATATAACCATATTTATTTCACTGCTGATAGCCGTTATCATTCTTTTCTTTGTTATATCTATTGTGCTGTATCATCGCCGTTACATACAGTTGCAGCGTGAGCGTATCGTAGCAGAGATCACCATCCTTGAAAATGAAAGAAAAAGAATAGCGGCGGATCTGCACGATAGTATGGGGCCACTCCTGTCTACTATCAAGCTGAATATTCACAGTATTGAAGTGACAGATGAGCGTGACCATCAGGTCATCGCCCGTTCTTCCGGTTACATAGATGAAGTCATAAAGGAACTAAGGCAGATCTCTCATAACCTGTTGCCAGCCACATTGGAACGAAAAGGATTAACAGAAGCACTACATGAATTTATACGCCAGCTTTCAGGAAAACAGTCGCTTGACATCAAGTTTCACACGTCAGGCAAGATCGACATTGCTCCCGAAAAAGAGATCCACATCTTCCGTATCATCCAGGAGATCACCCATAATACGCTGAAACATGCGAAAGCCACACAACTACAGATCGTACTAACGAGGGAGAACGGCTTCTACCTGGTGCTGGTGAAGGAAAACGGAGTCGGATTTGATGTAAAAAAAGCCAGAACAGAGTCTGCCGGACTTGGTATGAAAAGTCTGGCTATCCGCACAGACATACTCCGTGGCTCCCTGCATATTAATTCTGCACCAGGCCAGGGTACTAACTATTTCGTAAAAATACCGGTGGGATAATGTAACTTTATACCACGTTAAATCCCAGTCTCACTTATTACCCCAATTCTTACACTCAATGAATCACGACATCCGATTAGTGATAGCTGACGATCATGAGATATTCCGTGACGGACTTGCATTAATGCTTTCGAGACAACGCGACATTCATCTTGTTGGACAGGCCTGCAATGGACGGGAACTATTGGAACTACTGGAAACGGTGGAAGCGGATGTGGTCATGACAGATCTCAGAATGCCGTTAATGGATGGCATCAGTGCTACACGCGCCCTGCTGCAACGAAATCCGGCTGTTAAAATCATTGCCTTGTCTATGTTTGATGAAGAAGAGCTTATTGTGGAGATGCTGGAAGCAGGGGCAAAGGGATACCTGCTAAAAAATGCCGACAAACAGGAGATCATTGAGGCAATTAACAGTGTATATGAGGACAATATCTTTTACTGCCGGCAAACTTCTGCTAAACTGGCATCGATGATTGTCAGAAGCCGGTTCAATCCGTCACGTGATAATGCAGCGGTTACATTTACAGACAGGGAAAAAGAAATTATCCGTCTTATTTGCCAGCAATTCACTGCGCAGGAAATAGGAGAAAAAATCTTCCTGAGCAAGCGTACTGTTGAAGGGCACCGAACCCGTATACTGGAAAAAATGAATGTCAAAAATACCGCCGGTGTAGTGGTTTTCGCACTAAAAAACAACCTGATCAGCGAAGCGGAACTGCGCTGAGGTTTCCTTTCCTGGGCAGGATGGCGTATATTTGCGGCAACCAACATAAGAGCGCCTATGACACGTATAGCCCTGATCCGTCACGGAAGTACAGCATGGAACAAGGAAGGAAAAATGCAGGGGAGCACAGATATTCCTCTGGACAATGAAGGACTGGAACAAGCCAGGAAACTGGGCGTACGCCTTTCTGACGAATCCTGGGATATCATTTATACCAGTCATTTATCCCGCGCAAAAAAGACCGGAGAGATCATTGCTGCCAGCCTTGGTATTGAAGATATCCGGGAAGATCAGCGAATTATGGAAGTGTCCGGCGGACAAACAGAAGGCACAAATGAAGCGGAGAGAATAGCAAAGTGGGGAACAGGATGGCGTCAGCTGGAGCTGGGCATGGAAACAGAACAGGCCGTTGTAACCCGTGGTATGGCTTTCCTGGACGATCTGATGCATGAACACGCCGGTAAACACATTGTTATTGTGAGCCATGGTAGTTTTATCAGGTACCTGCTAAAAAAGCTGGCACCAGGCCTCATGCAGGATGCTAACCTGAAAAATACATCTGTGACCCGTTTTACCGTGAATGATGATGTATGGGAATGTGAGTTATATAATTGTACTGCTCACCTGGTGTAACGGAAAATAACCAGTGGGTTGCCATCACCGGAATTTTAAAAAGTCTTCCTCTTCAGACTAACATATTACCAATAATGCTACCAGCCTGACACCGCTTGGGTACTAGTGTAGTATCAGTCCATCCAGATCTTAATTATTTTTTGCATCACCGTTTCATTTAACTACTTTTGTCCTCCCGCAGAACGAAAAGAGGAACCATGGAGAAATTAACAATAAAGAAAAGGGAGGCTGGTCATGCCTACGATTCAAAATGGGATGCAATTGGCGTAGGCGCTTCATTGGCGTGTGCTGTTCACTGTGTATTGCTACCAGTGATCTTTACTACATTGACACTATTTGATATAGATATTCTGAAAAATGTCTATCTGGAGGTACTGACGGTGCTTGTCTCTATGAGCATTGGCGGCTGGGCGATCTGGAAGGGATATAAGCGCCTGCATGGACAAAGATCTGTGCTGGTATATTTTGCGGTAGGCTTGATATTGATGATCAGCGGGAACTTTATTCATGGAAGTGTTGCCGAAATGGGCCTGAAACTGGTGGGAGCCACCTTACTGATCACTGCACATATTAAAAACTGGAAAGGCTGCCGTAATTGCGAAGTACATAGTCATTCCGCCAATACTTCCACGACTTCTTCTATGGCAGCCTGACCATTAGCAGGTCCGTACCGCCGCTAGCGCAGCAGTACGGTTGTTCCTTTCTTAAAGACTTTTTTACCTGAATCTTTTATCGTGTAACGCAACATCCACACATAGGAGCCGACATCAGCAGGTTTGCCCTTGACGGTGCCGTCCCATTTCTGTGTCCAGTCGGTTGAGTGGAATACAAGTTGACCGAAGCGATTGTATACAGAAAAATCCAGATCTATCGCTCTGTAAGCACTTAACGGATATAAGAAATCGTTCATACCGTCATTATTAGGCGAAAATGCCGTTGGTACATCAATGTAACAGCTCATCGCCGCTTTTATAACATGATCTACAGTATCCAGACAGTTTTGTGTGTCCAGTACGACTAACCGGATACGGTAATCCTGTTCTTTCCTGGTGGGGTAATATTGTTGTGGCACCGGCTCAGGTGAGGTGCTGGTATTACCATTGCCATAATCCCATAAATAAGAGACGATATCACCAAAGCTTTTGTTCACTGGTGTCACGATGTCCATTGGACAATAGGTACCGGGGTCCACTTCGAATATGGCCCCCAGTGTCCTTTCCAGGTTGATCTCCTTGTAAACAGAGTCTGTGCAGACATCGTTAGAAACGAACAGAGAGACGTTTTTTATGCCGAAATCGCCGTATAACTTATTAACGTTCTGCGTATATCTCACATCGGTTGAATCGAATGTCCAGCGCCAGTAGTCCACGTCATGTAACCCGTTATGTATCAGATCGAGCACACTCAGTTTACAGTCCCTGTTCAGGCCGAATGTAAAATCAGCAGATACGGTATCGGCTGTTTGAAATGAGATGACCTGTCCCAGCGCAGCCGCCTGTCCACACTCTCCGAGAATAGGTGTACCATCGCTTCCTGTGGTCAGCGTGATAGTATAACTCCCCTTCCTGTACAAGGGTTGTGAGAATTGCAACAGGATAGTGTCTGTCAGGCCATTCTGATCACATATACCCGAAGCACTGCGAATGGTGGCACCTGGTTGTCCGGTGAGGCGAAAATCACTGCCGTTAGGTGCTATGGAGCTACAACGAACCGGCACAGACAATGGGATCTTAACAAGATCTGGTGCACAACCAACGGTGATCTGATTTCTTAATACCACATCGGGAGGCACTTCCACATGAAAACTGGCCTCCACTCCTACTGCAAGCGCATTACCACATACATCCAGTACTGTGTTACCATCACTGCCGTTTCTGGTCGCAATGGTATAGTCGCCGGGTGGCAATGGATTTTTCAGCCTGATCAATATTGAGTCTGCATCAAAACCGTTAGAACAGTTTACCCCGGTAGCAGAGACAATCGTACCTCCGGTACCACTGGTGAAAACAAATTCTGTCCCGTCAGTGGTGAGGGTTTTACAAAGCGTCTCCTTACTAAGCTTGATACCGATGGTGTTATCCCGGCAATAGTAGCTGGCCCATTTAAGTTCCGGAATGCCAGGGCTGGTGATATCGGCTGTCCCACCTGTAAATTCCAGGTCATACCCCGACTGGGATTGTGTGAAGTGGCTCAACAGCAACAGGTATTCATGTCCCTCTATCAATGTGGGCATTTTGCTGAACAGTAACTGCCCGAAGCCGCCACACACATCAAAAGAAACCCCGGCACCAGAAGCGCCCGTTACTCCGCCCTCCCCTGACCAGTTCATACACACGTACAGACTGCGGTCTGTGTAAACATCGTTAGGCTGATGACCAGTGATATCGAACAATTGCCAGTCATAGTCATCTGCCAATACTTTAGGGGTAATTTTAAATCCCAGGGTACCAGCTTTATAACAGGTGAACTTGTACCAATAGGGGTTGATATCTGTATGCCCGCCGTCGTTAACACCGTTACAGGCGGGACCGGGAATGGGTAGTCCCCCGCAGGTAGCCACAGATTCCTGGGTAAACACTTTTGTTCCACATACAGGGAATGCTGTGGAGGGGTTCTGACCGATCGCTGTACAAGTGGTCTGCGCCTGCGTTTTGACAATGTTAGCAAATAGCAGGAAGAGAAAAGGGTACAGGAGAATGAGTTTAGATTGCATGTTTTAATCCGTGCTGGGTATCTGTAATGGCTTAAAAATAGTTTTTTTTTACGAGCAAACGCTATCTGACAAAGGATTTTACCAGAATGATTATATGTCCGGAAAAGTTTTTTTTTGAAAATTGATTCAGTTTTATACTTTTGCACCGGAGAAATGGCAGAGCGGTCGAATGCGGCGGTCTTGAAAACCGTTGACTGTCAAAGGTCCGGGGGTTCGAATCCCTCTTTCTCCGCAGTAATTAAAAGCCTTCAGATTAATCTGAAGGCTTTTTTGTTCATTTAAATATGATCTATGAGACATTTACATTTACTTTCATCTACTCAAATCCTTTGAACGTTTTCTGAATAGCTTCCTGGTCGTCTAGTATAAACGTTGGCATGATGGGCTGCCCCCATTCTCCGTTATCACCAGGAGGTGTTAATCCAAAGCTTGACCACCCCGAGCTCCAATACAGTATTAATTCCTTCCAGTAAGGGATATCTTTACCTGGTAACCTTTGTCGTGCGATATCAAATACTTTTGTTAATTCATCTCTGTATTCAGCATAATAGCATTGATCTTCTTCATCAAACACTGGTGTGTAAAGATCCAGGTGATCCGTAATCTCATACAGCAGATACAACCTGAGATCCCATCCGTACACGATGGTATCGGATCCATAAACAGATAGCACGGGCCGATCAACCAGATCGGTCTGACTAACTAAAAATCTATGTGAAGTAATGGGCAATAATTTCGGTGCTTTCGCAAACCAGTCAGCAAAAATACGCTCCTTCTCTTTCACAGAAGCTGGCCGGGCGCCCCAGAACTTCAACCATACACCCCGGGATGGTGACACATCCTCAAATACGGTCCATACGATTTAAGGATTTACTTTTATTCCAGAATGTTTCCGTCCTTTCCTTTACCCAGTAAAATAACTCAGTATAGTCTTCAGGTATAAGTAATGTTTGCTGTTTATGCATAAGGGACTTAAAAAAGGCTAGGATATTGATAGGAATGAATTTAATATAGTTACAATGATTCTCCAAAAACTGATTTTAAAACTGCGGTCTTGCAATACTTTATCTTTTTAACTGAGCCTTCAGCATTTGAAAAAACAGCAATAATTATTGATCCTGAAAAGCTGTATAAAATAACAGTATAAATAAAAAAAGTGTATCCGATTTGACTATAACATTTTCATCGTGTATATCTTCAAGAATCAAACCCAGTTCCTTGTTATATTAATTATTAGTCGGAAGTCCTCTCCTTAATGTATTTTCAAAACCATTGTATGCAAGTAATTTATTCACATCGGATCAATCGACCATATTGTCTGCCGTCACAAATGGTTGTTTTAAGACGGCAAAGAAGTCATCTTCACTTCAATAAATCCAAGAGAACTTCACTAGGCAGGTTAATAAGATACTACACATTCATTTGCCCGGCATCTGCATGTGTAAATTCACTTATCTTAAGATCTAAAAGGACATGACATTTTAGGAAATACTTTATAAAATTACTTCCAGTCCGATCACAGCATCCTGCGTTATCTTTGTCTTCTAAATTGAAAAATGATACCAGTTCAATATCAACAAGTACATCCTACTATTCAGCTTCTAGATTTTGTGGAAAGTTTTTGGATGCTGAACAACTCAACTGACGAGGATATCGATGTCATTGTTATACCTGACGGGCGCATTGACGTTTCATTTTCCTATTCCGCATATAAGCCTTACCATAGGCAGATTGATAATGGCGCCTGTTATTTTAAGATTATGATCGAAGAAGGAACAGTGATGAATGCACCTGGTTTGCCGATACTTAATAAAGAAGTGATGAAAATGGCGTAGACGAAGCTCATCGATTCAACAAAATAGCTATTGCTCATACGCTAACGGCTGAAGCCGCAAGGCTGGCAGTTGAAATAGGCATCGATGGGCTGGCGCACTTATTCATTGACAGGCCGGAATGGACCCCTGATTTAATTAAAATAATAGCAGAAAGGGAGTATTTGTGACCCCGTGCCTGGTTTTAAATGCCTCCATCATAGGTAAAAATGCCTGTCACATTGCACATGATGAACGTGTTATACACAAACTAGATAAAGTTTGGGTAAATACTATGTGCTCCTGCTTTCATACGTTTCCGCAAGGCGACCTTCAAAATAGCTTTAAAGACCTTGGCGACCTTCATCATGCGGGTGTAGATCTTTTAGTTGGGACAGACGTTTCATTCCCTATACCGACACTTGGTGGCCTTGCTCACGGGGTCAGTGTCCATCATGAAATGCAATTGCTTGTCGAAGCTGGTTTATTGCCTATTCAGGCATTAAGGGCTGCCACTTCCCTACCTGCAAAAAGATTCAGTCTGGACGACAGAGGAATCATTGCTATAGGGAAAAGGGCCGATCTGTTATTAGTAAGGGGCAACCCGACTACAAATATTTCAGATTCTCTTTCTATGATGGCTGTCTGGAAAGCTGGTATTAATTACACCAGGTGATTTACTTGTTTGAGGTTTAAGTACATTTAAAAATATCATTGTTGGGGATAGTTCAATGTCTAAAAGGTTGGAAAGCTGCCCCAGGTAGCCCGCATAAAAAATCGACGGATCTGGCAACATTAAAGGCCTTCAGATGTAAAAATTGGAAGGCATTTTTCATAGTTGAAGAATATGAACTGGAATTTCCGTTAAAATTCTGATATTACCTTTTAATCTTGAAATTACCCTTCATCTGGCTGTGTTAGTTCATTATAGTCTCATTAAGTAATAAGGGTGACTTACGTAATTTGGGGTTAATTATACTCATATTGGTAGCATGCAATCTATTCATCACGACATGTTTGTACCCCTTCACGCCGATACGACAGCCCCTGCTTTTCTAGCTGCATGCAAAATATGTCCACCACATACATAAACGATCGCTCTGGTTCTCTGATCTACCTACTTCATCTCATCCCGCTGCGTTTCGGTTAAAAGCGCCGGCATGCAATCAGCGTTCCGGAGGAACGATATTTGTACTGATTAGAAGAAGCGGCATTGGTGAATGGTAAAAACATCACACGAAAAAAGGTTTACTTGAATGAACCCATGAACGGTAGAAGAGCTACATACCTCTTTTAGTTATGACCTTCTCGAAGCAATTAACATCAACAAAAGTATCGAATCAAAAATAAGTTCACATGAATGGCTGAGCAGGCTACATGTATTTGTTCAATGCCTTGCCCAGATGCCCCAAATAATGTCTTAATATGAGCATTGGAAAAATAAATATAGTCAGGTTTGCACCCAAGGGGAGTAATAGTTTCATTGATACCCTGACAGTAAAAGTCCATGCCTATTTTGAGACAAACGGTATTTCCCCTTATGCGAATGCTGGTATGTGGCGAAAAACCGTAGCCATGTTGCTGTGTTATTTCGTGCCTTATATATTAATAATTACGGGCCTTGGCGCAAATAATATTTTGCTGTTCTGGTCTCTCTGGTTTGTGATGGGATGGGGAATGATAGGGATAGGCGCCTCCGTAATGCATGATGCTAATCATGGAACGTATTCGCCAAATAAGAAAGTAAATAAATATTTAGGGTACATTCTCGAAGTAATAGGCGGGTATTCCATTACCTGGAAAATACAACATAATATTTTACATCATACTTACACTAATATTGATGGCCTCGACGACGACATCAGTGGCTTTGTATTTCTACGCTTATCACCCAGGCAGCGGCGGTATTGGTATCATCGTTACCAATATCTGTATGCATGGTTTTTTTATATGTTGATGACCCTGTTCTGGATGACGGCAAAAGACTATCTTCAGGTAATCCGTTATAAACAACACAACCTGCTCAGTAATCAAAAAATATCTCTGCGAAAGGCTGTACTTGAAGTCACATTTTATAAAATAATCTATTACTCATATATTCTGGTATTGCCGTTGCTGTTTTCTGGCCAGGCCTGGTATTATGTGCTTGGCGGTTTTTGTGTCATGCATTTCACTGCTGGACTTGTGCTTTCCTGTATTTTCCAACCATCTCATATAATGGCCAGTTCTCCCTTTTCATTACCGGTGATCGTCGACAGTACGTATCGTATGGAAGACAGCTGGGCGATCCACGAACTTGTCAACACCACTGATTTCGCGCCCAGAAGCCGTATTTTCTCATGGTTTATTGGCGGTTTGAACTTCCAGATAGAGCATCACCTATTCACAGGAATATGCCATATCCATTACAAAAAGCTTTCTTCCATTGTAAAGACAACTGCAGAATCATTCTCACTTCCATATCATGTTCAGCCAACTTTTGTGAGAGCCCTACTGGAACATGCAAAAATGCTTAAGATGCTGGGAAAAAAAGAGGATCCTGCTACTCGTCTTCTCTCTTAAGAAGCCTGTTCAGCCTGAGATCATCGACATCCAATTCCTGTTCGAGCTGCTTAATGGTCTGATGATCGAATGAACCATCTTCGTGCAGCCTGATTAAAAGTTCACGACGAAATTTACTTATTTCTATCTCTGCAGCCATAATAGGAGCCAGTGGTATCAACAACCTGTGCTCTTCCATGCTTTCGATCGGGTTATCTTCCATTTCCGTTTCCTTTGATAACTGATTGACAGTAGCCTCATATCTTGCTTTTACCTGATCTTTCAACTTGGCCTCCAGATTGATCGGCAAATCATTCTCTATGAAATAGATAATACTCTGCGCCAGAAATAATTGTAGTTCCAGTTCATTTCTATTGGACTGATCAGCTGGTGTTACACCTAAAATACGTATGAGTAGAGGTAGAGACATGCCCTGAATAACGAGCGTTACGAAAATAACGACAAACGTCAGAAATAAGATCAACGACCGTTGCGGGAAAAGGCCCCCCCCCTCCATTGTTAGCGGCAAGGACAATGCTGTAGCCATTGATACAATTCCCCTGGTTCCCGTCCAGCCTACAATCAATACATTTTTCCAGATATTTACTCTTTCAGACTGTGTGTCTTTAAAATCAGCACCCTTCATTTTGTATTGGAAGATATGCTGAGAATATGCGGTGGCAAAGACCCACATTATCCGAACTAGAATAACTACCGAACTGATTATTAAACCATACAGAAGCAAGATTTCAAAAGAATAGTTTTTGAGGTCTTTCAGAACAGTAGGCAGTTGTTGCCCGATGAGTAAAAATATGAATCCGTTGAGGATAAAAATTAGCGTGTCCCATACAGATTTTGATCGCATTCGGGTCTGATAAGAAAATATCCGTGGAGATCTCCATGATATAAACAGACCCGCACTTACCACAGCAAGTACACCTGAAGTATGCAGCATCTCTGCGAATAGATAGGAAACAAAGGGAGTCAGCAAAGTGAGACTGGTACTGACAATGGATTTTCGCTTAATTTTCTCGTGCATCAATACAAAAATGTATCCTGTCACTAAGCCACACAAGGTCCCTCCACAAACCAGTAATAAAAACTGTAATCCGGCTTCCCAGAATACAAAAGAACCTGTAACAATTGCAATATATGAAAACCGGTAGGCTATCAGGGCGCTGGCATCATTAACAAGACTTTCTCCCTCCAGAATTGTCGTTACACGCCTGTTCAGTTGTAGCCCCTTGGTTATACTACTGGCTGCTACCGCATCCGGAGGGGAAACAATTGCACCCAATGCGAAAGCCAATGGCAAGCTGAATTCAGGAATAAAGTAATAGGCAGTTGCTGCGACCGTTACGGTAGTAAAGAACACAAGCGCGATCGCCAAAGTTGAAATAGGCAGCATCTCGGACCGGAAGTCGTGCCATGAGGTATGAGATGCTGCATCATAAAGCAACGGAGGTAGAAACAGTAAAAAGACTACTGCAGGATCTAAAATGAGAAGAGGAAATCCTGGAACAATACCTACAATAGTACCGGTAATCACCAATAAGATAGGAAATGGGAGCTTAATTTTGTCCGCAATCGCAGATAAACCGACAAGGATAGCTAATATCAAAATTACCGCCTCAAAATGCTGCATTCTATCGCAATTAATGATCTTCTTTCAGATCATTGGTCAACCCAATATCGGACACTGACGATCTCTTCTTTGATCTGAGATATATCATAAACTTACTTCCCTTACCTGGCTCACTTTCAACGATCATATCTCCTCCAACGGCATGGACCAACTTTCTTGCCAGGTACAATCCCACACCATTACCCTCTATGTCATTATTTAGTCTGCCGTAAACATCGAATATCCGTGCAATTCCCTCCTTTGAAATGCCAATACCATTATCTTCAACACTCAGCACAATAAAATCTTCTTCCTGCCAGGTATGAATATGTACTAAAGGATTTGTACGTTTAGAGAACTTAATGGCGTTAGAGATCATATTATACAGCATACTTCTCAGGTTCCTTTTTGAGAAAAAGATCTCTTTTACATCAAGCTGCGTGGTTATTACAGCGTGAGACGATTTTATTCTCCCATCAAGGCTCCACTTTATGTTGTTAATGATATCTTCAATATCGACAAACTCCATGTCTGACATATTATTCTCTAATTTGGCAATGGCACCCATATTTCTTATCAGTGAACGGAACTTTTTTATGGAAGATCGGGTAATCTCCATGTACTTGCTCAGTTCCGGGTCGGCCATATCCATTTCATTCATAATAGCAATACTGGATTCAATGCTGCCAAGCGGCTCCAGCAAATCATGGGACACTATATGGATAAAATGGTCCAGATCTGCATTTATCCGCATCAGGCTTTCATTTTTCTCATCCAGCTCAAGCTTCGCCCTTTTTAACTCAGTAATATCATTAAAGGTAATAATAGCACCCGTTCGCTTATTGTCCGCCTGCTGTATGTAAGGCATGACCATAATCTGATACCATAATCCGTTATTAGCCGCGATCGCCCTTGAAATCACTTCGCCCTTTTGAATCACTTTCCAGATGTCTTCTATAACTCCATCTAACGGTATATTACCCGAGATATGACTAAGCGGTCTTCCTATATCGGATTCCTGCAGGTTTATCAGCTGTACAGCAGCAGGAGAAAACTTCATTAAAAGAAGATGCTCATTTACAAACAACTGACTGTTTATATTGCTCCTGAAGTAGTTATTCAAATCATCATTAATTTCCAATAGTTGCCTGTTCTTAATCTGATAGTCTGCATTGATTGTATGCAATTCCTCATTCACTGACTGCATCTCCTCATTGGTGCTCTGCATTTCCTCGTTAGAGGAGATAAGCTCTTCGTTGAAGGACTGCATGTTCTCGTTATAAGCATCTATTGTTTCATACGCGGCGTACAGCTTATCTTTCAGCTCTTTTAATTCATGTTCTAGATTTGAGACATACATGTTGTTATATACCCTCTCATCAAAAACAGGATATTCATTTTGCACAGCAACCGATTCGAAATCCCGTTCAAATACTACCAGAAACAAGCCAACTGCTGCACGTTCAATCTTCAATGGCATAATAGACAGGCGAACCAATTGATCCTGGCCGTCAATATCAACAGGAATACCTTTAACGCCAGCCGCGTTATTTGTTTTCAGCACCTGACTACTTAAACTGTTAAATGCCAGCAAGAGTTGTTCCGGCAAAAGTTCCGGCAGATAGGAATTAAAATTCTGCTGCAAAAGGTATTTGGATGTATTCCCATAAGATTTAACAACATGTTGATTCTCGTCGATACAAACAGCCAGATAGTCCATCTCATTTGCCAGTACCCCACAGATAATCTCTGATATATTGTGGCCATTAGTCCTGCTAACATTCTCCTTTACAGGTACTGCTGCTTTGAAGTTCAGCGATTCAGGTAATGAAAATGTATCAAAATTGATAATTCTTTTTGCATTGACATTCTTATATATCCTCCACTTTTTATTAACTACCTGAAGACTTTGGATAATCGACGTAGGATTCTCGCTAGACCCTAAAAATAAATATCCATTCATCCTAAGGCCAAAGAGCAGCATGGAAAATATCTTTTTCTGCAAAAAAGGTGTCATATAAATCAGCAGATTACGGCAGCTGATAAAATGCATGTTGCAATAGGGAGGATTCTTTACCAGATCATGCTGAGCAAATATCACCATGTGCCTTATCAGCGGCAATACCCGATAGCTATCTTTTTCTTTCACAAAAAACTTGCTCAGCCTTTCCGGAGATACATCTTTTACACTATTCCACTGATAAACACCCCTACCAGCATAATGCAAAGCATGAGTATCAAGATCCGTTGCAAAAAGCTTGACCGGAACATTCTGATATGGCCCTGTTAACTGTTCTGCGATCAACATAGCAATTGAATATACCTCTTCTCCCGTGGCACAACCAGCGATCCACATCTTCAGCTCCTCACCAGGAGCAAGATTTGACAATAAATCCGGTAATATGTTTTTTTCAATGAATTCAAAAGCTTCCGGGTCTCTGAAGAAAGAAGTAACACTGATCAGGAAATCCTTCGCGAGCGCTACTACCTCGTCCGGAGTAACTTTCAGGTACTCAAAATAATCCTCCAGTCTGGTAAAATTTGAATACGCAGCCCTGCGCATGGACCTTCTAAGCAGCGTTGTCAGTTTATAGTCCGAAAAATCAAGAGGTAATTTTTCCTTGATTAAGTCAATAATAGTGATGAGCGTTCTCTCATCCTCTTCCGAGTTAACCATTATTTGTTTCTGATGCATTATATAGTCTTCAATTATATCAGGCATTGATGCAGGCTCCAAGACAAAATCCACCATACCCGTATCAATGGCACTGGCTGGCATACCAGGAAATCCCGTTGTTTCGGGGTCCCTGGCGATGACCATCCCTCCGGCTTTCTTTACCGCGATACTTCCTTCTGTACCGTCTACTCCCAATCCCGAGAGAATAATAGCGATCGCCGTTTTACCATAGCTGGCGGCAAGCGACTTGAAAAATATATCAATCGTCAGATGTGGCGCCTTCACATGTTCTTTAGTGGTTAAAAACAACCTGCCATTCCGGGTAGTCATAAACTTATCGTTTGGAATCAGATAGACGTGGTTAACTCTGATCTCCATGTCATTGGCTGCCTGCTCAACAAACAATTTACTATGCCGGGTAAGCAATTCCACCATTCTGCTTTTAAAATCAGGTGACAGATGCTGAATGATGATGTAAGAAACGCCATCTACAGGTGTGTTATCAAAAAAGGCGTTAATCTCTTCCATTCCGCCGGCAGAGGCACCTATTGCAATGATATGATGAGGCCCATTCGTAATCATAGCAATAAACAATTTAAAGTGTAAACAGATAAGAAATATATGGGAAAAGCTGTAAGGATTATAATCACAAGGTAGTACTATATTCTGGATAAATAACGCCAGCCTATAATTAGCTGAAAGGTGATGGGTACTCGACCGGCTTATGTAAACTATCCATTCCATCGCGAGCGTTCTTATCTTTTCCCATGTCCGGACACCTCTGACGCCCCCGATGTCTTAACCATTTATGAATCAGTTATTTTAGCCGTCCACAGTGAAGATAAATATTATAAAAACTCAATATCGATGAGATAAATGTATTACTGGTCCTAATATTGTCGCCCTCACTTTGCTGGAAAGCGAAACTCTTTCTTTAATAAAAGTCAAAATTTGAGATAAGTCCCCCTCAAACTGGTTCGAAAGTTGTCCCCAGTAGCCCGCTAAAGAAGTGAAGAGATGTCAGACGACATCGAAACACCTCCAAAGGTCTTTTAAAGCTTAAAAAGGGCCTGCAAATTCAAGATTTGCAGGCCCTTTTTCGTTGTGGTGCAATCACCAAAACTTGTAAAAGTGCGCAAAGTCCTTGTGGCAGTCTTGAATGTTAAAAAACTGCTACGAAAGCCAACACAGCAAACTGAATACCAACATGTAAGCACATTTACGACTTGATTTTAATGAGCAATAAATCGACATTTATCAATAGTTAATCGTTGAAGTTATGTTGGAAACAAGTTTTGGGTTACTCTTCTTTTTAAAGGTACCAGAGAACACCGCTCAGAAAACACGGTTCGTCTACATGCGCATTACGGTAGGCGGAACCCCTAGAGAAGAATCAACCAAAAAAAGTGTGATCTAGAAAGATGGGATCCCTAAGCAGTGAAACCCATAAGCAGCAAGGAAGGCACTCGGTCCCTTAGCGCCTTTTTAGATACCCTGACATTAAAAATCTACATGACAGATCTGAACTAATTCAGAACGACGTCACCATTACCGCGAACGGATACTGGATATCGTTGATGGCAATACACTCTCCAAAAGAAAAGTCCTGGAAGAACTCCACCTTCACAATGATGAGCTGCTGGCACTGATACCTACAGGGGTATATGCGGAACGTACGCACGAGAGATGCGTAACCGCAAGAGCACACGTACAGGAGTTCATACATGCCAGACACCAGAAAGAAGACCAAATCGACCATACTGATTCCGCTGCTTCCGACAGCCCTAAGGCTGTTAGAAAAATACAAGGAACGTTCTCTCTGTATTCAAACGGGAAAATCATTCCTGTTTACGCAAATCAGAACATGAATGCTTATCTCAAAGAGGGATCCGCTTACGCTGGTTTATCAAAAAATACGTCCGTTTACCGATTACATCGGCAGGATGTATACCGATGATGTCATTACTTTAAAGGCAATTCATTTGAACCGCGGCTCCCAGTCATTACCGCCTTACATAACCATACATCCGGAGCAGCCAGATACGACTCAAACGGTCGTCATACCCGGTGAAATTCCCTATATTCGTATTCTGGGTCGTGTGATGGAGAGCATCCCTCCGGAACGGCCATACGTACCTGAAAACAGAGCATAAATTAACGTCAACACCTCAGCAGAAATGAGATTGCAACTAGACTACAGCGCAAAGGAGAAAATAAGATCATTAAGCAGCAGGCTAAATTACATTTCTAAAACAGAGAATGATTATCTCAGTCATGTGAACGCTAAAATCAAATCAGAGAATCTTCAATACAATCTTTCCCTGATCATTGCCCATATCATACTGCAACTGTCCTTTACCGACCGCAGTAAAGCAACTTTTAAAAAGATCATCAATGAATACAACGGACTGCATCAGACCAAGTTATGTATAGATGATTTTGAGCGCATCCACTGGATCAGAAACGTTCATGATGAGCTGGTGATGCCTCTATTAGTGGGACACTATATATGGCAGGTCGGATATTATCAGGAACAGGGAAAGGCGACAGACATTCCTGTAGGTAAAGAACACCTTGTAGGTTGTTTACAGCTATATTCAAAAAGATGCTTTGACGGCAAGCACCCGACGATCTCCAGGAAAAAACTTCAGCCGCTGATGAAAAAATACGCGCACAAAAAGGTAACTGAAAATTTTCTGCTGGAGCGCGGGATTCTACATTTAGATACAGACCAAGAAACTTTTATTTATAAAGGCAATGATTATCTCCGTTACCTTCGTCATGAAGTGAGCGCCACCCTGTGGTTGCTGATCTGTGAAAAGCAGACTACCATCAAAGAATTTAAGCGGTTTGTAAAGCTGGCAAACGGCATTGACTTATACCATTACCATGTTGCGGACTACCTGGATAATGACCAGCGCAGAATGTTCGCCTGGCTGGCCTACACCTACCTGCAATCCGAACCGGATCTGCTGAAAACCGATTTTGAGTTTGAAAAGATCTGGCTGGATGCTGAAAGCCATATGCATATCTCCATAGGAAGAGAAATTCCCAGGATTGAATTTAATTACCAAAGTGTATTTCACTTTATTCAGAGTGTGGAGCATACAAAACTAGGTTTGCAAATCTTCGACTATCAGCGAACCCGCATTTATTACTCCCAGCTGCTGAAAATTCTGATTGAAAATCCCTCACCAGGGGATGAACCGTACAAGGCTGTCAACAAAATATTAAAAGATTTGACACGTCCGTTTTTGTTGTGGATCTTATACCATGAAATCCCGGAGAAATATCCTGAAGTCATCCCTTACTTGTTAAATGATACCGAACTTATACCGCTGGCATTCCGGCTGGTTGACCGGTTACCGGTCAATGATGAGCTGCTGAAAATCTCTGAAAATCCTGACAGACGAAGGGAAAAGCAACTCGAAATTACCAATGACCTGTTCCTGCAATCCTATAGCCTGGTACTTGACCTTTGTGTTTCTTCGGGGACTGATCTGACGGCAAATGCGACGGCACTGATGAGGGTCATCATGGATACGGCAAAGAAAGTTTTCCGCTATCATTCGAATGATCAATATGTCAGTCATTATGCTTATAAGAAGCGATATGATGAACTGCTCAGACTACTCAGACTGAAAAAATACGATTATGTGCATCTTCAATCGGCAAGCCAGATCGCCCCGCGCTTGGTGATTCGTCTGCTGCCCGGAATGGCTGGGTATCTGCTCGAGGATTACGATCCTGTCACCATACGATCCTCCGAAAACATTTCCCTGGACTCTGCTTACCTGGACGTATCTGTAGAAGTGTTAAGGCTGTCCAACATGAACTTTATCGAAGGGGAAGCCTCCGGGAGGGAGAAAGCTGATATCCATAGCTCCGCTTCAGGCCTGCTGCTTCAGCTGCGCGATTGTTTATTGGATTACTTTCATTTAAGAGAAGTGGAAATGATGAATCATTTTTCTTCAAAGATCGAACAGAAACTGGTCAGAAGAGGGCTAAATACCTTTGGTCTAGAAATTATTGACTGGGGATACCTGTATTTGTGTTTCGCCAGGGAAAACCTGCTGTCAGATTATTATCAGGCCATACTGGATTCGGTTGATTTCAACACCGAAGAAGCGGAGTATGACGACTTAAACAGTCATCAGGCGGATAAACTAAGAGTGCTTGTTAAATCCTTGCTACTCGCTTATATCAGCATAAGTGAAAAACGTATGGAATATGAGCTGGAACATTTGCCTGTTAAAGATTCCTTAAACCAGCTGGAAGGCTGGATTTCCGAGCTGGCCATAAAGCATTCGGTTGATCAGCTCCAAAACGAAAGGATCAATATCTTTGATGAGAAAGTCAGTTTATCCGGCAATGATCCGCATTACCTGAGTCCGCGTTCGCTATTGTTCAGCTTCATCAATTATCTTCCCATACAGTCCGGAAGTGAATTGATTAAAAACTTTTTCGCCGATAGTATTGACATTGGGAGCATGCTCAACGCGATCAATATTTTTGAGTCAAAAGTCCATAAAGACCTGGTGTCTGAACGGATCAAAAACGTTAATATGGACGAATACATCAACAGCCGGTTTACCGTAACTGATTTAAAAGACACCCTGATACAGGCGGCAAATTCAGATGCGCACCGACAGCTGGCGAAACCCCTGATGGAGAAAATACAGGCGCATTTTAAAAAGAGAGACCCGCACAACCAGTATACCAAATATCTGTTGTTTAACGTTGATCTGATCCTGGCTTTAGAGGAAAAAGACGCTCATAAACTTGCTGCCATAGAAATTCCGGTCAAACCTTATTCAGGCGGTAAAAAAGATCATAGTCTTCGAAACTTGAAGACGTTTTTTATCGCCTTGCATAAGTTGTATAATGAAAAGAAATACGATGTGGCGATCAAGTCTCTTCAAAGCTTACTGTCCAATGATGAACATAATGTGAGGTATGCCTATCACCTGTTCCGGGGCCAGGTGCTAAAGGCCTCCCAGGATAAAAATGACACTGATCTGCTCATAGCCGCTCAGCACCGATGGGACACATTCCTAAATGATCTGCCGGATGACCGGAAAAATGAACTGACTAAGCTGAAACAGCCCATCGCGAAAAATCAGTTATACTATTATGTGGCGGTGAAAGACGATGTCAAATTTGATCAGACCATTAATCTCTTATCAAAACCTTTTCTATATGATCAGGAAATACTGATGATGGTGTATGAGAATTATAACCGGAGAGAAATGTTTGATACGGCACATTCCTATATGCGAAGTGCCGTCAATTTTCTGGAAAATAACGGTCATGAACTGACCAAAGAAATCAGAATGCTCAAAGACTCCTCTGTAAGCCAGAGTGTACTGGGAAAATACCGAAACAATTTGGGAGAAATAAGAAATCTGCCGGCCAGGTTAATTCCACATGTCACTCCCGAGGTGATTAACGACAGGAGAATGTTGAATGAATTTGTATTAAATGAAATCATTCAGGCATCTAAAGTATTGTGTGATAAAATACATGGGGTAAAAACAATTGAACATGAAGACCGATTCAGCGATTTGTTGCTGGCGATACTGAAGCTCAGGTTCCAGATCTGGGGATGGAGCATTACCGATCAGGCCAGAAAAGGAAATTCCGCTACGGGTAAAAATGCAGGGGAAACTGATATTACCATCGAAAGCGGCGGAACTACTTTTGCGTTAATTGAGGCACTTAATCTGGAAACTAAAAATATCCGAACTACGCAGAGTCACATGATCAAAATCTTCGACTATGCGAAAAACCTTGAGCGGTATTACATGATTATTTATTATATCGGTAAACAACAAAACATTGATGCCATCTGGAGCAAATATCAGCAGGATATAAAGAAAACCAAATTAAAATTCCCCATGGATAAAGCCAGGGGATTTGAGGACCTGACTTCACATTATGAAGATGTCAATCACCTCAGAATAGCCAGGACCTGCCATGATAAACAGGTGGAAGTTTTCCATATGCTGATTGACCTGTCAGATTCATAAGGTGATTAGTCCGTCTGTGGCGATCATCAACCAACGGTTAGAAAATCTGTCAGAAAATGGGAACGATACTGGCAGTCTCTGATAAAATTCAGTTGCTCAGGACTTAGTGTGTTTGGCCTATTGAATGCTGGCTCCTGAATGACTATATTTGAATGTTGTCGCTGAGCCTTTTGTGTTTCTTTCAGTGACTCCGCTAAAATATCATAACCAATGGCCACTGTCCATGGTAGCCCAAAAAAAAGTGAAAGCCTTCAGATCGCTCTGAAGGCTCTGGTTATTTACTTCGATAACACTTTTATTTCTTAATAGTAGTGTTCAGATCGAATCCCCCACCAGTTTCCACATCGGCCGCATCGGCAATCGTCATTTCAGTGATAAATTCCTCCCTGGGAGTGCGGACCTTCTTCATATTCACCAACCAATCATTTTCCGTTTCTCTATATCCCAAAGGCAATATCACTGTGCTTTTATAACCACTTCCGTTTAAGTTCAGCAGCTCATCCAGTTTTTCAGGAGTGAAACCTTCCATAGGCGTAGCATCAACTCTCTGCTCGGCAGCTGCAGCCATAGCCATTGCAAAAGAGATATAGCTTTGCTTTGCCGCATGATGGGCCTGCCAATCAGCACCTTTCGTTCCATATAGGTTCAGGATCACATTCTTATAGCTATCCATCGTGTCGCGTGGTAAACCGCGCTCATCCATCATATAGTTGAATACCTTACTAATCCGTTCGTCACTGTATCCGTCCCATGCTACCCAAACGAGCAAATGTGAGCAATCCATAATCTGACTCTGATTGTAAGCGATACCCTGTATTTTTTCCAACAGTGCCTTATCGGAGATCACGATCACTTTATATTGCTGTAAACCGGAAGAAGAAGGCGCCATACGGGCAGCTTCTAAGATATAATCTAATTTTTCCTGAGAAACCTTCGTGCCGTTCATCTTTTTAGTGGCATAGCGCCACTGTAAATCTTCGAGTAAACTCATATTATCCAATTTTCAACAAATGTAAATTCACTTGACGTAAATAAGTAACTTTAAGGAGCCGAATGGTGGTGACATACAGGGCAACTTAGTGACAAAAAAGTAACCAACTTGCATATGGAAAATGAAAATTTAAATTATCCGACATTCACTGAATGCATGAGAAAGGTTCGTGCAATTGATGATACCCTTCATATCCTTAGCGGTAAATGGACGCTTGTGCTCCTTGCTCATCTTTGTTACAGGCCTATGCGTTATTCAGAGTTGTTGAAAGATCTGAACGGAATAGCCGGCAAAGTGTTGAGCAGGGAATTGAAAGATCTGGAGATAAACGGGCTGATTATTAGAGAAGTATCAGAGGGTCAGCCGCTGGCGGTGACTTATAAGATCTCGCAATATGGGCAGCGTCTGAAGGAGTTAACTGATGGTTTGGCCGATTGGGGATTGGCGCATAGAGAAAGAATTTTTAACGCTGCGAAGTTTGAAAAGCCAATGAGTGTTACGAGATAATATCGCTCTCTTCTTTGGTGTTGTAGCAACGGGAAGCGTTAACCTTTAAGAAGCCTCCAGATCGCTCTGAAGGCTTATTTATTGCAAATGATCATGCACACGGCTTTAGATTGATTGACGTTCACTGTCAACGTTTCCGGGCATTTAACAATGATTATCCAGCTGTATAGCATAAATCACGTTACCAGAAACAGCTAATTTGAACATCTTCCCTTTTACAGAAGGGAGTATCAACTTCCATGTTTTTCCCTTGTCTGATGTCCTGTAAACACCATCAGAATGACCACAAAAGAAGCTTTCACCCACCTGGATAATCGAAGTTTTGTATTCTTCCGCCGGCATGGCCGATTCTTTAGGATGCCAAACTGAGTCAGCACCCTGTGCCGGATTGCCCGCATCCATGGGCAGCATGGGTGAGTCCTTAAAAGTTTGCACCTGAAGGCCCGCATCAATGGGCTGCCAGGATTTTCCGCCGTCATAGGATATTCGTACTCTCCTGGTCCCGGCTGCTGTACTATAATTGATCGCAGCGAATCCACCATTGATCCTCTCTACATCGATGCCCACGCCCCCCTCACTAACGACCAACTCCCAGTTTTCTCCCCCATCGGTCGATCTGATTATACCTCTACTGGAAGTAGCCACCATTACGCCATCCAGCTCCACCAGTTTCCCTAACAAGCCCCAGGCATAGACTGGTTTCCATGTCTTTCCATTGTTGGTGGATCTAAAAAGGCCCTCGTCAGTACCAATGAAAAGAGTACCTCCCGCGGTTTCGATAAGCGTGCGTACTTTTTTCTCCTGCAGATCTGTGAAGACGGGCGACCAGACATTTGTTCCATTTAGCTTTTGTAAAATGGGGCTATAGAAGTTATAGGCAAATACCCCGGTCCTACCAGGGGCAATATTGCTATGTTTGTCAGGGAAAATATCCCTGGTCCAAAAAGGAGCGGTTGAACTGGTGTCGGTGTGATAGATCCAGTTTCCATCGGTTAAATAAAGCCCACTGCCATCTGCATAAAAAATATCTCTGCCAACACCATAGTCATCCTTCACTGGTTCGGGTAACCCATTGCTTATGTCCTGCCATGTTTGTCCGCCGTCCGCAGATCTGAAAACAAAGCTGGCAGTTGCAGTGGTATCTGTTTTTTGTGCGTGTAGCCTATCCGCGAGATGAGCCGACTGCTGTATTTCAGGCGCCTGGTCACAGGAATACAGGGACTGAATCAGGAGCAAAAAAGCAAAATTATAGATTTTCATGACCGTAATTGATTTGATGAAACAACAGCGTAAATGTATTGGGTGTCAATTACGCTGAAGTTTTTTAGCCGTAAAAAAGATGTAAAAGATGCGTAAAAGTTTGTAAAACGACCTGTAACTGATGCTTAATAGATAATTTTACACGCATGAAGCCATTTATGCTGTTCGGAGCCCTGATCATGATAACTATAACGTCAATCTCCACCGTTACATTTATCAATAGAAGGAATGACATCCCTGAGAAACACCTGGAAGTTGTATTACGTGATCTGGGACATCAGCTGTTACTTGCGGCTAAAGATTCTACATCCCGGGTGCTACCGGTCAGGAAATTAAATGGGACCACGTACCAGATCTCCTTCCAGAATGATCTTGGCTTCGTCTCAGATACACTCATCAATTTAGTACAACGCACATTTCAAAAAGATGCCCTGGCAAAAGATTATATAGTGAACCTGAGGAGTTGTAAACAAAATGAAACTGTCTTTGCATTCGAAATCAATAACCAAAAAGGCGATTTAACGCCTTGCAGAGGTCGTAAACTGGAGACCGGTTGCTACATGATCGAAATTGACCTTTTGCAGCAGGCTCAATTTAACTTTTTTTGGCTACTACCATTGGCTATTCCCTTGAGTGTCATTTGTTTTTACGTAAAGAATAGGTTTGGTAAAAAAGCAGATATAAAAAAAGAAGACAAAGGGGCTGTTTTTGATAACCAGGATTATATACAATTAGGGAGCTTCAGATTCCACGCCGATAGTAATGTTCTCAAAATGAAGGATAACAATATCACGCTCTCGGAAAAAGAAACAAAAGCACTGAAAATATTCGCAGAGAATATGAATCAGATCGTAGAAAGGGAAAAACTAATGAAAGAGATCTGGGAAGATAATGGCATAGTGGTTATCAGCAGAAATGTTGATGTATTGGTGTCCAAATTACGTAAGAAATTAAGTGACGATAACTCCATTAAATTTACTACCGTACCCGGCAGGGGGTATAAATTCACTATAGAGTGAAAGACTGGTGAAAGATCCGGTGAAGGGTAAGACAAATTCAGATGGTGTAGTTATCCTGTAGTCAGAAGTACCCCGTCCTTTCCAAAACCATCAAGCTGAACAAAATATCCGGAGGCGCTATGTCCTCCAGACATTATCCCCTCACTGAACGATATAATCTGGTCAGGTTTATAGTTAAACACGGGGTTTGTAATAAAAATCATACATCTTTTGGAACATGAATACTTTTCCTTTTTTACGATATTCTCTGATAGAAGAGAGCAGCCAGTTTGAATAAAAAGAAAAGTCCGCGTCATTGTAGTCCGAAAAAAGCTCAAATATCTCGCCATGCCAGTCTACCACCACGTAGGAATAATAATTATTAATTTTCCCTGTTCCCCACAGTAGACTATCTTTAGTCCGGTACATGGGGAACCCGAACGATTCAGTCATGAATTGCTTATAGCCATCATCATTCCAGCTATAGTCGTTTTCATATGCCCTTGAAAAGAAATGCATCTGAAAAGCATCTTTTCCATTGGAATACATGTCATCTTCTCCAATCGGATGTTCGCCTTTTATTAATTTAAACCCTTTAGGGAAGGATGCCTGTCCCAGCGCGGTCGCTGCGTAGAGCAAAAAAAGAAAACTAACGAAAAATTTCATAAGCCAGGTTTAGTTCATTATTTAACGTGGTACAACAGGAGCCTCATCTTACTACGAACGCCGCCCTTTGACCTCGATTGACAACACAATATTAGTAAGGATTTTGATGCGGTGCCTAACAAAGTACACGAGACCTCGCTTTCGCGTCATGAAGGGTTGATAATGCGGCATAAGCCGTACCCAGACACTGCAACTCAACGCGTCGTTTAATTGACCAGGCTTCCTCAAACATTCTCAAAGCTTACTTATACCCGACCGGTACACCCCTTAAATATAATGCATATATTTATACGCAGTTCCGACTTTATTATAGCAATATTTACCTACGTCTGCACTAACGTCATACCGGCGTTTTTCATGAAACCAGCAAGATGAAAACGATCAACAATCCTTTTATTCTGGCACTAAAAGCCCATAATCTCACCGTAGAGATACATCATCACGCTGCCTACCAGGTCGTCCTTTCCAACGATATACCTTTTACTTCCACTATTAATGGGAAACTGTATGAAGGCATTCACGGCTTTCTGATTAAGCCACAGATTGCTCATTTCTGTACAGCAGAAAAAGGGAGTTTAAACGTTCTGAACATCGAACCCTATTCCACCATCGGTCTGGAGCTGTTAAAAAGGCTGGCGCCGGGTGAAAACCATCTCATTTTTCATTCGCCTATGGAAATCAATACGTTCTTTCAGACAGGTGAAGAGACCTTCGACATCTATAGTATCATTGACGCATTACTCTCAGGGTTGCCCGTGGTTCATTACGACGAGCGTGTAACTAAGATAGTAGACTATATCAAGGTTAATTACTTCCGACAAGACATTACCCCACAGACATTTGCCGACATTGTATTCCTCTCTCCTTCCCGTTTGGCGGCCCTGTTTAAAGCCCAAACCGGCAGCAGTTTGTCCAAATACCTGCTGTGGACGAGGCTCCGCCAGGTCATTTACTATATACTTTCGGATAAGAACAGAAGTCTGACCGACACTGCATATGACACAGGGTTTTATGACCTTCCCCAACTGAATAAATATATGTATGAGATGTTTGGTATGCCCCCTAAGGCATTAAAGCTTAACAGCGATCTTATACAGGTATACTGATCGCCGTTCATCCTCCTTTTGCCAATTTTAGCGGTAAATTCCCATCACAGGCAGAATAGTGATCTGATACAAGTTTTCTGGTTTCGTTATTTCCATCTTTGTGCTATCAAATCAAACGAAAAAAAACACCATGAAAACGATAGTATATCAAAAATTTGGCAACACAGAGGTTATGCAACCAGTGGAAGAACCCACACCTGTTATTAAGGCAAATGAGGTATTGGTTAAAGTCAAAGCTGTTTCCATCAATCCTATGGATTGGAAGATCAGGAAGGGTGAAATGAAACTGATGTCCGGTTCAGCATTCCCAAAACATACCGGTGTTGACTTTGCCGGCATTATTGAAGAAACCGGTTCTGCTGTAACGCACTTTAAAAAAGGAGACGAAGTATTTGGCGTTGTAAAGAACAATATGAAAGACGGCGCGTTATCCGAATATGTAGCTATCCCTTCCAGTAACATATGGAAGAAACCGGCTATGCTCAGCTATGCGCAGGCTGCTTCAGTCCCAATTGCTGGAGCTGCTGCTGTAGCAGCCCTGGAAAAAACAGGCAAAATAGCACCTGGTACCGACATACTGGTGAATGGTGCAACAGGTGGATTTGGTATGTTCCTGTTGCAATTATTAAAGGATAAAGGAGCAAACATCACAGCTGTATCCAATACGAAAGGTACAGCTGTAGCGAAAAGATGGGGTGCCAGTACAGTGATAGATTTCACCAGGGAAAATGTGCTTACGCAGCAGAAAAGGTACGACATCGTAATTGATCTTTCCGGTAAAATGGGATATGCAAATGCGAAACAGATCATGAAGCCTGTTTCACTATTCCTGAATCCTACACCGCGGCCAATCGAAATTCCCACGTCCCTTTTTAAAAATCTATTCACTGCCAAAAAGCATATTGTTATCCTCTCACAGCCATCTTCCAAAAACATGACCATGTTGTTGAATGCCATCCATGAGGGGCTGCAAATTGAAGTCAGCCGTATATTTCCCTTTGACCAGTCTGTCGAAGCATATCAATACGCAGAAGCCGGTGGCATCATAGGCAAAGTGGCCATTGAAATCAACTAAGCCGGTATGTTAGTAACACCTTTTATTAGAACACTTCAAAACAAAACATATGACAAACAACATAAGACATATCCGTAACAATGAAGGTACCCATCTGTCCATAGCTGGTGCTACCTATCGCATCGTGATCCCTGGTAGCCAGACAAACAACGAATTTGCCATGATTGACATGCTGATACCTCCCGGTGGCGGTCCTGGTCCCCATGCACATGCATCTTTCCAGGAGTCGTTTTATGTAGTGGATGGGGAAATTGAATTTAAAATGGAGGGAGGAAAAACTATTGCCCGCAAGGGAGATGTAATTACCATACCAAAGGGAGGGGCCATTCATGGCTTTAAAAATATCAGTACCCATATGGCGCAACTGTTCTGTACCGTTGTACCGGCAGGTTTAGATGCTTTTTTTGAGGAAATAGGTACGCCTGTCAGGGCCGGCGAATTTCTGCCGGCACCGCCACTGGATGAAAGCACAATCAACAGACTGATGACTACAGCCAGAAAATATGGACAGGAAATTTATCCTCCTGATTATCTGGACAAATAGCCGGGTAGAAAAGCAAAAAGCCTTCAGACCGATCTGAAGGCTTTTTTATACATCACCGATGAGCGGTCTCCCTTACCATAATATGACCAATCGGTAGACTGCTCCTTTATCGGTGCAACGCCCGTAGACGGCTACATGCTATCGACTGTGCATTTCAAGTAGCATTATCTGAAAAGCAACAGCATCAAACTCCTCCCTCATTTTTCTTACAGCTGTTTTGCTTATATTCGTTATAATACTTAATAATCAACGTATATGAAAGTAATTGCTTTAGTCCTGGCCCTGTTCTTTGCCGTTATAGCCAGGTCACAAAATACCATCAATAATTATAAATACGTCTTAGTACCTGAACGATTTGACATCTTTAAACAGGACGACCAGTATGGGACCAATACACTCACAAAATACTGGCTGGAAAGTATAGGATTCACCTGCTTTATGACCAAAGAACCTTTACCCGCCGATATTGTCAACAACAAGTGTAGCGCGCTAAAGGTAGACCTTCTGGAGAAAAAGAAATTCCTGTCCACCAGCTTGACAGTGCTATTAAAAGACTGTCAGGACAATATAGTCTATAAAAGTGAAGAAGGTGTAAGCAGGGAGAAAGAATGGAGCACCATTTACAGGGAAGCCTTAACAAAGGCCTTTGCTTCACTGAAAGATGCGCAGTACAGGTATGACAGTACAGGCGCCAATCAGGTAAAGCAAACACCTCCGGCTACGCCAGCAGCCGCTCCTGCTACTGCCGCACCTGCTCCTGTTGCCGCCACTCCGGCTACGATCACCGACAATAAAGATGTGCTATACGCACAGGCGACTAATAATGGTTATCAACTGATCGATACCTCTCCCCGGAAAGTAATGACATTACTGAAAACATCGCAACCTGATCATTTCATTGCAGACAATGGTGTAGAAAAAGGTCTTGTTTTTAAAATGAACGGTGAGTGGTTCTTTGAATACTATAAAGATGATAAGCTTGTATCACAGAAGCTTACTATCAAATTCTGATAAGATAACTTTCCAAATTGTTTACATCATTTCTTCCTAAATGATCTATATGAGAAACTGGCTATTGCTATCCCTTTTCTTCGGCGCATTTGCTGCCTGCCAGCCGGGCACAAAAGAAAAATCCTTTATCGCTATTGAAGGACTGGATTCAACCATCCAACCGGGCGATAACTTTTACAATTATGTCAATTTAAAATGGTATGATACGGCGCAAATCCCGCCAAGTCAATCGGGCGTAGGCGCATACCGGTTTATGAATTATCAGCAACGGCTGAAACTACTGGGCATCCTTGACAGTGTATCGAAAAGCAACAATACACCCGGCAGTCTGGAACAAAAGATCGGCGACTTCTTTGCAGCCGGTATGGATACCAACATGATCGATCAACGTGGCTTCGATCCACTTAAAGGTGGCCTCGACCGGATCAAGGCCATCAGCAGTATTGCAGATATGATGACGTTCGTGTCCGAAGAAGTCAAATTGTCAAATGTATCACTTATTGACTTCCAGGTATTGCCTGACCAGGAGAACAGTAGTATGAATATGGGACATATTTACCAGACTGGTATTGGTATGCCGGACAGAGATTATTACTTTAAAACAGACGCGGCCACCGTTGCTATACAACAGGCATATAAAAAATACCTCACAGACCTGTTTACACTAACGGGAAGCGATACTGCGTCCGCACAAAAAAACGCAGTACTGGTATACAGTATTCAGCAGCAACTGGCTACTGCACATAAGACCAATATTGATCTACGTGATGTAAAAGGTAATTTCCATAAAGTAGCACTGGCTGATTTAAATAAACAACAACCTAATATCGGCTGGACAGCATTCTTTGAGCGGCTGGGCGCTAATATGGATTCACTGGATGTAGCGCAGACCGGCTATTATGATAAACTGAACTCACTGCTCAAATCCATTCCGGTTGAAGACTGGAAAATATACCTCAGCGCGAACTACATCAGTAATTATGCAGATCACCTCAGCAAGCCATTCGTAAAGGCATCCTTTGAATATAATAAGGCACTGACGGGTCAGGCTGTTCAAAAAACACGTGGTGAGACTATGTCAGGTGTAGTAGACAACTATCTTGGTCAGGCATTAGGACAACTATATACGAAGTTATACTTCCCTGAATCCGCTAAAAAACGCATGCTGGAGCTGGTAAATAACCTGCAGAAAGCATTCTCCAACAGGGTAGACCAGCTGGACTGGATGAGTGACAGCACAAAGCAAAAAGCAAAAGAGAAGCTGTTTGCTATCACAAAAAAGATCGGATACCCTGATAAATGGCGTGAATACAACGGTGTAACTGTTGTTAAGAATAAATACTTTGAAAATGTAGTGTCCGCAGCCGCAAATAACTTCCAGTACAATCTGGCCAAACTGGGAAAACCAGTAGATAAGACGGAGTGGTTCACCACCCCCTCCACAGTTACTGCCTATAACAATCCCTACGCGAACGAAATCGTCTTTCCTGCCGGAATATTACAGCCGCCTTACTTTGACAATAATGCGGATGACGCACTTAACTATGGTGGCATTGGTATGGTGATCGGGCATGAAATGACGCATACTTTCGACGATCAGGGGGCTCAGTTTGATAAAGATGGCAATGTGAAAAGCTGGTGGACCCCTCAGGACTATGAGAAATTTAAGGCTAAAACACAACAGGTTATTGACCTGTATAGTCAGTTCGTCGTACTGGATAGCATTCATATCAAAGGAGGCCTTACAGTAGGAGAAAACACGGCAGATATCAGTGGAGTTGCCGTGGCATACGATGCGTTTAAAATGACCAAACAAGGTCAGGATACAACGAAGATCGGCGGCTTCACACCTGATCAGCGGTTTTTCTTCTCTATAGCCAGGATCTGGCGGGTAAAAATGAAAGACGAATACCTCCGCTATTGGGTCAATAACGATCCTCACTCTCCGCCGATGTGGCGCGTAAATGGCCCGCTGATGAATATAGGAGCATTTTACGCCGCTTTCAATGTACAACCCGGAGCAAAAATGTACCTGGACAAAGATAAGCGGATCAGGATCTGGTAATACATACACTTCGTCTTACCTCTTATCAGCTATAAGATGTAGTAAATCTACGGCAAGATAGCGGTGATATTACAGCGACTATCTATTGTATAATAGATAGTCGCTGCATGGACCTGATCCTGGTTACATTAATTAGTGCGCAATTTGTCAGCCAGCACTTTCATATAGAATCCACCGACAACACTTCTGGCTTTAAAGTTCTCACGGATGCCGGTTTCGGAATCGTAAAAATCATTCAGCGGCACACGGGAAGGCGTCTCTAAAGCGTGTATATAAAGAGGCCTGATCAATGCTTCAAACTGTTCTTTCTCCGGTGCAAACGTGGCTGTCCAGACAATCCAGTCGTTCTTGGTATAGGATTTACGGCTATCCAGTGGTATACCAAATTTGTTACCTTTTGTGAGATAGTATTTTGTTTCCGTGTCATATACCTTCTGAGGGAACAGATTAAGGTGTAAAACCTTATCCCATATCAAATTATACTTCTGGCTCCAGGTGTCTTTATTGTCAAATGTAAGCGCATAATGATCTCCGGCATCTGCCATTTCCATCCATTTGGGCACCATACTTTCCGCAATAGCACGGTATTTCCTGGCTGTCTCGTGCTCACCTAGTTGTTCTGCCATCTGCGCATAACATCCAATCGCTACAATCGCTTTAACCGATAAATTGGCATTACGGGCCAGGTGTCCGGCAAAATCATCTGTACATAATTGTGTCTTGGGATCCAGACCTTCCCTGGTTAGGTAATCTACCCAGGTTGTCAGTGTTTGCCAATGCTTTTTTGCGTAATCTGTATTGCCCTGCGCCCTGGTGATAGCCGCACATAAAATGATCATATTGCCTGATTCCTCTACCGGCATCGGCTCGCCATAAGTCTGACCGTTAGCTTTAGGATATGTTCCCAGATCATGTGCCGCCCATGGATGAGGATATTTACCGGATTCACTAAAATGAAATATGCCGGTCAGCATGCCCTGCATCAGCTCAGGATTATAGATAAGATAAAGTGGTGCAGAAGGATAAGTTACGTCAACGGTATTAATGAAACCACCGCTGTTATTCTCTTTTGATAACCATAAGGTTTCACCGGCAGGACTTTTAACCAACGTGTGTGCCGCGATGCTCTGCCGGTAAGCCAATACGCATATATGCGCGTATTCCTCCCCTCCTGCTTTCAATGCAGTGGCATATACTTCTTTATCCAGATCGTTACATCTTTGCATGACGGTGCTATATTCATTGTTAGCGCTGACCAGTTGTCCATTCATTGTTTCACTACCTGCAGCATTCCACCACGGTCTTAAATTATTATTGAAGTACTGAACAGCATACACTTCGTCATACCCTAGTTCTATAAAGCGTTCTACCTTATTACTGCCAACAGTACCAAATGGAATAACTGTATTCAGCGACAATGATCTTCCTTCTGATGCGGAGGATACGGTCATTCCTTTTTTAAAGGCAGCTACTGCATCAGCGCCAGTGGTAATGTATTGAACAGCGCCAGTGTTCTTTTGTGTAGCTACATAAAAATAGCCCCAGTCGATGCGCATATCGTCAGCGCCCTTCTGTAATATAGGCTGTTCTTTGGTACCCACCTTTAACACAGATATCTTACCTGTATCATAACGTTGGGCAACAACAGGCTGAGATGGCTGATAAACTGCGATATCAGATGATGCACCTAAAAAGACTTTCACAGCATGCTGTTTCGCATCATTTGCTTTTACGGCATATGTGATGTATGATACCGGACGGGATAACAGCTTCAGATCATTTAGCAAAAGAGGTGAGGTGAAGGTAAGTTGCAGATCAATATTGCCTGCGGTAAACTCATAGCTGGTTTGTGTGGCTGTGATGGCTGATTTTGTTTGTTTCGCCACCAGCCCTTCGTCAGCTTCCTTTTGCTTATCTGCCAGACCAAAATCGAGGTACCTGCCACCAGCAGTATTGGCCAGATGAATGGCAATGGTATTCTGACCAGATTTCAGCATTTTCTTATCGACCGGGATGTATGTGAATTTATTCGTCCACCCAGTCGTCTCATAGATCTTATTGCCATTTAGAAATACTTCCACATTGTCATCATGATTCAGCTTCAATAACAGATCATTGATGTTGGATGTATTCTTCACTGTAAATGTTCTCCTGATCCATAGATTGTCAGATTTCCATAATGTTTTTACAGTTTTATCATCATCACCGAATGGCGCCTGACCAGACTTCCAGCTGGTTGGTTTGTAATCCTGTGAGGACCAGTTACCATCGGGTTGCGTTTCTGTATAACTTACCTCGTATGGTGCCTCATCGGCCGCTGACAATATCGTCTTATATCTTGTTTCCTCTTTACCCAGGAAACGATATACCTTCCCATCCACGCTGACCATCCCCAGTAATGAATGATCTGCTCCTGTCCAGTGCATCGTTGTCGAATTACTTAACTCGTCTGTGTTTGACCAGATGCTAAAATTAGGATTGTGGGTAATAAGTGGATATGCAGGCGCTATTCTGTCCTGCGCCTGTATCTGGCAAGTGTAAAAAAAGCATGCAAGTACGCTGAGACCTTTTAATCTGTTGACTTTAATCATCTTCGATTTTTGTAAATGATGGAATTTTAGCGGGTTAAAATAGATAACCGGAATTTTACGTTCATGATTTCCGCCCCAAGATTGCAATAATTCGGATAAGTTTTGCATGTTTCTGCAATTTTCACCGATACGGGTTTCCTGATCACACCGGGCCCTACCTTTTGCTCGGCCTTTTTTAATAATGACACATAATACATATACGCTATCATTTATTCAGTGTGGCCGCGACAATACAATCAATCGCTCCACGGGCGGAACACCCTTTCAGGTCCGTCTCCCAGGTATTTTTAATGCCTAACACCATCCAGCCCAGCTCATATGTATCCGCAACATCTATCACACACGTAGCCGGCAGAATGGCACGGTGCGCCTCCGCCGCTAACTCGATAAAACTCTCTGTGGATGACTGCAATGTACGCCCCTCATAAACGGATGCCGCCATTATTCTACCATTTAAAATGAACCCCCTGGCCTTTGCCGTAATTTTATGCGGTATCACCTGTGATACGATGATCTCTTCCCTGCGCCGGATACCATCGACCGTTTCTTTAAAGTGCTGTATACTTTTATAAATACCTGAAGGAAACACCCGGTGAACTACCGGCTTTATAAATGCAGGAAACTGTTCACGCGTTACGGTTCCAATAGTGGCATGCGTCACATTTCTCTCCAGATATTCGGGTTGAAACCTGGAGAGCGCTCTGCCGTCGACCGACAACAGGCGGACCCCGTACATCTTTGCCACAGTTGTGGCAAACTCGCGATGTCCGTATATAGCGATCTCCTGTCCGGAAAGAGCATCATCTTTCACCTGGTAGTTGTCCAGTACCCTGACCTGACCTCCCTGCCAGCGCCAGAACTTATCAAGCATCTCGTACTGAAAAGCTCTTTTTTCGGGTATCAAAAGGATAGGTAATTGTCTCATAGGGGGTTACAATAATGTTTAATTATGCGGCTGCAAATGTACTGGTTTTAAACAGCATCCTTACCCAATTTTCGTCATCTTCAGCCTGGAAGACAACAAAGATGCTGAAAAAAACTCTTTGCGTCATAAACACACAAATAAAATTATGGTATCTTTGTAACTCCTTGATAACATCCAATGGAAACTGATTATGGAAAAGATTGTTTATACCCGGGACATATTTACGATTGACAACTTTCTTACCCGGGATGAATGTGCCACCCTGATCCGGAAAAGCGAAGAGATGGGCTATGAGGAGGCCACTGTTGATGTCGGTGGTGGGCAGCAGCGTATGATCAAAGGCGTAAGGAATAATGAAAGAGTACTTTATAAAGATGAAGTATATGCAGCCTTTATATGGGAGCGCCTGAAGGGATTAGTGCCGGAAGGTAAGTCAGGAGAAAGTGCCTGCGGACTGAATGAATTATTTCGCTTTTATAAATACAGTCCCGGACAACGCTTTAAAATGCACAAAGATGGTTCGTTTAATAGAAACCCCTATGAAGCCAGTCAGTATACTTTTCTGATCTATCTGAATAATGAGTATACAGGTGGAGAAACTATCTTTGCTTCCGGTGAAACGATTCGGCCGCAAACAGGATCTGCGCTGATCTTTCATCATCCGTTGAGGCATGAAGGTGCATTACTGACCGCTGGTGTGAAGTATGTACTGCGTACGGATATTATGTACAGTATCCCGGGCTGATCACAGTCTCCTACAAACGATGATGAACGCGACAACCATTCTGGTAGTGAGTTCCGATGTAGTCGGCTAACTTTCGCTTTTGTAGACCAGCTATGCCAGGTGATGTTACATTTGTGGCTAACATGGCATTGGCAGGAAGCCGGCAGTAGGAGATTGGCATATTTGGTGCCGCACACCTGAAATGCCTACAGGCAACAGCAGCCAGCTGTATCTGGCGCTGTTGCCTGTAGGAGCGAAAGCAGTATACTTGCCGACTGTTTTTATTTCAAACTTACCTCTGCCGTCCCGTCCTCAAACAGCCTGGTAAAACCTGTCACCACCCCGTTTTTGCGGTCAAACCTGATCCTCAGGTATTCTTTATCCTCCATGGCAAACAAGTCTTTGTCCATCGGAATTAAACGGCTTTTCGGACCACCGGCTTTAGCATAATACAGCTGGCCATCTTCGACGGAGATCATTCTTTCTCCATAACTGCCGGTATACTCCTTCAGGTTGTCGGCAGACGGTGTGACAGGACTAAGTTTCGCTTTTATTCCCATCAGCGCCCATTTCGCCTGATAGTCGCCTTCCGGTGCCTTGCTGAGCGCTTTCACCTGCGCTGTCAGCAATGCATCCTTTGCCGCCACAGCAATATCAGGTGTAACACCGGTACCTTCCCAGTCGGTTTTCGTAATGGTGCTGATAGACCTGCCTTCCGGAATGGTCACGATAAAATGATCACTGACAACTGCCTGATCTATCGGATGGGCGCCGCCTCCGGTCGTCTCACCAATGATAGTCACGCGTTTCAGGTTCTGCAGACTGTAACTGAAGTCTTCCGCAGCAGAAAAGGTACGCTGGCTGGTCAGCAGATAGACGTCCACAGCAGGCATACGTTTTCCCGGCACATAGGGAAGTGTTCTATATTGTACCAGGCTATTGGTCGGGCGCCAGTAAATATCGGTCAGCGGCTTCGGTTCGCCTTCAAAGAAGTAACTCGCCAGCAGTTGTACCATATCAGTAGAACCACCCCCATTGTTGCGGAGATCGATGATGATCGCATCTGCATTGCTGAGGAAGTTCATGGCTGTGGCAGCCATTCCCCCGGCCTTAGCAGGATCTTCAAAGTAACTGAGATTGAGGTACCCGATATTCCCGTCAAGGATCTTCAGCTCCTTAAATCCAAAATTCCTGGACCTTGCCAGCTCCTGGTCAAATGCCATCACCGGATGTGGCTCCACCGGACGGGGATCATAATTGACACTCAGGTGTTTATCGTGACTCACCGCCAGCAAGTCCGTAGTCAGCCGTTCTGCAAACGCATTAGGGTCTTTAATTTGAGCGTATTGTCCCTTCTCTGCATTTGTATGCAGTTGTTTAGACATTTTTTCTGCGACCTCCGGGTACACATACAAGGTCTTTAATTGCTGAGAGATAGCATCAATAACCCTGGTTTTTTCACTGTTACCAAGATCCTGTGCCATTGCGGGTGCGGTTACTAATAATAAGAGGTATGCTAATGCCTTCATAATGATTGTTTATCGGGGACAATGTTAGAATTAAATGCCATATCTTTGTTTGTACAAATCGGCCATTCTTTTATGGGTATCATTAAGACCAGCCCCCTATTCCTGGCAAAATATGTACAGTGCTTCTATTCCGTAATTGCCAATGAATGTGACAATACCATTCACCGCCGCCTTCCCGATGGTACGCTGGACCTGGTTTTTAATTTAGGTAAAGGGGTAAGTCTGTCCCGTGATGAAGTACAGTTCCATCATATGCCAGCTGTGTCTTTAACAGGGCTTTATCCGGACCGAAGCTTCATTTGTTATGCCGACAAGGTGCATCTCGTAGGCATCGTTTTCCAACCCGGCACAGCGCATCTGTTTATAAAGGATAGCCTGGAGCATATCAAAGCGTCTACGGTTGATGCCGCTGATATATTCGGGAAAGATATCTACCTGTTACTTGAACAGCTGACCGGATTGTCGTCTGAGGCCGACAAACATTACTTCCTGGAAAAGCTGCTCATGAAATATGTAGCACAACGTAGCCACGAATATCACCTGGATAATATACTACATGCCGTAAAAGACATTCATATGGCGGAAGGGAACCTTGACATCAGTGTATTACATCATACACACCTGATGAGTGAGCGGAATTTCAGAAGAAAGTTTGTTGATTTTGTAGGCATGAGTCCCAAACAATATGCAGGCATTATCAGGATCAAGGCCTTTAGTAAACGCTATAAATCTTCTCACCTGAATTATAATAATATCCTGTACGACCTGGGATACAATGACCAGGCTCATTTTAATAAGGACTTCATGAAGATCGTAGGGTCCTCTCCCGGTCTTTATTTTAATGAGATGAATCCTCTGGCAGAGAATTTCCTGCATCTCATCTGATAAAACGGGCCACTTCCTTCGCACCATATTTCTTTGACAATATCGCACGTTAGCCGTCTCCCCCGCTTCAGCTGAAGTAGGCTGGACGACAGGACAGATGATCCTGTTACCGGTGGTATCTACGGATTCAACGATCACTATCCATAGTTATTCCCTATGTCTGTAGAAAAACAGCCTTCAAACCGAAAGATCTGAAGGCTGGTGCTCAAACTTACCACGGACAATTAGCAGGTGCAGCAAAATACTCTTCGCTGAAATACTGACCAGTCGGTCCCTCTTCTCCAATTAAGGCATATTTGGCAATACGCTGACCCGCTTCTTCCGGTGTACTCGTTCCCTGATGACCCGTAAAATCTGTCTGTGTCCAGCCAGGGCAAACGGCATTCACTTTAAACGGCGTATGACGCAGCTCGTACGCCAGCTGGACGGTGTACATGTTCAGCGCCGTTTTTGAAGACTGATACACAACATATCGTTTAGGATAATTATCATTGTAAATATCTGCCGCAAGCGAAAGCGATCCCATACTGGTGCTCACGTTTACGATGCGTGGGGCTGCCGACTTTTCAAGCAGGTCCATGAATGCCTGTGTAACCCTTACAACACCAAACACATTGGTATCATAAACAAGCTGATACTGATCTACTGCAGAGGAAAGTGCAGATTGCTCATATTCTCCGGCAATACCGGCATTGTTCACCAGGACGTCTAAAATGCCTGTTTTCTGGCCTATGATCCTTCTCGAGGCATCTACTGACCGCTGGTCAGTTACATCCAGTTGTACGGCTTCTATATTACTTAATCCCTGTGCTTGCAGTTTGGCCACAGCGGCTGCCCCATTTTCCGGCAGGCGGCTACCGATATAAACATAGAATCCCTGTTGAGCGAGTATTTTCGCTACTTCGAAACCAATACCTTTATTGGCACCTGTTACCAGCGCTGACTTCATAATTTTTTGATTTAATGTATGAAGCAAAGCTATGCAGCTGCCGACCGGAGAACAGGGATAAATCTTTTTAATTCCGGGACAAATCGCGTAGCTCAGCTATGTATTGGCTAACGCTCATGCCAGTGTTTTTCTTGAAGAGGCGGGAGAAATACCCCGGATCACTAAAGCCCAGCTCATACGCCAGTTCCTTCACGGAGATGGAAGAATACTGCAACCTGCGCTGTGCTTCCATCATCAGGCGGTTAATGATCCATTCCTTAGGCGAAACACCGGCATACTCCTTCACAATACTATATAATGTACTGGCATTCAATGCCAGCTCTTCAGCAATATGCTGCACATCATGTTGCTCCGTAAGGTTCGTTTCCACAGCCAGCTTGAAGGCAATGTATTTGGATAATTTGGGCCCCGAAACGATCTCCTGGCGCTGGTATTGCTCAAAATAAGCCGAGTTAAATTCGGTAAGCAGTGTATGCAGGTGCGCCAAAATAACATCAGCCTTCTTTTGCTTTCCCGGACTGTGAAGCAACTGAAACAATCCCGCTAGCAGGTTCTTCACGCGTTGCTGCCCCTCCTTATCAAAAGAGAGGGTATTTACATTAAATGGATTGACCAGGAAAGGATAATGTCCAGGTAACAGCGTCAATGTATGCTCATCAAATGAAAGCGCATATTGCCGCATGTTTTTGTCGTAGGGCAGCTTGGTAAATATCTGGTTAGGCAGGCCAAAGGCCAGCTCACCATCATTCACCGTAAACTCCTGCAGGTCAGCCTTAAAGGTCGCCGTACCCCGCTCTATGTACTGAAAATAATAATATGTAAGCCGGTGAGGCTTTAGCAAAATCTCCATTACGTCATCCGGCAACGGAATGGCACAGTGCTCATTCAGTGCGATACACACCTTATCATGATGCCTGATCTTTTCCAATAGTCCCTTCGTTTCTTCCATGATGAATATTTTACGGATAACAAAGATATTATAGAAAGATAATGGTTGCGGTAGTACTAAAAAATATATCACCACTGCCTGGCATACAGTGGGTAAACAGATAGTTTGCTACACTGCTGACATAGGGTTGTCACATCGCTACCGTACTTTTGTTTAAAACGGATCAACTACATGGAAATACCATCCTTCAACATCATCGGCATCGACGTGGTCACTACAAATGAAAATGGACAATCAGCACAGGATATTCCTGCACTATGGCACTGTTTCTTCTCAGAAGGAATAGCAGACAGGATACCTAATAAAACTGATCAGACGATCTATGCTGTTTATACGGATTATGAAAAAGATCATACAAAACCTTATACCACCATTGTGGGTTGTAAAGTGTCTACCCTGGACGAGATCCCCGCGGGTATGGCAGGAAAAGTGATCCCTGCGGGTAAATACCACCAGCAGGTGGCGACAGGAAATATATCACAGGGATCTGTTTATAATGAATGGGTAAAGATCTGGAACTCCGGTCTGGAAAGAACCTTTACAGCTGATTTCGAGGCGTATGGAGCACGGGCACAGGACCCCGAAAATGCAGCCGTTGATATCTTCGTTGCCATTAAGTAATGTCTCATCAACAGCATTTATCTGTTACAGCCAGCTATCATTTATATCTTCAGCACAAATGATAACTGGCTGCAGCAGTGCCCGTATCCCCCACACCGATCACCTCTCGTCAGCTGCAGACAAACATATGCTCCACCAAAAATAAATTCGCGTTTAACAAAGAAGGTCCTTAAATTAGAACCACTGTAGCTATAAAATATCCATGAAATACATTACGCCTTTTCTCCTGTCATCGACAGTCTGTTTAACAGTGCATGCCCAGACGAACAAACCTGTTTCATCATTACACACATCCCTGGAAAAGAAGATCATGGTAGGTAGTGTATGCCTGTGCCAGACAACCCTCACCGATCTACGGAATGCAACGGATGACCTGCAGCCTGTAATAGTAGAGGAAATGGATACACCGGAGCATTGCTATGCGCAGGATACCCGCTATGAGAACGGCAAAGGATTTTCCTCTGTCAAATACCCGGGTATGATCTTTCAGAAAGATCAAAGTAAGGACTATATCAGCAAAATACGACTGACCAGCAACTATAGCGGCCCATTGCCGGATGGCCGGAACGTCGATGTAAAGAACCTGACAGTAAAAGAGGTACTTGCACGCTATCCTGAGTTCACAGAATTATGGCGTTCAAGAGACTGTTCAGGCTTCTGGAAAATAGGGAATGATACGCTTTCCTTTTTTGTGAAGATCGATCCGGATAAACCACGGTACCCACTGGATGAAGCACACTATATGGATCAACGGGTAGCCGGGATTGACATCACGCTTTCCTGCTACGGTGTATTTGATCAACCCGACAAAAAGCAGCCGAAGCTGGCCGGAGACCCACTGATTTTTATCGATAGTGTGATCGTAACAAGGGAACAAATGCAGGCCTACCAACCGACTGACATTGCAGCTGTCACCATCTACAAAAACGCGGAAGGGGCTGAATTACTGGGACCACAGGGTGGAAATGGAGTGGTATTTATCGAGACAAAGCCATTCGCCCGGAAAAGATACTGGCAGTTCTTTAAAAGTAAGTCATCCCGTTACGCCAGAACAGTTCCTTCCCTGGCGGTGGACAGTACCGTTGTCTATATCCTTAACGGGAAAGTACTGACCGAACACTTTGAAGGTGACCTGTCCCGCATCAATGATGAATCTTTTATCAGTTTACAGGTGATCAGGAAAGCTGTGCTGCAGCGAGACTATGGTGTTAAAGATAGATCCATCGGTGTCCTGATAGATGCAAATATCCGGGCGACCAATCCGCGACCTGATAACAGATAAAATTACGCTACCTGTTTATATAGTCGATGGTCCTTATTTGAGGCCAGATCACACCAGCAGGACCATTTTCGATCTTCAGGTATTTCCCGGGAAGATCAACAGCCGATTCCATCCACCACTTCCCATGTCCGATCACCTGGTCATCTTTGAGAATATCATACTCATAATTGTCGTTCAGACGCACGAGGCAATTGGGACAATCCTGCCCATCCAGTGACGTCAGTGTATAGTATCCCAGCAATGCCTGCAGATCCTTGTCCTGCTGCTTAATTCCTGTCTTTATAAATAGAACAGCAGTGATCAGCAGAAAGATAAAGAAGAGGGCCGCCGGGATAGCGATCGCCAGCCTTTTTCGCATGCGGACTACGCAGTAAAGCGAGAGCAGCATCACGAGAATATAGGTGATCGGAATCAGATAGCCAAGTAATATAGCAACGGCAGCCATGAAGTAAGATTTAGGTTAGGGACTATTTTAATAAGGGTATAACGACGTATTTATAACGAAGATACTAACTTAAGGAGCAATCATATATCAGTTTTTGCACTGCTCCACACGCTCATCAATTCTTCCTCAAATTGTAACTTCTTTTTCCCCAATATGTGCTGGTTAATCACAAACGGCATTAAAAAGCCATATCTAACTGACAGATAACTACTTAGACTGCACACATCAACGCAGAACACCCATCACTACTTGATAAGAATAAGCCATACATATATGTGGTTACCAAATCATTATAAAAAAATAAATTATTATTAATAAATTTTACAATATTATTTTTAAATTAATATAATAGGTACAATACGTCTACACAATAGCGGACACTTCACTATCCACTGACAATCAGAACAATACAGCCATATACTCCAGTTCGTTTCCCTATTTTTAGTACATACGGCATACTTATTGGCTAAAATATCAATGCGTTTATTTCCTATATATTTCCAATAGTAAATATTTATTAAACCTATGCTACAACAACTAGCCAATTTGCCAGATAATGAGCTGATGGCCCGGGCAAGAAAGCTGAAAGATGAGGAAGCAGCAGGAATCTTACTTGAGCGATATAGTCATTTGCTGGCCGCCGTCTCTCTACCTTCTTTGAATAGCTACGGCAATACGCCGGACGACTTCTTTCCGTCTTTGCTCAAAAGGCTCTTTAAAAGTCTGCAAACACAAACCATTCCTAAAATTGGTGAATGGATGCAGTTCTTTGTAAAGTCACAGGGCAGCCGGACCGAGAGAAACGCTTTCTACTTCCCTACTTCCGCTTCGAGCGACATCACGCGGATTGAATACAAAGTAGAGAAAGCGAACATTGACCTCTTACAGAAACAACACATCTCTGCTGCGATGCAGGCGGCTTTTGACCAGCTGTCAGACGATGACAGAGATATGTTAACCGAATTCTATCTCGAACAGAAAACATTCGCAGAAATAGCCGGTGAAAGAGGCTATACACTGGAAGAAACCCGGTTACTGATCAAACAGTCCAAACAGGAACTGGCATCTCAGGTGCTCGCTAACCTGGAGCATAGCAAACCAGTGGTGACCGAAGAATCCACTGTAACTGCGCATGTGAAGACTGCCAGACCACGGAAAGAAACCAAGTCCGCCAAACGTACACAGGTGATCAATGTAGAAGATGTAATATCTGATACACCCGAACCGCCTCAGACAATAGTCGTTAACGTGGAATATAACGAACCCGTAATAGCGGAAGAAAACAGTGTGCCGGTTAATCTGAAAACTGCCAGACCACGGAGAGAAACCAGATCCACCAAGAGAACACAGGTGATCAATGTGGAAGACGTAATATCAGATGCGCAGGAGCCAGCCAAGCCTACTGCATTTAAAAAACCCAGGAAAACACGGATGGCGGTAAATGTTGAGGACATCGTATCCGATACACAGGTACCAAACGCCCACCTGGCCTATGCTACTGCTGTAAAGGAACAACCGACCGCCGTGCTGGAAATTGTTTCAGATGGACAGGCAGAAGAAACTATGCCCCCGGCATCTGTTAAGCCTTCCAAACGCAGACGGACGATCATTCTGGAAATTCCCCAAACCGACAACCAAGAAAAAGCTATAAACCTCGATTATGCAAAATCTGGAAAACAAGGACAAGATATTAAAGATCTTCAGCAAGGTTCACTGTTTTAGTAAAGACCAGCTGCCTCGTTATGTAGATGGCCGTTTAACTCATATGGAGAAACACCTGCTGGAACAACATCTTGTGAATTGTGAATTGTGCAGCGAGGCAGTAGAAGTACTCCAGAAGCCAAAATACCACACCCAATATCAGGCAATGGGTGTCAAGGTACAGCAGTATATCCGTAGCAGTAGTCATGTAGCTTCCGTTTACGAAGCAGAACGATACCAGAAGAATGTTCAGATCAAAGAGAACGCTTTAACTTACTTCTGGGGTGTAATAGCAGCATTGCTGATAGTAGTTTGCGCTTACCTGATCCATGATCAGGTGAAAAATGAGGACAAACAACATTCCTTTGCTGTAGAACAACCCATTGTACCAGCTGCTGCTCCTGCATCAGGTCCGAAGGAGCCGGCCTCCACCTCCCAGGCCCGTGCGGCAACTACTGGGGTAACAGCGACCTTTCCTGCTGCAGGAACAGCAACGGCCCAGTCAGCTACTGTTGATAATGCGACTGCAGAAGATGCTGCCGAACCGGATAAGTCGCTGTATAAAACTGCCATGGCCTTCTATCACGACGGCAAACTGGATGACGCGATGTCCAGGTTTACACAGCTAACTGCCGATAGTACCAGCCGATACAGGGAAATGGCTCATTACCAGCTGGCTATGTGTTATAAATTCAAAAGACAGAAGGTCAAGGCCCGTCGTATGTTTGAGGAACTGGTTCATATGAATGGCCGAATGAAGAAAAGAGCACAGATGGCCCTTAATAATCTGTAAATACCCCGCTTTCAGCCACTGTAAGATTGAAATAACACCAACAAACTCATGGATAACTATTGTCCACTGCTATGATGATGCTTTTTACAAGCATGTATACGGTGTGAATATAGTATCAGATATTCATACAAAGAGGTTACTTCAAGGTCACCAAAAGGGCACTTCAATATCCCGGGGATATTGAAGTGCCCTTTTGGTGACCTTGAAGTAACCTCTTAATGATACTAAAGTAAGCTTATCAGTTGCTCATCTGCCTATTGATAATGTAAGCAGTATTAAAAAAGTCATAATACCATCGTCTGTTGTCAGACAGACAGAACAGTAGTATATTTGGGGTATATTCACCCTATACTAAAACAGCGGACGATCCACGGCTGCAGCAATGACCGGCATGCGTGACTCCCATACCCATTACCTGATGAGATTAAGTAAGTATTATCAACAGGCAACACTCCTGCCCTTCCTGATCACCATTGTCATCACCTCCATTTTTATCGTACTGGAGAATAAATCATACAGAAGTGAATGGTTTACCCCCGAAGCTATCATCGGGATGGGTATTTTAATGACATTTCTATACTGCCTGATGATGAATGTATTATGTCTGACCATTTTTCTGTGCAAACTGGAAGGAGTACGTAACAACCGGTTACTGACGTTCTTAAGCTGGTTCCTGTTACCGCTGTCACCCTGTATCTTTATTATCATTCATGAGTACAGGTATTACCTGGATATCGGACTATCTTCTGCGAGTAACGATCTGCAGTATTTAGGGCTTTTAAACGGGCCGTTTATCATAGGATTGATCTGGTCATTCATACGCTACCGGAAAGCGCTGAAAATGCCATAAAAGTGCACATCCCAGCTACATGGCTGTCATCGCCTCACCACCCGGAACCCCTGATTGCTGAAAGAGGCCATTCTGTGCACCCTTCCGATATCCACTGAGTTAAAATAGTGACAGGAATGCTGGCTACACCACCATGAACCGCCCCGTGCATGCACCGTTTTCTCCTCTTTCAGATGCCCTTCACAAAACTCAAATACATTACCGTACATGTCGTAAAGCCCCCAGCTGTTAGGTTCAAAACTGGCTACCGGAGCTGTATATACATATCCGTCGGTTGCATCTGCCTCCAGGTGGTCATGGGCATGCCAGATATTTGCATAGCGACCGATCAAGCGGCTGTCCTTTCCCCAGAAATAGGTGGTCTTTGCGCCGGCACGGGAAGCGATCTCCCATTCCTCGAACGAGGGAAGTCTTACCTGCGCCCATTGACAATAGGCCTGTACGTCGTTATAGCTGATAGTCGTGACAGGATGCTGCATTTTTTCTTCAATACCGCCCCGGCTTACCCCATTAGGATACCGCCAGCAGGCAGTACTATCTTCTAACCAGCGAAATTCCTTCAATCCCGGTTCGAAAACCATGGCATTGTGCAGCCGCTCCGCATCAGTGATATAATGCGTAGCAGCTACAAATGCGGCAAACTGTTGATTGGTGATTTCCGTTGTACCGATAGCATAGGCATCAACATGCACCTTTCGCTGAGGATTCAGGGCATGGCCTTTAGCGCCGACCCAGTAATCGCCGGCAGGTACCTGTACGAAAGACGTATCAGTCAGCAATAAACTTATCAGCAGTGAGAATATCATTAGTTGGCAGCGTTATACATAGCCATCGCCCTTTGTATGATCAGGTCTTCATTAGCCTGGTTGAACACCAGGAACGAGTTATAGGTACTGTTCTTACTATAGAGTTTGGTATGGGAAGCTGATTTGATAAATGGTTCATATTTCGTCTGTTCCATCAACTCCATCAATACCGTAAGTATGTCCAGATCTTTGTGATCGCGTTTGAAGAATTCCACCAGGAACGGCACCATCTCAACAGCATTGATCTCTACCAGTGCCATTTTATAGTTGAGCCCCAGCCGTTTACTACGGTTAGCAGATTCCTTAATGATAGCCATTACAGAGTCCCTGTTAGCCTGCAGGAAGTCACGCTGACGTTCACTCCAGTTAAGCTCAGCATAAACGTCTGGCAGATGACCGAATATCTTTTTGTGCTCATCCTGGATAGGAGGTTCGACATCACAGTTCTGGCTATATGATTCCGGATTGATCATATGATAGGTAAATTTCTCGCGGAGCGTAAGCGACAAATAGTCTTTAGCAGGCATCACCGTAAAGTCCTCCTCGCTGGAGGCGTTCTTTTGGATCAGGGCTTTTACCTTTGCAAGGCCATAGGGCGGAGTGGTAGTTTTCAGCCTATACTCACGATAGGCCTGGCTCTCTGCACTGGCTGGCTTCCAGGTTTCTTCCGTATTCTCTTCCTGGGCCAATGCGGCCAGCGGTAACAACAAAGCAATTATAGCAGCTCTTAGTTTCATAGTTAGATGCATTCTTACCGCTAAAGATACTAATGTACTACATAAAAATACTCCCGGAAATCAGCGGTATTTACCTGTATGGTACAGTAGTACATCAACAAAACATCCCGGCTACACGCGTAACCGGGATGCTGACACAATATCGCTCGCTGTGCTGACTGATCTGTTTATAAGTTAGGCTGGTTTTGTCTTGTACCCGCTTTGTAGTACAGCTCTGCCAGCTTTTTCTGATAACCCGAGATAATGCTTTCCCGCTTGATCTTCATATCGATCAGTTTACTCTCGCGGCTATTGATGAGGAAGAGGGTACTTTCTCCCAGATCGAATTTCTGCAACTCACCTGTCAGTAGTAACTGCTGATTATTAATACTCTGGATCTGCACCGTCATCTGGGACTTATAGGCAGTAAGACTATTATAGGACGCCGTAATGTTATTACCGATCTCACGGCCTGATTGTATCAGGTCATAGTCTAACTGCTGCTGCTTGATCTTCACTTCCTTCAGTTTACCACGCTCTGCACGCAGGAACAACGGAAAGGCCACCTCTACCCCTATCTTGTAGTTATTCCAGTTAAAGTCATAATACTCCGGTACATGTGTGCTGAAGTCCCTTCTTCTGGATAATAATGCCCCGCTGACATTCACCTTGGGCTTCAGTGTCTCCTGTCTGTAACGGCGTTCAATATCCAGCTGGTCCCCCTTGGCGCGCAGCTTCACCAGTTCCGGATGTCTCTTATCTGCCTGACCTAATAACGCATCCAGCAGCTCCCTGTTAGGCAGTGCGAGGTTCTGGTCTACCTGCTGAGGGACGGCGTTCGTAGGCAGTTCCAGCGGATTGCCATTCTCATTCCATAAGTGGTTGGACAAGACGAGCATGGCGTTCTGTAATTCAATCACACTTTTTGTCAGCTGGATCTCCCTTTCCTGTACGATAATACCTGCCTCTATGGAGTCAATAGGTGGCTTGTCTCCCAGGAGCGTCTGATTCCTCACCGCCTGGAAGCGCTTCATGGCCAGGTCTACCCCTTCTTTCACCAGCATATATTCCCGGTAGGCATAATACCAGTTCCAGTAATCCTGCACAGCACTGAACCATACGCCGTTGATCTGCTTCACCTTATCTGCTTCTGCATAGTTCACCATGGCCCTGGCCTGCCACAGGGTACTGCGTCGTGCATCGATCAGTAACCCCTGACCCAGCGGTATGGTTAATCCTACTGCTGTAAGACCAGTGTTCCCTGTATAATACTGTGGCGCTGTATAAGGGCCGACATTGCGGTCATAACCGACCTTCAGATCGGCACCTGCCACATATAATGGTACTTTCAGTTCTCCACCCCAGTTATCATAATATTCTGTATTCCCGAATAATTTACGTGCAAATGCGGCCTTCAGTGCAGGATCAAAATATCCCAGCGACTGTAATACGTTAGCCCTTGCAGCTTCGCTTAATAATGCGGCCTGTTTCACAATAGGATGATGACTGAAAACAATTGCTTCCAGGTCTTCCAGCGAAAACACCCTACCCGTATCCGCTGCCTGTGGCGTTTGCGCAAATACGCTTACGCCCGGCAACAGTAACACGAACAAACTGGCAGCTATATAACGTCTTAATCTCATCATCATGTTATATAAATAATTTTACCGTCTTAACTATTTCTTACCATCGGTCATCTTCTCCGAAGGTTCCTCTTCCAGACTTGGCGGGAAACCGTTCAGTTGTCGCCAGATCTCATACCATAGTGGTACGGAACGAAGAATGATACGGCCATACACACCTGACCCCTGTCTGAGCTGAACCGGCCATGGCTCATCATTTACAGGAACGGGTACAGCCGGTTTGATCAACACGCGGTATTTACCACCTTTACTGCTTACGCGGTCAATGGTCCATACTTTACCTGCAAAGGTTCCTACGGCTACTGACGGCCATCCGGAGAACTGCACTGACGGCCATCCTTCAAACTGAAGACGTACGTCGCTCGTATCCAGGATCAACGGTACGTCCATAGCGTTAACATACAGTTCGACCCCTACCTGCGGATGCAGTGGCTGCAGTGTAGCAATAGATTCGCCTTCCTTAATGTTCTCACCAATACCCGCCTTCAGTGTTTTAACAACATAGCCGTCCTGTGGTGCACGTACTATGTAAAGACCACGTCTGATAGTGATATTGGAAATATCATTGCGCAGCTTGGCGATCTCGCCCTTTACACTGGCACGGCTGGACAATGCAGAACTCATATCTGACTGTGCTTTCGCCAGCGATTCCTGGTACTTGGCCCTGATATTATCCAGATCTATGCGGGCGTTCAGCAATGCCTGCTTTGAGTTATTCAGCTTACTCTGCTGACCGATCACTTTCGCATTATCTTCCTGCAGTTTCAAACGACGGGTCTCTATATCCGTGAGTGAGAATAAGCCGTTCTGATAGCCGGCCTCATAACGCTGTAAACGGGCTTTGGAGGTCTCATATAAATTCTGCACCGCCACCAGGTCGGCACTGTCTATCCTGACATAGTTTTCAGACTGGCGGACCTTGTTCTCGGCCGCCTGCAACTGATACTGCAAACCGCTGTTCAAAGCGCTGATCTGTGCATTGGTGGCTTCCATCTTTTGTATAGCCGCCAATTCGCTTCCTTTCTTGGCTTCCAGCTGCTCATTCAGCCGTAAAGGCAGTTCGGGGTCGAAGTACGACTGACTGGTCTCAGAGATCACCAGGATCGTGTCGCCCCTCTTCACTTCCTGTCCTTCACGAACCGCCCAGCGCTCTATGCGGCCACCGATCTGGTTCTGCACGGTTTGCGGACGGTCTTCCGGCGTCAATGCGGTAACGGTACCTCTGCCGGGAATAGTCTGGCGCCAGGGCAAAAAGAGAATAATGAAGAACATGATAAGGAGGACCGTAATGATCCTGCCAAGTATACGTGAAGCCCTGATATTAATGAGCTCCTGATGGGACTGTACACACAGTGACTCCATCTGTGTATGATGTACTTTATTATGTGCTAGATTAGTCATTGTTATTTTTCCTCTTCTAATTCCAGATCAGTTACTACAGCCAGTTTCTCGCTGCCGGTAACCATGTCAAAAATGGTGTTCAGATTCGTCATCAGTTTCTCTACAGCATAGCTGATCTGCACGACTATCACTTCAGCAGCCACAAACTGTCCGAAAGTCATTTGCCTTTCCACCACGAAGTAGCTACCCAGCAGCAACAGTCCACCCATTAGAATAGTGCGCACGGCCACAGAGCTGATGAAGAACTTTCTTAACACACTGAAATGATCATTACGTGCAGACAGGTACCTTGCGGTGATAACGTCGGACGTCCTTACCACCTGGTTCATCATGTCCGGATTGCCACGGTATTTGTCCAGGTCACCGGCTACTTCTTCCAGGTGAGCGACCAGTTCATACTTATGACCTGATTCCTCCATGCTGGTCTGTACCCCTTGTTTGTAATACAACAGGATCACCAGTCCGATGGCGAGAATAGCGAAAAGTCCTACCGCCATGAATACCGGGTGATAAAAAGAAAGCAGGATAGCACTGAAAAATATCTGTACAGAGGCGGCAACGATATCTACCAGCAGTTTGGTTAAACCTTTCTGAATGGTGAGAATATCAAAGAAACGGTTCACCAGTTCAGGTGGATGTTCGCCCTCCAGTTCTTCTTTCTTAATACGCGGCAGACGGTATGCAAATTCCATGGAGGCTTTTGTAAATATCTTCTGCTCCAGGTATTCTACCAGAGTTAACTGGCCGATCAGCAATGCGCCGACAATGACTACACCTATCAGTACGACAGCGATCAATATATAGGTAGAGCTATACATGGAACCGTTGGACAACAGATTGTAAACCGCTGTTGTTCCCAGCGGAAGCGTCAGTCCGATCGCACCTATCAGTACAGCATAAATAAAAATATAGTTAATAGAGCCGCGTTCATGATGCAATAAACTCACCAGCCTTTGCCACGGCGAAGGAGCGTCTGCATGCTTCTTTTTCTTCATAAAAAGATATTGATATGAGGTAATAAATGAAATCAGTTACAGTAACCAGGTCACTGCCTGAATACGTTTGCTAAAAATGAGTAGGCACACAAGACAATCAACCGCACAGACACATAAGTTCAACCGTACATACACATAAGTCATGTACCGGACAAACTCAGTATAGTGTGATATAAAAAAACGGATCTGCCCTGCGCACAGAAAACGCCTAAGGTCAGTGTGAGTAATATCAGGCAGTATGGTGGTTAGGAGGTGGTGTCAGTACGTCTCTGAGCGGTTCCTTAAAAATGAAAAAACTATAGACGCACCATTGAGTTGACAGCGGTGCTGCCCAGTTTATATTTGACAGGATGTCATCCCCAAAGTATGAAAAGATCTTCTTGACACTCTTAAAACAATCTTCACCTTTATCAGGAGTGGGCGCTTCATCGCCGGCATTCTCTATATCGTATGCTTTAAAACTACTACCATAGTGAATAAAGAAATCACATGACTTTACAGCAAACACTGTAATGAGCAGTATCCATATGACCCCCTTAATTGACAAATGCTTTGACATGTTCACTATTTCTTCAGACACAAAATTATAGCCTGACAACATCTTCTACAAACCAGTAGCCACTTTAGGGGGACTATTTAACAAAAAAATTACTTTTTATCTCATTTCTTACCAGTTTCTTACCGCGCTCTTACCTGTCTCTTACCATTCCCTTATGCGCTTCTTACTTTTTACCCCCCCGCAGCGTTTTTGTGCTGTTACTAAAAGCGTCATTTTATTCCTGGTTGTACGCAAAAACACTACCGGATGTTTGGTACACGGCTCCTCCATATCGGGGCGAAAGTCTCATTGACCGACCCGGAAAAAGAGCACTGAGATAAGGCAGGAGCATTCCATAACAGACGATGACCTGTACCTTATCTGTATAATGACAACAGCCTTCAGATCTTTACATCTGAAGGCTGCTGCACTACATTATTTTAACTATTTTATTCTTTTGGCACTATCAATGCCATCTGCAAATCCTTCTTTACCTCCTTCCATTCCAGGAGAATATGGTCCTGCAAAGATTCCTCTCCTGTCATTCTTCCTTCTATCTCCACTTTGCGCTGCCGGTAGAAATCCAGTGTTTGCAACACCCTGGCCACATCAAAATCTATCTCACCGTTGATCAGTTCTGTATTTGTTTCCAGTATCCGTCCTATATTCATCCTGTTGTCTGTTAAAGACAGTTGTCCGTTAGGCCCGGATATTTGCACACCTTCCACCCGCAATGCGGCTATCAGCCCCTCTGCATGGTCATCCTGACCATCATCTTCCCAGGTACACACATCACATATGTTAAAACCTCCCCGCTCGTTAAGCGATGGAAAACCACATCCCGGACAGGTATACTGCTGGATATCGTTGGCCTGCAGGTAGGTATCGTAATGGTACCTCCTGGCATGGAAAGCGGCTAATATTTCGGCATCGTTCATATGGACTAAAGGTATTCCATTCCCGGAAAAGCAACAAAGTAGTTATTTGTGCCCCTCTTTGCCTGATGCCGGCCCCCCACTATGGCTTACTGCTGGTAATGCTGCTCCTCACGGGACATGCGCTGAGCTATCAATGGCGATGGATGCCGGTGATGATCGTGTGTAATGTTATATTTAATGCGTATCCGGTCCTCCTGCAACAGTATGTGCGTATAAGACTGAGACGAATGTTATGATGCGTAGCAGACAGTTGAATATGCAGGTATTCCACACTGGCCAGGTCGAAGGCGGAGAGCTGCCGGGTATCAGGGGAGTAAGGGCAGCAGATAAAATCCTTCCAAAATGGCAGGTATGTCCTATTTCGGTAATTTTGGGCGCATATTTCACCATCAAACGGAACCATGACGAACACCCATCCATTCAACTACTACCTGTTTGACTATGACGGCACTATCTGCAACACGCTTCCTACTATTGTCTATTCCCTGCAACATGCTTTTGAAGAAAGCGGGGTTAAAATACCGGAAGAAGCTGCGATCCTGAAGGCCGTCAGCACAGGTATCAACCTGCACGAAACACTCAGGGTACTACACCCGGATGCAGCACAAGTGACAACGGCAGATACGGACGTCCTGGTAAAGGCCTACCGCCGGCTATATATGGAGCACGATCCCCGGCTGACGGTCCTGTTTGATGGCGCCCTGACCGTCTTTCAACAGCTGAAGGCAGCAGGCAAGACGGTCATTGTATTGAGTAATAAGGGGGTTGCAGCGGTGGAGCAATCATTACAGTCCCACGGACTCCATGCACTCACGGACCTGATCATGGCAGAAGGCGTCATGCCGGAGCTGCAACTGAAGCCCAAGCCTGACACCATGATGTATGAGGCTGTCATTAAAAAGCAATTTAATATAAAAGATGGCCGGGAGGTCTTAATGACTGGTGATACCCATGCCGATATACTTTTTGCGAGCAACTGCGGCATCCGCTCCTGCTGGGCGGCTTATGGTTATGGACATCCGGCGATCTGTGAAGAACTAAAGCCAGACTTTACCATTCAGGGCATTTCAGACATCTTACCCCTGACAATGGCATTTTAGCCGGTGCGGACAGTAGTTATTTACGTACCTTTGCGGCTTGAAAATCATTACCACACTTACGGAAATTGCGGCCATCGGCCAGGAGAAGGAAGCTGAGAATCAGGCATTCAGAACATTTCTGCAATCAAAAGATGCAGATGAGATCGATGCGCTGGTACAGGAGCTGGATGCTATTGTCACGCCTCAGATAGATTGTACAGCCTGTGGCAACTGCTGCCGCTCCCTGATGATCAACGTAACTGCAGAGGAACTGACCCGGCTGGCCACACACCTGGACCGGACGGAAGCCGACGTAAAGGGGGCGTACATCGAAACCGGCTCCAATGACAGCATGATGATCATGAATACGATCCCATGCCACTTTCTGAAGAATAACTGCTGTACTATCTACGAACAGCGTTTCTCAGAGTGCAGGGAGTTTCCGGGTCTGCATATGCCAAAGTTCAACAGAAGGCTTTTCGCCACACTTTCCCATTATGGCCGTTGTCCGATCATCTATAATGTAGTGGAAGAAATGAAGAGCAGACTGGCTTTTAATCAATAAAGGCTGGACTACCTGCTTTTATGCCTTTTGGCCCTGGCAGGATACTCATTTCCTTTTTAATTTTACATCCGCAAAGGCAGCAGATCGCTGGTCTGCTACCTCCATCATATATAAAACAGGTAAGTACAGATGAACGTCGCCGATTTTATTATAAACGACAGAGAGCAGGTATCATTGAGTGATGTGTTGTTAAGTCATGACAACAAAACAAAAATTGAGCAGCTGATCAAAGAACACTTCCACATAGAAGAACTGCATAAGTTCGGATTGCCTGTCAATAATAAACTGCTGCTGCATGGTAGTTCCGGTTGCGGGAAGACAACAACTGCCAAAGCCATCGCAAAGGCATTGAACAGGACGCTCCTGATCCTCGACCTGAGTAGTATTGTGTCCGCACGCATCGGGGAAACCTCTCAGAATATCAAACAGGTATTCGATAAGGCCACAAGGGACAGAGCCGTGCTATTCCTGGATGAATTTGACCAGGTAGGTAAGGCCCGTGGAAACGACGACAAAGACGTGGGGGAAATGAGAAGGCTGGTGAATACTATGATACAGTTGATCGACTATTTCCCGGAAAAAGCATTACTGATCGCTGCTACCAACCATGCGCATATCATCGATAAGGCACTGTTAAGACGGTTCCAGTTACAAATTGGTTATGAACTACCCAACAAGGAAGAGCTGGATGTCTACTATGATAAATTACTGGAAAGATTCCCGGCAGAGATGCAGACCATTACGCGGAAGTATAACATCTCTTATGCAGAAGCCAGAGATGATGCCTATACACAGATCAAATCATTTGTGATCAGACACCTGGAAAGTAAACTGCCAGTGACAGCATAAGCAACCTGCTTACCATCAGACAATATAATAACAGAAGCGCCGGTACATCCTTTACTGTAGCGGCGCTTTTCGTTTATAGTCCCAGGCTATACCGCACACTAATCCTGCGCACGGATAGCCTCCTCCAGATTATCTATCGGCGCCTGATTAAACTCGTATCCGGAATACCCGAAATTCTGGTTCAATTGTCCGTTCCTGTTAGCGTCTATATCAGACTGTGGTACCGGCCATAACAAATGGTATGGGCTGACGGTGAACTGTGTACCATAGACTGTTTTCACGCCCTTGTTATAATAGTTATTATACTTACTGACCCTTTCATACCAGTAGCTGCTTTTTGACAGGTTATCTACCTGATAGGTCTTGCCGAATTCATCGGACTTTCCTGTGGTCGCAAAGATGTAAGAGATGCGGCTGAGTTCCATATGGCGCAGTTCTTCATAGTACAGCTCCCGCGCTCTTTCATCCAGAATTACCCCTATGTTCATATTACCGGCGGCATACATTTTTGTACAGTGTGCACGACGACGGATCGTATTTACATCTTCGGCAGCAGCAGCCATATTTCCTTGCCAGAAATAAGCCTCTGCACGTAACAGATATGTTTCTGCCAGCCGATAGATATACCAGTCACTGGCGCCGCCATCATAATTGTCGACCGTTTCCGATCTTGGCGTCTCTACCCATATCTTATAATGGGGCCAGTCAAACCATGTCCTGATCGTATCATTCACGAGTATCTTACCGGCTGCGTTATACTTCTGAAGTTTTTGTCCGTAGTAGGTGTCTCCGTTGCTAAGCAATGAGGGGTGGTTATAGACCATGTCTTCCATATGCATCCAGTTGCCCGTACTACTGCTGTGACGAAGGTCACTGCTGTCTTCCCATATGGTAAAACTGCTGTACCAGGTAGGCCTTGTTTTAGCAATACCTCTACCGTACGTCTTACGCAGGTCTATTTTGTCTTTTGTCTGCGTGTAACTGGTGCTTAACCCCTGTTTGCCGGAGGGAGTCGTGATCAGCTGATTACCTGTACCGGAATAAAACGGAAGGGCATTTCTCATGGTCACCATGTTCTGGCGGCTATTGGCGAAATCTTCCCGGCTGATGATGTTAAAGATCGTCTCCCTGTTGGTAGCGATCGACTTGTTCTGTGCACGGTGCAGGTCCCATATAACATTGCGGGTAATGTTATGGACTGCGGGCATTGGGTTGACGAACGTACCGAAGGGGTCCATCATGAGGGAGTAACCGGACGCATTGATCAGTGTATTAGCAACTGCTATTGCTTTATCAAACTCACCCGCAGCCAGGTAACATTTGATCAATAACTGCTGACAGGCACCTTTGGTGACAGTACCGTAATCGCCGGTAGCAGGTACATGCTGCACTGCAAACTCCATATCTGCCACCAGTTTTTGCAGGATGACCTGCCTTTTGGTGGACCGGAAGTTGAACTTGGGAGAAGTGATCTCTTTCGTCAGCAGGGGTACATCTCCAAAGTCGAAGATGAGCCACATGTAACGGAACGTACGATGGAAATAAGCCATGCCCATCATCTGGTTCCGCAGCGTAGTATCGAGGCCGGGCACCCTATCCAGGTTGGTGACGATCGTATTGGCATATTTAATGCCTTTATAGCCTTCAAACCAGAAAAAATTGATCTTATTGGTATTGATGTCATTGTTATTAGACGTGGGTGTGATCATTGCATTCAGGTCCTGGGCCGGGCCGGATTTATCTGTCGTACCGTCAATAGCCACGTCTGAAAAGAGCAGGTCAGTCAGCAGCGGCGCTCCCTCACCTGTCCATACGTAGGTCAGGTTCCTGTTACAGCTGGTAATAGCTGCCTGTAATCCTTCCTTGGAGGTAAAGGTAATAGACGGCTCATAAAAAGACATGGGATCAGGATTCAGGAAGTCTTTCGAACATCCTTCCAGTACTTGAATAGTCAGTGTCAGCAACACTATCCTTGTTACTTTATTCAGCATAGTCTTCATATCAATTCAGTTTGAAACATTAAAAGGAAGCAGTGATTCCTACTGTGTAATACCTTGGCATCAGAGAAGTCGTTTCCGGATCCCAGTATTCCCAGTCTTTAGCCCACACCGCCACGTTGCGGATACCTGCATAGACTTTCAGCTGGGTCATGTCCATTCTGCGGGCAATATCGGCCGGCAGCGAGTAGGATACGGATATATTGTCCAGGCGGATGTACGTTTTATCGATCACACGTGACGGGGTGATGTTCTGCACATTGGTTGAGTTCAGTCGTGCGTAGGTATTGGAAGGGTTCTCCGGCGTCCAGTATTCCCTGATATAGGAATTGATCCTGTCTGCCTGAGAACCGAAGTTGTTCAGGTAATCTGTATTGGTGGCTTTGTGTCCCCAGTTAGCATAGATGTTAAATGAGAGATCGAAGTTTCGGAACAACATAAAATCATTCCGTAGCGTAAACCGGAAGCGTGGTGTGGTAGAACCCAGGAAACGCTTGTCTTCATTAGTATACTTACCGTCCCCATTTACGTCTTCCACTTTCACATCGCCCGGGATCTCTCCATATTTCGCTGCCTGTTCTCTTTCGTGTTCCTGCCAGATGCCCTGTACATTATAGGTCCATATAGCGGCAATATCCCGGCCAATGAACCATCCGTTAGAGATATCGTCGATCTCTTTTGAACCGACTATTTTACCATCCGCATTCAGCATGTCCTCATAGGTATAATAGAGATGTCTTACCTTATTTCTGTTGAAGAAGAAGCCGAAGGTCGTGGTCCAGTCGAAATTTCTTTTCTGTATATTCTGTGAAGTGATACCCAGTTCAAATCCTTTGTTCACCACCTCGCCGAGATTGGTCGTTACCGTACTGAAGCCTGTGAAGTCGGGTAAGGACTGGTCCATCAGCAGGTCGGTAGTCGGCATGTAGTAGAGCTCCATATTACCAGTGATCCGGTTGTTAAGGAAGCCGAAGTCCAGACCGATATTCCAGGAGGAAGTGGCTTCCCATTTCAGGTCATAGTTGGCCATGCGGTCTACGTACAACTGAGACAGTTCGTACACCGTTCCATTCGATTGCACATAGGCGTAGCGGCCTGCCCCGGTGGTGAGATTAGACAACGCCTGATAGATCCCGATAGAGCGGTTACCGTTCATTCCCCAGGACAACCGCAGCTTACCGGTGCTCATTGCATTAAAATGAAAGAAGCGTTCATCTGTAAAGTTCCAGGCAAATGCGAGTGAGGGGAAAGTGGCCCTTGGGTGAGAAGCACCGAAGGCAGAATAGCCGTCTCTGCGTACGGAGGCCGTCAGCATATAGCGGTTATCGTATGCATAGAACAGCCGGGCCATTAAGGCATCGCCGGTACTGCGCTGGTCATTGCTGCTGATGGTCGTCTTTAACGGATTGGCAGCGCCAATATTATGAAAGCCGAGAGCATCCGTCGGAGAAAAGTCCCGGGCAGTGATACTTTCATTCCAGGATAAATGCTCTTCTGCATTTTGCAGCAGGGTCATTTTCACTTTATGCCTTTTGGCGAATGTATAGTCCCAGGTGATGATGTTATCAATCTGCCAGTCGAAGTTTTTGGTATTCTCTCTTATAACCTTTCCATTGTCGGCCCACAGCGGATTTTGCGAGGACTCGTGGTACCGGTTGTAGAACCATTGCATCCTGGGAGAAAAGTTCAGCTGGTAGCTAATATTAAATGGAAGTTTGATAGTCTGATAGATGGTGGTGTTCAGCACTGTATAGCCTTTTTCCAGCTGTTTGAACTGGTTGCTATAGGCCGTATTGGTGCCCTGGTTCACACTGGCACCCATGGGCTGCCCGTCAAGGATACCGTTAGTGTCCAGTGGATTGGCAAAGGGAGAATTATTGATGATCTGTCCGCCCCAGTCGGCAGCCAGATTACCATCTGACCTGTCCTGGAAGTTGATATTCACGCCTGTATGCATCCACTTATTGACTTTACCATCTATTTTTATATTCGACCTGTAGGAGCGGTATTTATCGCCTACTACAATACCTTCGTTATTCAGGTACCCCATGGACATGTAATAGTTGAGCGCATCTTTGCTTCTGCCGGAAAAGCTTACATTATAATTCTGCTGTATCCCGTGCTGGAAAGAGCCGTCGAACCAGTCGTATGTCCTGCCCCTGGCATAGTTCTGTCTTTCCTTTTCAAAGAGGCCGATACGTAGTGTCCAGATCTCTTCCGGTGTACCGGTTAAGGCGTCATAGGCGAGCCAGTCATCCAGTGTGATACCGTACCTGTTAAGATTTTCAGGTGTGGGGTTGACATACTTTCCCGGCGCGGCCCACCGGGTAGTACTGTTGAAAAGATCAGAACGGAATTGCAGATAGCCGGGAGCGTCATATACTGCGCGTTTCTTACCATGGGTGGCAACGCCCCTGTTTGCATCAAACCGGATAGCCGGCTTATCGGAAGTGCCTTTTTTTGTAGTGATGATAATGACACCATTGGCTGACTTGGCACCGTAGATAGCTGCCGCAGAAGCGTCTTTCAATATGTCAAAATGTTCTATATCCTGTGGATTGATCTCGGATAGTTCTCCGAAGAAGATCACACCATCCAGTACAATGAGCGGATCATTACTGGCCTTCAGCGATCGTTGCCCGCGAACGAGCATATCGCCTCCACCTTTGGCAGAAGTGTTTTGTCCGACGTAGAGACCTGGCACACCACTACGTAACAGGTCCTGTATAGAACGCGGACTTTCCTTTTCCAGTCTGGCTGTTTTTAACTGACTGATAGACCCTGTCAGGTCTTTCTTCTGCATAGAGCCGTAGCCCACGACCACGACCTCATTTATTTTCTGTTCGCTGTTCTTCAGGTCTACCCGCAGGGAAAACGCTGCGCCGGCTTTCAGGTTATAGCCGGCAAGCGTTTGTTTTTCATATCCAATGAAGGAGAAGGCGAAGGTATATCCCGGACCGGCAGGTAAGCGGGTGAAGGTAAAGAAGCCGGCGCTGTCAGTTTGTACGGAGGCAGTAAAACTGTTCGCCGCATTCTTAACGGTAACACTCACTCCCCAGAGCGGTTCTCCGCTTTCTTCGCTTTTTACGATACCTGATACATCTGCACGGCTTTGCTGCGCATGCAGGCTACATGGAATGAGCGTCATAATGGCTGCTACGCATAGCAGCGCATACGTGGAATTGCACTTTTTCATTTTCTGTGTAATGTCTGATATTAGGCAAATAAGGTCCCTGTCGCTGATCCTGTCAGCGATCCGATATCCAATAGTTTACGTCTACATACTTTGGCTAATTTTTCTTTCTTATGATGTAACGATCCTGGTTTTTCTCAATGACAAGTTGGTTTAGTATTGCTATATCGTTCAGTATTGTTGAAAGCGTATCTGTTTTATGCATCTTTCCGGAGAAGTATTTATTCTTTATCTCAGAAGGATAGTAATAGATCTCTACCTGGTAATAAATGCTGAGCTGATCGAACACTTCTGACAGCGGTGAGATGTCGAAGGTGTAAGAATCGGGTCTGCGTACACTATGCGTCTTATCCAATGCCGGTGCAGCCCTGACCAGTTGTTCCGCTGCCACATGTCGTTTTACACTGGCCAGCATGGTCGTTTTATTATAGATCAGTTCATCTCCGGGAAATAAGACCTCTTTACCATTCCAGGTTTGCGCAATAGTATCAGCAGCTGCTACCTGTACCTTACCCTCATGCAGCTTCACTTTGATGAAAGTGCTTTCAGCGACTGACTCCACGGTAAATGAAGTGCCCAGTACTGTCGTGGCCAGCATATCCGCATTGACAGTGAAAGGCCGGCTGTTATCTTTTGTTATATCAAACAGGGCTTTCCCCCATAGGTGCACCGTACGACCATGCGATGCCAGGAAAGGCTCATAATACCGGATATAGCTACCGGGTGCCAGTAATACAGTCGAACCATCTGCCAGCTGTACGCGCATAGCAACATGGGTATCATTTTTCTTCTCTGTCAGCTGACCATTCTTACCAGTATTGGCTATTGTTGTTTGCCCAGGCGTTTCTCTCACTGCCAGATACCGCCAGAAAGAAGCGATAAGCAGGCACGCAACGGTTGCAGCAGCCAGCCAGACAAGTGTGCTCCTTCCAGGTTTTCTGAAGGTTCGTTTGCTTACTTCCTTGAATAACGCTGCTGAATGACCTGGCGCCAGGTCTTCATTCACGATAAAATCATCCCAGTCTTCCTCGTTCAGGTATCTGTTCCATTCTTCGGGATTATTCCTAAAATATTCCAGTACCTGTCTTCGTTCGTCATCAGAACATTCGTTCCTGAAATATTTATCAATCAATTCCCTTTGCATCATATTGAGTTAAGATAATGGGACCTTTGTTATATATATCGTTTGAAAAAGAGCATACCCCTAATGGCAGGAAAAATATTTTTTTCAGCGCTGGAAGAATAGCAATAATAAGAGGAGCAGATTTCTTAAATAACTGAGGGCTAACGACATGTGATTTTCTACAGTTTTAACGGACAGGGACAGCTGATCGGCTATTTCCTTATAGGATTTAAATTCATAACGGCTGAGTTCAAAAACTTTTCTTCTGACAGGAGGCATATGGGTCACTGCCTGTCTGACCCTGAGCAGCATTTCCCGGGCTTCAAGCGTGTCGGCTATGTTACCGGTATCTTCCTCCCGGGGTCTTTCCTGTTTCAGGAAGCGGCCTTTTACGACTTCCTTTCTGAGCAGATCTATAGAAGTCGCCCTGGCGATGTGGAATATCAGTCTGCTGACCGGTTCGGATTCATTCAGCTGATGCCGGTAGTCCCATAATTTAATAAAAGTGATCTGTGTGGTTTCTTCAGCTATGTAGGGAGAGTGTGTCTTTGACAGGATGTAGAAATATACCTTCCGGTGATATTCATTGAATATATCACTGAAAACGGAAGGGTCACCTTCCTTCAGCGCGGAAATTGTATTAAACGTGGACATACATCTAATATAGAAAATAATTCAGGGACTGTAAAATTCGAAAATAATATAATACCTTACTGAAGATAATTATTTAACCCAACCCGAAACCCGTTTTTATGAAAAAACATCTCACGTACCTGTTAATTCTCTGCTTCACGCTGTTTGCCAACGCCCATGCTGCCGACAAAGTTAAACCTGTAAAGAAAGTAAAGGCAGACGCCAGCTGTAACTATTACAATGATCTCAATGGAAAGTATTACTGCGTTGAAACCAGCTCTACCTGCGATATTGCACATGCATGGTATAAAGAGTCCGGTTCTACGGCATCACCCCAACTGATTGTATTGTCAAAAACCAGCAGCTCTCCCTGCACCCGGTTTGAAGGCTATGCAACACTGCCTGGCGGCGGCTATATTGTGGTATATGTAGAGACATGTACCTGCGGAAATTCGTTGACAACCTATGTACAGTTCCATTATTAAATTATTATTCAGAGATGCTGTACCGGTTACTGACTGGCACCGCATCTCTGAATAAATTCCTTTATATTAGCCCCCAAAAAAAGAGAATGACCGTTACTTCAAATCTGAGTGAATTCCAAGGGAAAAGAGTCGAAATTTTTAACCCTGAAACCGGTATTGTTAATCCTGAGACCGTTGTTTACCGTATCAGTACTGACTATGATGAACCAGCCGATGCATTTAGCAATAAAGTAGATGCGTTTGCGAATGATCCCCGTGCGGGCGAAGTGAAAGAACTGATCATTGGCATGTTCTCCGCAGATAGTTCAACCGACTCTTCATCAGTTATACAGAAACTGGTGGAACACCACAGTAAACTGCCACAACTCACACATCTTTTCATCGGTGACATGACCTATGAAGAATGTGAGATCTCCTGGATCCAGCAGTCGGATATGCATCCTTTACTGAGCACTTATACCGGACTGGAACATTTCCAGGTTCGGGGTGGTGAAGGTTTACGCTTTTCGAACCTGGCACATGCCAATCTGAAAACACTGATCGTTGAAACAGGTGGTTTGTCTACCACTACCTTAGAAGATATACTGGCTGCTGATCTGCCTAAACTCGAAAAGCTGGTACTCTGGCTGGGATCTGAGAACTATGGCTTTGATTCCACGATTAGTAACTATGCACCTATCATCTCCGGAGAAAAGTTCCCCGGGCTGCAATATCTCGGACTGATGAACAGTGAGATCCAGGATGATATTGCTGCTGCGGTCAGCGCGGCACCTTTCACCGAAAAACTCCACACACTGGATCTTTCGATGGGCGCACTAACCGATAAGGGTGGCGAAGCATTACTGCACAGCGACCATATCAGAAAACTGACTTTCCTGAATCTGAGACATCATTATCTCTCCAATAACATGATGGCAAAACTACAGGGTATAGGCGTTGAAATGAACATTGACGAACAGGAAGCGATGGATGAATACGGTCCATACATAGAAGTATCTGAGTAGTAACATATGCATGTGGTGATCATTGGGAATGCAGAGAACAGGAGAACGACCGCATTCTGCGAAGCAGCTGTCAGCAAGGGCCTTACCGTGACAGTCATTCCATATACAGACATATTAACGGGCCGGCGGCTACCGGACATACCGGCAGGAAGTATCGTAAAGATCGATTCTCCGGGAGAGAACGAATTCGTCAGGGCCTTACTGATAGAACGGGGATTGTCCAACGGGACAATCCCTGAAGACCTGCATGTGTATGATCATGGTATTATCCGGTATATGCGTCCGTGGTACACCGGGTTTCAGCACCTGCTGAAAGAGATAGACGGTTCACTGACCGGCCCCGGCATCATCCGGATGAATACTTCGGAAGATATCAGTCTGATGTTTGATAAAGCTGCCTGCCAGCATTATCTGCAACAACATCATATTCCGGTACCCCGGATATTGCCCCCAGTCAGTAACTATGCCACCTTAGTGAATGTCATGGAACAGGTGAAGGTCTCCCGCGTATTCATTAAACCAGCACATGCTTCCTCTGCCTCCGGCGTGATCGCCTTCCGGAGAAACGGCCATCATTTACAGGCCGTTTCTTCTGCGGACCTCCGGCGGACACCAGGAGGTATCAGGCTGTATAATTCACTGAAGGTACGTACCTACTCACATGAACCAGATATTGCTGACCTGATCAATACCGTGATGACAGACGGGGTGCAGATAGAAGAATGGCTGCCTAAAGCGACCCTGGAAGACCGCTACTTTGATGTGCGGGTACTGGTGATCGGAGGGCGTGCAAGACATACTGTGCTGCGTACCAGTAAACAGGTGATCACAAATCTGCACCTGGGTAATAAACGGGGGAATATGTCCACGTTCCTGGATACATTCGGAGCACAACGACTGACGGCAGTAAAACAACTGGCAGAACAGACAGCTGCCTGTTTTCCTGACACATTCTATATGGGAATTGATATACTGCTGACGGCCCGCGATCTTCGTCCGCATGTACTGGAAGTCAACGCCTTCGGCGACCTGCTTCCCAACCTGCTGGATGAGGGAGAAACCTGCTATGAAGCGGAATTATCCGCTATTCTTCACCGGCAATCGATCCTGCCATGCTGAATAACCCCGTCCTGATATTCGACCTGGATAATACCCTGTTTGACAGGAACAGGGCTATGCGGCAGGCGATGCAATGCTGGCTCCGGCAACATCCTGAAGTATCGCATACACTGGATGAGGTCATGGCACAGGATGCGGGTGGTAACACAGACAGGACAGCCTTTTGTCAATGGCTGATGCCCGCCGCTGCACCTGACACGCTGTTACGTAGTATTCAACAGCTCATCATCGGTTCCCTGCGACCGGATGCCGCTATACGGCAACTGCTTGAGCAGTTACAGCGCCGCTACCAGCTGGTGCTGGCCAGCAATGGCAACGGAACCATACAGCGCTTAAAACTGGCAGCCTGTGGTCTGACAGCCTGTTTTCAACATATCTTTATCTCCGGAGAGATGGGCAAGGCCAAACCAAACCCGGAATTTTTCAGGGAGATACTGAAGACATTAGCCATCTCACCGGCCCAGGCGTGTATGATCGGAGATGACCTGGTCAATGATATCCTGGGAGCGCAGGCATGTGGATTAAACACCTGCTGGGTAGCATATGGTGAGACATCCGACAGGAACAATCCTGCTATAGTAATACAACACATAACAGAACTGCATCGATGGACGGAATGCTGAACATGAAAGAAATTGCGAGGGATATGAATATACTGTTCATGACGCTGGACAGCCTGCGGTATGACGCAGCGGCTTCCTTATTCCTCGAAAACAGAACACCTAATTTCCGGCGATATATGCCCGAAGGGTGGCAGCGATGCAGTACGCCTGGTAGTTTTACCTATGCGGCACATCATGCCTTCTTTGCAGGCTTTCTGCCTACTCCGGCCACACCGGAGAAGACACCCAGGATGTTTGCAGCAAGATTCGCAGGAAGTGAAACGACCGGAGAGAAAACCCTGGTGTTCGAAACGGCTGATATTGTAAGTGGCTTTGCAGAACAGGGATTTAAAACCGTCTGCATAGGTGGTGTAGGTTTCTTTAACAAACAGACTGCACTGGGTTGTGTGCTCCCTTCCCTTTTCCAGGAGAGCTACTGGGACCGTTCCTATGGTGTGACGGACCCCGCCTCTACCCGGAACCAGTTTGAGAAGGCCGCCACTGTTATCAGTGAATGTGCCGGACAACAGCTATTCCTGTTTATCAATGTATCGGCTATTCATCAGCCTAACTATTTCTATCATACTAATGAGCAGACTACAGACACGATCGCATCACATCAGGCGGCACTGGCGTATGTGGACAGCCAGTTGCCCATACTGATGGATGCGCTGGCCAGTCAGGACAGAGACACCTTCTGTATTATCTGTTCAGATCATGGAACAGCCTACGGAGAAGAAGGATATTATGGTCATCGTATCGGTCATCCCAGTGTATGGGAAGTGCCGATGGCCAGTTTTGTATTAAAGAAGAAAGCATGACGACATTGTTCGACAACATATTTGATTCCTACGCTTATTCCTATCCACATAAGCATAGTTACCGGTCACTGGCACCGTTATCCCTATCTGCTTTGTGGAAGGAAGAGAAGAAGGATGCCCTTTTTCTGTACGTGCATCTCCCCTTCTGCGAGATGCGCTGCGGGTTCTGTAACCTGTTCACCATTGCCAATCCGAAAGATGACATGGTGGATGTTTATCTTGACGCCCTGGCGCGAGAGGCAGATACGATCCGGGAGGTTGTGCAGCCACAGCACTTCGGTCAGATGGCGGTAGGCGGTGGCACGCCCACCTTTCTGGAAATACCGCAGCTGGAAAAGCTGTTTGGCATCATCCGGAAATTAGGTGCACAGCCGGAACTGCTGCCGGTATCTTTTGAGATGTCTCCCAAAACAATAACGGCTGAGAAAGCGCAGTTCCTTTTCTCACAGGGTGTGGACCGCGTGAGTATGGGTGTACAGAGCTTCCTGGAAACAGAACAGAAGTCACTGGGCCGTCCTCAAAAAAACAGGGAAGTATTTGCGGCCCTGGACCTGCTGAAAAAGCAGGGGTTTCCGACAATCAATGTTGACCTGATCTACGGGGCCCAGGGACAAACCCCGGATACCTGGCTGTATTCAATCGACGCAGCCATCCGGTATGAGCTCGATGAGATCTTCATCTACCCACTATATGTTCGTCCCCTGACAGGCATTGCCAAATCAGGGAACGCACCTGCAGATAACCGCTTTGAACTGTACCTGGCAGCAAAGTCCATGCTGCTCAATGCAGGATATGAACAGGTGTCTATGCGCATGTTCAGAAAGATCAAACCGGACAGACCTGTGCGACCGCTTGTTTATTCCTGTCAGGAAGATGGTATGATCGGATTGGGTGCCGGCGCGCGTTCGTATACAAGGACAGTACATTATTCATCTGAGTATGCAGTGGCCCGGCATAATATTAAGTCGATCATAGACCAGTATTCAATGAAGGCAGCAGCTGACTTCAGTCAGGCGGATTATGGCATCATACTGCCGCAGGAAGAGCAGCAACGACGGTTTATTATCAAATCAGTACTGCATAACAGCGGACTGGATATTTCCCGCTACCGGGAGCTGTATGGCAGTCATCCGCTGACCGACTATCCGCAGTTACAGTCACTGCTTGATGAGGGTATGGCCGTAACGGAGGGACAGCTGTTCCATCTCACCAGCAGGGGCATTGACTATTCGGATGCGATCGGCCCATGGTTGTACTCAACGCCCATCCGGACGCTTATCAACAATTTTGCATTACAATGACGCTGTCTATATTATACAGAGGACCGTTGTCCAGCTGCAATTACAGCTGTAACTACTGTCCGTTTGCCAAAAGAAAAGACTCCAGGGAAACACTGGAACGCGATGCCGCACAGTTAGCCCGCTTTGTAACATTTGTACAGGAGCAGGCTGATATACAGTTTAAGATCCTGTTTACTCCGTGGGGAGAAGCATTGATCCGGAAATACTATCAGGAAGCCATGGTAACGTTAAGCCTGTTACCAAACGTAGAAAGGGTGGCTATACAGACGAACCTTTCCTGTAAACTGGGGTGGCTAAAAAAGGCAGATAAAACTAAACTGGCACTATGGACCACCTATCACCCCGGTGAGACCAGCCGCACCGCCTTCCTGGAACAATGCCGGCAGCTGGATGCCATGGAGGTATCCTATAGCGTGGGAGTAGTGGGCTTTAAAGAAGCGATTACAGAGATTGAACACCTGCGGGCAGCATTACCGCCGGAAAGATACCTCTGGATCAATGCACAAAAAAAGCTGGCAAACTACTACACAGCAGAAGAAACAGCTACACTGTTAAGTATTGATCCGTATGTCGTGAATAACATGATACACTATGACAGCTACGGGAAGGCCTGTAAAACAGGACATACCGTGATCAGCCTCGATGGCGACGGTAACATGTTCCGCTGTCATTTTATCAAAGAGAAGATCGGCAATATCTATGAACAACATTTCAGGGAAGCCTTATTCCCAAGGACATGCACCAATGCAACCTGCGGCTGCCATATTGGGTATGTGCACATGGACGACCTGAAACTGTATGCGTTATACCAGGGACGGGAACTGGAAAGGATCATACTGAAATAAGCACTGACTTAGTTAATAGCATTGTTATGTTCATCCACATACCCGTGCTCTTCCACCATCGTGGTTCATCAACCCATTCCGTTCGGGGAATCGCGTAACCAGCTTACGCAGGTAGCTGCACAGAAGGCCGGTAAATTATCCATTCCCGGTATGGGCGGACGGCTACAACAGGTTTCCAGACATCCTTGGCCATTTTTGCTAAAAACAATATCTTTATTATACCCCACAAGACCTCAAACTATCGCGTTTTATAAACGAGTAATTGCAATCAATCATGGAGATATCAGTTTTTGAGAAAATGCTACAGACACACGAGCAATGGTATCAGCAGACAATATCAGGCGTAGGCGAACCTGATGAAAGTGACAAGCTTAATCTTGAAGATGAAACCCTGCAGAACTACCAGACCGATGGAGTACTGCTGCATGATGCGGCATTTTCCGGCACAGATATTATCAGTTCCCGTTTTGACAATACGGATCTTTCGCATGCTTACATATACCAGTGCCACTTCCGGCAGACTATATTCACCAACAGCAATTTTAAGAAAGCACAGTTACAGGATTGCGAGCTGACAGATGTAACTTTCCAGTCGTGTATCCTTCCGCATATCAGCCTGGAAGGGTGTACCCTCCGCAATGTTTGCTTTATTGACTGTGATCTGGACTGGGCATATTTTTCAGAAGGTGCTTATGAGCATATTATATTCCGGCGATGCCGGCTGGAAGGAACAGTGATTACTGATCTCACACTTACTCATCCTGCATTTGAGGAGAATAAAATAACCGACAACTATCCGGTACAGGTAAGCGATGTGGTCATACAGGACGCTAAAGGCAGTCGTACAGTCGGTAGTTTTGCGGCACTCACACAGGGTATATAGCTTACCCATTCCTACTTTATTTAATTAAACCCCTATATTTAATCCCGATTTATCCAACCAACCATGAGATCATTTATTTTATTTTTCCTGCTGCTTAGCAATTCCCTTTGGGCGAAAAGGCGGCATCACTAAAGCCTTTTTTTTGTTAACAGGCTTATAAGCATTAGAATATTGTTTCATAGAGGTCGGGAGAGAGCTGAAGTAAAGCCATGCCCGATCTGGTATAAACATATAACCGGCCATCTCCCCCCTGCTCCAGTTTCAGAATGCCTGCCCGCAGATCTATGCTATACCTTTCCTGTAACCGGAACGACCAAAATTTTAATACCCCGCGATCATCACCGGAGATAAAACAACTGCCCTTATCTGAGCTAAAAACACATAATGCGGTCACCTTTGTTTCATGCGCATTTCCTTTCGCAGTGATTACTTCTCCGGTTTTAAAGTCAAAGATGGTGATCTGTCCATATTCAGCGGCTGCGATCAATAGGTCGCGCCCATCGGCATTACAGGAAAGCAGGCATTCAATATACTCTCCTGTATTCGACGGTGTATACCACTCATGTATCGCAAAAACACTATCCTGCAGGTCTTCATAATCCAGGATATTCACCATTCCATATTTACTTGCAAATGCGATGCGCAGTTTATCATTGATCACCTTCGCCGTAAGTCCTTCAATCATCTTATCTTCCTGCCCGGCGTATAATCTTATCCTGCTATTTGTAGGCATTTCCTCCCCCCGGATCCGCTTCACACCAGGTCCTGCAGCTACCCCGGCGTCTGAGCCCGCATCCGGTCTTATCTGACCCACGTGCGTCCTATTTCCTCCAGGAGTAATATTCCAGAGACGGACGAGCCAGACGCCTCTTTCCCGTACGGCTGCCATAAGAATATACCGGCCATCGCGTTTTATCCAGTACAGCGCACCAATAGCATCCGCTGTAAATAACTGAACACCAGCTGACAATGTACCGGTATCAGCATAGACAGCGCATAAATATACATTCCCTGAATCCCTCACTACCGCCATCATACTTTCATCTGGTGCAATACTTAATAGCGCCACCGGATCATTTCCATCCATTTCATAGTCTTCCTTCCATTCCGATGTCTCTGCGTGTAATATAGCCACTCCCGTCCGTGTTCCTACGTAAAGAACCGGCGACCTTTGCAGCCTGACAGCGAATCCACCTGTATGCTGTTTTAACAATTGATACCCATGGGTGGCCGACTTACTTCTGATAACAGACTCAATATCCCATATATGCAGGTAATTACTGTTAACGGTCAGCAACTGCTCTCTTCCATTCACTTGAAGTGTACGATATGGTTTACCTGTCAGCATCACATCCGGATAGGTATAGTCATCGCTACCTGAAAGCTGTCGTAACACCTTATCGTACTGCACTTCCAGTCTCCTGAGTCTGGACATAAACACAGTGAACAGATACAACCTGTTTCCCTCAGGATAGATCCAGGAGTAGGTGCCAGTCTGATTATCCCGGAACAATTTCGCGCCCCGCTTCAGGTCCCAGATCTCCGTTGGGCCCCAGTTGTCCTGTGAGATAACAGCTATCGTAGTATTAAAAAGCTGCTGCACCTGAACATCGACGAAAACACCTCTGTTTGAAGGAGAATTAGACCAGACCGTCGTCAGATCGTCCATTGAGAACAGCAGGATATTACTTGCCGTTCCACCGGTATCTGCCACTAAATGGTCTCCAACGGCCAGTAAACAATGCTGTTGACCAACTTTTACATCGTCTATGCTATACAACGCATTTTCGGCCATGTTCTCTCTTTTCAATATCAGTTCCAGCCCTGCCAATGCGCGTATAGCGATAGCAGATCTGTTATAGTAGATAATACACACATCCTCTCCGTTCCTCTTTGCTGTATGGAGCAGTGTAATCTTGTATCCGGTATTAAGCGACAGTACTTCTCCGGTATCCAGGTTGATCGTCTTCATTTGGCCCCCTGACCATCCCATCACCAGCACCGCTCCGGATCTGGTTGCTGCCAGCGCCATGGCTACTGCGCCATCTTTCATGCCCGTGTCCGGGGTAAAGATCTTTGCAGAACGTTCCATGTCCCATATTTCAACCGTTCCATTTGAACGGCATACAGCCACCACATGTTGCTCACCCCATTTACCCGTTGTCAGTGCACTAATATGCGTCATACCATGTGCGATCTCATTACTGGAAGACGGCGGAAGCCATGTGGCCCATATCACCTTCCAGGGGCCATTGATCACTGCCCATGCATAATGCATATAAAACGATCGCAAGCTGTACTTCCAGGCGCTCAACTGCAGATAAACTGCTGCTTCCGCAAGATTCTTCTCCCTGATGTGGTGCACAGCACTCTGATATACATCCAGCAGCTGCGGAGATACCTGGCTATTGTTTGTAATCAGGACGGTGTGCAGTTTAACGTCGTTCGCACAAAGCAGGAATAGCGGATCATTAGTCAGCCATTCCAGATCATGTCCTATAGCCGCATGTCCAGGCAGATAATGCAGCAGGTAGGGATGTGCCATCCGCCAGTCACGGTTTTCCCTGTTATCCAGCAACGGAACTGTCTTTACCAGGGCCCTGACTATAAGACGATTTGCGGCTACTTCATCCATATCTCCTTTCAAAAACTCCACCATTGCCTCATGATACAACCTGAAAACAGAACGGCCGAACTCCAGCGTTTCTACTATGAATGAGCCTGCATTGTTAATCACCCAGCGAATATCATCATCATGATATTCCTTTCCGGAAAACGCATTGGCTAATGCCGACCAGATATGGTCCCAGGGAAAACCCGATCCATGCGACCAGGCCAGGGGACGCAATATATCCCTGACCAGTTCATAGTGCTCATTGAACCGGCGGAGGTATAGATCAAATGCCGCGTTCACTGAAGCGGGAAACTCAAATAACTGCTGATTGAAACTGGCGATATCGGTACCTGCAGCTTCCAACGCAGCCGTAGCCAGGCGGCCGATGAGAAAATTGGGGTATGCTTTCCCGGCAATCTTTTTCACCGCCCGCAGGTACTCTATATCATCCGTAAGGTGATCAGTGGACCTGTAAGCCGTAATACCTGTCAATCTTCTTGAAATATACAATTCAAAATCGCTGTAGCTGATGTATTTAGCATCATCAATATACAACATAGGTAAGTCCTCCCCCAGCGTTCTCACTGCTTCCGGTCTGCTACCGATCAGTATCCTGATGCCGGATACCTTGCTGAGTGGTTTCAACAGCTGATTACAGATACGCTGAGGATCTACTGCTTCATCGAGTGCATCCATCAGCATAAAATAGTCCCCTCTCGTCTGCAGTTGTGCCAGCACCGCTTCCATTTCCGGTTTTACCGCTATCGCATCTGCTATAATATGTAAAGTATCATCAGGCGTTTTACCCCTTGCATGTATCGCAAGGTCCAGCCGGCGGAACTGCCGGACATCTTCTTTGTCAATAGTATACCTTTCTGTCAGTCCTGCTGCTATTTCCTGTGCCAGCAAGACGATTGCCGACAGTATAGTGGACTTGCCCGAACCAGCAGGTCCAGTCACGATCAGCATGGGATCAGCAGCCTTATCTTTCAGCCATACTGCTATCTCGTTCAGCAACTTTGTCCTTGCGGTGAAGTACCATCCGGATTCCACTTCGGCCGTTACTCCTCTTGCATTTGGCGCCCAGTAATTTCTGAACTCATTTATATTTATGCCTTTTAAGCATTGCAGCTCAGCAGGGGTAAAAGTTGTTGCCGCTACCGGCGTAGCAACACTATTTGCCTCGCAATAAGGGTTCGGAAAAAATTGCTGCACTTCATCTGCTGACGTCACATTTACAAAATAAGCTTTATAAGCGCCAAGCCGTTGGTTGATCGCCGCATTGATCTGATCAAAAAAAATATACTGCTGTTGCTTTGACTTTTGCGACAACTCTTCCAGTGATGCGAGGAGTGCATCAGACAACCCACCTGCCAGGGCAGGTTCATTAGGAAAAGAGGCCGCCAGGACATAATACATACCACTCCTGGAATCATGTGTAAAATAGCGACCTATCTTTTCCATTATCTCATTGGCACCGGCACCAGCGTAACAGGTATCAAGGATGAACAGTATCCGTTTGGTTCGCCGGTTTTCCCCGGAGGCCGTACGCCCTGCGACCATATCCGCCAGCTGACTGAAAAGAAACGCAGTAGCAGCATGCTTACCTGATCTATAATTACTGGTCCACAGATACAAACTTCCGCTATCGAGTATCTCTCCATGCCCCGTGTAATATATAACCACCCAGTCATCCCCACTTCGCTGCGGATCTCCGAGCCAGTCATCCAGTTCATCCCGTAGCTGATTAGAGGAAGGGTTATTACTAATATGCTCAAGTGCCAGTTCGTAGTGCATATCTTTTGAAAAGGCGGCTTTTATCTTGGCAACGACCTCCGTTAGCTGAGGGCGTTGTTCGTGGTCTGGCAGATATGCATACCGGGCTGTCCCTGCTGCGATGAGGATCTTTTTCATAAGTTAGCTGCAATGGTTTTAGCAATAGCAGACGAAGAGAGGTAATGCGTGCCATCGTGTGCATGCGCACCGTTGTCCACAACGATATCCGTGATACCAGGCCCAAAAAGCCCATCCAGTTTTTTATTCAACGCTACCAGGTCTGCCTTATCAGCAATGTTGGTCCAGTTCTTTACAGGCGGCCATGTGCCCTTACCTTTCTGAGGGGCGGGTCTTAACTTATCAAATATAAGGTTATTGATCCCCAACGGTGATCCCATGGTAATAAAACAAACCGGATGTTCAGGCTTACGGAACAGGCACTCATAAGCCACGACAGCGCCCAGGGAATGTCCGATAACAATCTTCACATCATCTGTAAATTTATTCATCACTTTCTCAATAACCGCCTCCCGTATAGCTTTGTCATTCATATAACGCACCACCTGTTTAAGGTCTCCCATCATCATGTGCTGGCTGATATTCACAAAGAACTTACTTCTGGATAACATCCTGATACCCCATTGTGCCCATTGCGGGGTGCCCAGATGCTGCTGCGCAAAAACTTCCCTGCCGGCGACTTTACCGGGCTCCTGGATGACGGCTTCTTCCAGCAATGCCTCCATCAGCGCTATCTCTTCTGTAGTCATATCTTTGGGATCATACTTATCATCGCCGCTGAGCAGATCCTGTTTTCTGAATAAATGGCCATAAAAAGGGCATACCAGGTCTTCCTTTACAATGTCTACATTAACGTTATGCAACCCTCCTGCGAGATAAGGCCACCATTCACTATGAATTACTTCATCTGCTTTATACTGCTGACCAATGCCATGAACGGCTAGTATACGGGGCATATCAATATAGTTTTAGATGTTGGGGGAATCTGTAAACAGTCAATGGTGTAATAACGTGGCTGACAGGGCAATAGTTTAAAATTATGCTATAATTCAAAAATCAACAATATTTTACCCTGGCACTTTAATGCTACCGGGATAACAACTAATAAAATATATGACTCCCTTATACCCGGAATCAGAAGACTATATCTACCAGGAATGTCAAAGATTCATGGGGGAAACTGAACAGCTGGCGCATCGTGCGCATATAAAGCGGGAATATCCGCCTGACCTTCCTTATAAAAAAGACCAGGCGGGAGGTGGTTATTTCTGTAGAGCGTATTTAAGCGTCAGTAAATAACTGCGTGTAATGCCGGGATAGAACTGGTTAGTGATGATGACATTAGCAAAATATCGCTTATTGACTACGTTATTTACATTCAGCCGCAGCCCTACCCTGCCTATCTGATAACCGATCGCGGCATCGGTCACTGTATATGCTGGTAATACATAAGTGTTGTTACTGTTTGCATAGGTATCAGACATATAATTAGCACCTATACCGGCGCTCAGTCCGCGTAATACCGTACGCTGCAACTGATAGTTGACCCATACGTTCGCCATGTGCCTGGGCGCCAGTGCCACCGTCCTGCCTGCGACAGGGTTGACGTTATCGCCGGCAAACGGCCGGTACTTTGCTATTGTGAAAGTATACCCTGCATTCACATCAAGACCGGCTAGTGGTGAACCCTGGAACTCCAGTTCGTAGCCTTTGGAATCAGCGGAGCCTACACGCTTGTATACACCCCCGGGTAAACTTTCCACCTGATTGTTCTTACGCATATAATAAACTGCTCCATTCAGTGCCCAGGTATTACCTAACTCCAGGCGGGTGCCCACTTCTGCCTGATATCCATCTTCCGGATCGAAGGTCTCTCCGTTAGGCGCTACTCTTCTTGATGGCTTGAAATAAGTGGAATAAGAACCGTATACCGACCACATTTCTGTTGGCTGATATACCAGACCTGCACGATAGGTAAATGCGGAAGAAGGGATATTCGTCTTTACTCCCTTATCTGTCACATGGTCTGCGCGATCCACCTTATTAGTAAAATAAGTTCCCCGGAAAATATCGTAACGTACACCTATCAAACCTTTCACTTTTTCGGACAACCTTACCCATTCCTGTGCATAGAATCCATGTACACGCTCTTGTGTAGCACGGTATTGCGTACGATAGTAATCAAGATCACCCTGATTCAGCACAGGATCCTGAACAGCTATAGTGGTATGTAGTCCTGCGCCGAAAATATTACCATTATAGGTTTTTCTGTCGAGGATGCTTAGCGAATAACCAACCAGTAATTTATGTTCAATACCACCAGTCTTCGTTGTATATGTCAGTTCCAGCTGGTTCTGCAGGGGTCTGGTCAGGTGATTAAAATATAATGGTGAGGAACGTGTCAATGAATCCAGTGCTTCGTTGAAGCGCAGTTCCTCTGTGGAAAAGTAGTCAATGTTGTCATCAGAATAGGACAGCTGATCAGACAACTGCCATGCTTCACTAAACTGATGTGTATAGCGTAGCTGGAAATCATAACGCGTGTTTTTCAGAAAGTCAGCAGGATCGTTATACCGCGTATTCACGTCCAGTCCCGGCGCCAATCTTCCTCCTTCCAGCATGGGGATACCTGCATCAGTGTCGTATTTATCTTTGTTTGCACCAACAGTGAAATAGAAGTTATCGCGGGCAGTAGGCGTGTATTCTAATGCCAGATAAGCATTGTTGGTATTGACACCCGACCGACGGTAACCATCTGTTTCAGAGAAACCCACATCAACGCGGTATGAGAGGGTACCAGATAACGGACCACCTGCACCCGCACGCATACGGCGGGTATTGAAGCTGCCATAGGTGGCGGAGAAATCAGCACGCTGCTCTCTGGTAGGACGCTTGCGCACCAGGTTGATAATTCCTCCCAGTGCAGAGTGACCGAATAATACAGATGCCGGGCCTTTTAAGACCTCGATGCGCTCAATATTAGCCAGGTTGGTGCTCGGTGCACTGGTAGAGATATTGTGACGTTCATCCCTTACACCATCCACCAGTAATACGAAGTTATTAAAACCGCGTACGGTAAAATGCTGAAAACCACCATAAGTATTATTGGCTCTTACACCAGTAGTATTCTTCATGGCATCACCGAGATCGTCTATGCCCCGCTGTTCAAGTGTATGGGCAGAAACAGCACTGGTGGTGAGCGGTATATCTCTTACGGGAACACCAATTTTGTTGATGCCGGTAAAGGAAGCACGCTGTGTGGTGCTAACGGTAACGGCCGACAGCTGCCTTGGCCGTCCTGTATCTGAAGTGAGCTGACCGTGCAAATGATCATTGGCAGGATGAGGTATGTGCTGTGCATGGCTGGGCGTAACAGGCAGCATGATCTGCATAAAGCAAAGCATCACACACATAGCAAATGACTGCTTACAAAAGGGAATACGGCGCTCAGGAACGAACACAGACAAAGGGTTGCTGTCCGGCGCAGCAATAGTTGTAGTAGTTTGCATTGATAAGTTGATAAAGAATAATGAAACATTGTTCTTCCAGACTTTACCATGCTGTCAGAGATGGATACAAGAAAGATTGAAGGCTTGCGTCAGTACATACCTAGCCCTGAAATAAAGCCACTCCGGACGCAAAACCTCCGGACCTAACGTTGCTTCATTCCACGAAAGCATTGCCAGCAAAGAAAAGGCAGGTCTCCTGACTTGTAACGTGACTGCCGTCCTTCCCATCCGCCTATGGCGAACAGTGGACATTCGGTGGCAGTAACTTTGTGTGTTACTTACAGTTGCGGGACAGTTCGTGATTTACACACGATTCCCTATTAATCTGCGGTTAAGCAGAACCTTTTCCCGTCGGGGGGAAAGAAAAAAGAACTGAACGGGCGCAAATATATGATTTTGGCTGGCAAGTACGCCCGGGTATTAAAATTTCCGGCTCATGCAGGAACATGGCTGCTACCTAAGCTTCCCTGATCGGAACACCATCACAACTCCTATTATCATTAACAATAGTATCGATCCTATCAGATAAAAAGAGGATCCCATCACCTCATCAGGATATAATACCAGTTCATGTCCTCTGAGATATCGCATATCCATGTATTCGCCGACAAAATGTTTGCTACAGAAAAACCGGCTGACATTTTTTTTATATGTCATACCATTATACTGAAAGGCCGCCTGTGACTGCAATGATTTTCCCCCTTCACAAAAAGTGGGTCTGTCGGTTAACAACATTTTCACTACTGTACCTTTCGTTGCCACCTGATACTGTGCTGCATAACGTGACGCAAAAAAGAAAATAGCAATGGCTAACACTACTGTAGCCAGGATGAATTTATTCATGGTCTGTTGATAAATACACGTCAAATATAGTCGATTTTACCTGGCTTTTACTAACGTATACAAATACACACACCGGCTAAGAATAGCCGGTGATCTGCTTAGACCTACAACTGTCTCAATTGCGCTAAACGCAGCAATTGTTACTGCTAATTATTTGATAACAAATATGGCATTAAATATCCGGTGCGTGTATTGCCGAACGAATGAAACGGGTATAATGACGTTTCAAACGGAAAGAACCTGTACTGAGTCGTGATGTCTATCTGTTGTCTATCATTTCCAGGATATATTGTACCGTAGCCACTGGTTGTTCTTCCGGCACATAATGTCCTGCATCTCCGACAACGATCACCTTCGGATCGGCCATCTGTTGCAACGCAGCGCCCATATACGCTCCCAGCGCATATTGTCCCCCCAGGGCCAATACAGGTATCTGTAAACGATGTACGCCCGCTTTGTTGACCTGCGCACTGGTGGTAAATGCCCTGTAATATTCGAAACCATATTGCAGACGCTCCTTCCCTGTGTAAGCGCGCACATATACATCCAGGTCTTCCTCGCTGATGGCCGTTTTCACAAAAGATTTATTCATGAAATACCAGGCCAGATATTCCTTCTCCCTGCCCACGACCAATGTTTCTGGTATATCGGCCACGGCGTGGAAATAAAACTGCCAGATCCTGCCTGCGTTAGCGGGTTTAAAGATGTCGTCAGACATAAACCCGGAATAGCGGCGTCAATTACTGTCAGCGTATTTAACTGCGCTTCATGATACAACGCAAAAGATACCGCGACCCAGCTACCCACATCATGTGATACCAGGTGTACCTTATCAATATGCAAATGGCTGATAAAACGACTTATGATACCAGCTATCGATCTGGTATCATAATATAATGCAGGGCTACTACCTCCGAGTCCGGGCAGGTCAACCGCTATCACCCTGTTATGTGCTGCCAGCAGGGGAATGACTTTACGCCATACGTAGGACGTCTGCGGCCAGCCATGCAACAGCAATATAACATCCCCCTGACCTTGTTCATAATAACAAAGCGTCGTACTTTCGATCTGCATAAATTTTGCTTCAGGCATTTGTGCTTTCATTGTGCTAACGGATAAAAATGTAAATAGTGCTACGAGTGAGCAACTGTCTCATGCAGTAAAATTATTCAGACAGCCGTTTGTATGGAAAGACAAAAAACAGGTAATTCCTGCCATTCCTGAACCACTAACTATATCTCTGATTGATGATGAGTAGCGAAGAAAAACATATTGTCATACTGGTGTTACCACCGGTATGGATCTCGCACTCGCACTGGTAGAGGAAGACACGGGTAAAACTTTCGCGCTGCAGATAGCCCGGCAGATGGTACTGTTCCTGAAGCGACCGGGCAATCAGTCACAGTACAGCACCATGCTGGCGGCTCAGGAAACAGATCATACCCCTATCAACAATGCGCTGACCTGGCTACAGGGACATCTGCATGAAGAGATCACGGTGGAAAGACTCGCACAAGAAGCCGCTATGAGCCCACGTAACTTCTCCCGGATATTTGTACAGGAAATGCAGATCACTCCGGCCAGGTATATTGAAAAACTACGTGTGGAAATGGCCTGCCGCAGTCTTACAGACAAGAAACTTACACAATCAGAGATTGCCATACAAAGTGGTTTTGGCAATGCAGACAATATGCGAAAGGTATTTCAGCGGGTGCTGGAAACAACGCCGTCTGCATATAAAAAACGCTTCAGAAGTGCGTTATAACGCTTAACGGCATAGGGCATCAACACCGCGAAGGCTATGCCAATGAGCTCATACGCTCCGGCAAGGTCAAAAGGGCCTATATCGGGGTCGCCATGCAGCAGATAGACCTGGTACCCCGGCTATTTATTTCCATAGGGGATCAGATTCAGGGAAACATCGGTAAATTAGACAAGATTTCATATTCCACGACCCGCTTATCTTGTTCCGTTATGGTGACCACATTTCGCATTACACTTATCACCCTGATTATCAATACCTTTTCCAACCGTCTTATTGCGCAGCCAACAGGCATATTTGATGGGCAGACGGATGTCGGCATAGTGAGGCAGGCAGGTAGCACAAAGTATGACCCGCGAACACAGCGATATACTGTTACCGGCTCAGGAAGTAATATGTGGTTTGGAAGCGACGCCTTTCATTTTGCCTGGAAAAAGATGAAAGGTGATTTTATCTTAAGCACCAGGGCACACTTCACCGGTCAGGGTAAAGCGGCACACCGCAAGTGGGGAATCATGATACGCAGTAGCCTGGATTCCGCGTCCCGGCATATAAACGGCACTGTACATGGCGATGGACTTACGTCCCTCCAGTTCCGGAAAACCAACGGTGCTAATACGGAAGAGGTTAAAACGACGATTAACCATGCAGACGTACTGCAACTGGAACGGAAGGGTAATACATATATTCTCTCCGTAGCCCGTAACGGCATACCTTTTATCAGTGAAAAGCTGGATAACATACACCTGGGAGAAGAAGTATATGCCGGTATCTTTGTCTGTTCACACGATCAGAATGCGTCTGAACAGGCACTTTTCAGTAACGTACGCCTGGTAGTCCCTGCTCCGCCTGACCTTACCCCTTACCGCCAGTATATTGGCAGCCTGCTGGAGATCATGGACATCGCCACCCAAACCAGTACCATCGTGTACCAGACACCAGGATCCATACAGGCGCCCAACTGGAATAAAGACGGCAAATCCCTGATCTATAACGCGGACGGTAAATTGTACCAGTTTGACCTAAGTACCCAAACACCGGCAGTCATCCCCACCGGTGTCGCTAAAAACAACAATAACGACCATGTGTTATCCTTTGATGGGAAATGGCTGGCTATCAGCAGTGGTGAGGGAGAAAAGGGGGCGTCCGTGGGCTATGTCGTACCACGTACAGGCGGAGAACCGGTAAGGGTCAATAAAACAGGTCCTTCCTATATGCATGGCTGGTCGCCGGATGGTAAATACCTGGTGTTTACGGGACAGCGGAATAACGACTTTGATATCTACCGGGTACCGGCGGCAGGCGGAGAAGAAGTACGGCTAACCACCGCACCGGGACTTGACGACGGTCCGGAATATACCCCCGATGGCAAATACATTTACTTTAATTCGGTACGTACGGGTATGATGCAGATCTGGCGCATGGCGCCTGACGGTAGCGAGCAGACGCAGGTAACGGACGACGGGTTCCATAACTGGTTCCCGCATATCTCACCTGACGGCAAGTGGATCGTATTCCTGTCTTTCCTGAAGGAAGAGGTGGATGCTGCTGATCACCCTTTCTATAAACATGTATACCTGCGACTGATGCCGGCAGCCGGTGGACCAGCAAAGGTAATTGCCTATCTCTATGGCGGACAGGGTACCATCAATACACCTTCCTGGTCACCCGATAGTAAACGCATTGCTTTTGTCAGCAATACAAACCTGCTATTTCCGGTGTTTCCAAGAGAAAGGTGACGACTAATTTCACCTCCTGCTGAGTTGCTTATTGATCTCCATGGCAGCACTGATCAGGGCCAGGTGCGTAAAGGCCTGCGGAAAGTTACCCAGGTGCTCTCCCTTCATGCCCAGTTCCTCGCTGAACAGTCCCAGGTGATTTGCATATCCGATCATCTTCTCAAAACTCTCCACGGCGAGGTCTATCTCTCCGCATTTGGCAAGTGCCTCGATATACCAGAACGAGCACATGTTGAAGGTACCTTCCTCTCCGTCTAATCCGTCAATACCTTCCAGGTGATTCCGGTACCTGTATATCAATACATCCAGTCTGAGCTCACGGTCTATGACCTTCATGGTAGACAGCCACCTTGGTTCAAGTGGGGTGATAAAATGGGTCAGTGGCATCAGCAGCGCGCTGGCATCCACAGTTTTAGCCCCCTTGTATTGTACCCAGGCGCCAATATCCTCATTCCAGAAATTATGATAGATATCCATGTATATCTCATCCCTGACCGCCTGCCATTGTTCTTCGGGATAAGGGAAAGAACGATGCTCAGCGATCTTGATCGCTCTGTCCATCGCTACCCAGCACATCAGACGGCTATGCAGGAATTCCCGCTCTTCATTCCTGATCTCCCATATACCATGATCGGCCATTTTCCAGTCGGCCACCACACATTCCACCTGCTGACGGATCAATGTCCAGAACTCGAAAGTGATCGGTTTATACGACTTGTTGTAAATGTAGATCGTGTCGATCAGCTCACCGTAGATATCCAGCTGATGCTGGATAGCGGCTGCATTCCCTACCCTGACAGGCTTAGAATCCTTGTAGCCGGCGAGATACTTCAGCTCCTTCTCCCCTTCACATTTATTACCGTCTATACGATACAGCAGCTGCAGCTTTGACTCTGAACAAAGGCTGGAGATCCAGGCCATGAAAGCAGTCGCCTCATCATAGAAGCCCAGTTTCAGGAAGGCGTACATGGTAAAGGCAGCATCCCGTATCCAGGTAAAACGATAGTCCCAGTTACGACTGCCACCCAGTGTTTCCGGTATACCAAAAGTGGCCGCTGCTATGACAGAACCATAACGGACGGAAGTCAGTAATTTAAGCGTAATGGCGGAACGGGTGATCAGTTCACTGTAATGTCCCCTGTAAGTGGATTTTCCGACCCATTCCCGCCATTTTGTGATCGTTTGATGGTAAGTATCATGGGCGTAGTATTCAATGTCAGCAAAAGCCGCTTTATGGTCTTTTTTGACAGCCTGTAAAACCACATGCGCCGTTTCCGATTCTTTCAGGATGAATTCCGCATAACCATCCTTTCTTTTTAGCTGCAGCGGAACGTCGGCGATCAGCCGGAGCTGCACATTTCCATTGTTGATATCTTTGAAGATCACCTCATTCTTCCTCTTCTTGAGAACTGCCTCATGTCTGGCCGCAGCATAGTCAAAACGGGGTGCGCAATGCACTTTAAAGGTAATGTCCCCACGGATAGCCTTGATCTTACGGACAATCGTGCTGTCTGTCTCTTCCTCAACCGGCTGGAGGGGCATATAATCTGTCAGTTCCGCAATACCCGACTCAGAGAAAAAGCGGGTCAGCAGAATGGCAGTACCAGGTATATACAACTGCTTGGAATTATAGGATCCCATCTGTGGTTCGACAGAAAAATAACCACCCTGACGCGAGTCCAGCAGGGAAGCGAAAATCGTCGGGGAATCAAAACGGGGAAAACACATAAAGTCTATTGATCCCGTCAGAGAAACCAGGGCAACCGTTTCCAGGTTACCGATGATACCATAATTCTCTATACGCTGATAAGACCGTTCCGTATGCTTCATACTGGTATTTATCATGAACCATGCCTAAAACAATGGTATACCTTACCTTTATGACATGTTAAAACTGCCTGTTACTGTACGTATTCCTGCCGACGATGAACTGGACTATCGTCCTGATATTGACGAAATACTTTTCAGGAGAAGGAAAGCGAAGATCGTGGAAGGATATAGCCTTGTACTGAATGAGAACCCCAGGATGCCTTACCGTTTTCAGGCAACCGTCAATATTGACAACGACCGTTTGTGGGCGCTTTTTCTCACATTGGCAGAGACGTTACCCGGCAAGGTAAGTTGTACCTACGGCATATACGAAGAAGACAGTATGACCACGCCTTTACTACAAAAAGACTTTGTACTGAAGGAGCTGGAAAAATACGAGGAAGAACTGACGCAGGAATGCCAACTGGAAGCCGGGATCTTGTTTCAGACCCGGGACATCCTGATAGAACTGAACATCAGTGCCAGCAAATATATCCGGTACTGGGGAGCTGAACTGGAAAGGTTCCGCCTGCTGATGAAATCTTTTGACCTTCCGCCGGTTGAGGGACTGGAGTTTATCGATGAATACCCGAAGATCGTTACACCGCTACGGGAACTGGACAGGAATGCGAAAGCCCCTGAGACAGTGTTGTATTATCTTGATCAGGCCTTCAGGGTTGACAGGACACCGCCGGAAGCGATCTTTGATTAAGCAGGAATTTCGAATCAGGAATTGAGCTGCTACAACCGTCTTCCACCCGATAGTAAGCGGAATGCTGATATCGATCAGATGAAACATCGCGCAACTAACTTGTACACACTATGGACAATATGCCCATGTAAGACTTACAAATTCTCAATTCCTGATTCTTAATTCCTGATTAACCCGTGTTGCATAAACGACCGCGGTTCACCACCTCCGTGTGATAGTTATAATGATCTGTAGCAACACTGGTGCACGATACAATTTACCTGTTACAAAGCAGGATTCGCGCCATAGTCAGCCCACAGCTGATCTACAGTTTTGCCTGTCAGTGTTACCCAGGTATTGGCAGTGTAGGTATGATTACGTAAAGCAGTATTCAGATTGGTGACGATCGTGCTGCTCACGTGATTCTCCAGCCATGCCAGGAAACGGGCGGTTACGCGGTAAGCGTTTGTATAGGACTGTGAAGAAGAATAGGCAGGCAATGTCCATCCTGCGGCCGCATTGTTAACACCATACCTGTAACGCACCAGGTCAGCAATACCCTCCGTCAGCCAACCAGGTGTACCACCCGTATAGGCCTGAATGATATGCATGATCTCATGTGTGGCAACATCAACATCCTGCGGATTGCTCTGGAACCATGCCGCGCTGTAAGTAACGGTGGTGCCGGAAGTATAGGCCACACCACTGTAGTTAGGGTCAATCACATAGGTAATTGACTTGGTGACGCCTGGGTTGAAGCGGGTCAGCAATTGCGGATACTTACCAAAGAAGATGTCTACGATCTTCTGGCGTACCGTTTCATTAAAATTAGGGTCATTGTTGGTAAGCGTCAGCTTATAACCATTGCTGGTGTAAACAACTGTACCAACAGGTACTGCGAGGGCAGCGGCTTCTCCTTTGGCCCTTGTTTCTGCTTTAGGGGCCGTTTGATAAGGAGTTACATTTTCAGATTTGCTACAGGCAAACAATAAAAAGATACCAAGGGTACCGATAATCATGGAATTTTTAAGCGAGTGTCTCATTTTTCTGAGTGGGTTTACGATAGGAGGCAAATGAACAACGCGATCTACCTATATAAACGCACTCCCCGGCTTTTTCGTACAAGCTGTTTCCCTACCGGCAAACAAAATCCTACTTGACAAGTTGACTATTCCCGGCCAGTGCCTTTACCTGCCCCTCTTCCAGTAACTGACGGGTATAATCCAGTCCGGTAGCATAAATAGCATCCAGGCGCTTAAAATCGAACATCCCAAACTGTCCCAGTGCCTCAGGCTCAATAAACAGGTCACAGTGTCGTTTATTCTTCAATACTGCTTCCTGGATAGCCATGTGCATCGTACGGTCTACTGCTGCCAGGAAGCTGCCCGACGGATTGTAGGCTGGCAATGGATTCACATGCACCCCTACAATATCCCTGTATTGCCCCAGTAAAGGCTCTACAGGCAGATTGCCGGAAATACCGCCATCGATATAAGGTATACCATCTATCATCACCGGCGGGAACAGCATCGGGATCGTAGAAGCTGCCAGCACTGCCGGGATCACTTCTCCCTGTGAAAATATACGCTGAAAGCCGGTGTGATAATCCGTTGCAGAGATATACAATGGTACCGGTAACGATTCAAATGTTGTATGGCGTAATGTCTGTTTCAATACCTTTTCTACCGTACGTAAGGACAGGAAACCCGCCTTCAGGTTCCGCCACTGCATAGAGAGTCCCATCTTTGTACGCTGGAAGATCTCTTTTACTTCATCTGTACTATACCCGTCACAGATAAATGCCGCAGCTATAGAGCCGGCACTGGTAGCCGCAATCGCTTCAGGAAAGACATTCTTCTCTTCAAATGCTTTTAAAACGCCAAGATGGGCATAGCCACGGGCGCCACCTCCAGAAAGAACAAACGGACGCCGTATAGGGATTTTCAACTCCTGATTCATCCGGCTAATATATATAAAGAAAGTAAAATCTGCTACCTTTAGCACGGCCAAAATTAACCCAAATGAAACACTACTCTCTGTTACTGACAGCAACACTGCTGGCGCCTGTCCTACCGGCATACGCCCAGTCCGGCCCTGATAGTAATATAAACGGGCCGTCCGTATTGCCGAACAGCCCGTTTATATCAGCTATGTTCCTGTTAATACTTACCTCATATATTTGCAGGACGCCCCAGTCCAATGACATGTACCACCGGCGGATTCCTCATCTTTTTATAGGTTGAATAACCGGCTATTGCGATCAATGCGCCATAGACCAATAGCACTTTCACCGTACCCAATGACACCAGTCCTACTATCAGGCCGCCGAGACGTCCGAATGCTGTTACAGATTCTCCACTATTCAGTTCGGCCATCACATGTATGGTATAGGCGAACAGCAGCAACACAACTACCAGTCCAGCCAGCGGCTTGGCAGCCGCTCTCATCTCATCATATCTATCTACACCATACGTAGCACCGGGAATGTATGCTTTCAGGTGGTTGAAGATCTCCTCCCGTATCACCGGATCTTTGATAATAAAATGTTCTTCTGATTCACGACTAAAGAATACCTGTATGTGATCATTACCTTCCTGCCAATGGATCGACCTGATAATATCAAGCGGTAATGCAAACAGGGCAGGATCGGAAAAGTCACCTGCTTTCATACCGGCAACGAGAAAGGATACGTTTTCGTCTTTAGGATTGGCTTTGTATAAGGTGTTGTTGGCAAATGCAATAATCTTGTCTCCTTTGCTACTGGTCCAGATCTGGGTCATAATATTTGTTAAAGGGCAGCAAGATATAGCGCACTCATCAAATTATCAATAACACTTATGCGTCAAATGTACTGACAACACCTACTGTTGTTTACTATATTTACAGCATGAGCGGCATTACAGATATATCTATTTTACGCAGAGACATGATACGGAAGATGCGGAAAAAGCCATGTCCGCACTTAAAACACTCGCTATCAATACGTCTGTCTGAAAACACGTTTTCTCTACCGCCGTTCACCATACAGACGGACCGCTGTTATAAAATAATATAGTACATCTGTCACTGGTAGTGGTTTGAAAATAATTTTTGTATCTTTCGTCAATTATCAGCTATCCCTAACTACACCTACATGAAAACGAAAACACTATCACGGATATCAACCGCAGTAGTTGCTATCTTCTGTATGAGCGTGACTACTGTACTCGCACAAAAGAAAGTACTCAATCCGGGTACCTTAAACATCGAAAAGAACGGGAGTGTCTTTTCCTCGAAGGATATCAGGGGAACTGCCACTATTGGTAGCAGTAAACAGGCTATCATGAACCTGGAATGTACCTTACGTGACGGCAAGAGGATACTGTCCCTGCGATTTGATCTCAAGAAAATAGGGGAATTTAAACCCACTACCATCGAGTTCATTAAAACAGGTAATGAGGATGAAGCAGGTAACTTTGCACAGTTCCTGAATTATCCGCAGGATGAGGCAACAGAAACAGCAGATGAAGGCGCAGGAAAAGATATTTCCTCCAGTTCACAGAAAGGTACCTTCACGCTGTCAGAGATCCGGTTTGATGATGTAAAGGCTTACATATCCGGCAATTTTGAATTTACCGGACCTAACGACATAGAGTCTGGCTCCGAGAAAACTATCACTATCAAAGGAAGTTTCAGCGGCGTAGCCATCACCTGTATGGGCCCGCATCCATGATATAACTAATCCGGTGTGGGCTTCCTCTGCGGGAACGTCCACACCGGATCACAGTTCCTTACCTGTCAAACAGTAGAACAGGTTCTGTAACTGATGTACATATAATATCGGCTGTCCACAGGGCACCTGCTGACCAGACGTTTCGATCAATACCTGGAACACATATCCCTCATCCCTCACATAGATACTATCCTTACGGTTATACCGGTAGGAAAATACATTGACATCTTCCCCATGTTCTCTGTCACCTCTTACAAATCCCAGATTATGCAGCTGTCCGGCATCCAGTGTGATGGGATGTACACTTGCCAGCGGCAACTTACTCTTAGGTAGTGATGAGTTGTAAATAAAGCCATCCAGTAAACCCTCTACCTCAAACACCATCTCATTCATATACAGATCATAATACCATACCATATTGCCAGTGCGCACATCAGTTGCTTCTACCATGATTCCACATCTTTCTGCAAGTATAACGGTATTCTATCTATCAAAAGACACAGTACGTGTTTCTTTCACAATGTCTTCTTCGTCAGGGTCATTTCTATCTATCAGTCCGGCGAACAACTGCACCTTCCTGTTCTTAAAAACAATGCTGTCCACCCCTCCCTTTTGCGAATGCGCAGGTAAGTTATCAAAAGCTATACGCTTTTCCTTTCCCAGTGGGACATTCACCACCATCAGTTTCACGCTGTCTTCCGTACTATCGTCAGCGATCTTATACACTACCTGCCCTGTAGCCACGTCATAATCCAGCACCCATTCATATGTCTGATATTCAGGTATCTGCTGCTTACTGACAGTTGTGAGGCCTATACAGTCAGACCCACATTTATGCGTAAGAAAAAGATGTGTGTCACTTTCTGCGGAAAAACGCGGAATTAACCTTACGTTCAGGAACAAGTCCTGAAAAACCACCTTACTGCTTCCTTTGGCACATTCAATATAAAGTTCGTCGTATTTGGTTTCATCATCTTTCACCAGGTATCTGATAGACCACCCTGCGGGTGTAACCATATCAACCGGTAACCCGTCAGGAAAACCCTTATCGTTCCTGTCGATCGGAATAAGCACAGCAGCATTCTTTTTCTGAGTAGATCTTTTAGACTGACCAATACTGTCTGTTAACTGAGCGGAGGCATTCATCAAAGCTGTAGGCTGTTGCTTACACGCAAACAGGCATGCTGCTACACAGAGCAACATATAATTTTTAGAGTATGACATAGGTATATTGTGACTGCAAAATTACATATTATTAGCCAAGGACAAACTAAATGATAAACTAATACATGTGCAAGCTGATAATTACTACATATAACAAACGAAGGTGTCCGCGCTAACGGGCACCTTCACCTTATGTTATACAGAACAAAACAATCCACTCAGGATTGTGCAGACAAAGCTACTGACTCAATAAAAGGCGCCAGTCCAGGCCGCAGAGATTCTATCACCGCAACGAACTTATCGGCAACCAGTCCGAATCCATCATTCGTAGGATGAATTTCATCATACCATGAATTACGTTCTACGGTATTCCTTGCATCTATATAGTATACGATGCCGGCATAATCTGCTGCTATTTTCTGCAGGCGTTCGTTGAACCTGTTCAGAATGAACTTTATCACTTCTTCCCTTTCCGGCTGTGGCTTAATATTCTTCTCAATCATATATTTACCCAGCCAGCTGGTTTTCCTGGGCGTGAGATCAGTATCCACCGGTATAACATAGTCATAACTATGTACCAGGATGCGCAGGTTCGGATACCGGTCATGTAATTCGGTGAACATGTCCCGGTACCATTTCTCCAGGTCGTCCAGCTTCTTCATAAACGTATCTTCCAGGTAACGGCTGTATGCACCATCATTCTCTGCCGGTACAGCACGCAGGAACTCCCGGAACTGTTTTCCCAGTATATCATTTCCGCCACCACTTACCAGGAATATCTGAGCTTCCTCCTCTTTGATCGCTTTCAGGTATTCCTTTTTCTTCATGTAATTTTCCAGCGTATCGCCTGCCTCTGCAAAGCTGCGGATAGCATAGAGTTTATACAGCTGATCCAGGATATCTTTCAGACGGATGGGGTACTGGAACCAGGAATCTCCTTCAGCCACAATACGGAGCCTGTCCGTATTTTTAAGCCGGTTATATAACCGCTTACGCTGGGTGGTTTCGATGGTATTGGCGATCCATAACACCGCATCTCCAAAGATGCCCCGCTGGTCCTCAGGCAGCTTGATCTCTGGTTTGAGCTGCAATCCGGTGGGTTGTCCATTGACGTCTTCCACTAAGTTAAAATACAGTCCTGCGGCATAATAAGCCGTCTCTTCATACTCCATCAATCCCTGCAGGGTCTTTTCATCAATGCGGTTATATGAAGGATTATTAAAGATAAAGTTAAGTCGCTGCGTGATCCAGCCGGTAAAAACGGTTTCTTCATCTTCTGATGTATCGATAGCTTTGGGAATTTCCATACCGCTTCTTACCACGCCTTTTTCCCTGTCAGCCAGTACGTATGGCGCAGGCAGATTACCCAGCTCCAGTGCTTTTACATCAAAGAGTTCGGTGCTGGTAATAACCTTCAGTGTTTCTATACTGAGCGGCCAGTTGTACTCCCTCACAAAATTGTCCTGACGGATACGGATCCTGTCGGCTCCTTTTTTAGCCACCAACATCGATTTTCCTGGTTCCAGCAAAACAGGTATATCATACTGGTAATCGATATAACTGCTGAACTGTATTGCCAGGTATAATGCCGAAACATATAAAGGCTGGTTCGTCTGATTGGTTAGCTTGATCTCCATCGCTCCTTTCCAGAGGGTTTCATTCTCTTCGAAATGAAAAACGGCGTTGCCCATAGTGGTATCCAGTTTCTCACGGCAGCCATCAGGATAGATACGGGTGAGTTCCATACGGAGCGGCTGTTGAGGGAAGCCATCAGGGATCGTACTGTTCTGGAGTTCTTTAATAAAGTGCCATTGTGAAATATGTTTGAGGGTTTCTACCAGTTCCGGTATACCACTCTCCTTCACAATGTCCAGCGGGCGTACTACCGGGCGATAAGGATCATTCGCGCGGGTAATGATCGCCTCTCCTGCTCTGATATGTAAGGTATAGTCAGCGCTGCGGCCGTTCTCTCCGGCAGCACTCTGGAACTCAAACCGTCCACCTGCTTTACTTTCAATATCGTCCAGCAACCTGGCCATCTCCGCAGGATTGCCATTGACATTATTCAGTTCAAGTAAGATCTTCCCACTCATCAGCCCCTCTACAAATGCCTTATGCGCCCTGTCCTGGCCGGGACTACCATCAATAGAAATGATACTATAGTCAATAAACACTTTATCAGTAATCGCTACCCATTTACGGCTTGTGTCAGCCGCATCTATCACCGTGATCTTTGTATTTTCATCTACACCATGAATAGCGCCGAGGTTCAGCTGCCAGCCTTTTATATTATAAGTCACTTCAGCAACAGTGGCCTGGTCAGTCAGGCTGCGGTTGAGGAAACCTGCGGCCATCAGCCCTTTCCTGTTGCCGGAGACATAGATCTTCGGTGTCTGTTGAAAGCTGAAACGCAGGTATTGCCGGATGCGGCTGCCCAGTTCATTGTAAGACACGTTGCCTGTGCAGGCGTCCAGTGCGCCCAGGAGCTTTTTGGTAAACACACCTTCCCCGCTTACTTCGACAGCTGACTGATCACTTTCACAGGCAGCCATCTGTATGTGTATACCTTCGGGGAGGAATTCATCCGGCTTACGACCATTGATGTCTTCCTCTTTAATGTCCTTACTAAACAGGAAGTCATTCCAGTCACGTTGCGGGAATGCACCAGCGTAACGGGCGTTATGGTCCGGATTATAGACCATACGTTTGATGACTTCTTTGCTAGCATAAGCTGTATTGATCAGCTGACCGCGTGTATTGTCGCCGGAGTGGCAGCAATCAAAGATCGTTACGATGTGCGCACCTGTCTTCTCATACAGCTTTCCGATCATATAGCGCAGCTCCTTATCGGTCAGCAGGTAGTCTGCCGGCTTGGCGGCATCTCCATCATAACAAACAAGGCACTCCAGTTTACCATCGGTCTCCTCCCATACCGGCGCAGCATCTTCCTGTGTGCCGTGGCCGGAATAATAAAACAGGACAGTATCCTCTTCATTAGCCTGTCCGAGATGCTCTTCGAACAGTTTGAACACATTGGCACGGGTTGCCTGCTCATCAGGCAGTTTTTCAATGCGGCAGTCGAATGGTGTACGGTTCCTGAGATAGTCTTCCACCTGTTTCACATCATTTAAACAACCATGCAGCTGACGTACTTTCGCATATGCATTGATCCCTACCAGCAAAGCAAATACTTTACCACTGGCAGGAGTGACACCTTCCAGCGGGTCTTCCTCGAAGCTGGGCGGATAGTATCCTTCATTATCTGTTGCTTCAGGGCCGGTTTCATTTAAGTCGCCTACTCCGGCATACTTATCTACGATCTCTTCTTCAGATGCGATAGCAGCAGTAAGGTCACGGGTTACGAAGTGTAGCGAACGGCTGGTGGCAGCAGGAAGGAATGCTGGTGCTGTTACACCACTGATGAGTGTATCCCAGTCAAATGCAGGACCTATATCCCACTTACCGGAAGAGCGGTAGTTAATATGAGAAACGATACCCTTAAAGCTGAGCACATCATTCGTTGTAATATATCTTTTATCTTCCGGCAGGAACTGTCTCGGAATATTGTAGGTTGAGGTCAGATAACGCAGCAGGATAATAGTACTCTCTATCTGTTCCGGGGTATAGGAAGCATAATAGGACTGATCACGGAATGGCTGGTTGATCTTGATGAAAGCCTCACTGTTACTAAGTGCACAGTATTCGTCTATGGGACCTGGTTTGCCGTTTACCGGCTGACGGGAATAAACCGTTTCCAGTACGCCATCATGTGGTACGAGGTAGGCATAGTTAGATAGTTCAATACCTATGGTCACCTTATCCTGCGCATTCTGTGTGTTTTCATTACCTACTCCCTTGCCAATATGGCCGGACCAGTTTTTAGAAGGAAAGAGCTGGTAAATAGTACCATCCCTGGCGATCACAAATGGAACGGACACATGTCTGTCCTGTGTGGTAAGACTTTGCATGTCGGACCTCAGATTACCCGCAGTGAAATGAAGGACGATCCGTTCTTTCGTATGAACTGTGGGATAAAAATAATTCGTGCGGCCCGGTTTATACAATTGTCCTTTTAGAAACAGCTGTTCACCAGGAACCTGCAGAGAAAATGGCGTCAGCAGAGAAGCCGAATCAATCTTGAATCGCGCCTCGATCTGGGGTAAGGAGTCATATCTCATGTAGAGGTCAGTTTATTATTGGGGTGTTGGTAATAAATAAATAAATAATGCCGGTGCTTGTTGCAAAAACTCTTGTTGTGTGAAACTATTAACGTGTGAAATTGGATCTGTCAATTGGATTCCCGAAACACAATACTTAATGAATGCCTATTCCAAATATAAGATTTATAATTCAGAATCAGCTGATTCTCCTCACATTACGATAGGTATCCGATTTCATTGCTGTGGCTGTATATTTATTTTCCCTCTTTCTATCGGGAAGTCCACATTAACATAACAGGCATTATCAATACTTAATTATTCATGAAATATAAGCGCGTGATATTTAATATCCATGCGTCATCAGCAAACCAAGCAGGATTTTAGCATGACAGGTTATTATTCACTCTTCATAAAAAAAATTGAGTTATGAAAAAGCATCTCGCAATCATCGGTTTGCTGATCGCATCTGGCGGCTTTGTTTATTTCGGGGGATTGTCCTCGCCATCATACGCAGCAAATTCATCCAATGAACAGGCATACATTGCCGGTAACGAATTTTTCAGGCAGGATACAACACCAAGAAAGGACACTTCCATGCATAAGAAGATGAAGCATAAAATGAAAAAGGACACCACCTGGAAGAAAGACACCCTACCCCAGTAAGCTGACTATATAGGAAGCCTCCGCCGATCTGGCGGGGGCTTTGCTTTTTATCACTTATGCCCTGCGTTTCGTCACATTTGTCCTGCGGTGCCAACCGGCTTTATTACTATTGCTTTTCAAATCGCAGACAACTATGAAACGCGGACTTTTCCTCATACTCTTATTGCTCAATTCTACACATAGCATTGCGCAGCAACGGTTAGGGAATCTCAATATTTACTTTAACCAGATAGCACAACAACAGCTCCTGAACGGGAATATACTGCTGGCAGTAAAAGGCAGGACGATCTATCAACGGTCCTTCGGTCATGCTGACCTGGCGACTGGCATATTGAATACAGATAGTTCCAGGTTTAACCTGGCTTCCATTTCGAAGATATTTACCTCCACTGCTATCCTGCAGTTAAAAGAAAAAGGACTGCTGACACTGGAAGATCATTTACAGGCATATTTTCCGGATTTCCCCTATGCTGATATCACTATCAGGCATCTGTTGACCCATACATCCGGACTACCCGACCTGGAGTTATATGAATCGTTAATAAGCGCCTTTCCGGACACGATTGTAACAAATGCGATCATTATTCCGACATTGATAAAGGAGAAACGGACACTGTATTTCCTGCCGGGAGATAAGTTCCGTTATTCCAATACCAACTATTCACTGCTGGCGCTGCTGGTAGAAAAGCTTAGTGGACAATCATTCAGCGACTACCTGCAGCAACACATATTTCAGCCGGCAGGGATGCTGCGAACCAGCTGCGACACCTATTCCTTCCGGCCATCGGATAAACATATTGTTACCGCTCATGTGTATGAAAAAATGTATGACGCTACCCGTACCAATATATCGGCGATCAAAAGATACCGTTATACGGATTATAATAACAGTGCGGCAGTGGGTGCGTCCAATATTGTGACGACAACCGGTGATCTGCAATTGTTTGACAGGGCTTTCTTTGAAGGCAGGTTATTACATCAGGCGTCCATGCAGGAAGCGTTCACACCAGTTTGTCTCAATAGCGGAGATACCCTCTGGGAGCACATGGATACAATGAAAGGTGAAGGCAGGGGGAGTTATGGCCTGGGGTGGGATATCTTTGAACAACCTGGTACCGGTAGGGCCGTAGGGCATGGAGGATTTAAATTCGGCCTGGCTACATTCTATTACAGGAATCTTGACCGGCAGGAAACAATTATTGCGTTTGATAACTATGCAGGAGCACCGTTTGGTGATGTGATTACATCCGCTTATCATATACTGCATGAGCAGGCCCCATTACACACACACCGGAAAACGTCACTGGCCAGGTTGTTTGGTCAGGCGATCATTCAATATGGAATGGAGAATGCGGTAAGTTGTCTGTATACATTTAAAAGTGACACCAGTCATTATTACATCAGTGAGCGGGAGATGAACACACTGGGATATGAGTTCCTGTATTTATCAGCTTTTCCGGCACACCAGCAGTTAGCCGTAGAAACATTTATGATCAATATGCTGCTATTTCCTGATAGTTTCAATACTTATGACAGCTATGCAGAGGCATTGTCAGTAACAGGAAAGACGCAGGAGGCCATCCTTATGTACCGGCGATCCATTGCGTTAAACCCGGACAACAAAGAAGGGGCAAAAGCCCTCCAACGGTTACTCAGCCGGCCGTAAAGGGTAGCCTGTCTTTGTTGTAAAGTAGTGTGGCAGGATACGCCACACTACTTTTTTATGTTTATCTGTTATTTAATTCATTTACCAGGGCAACCAGATCCGTGGCAGATACCGGCACCAGGTTAAAGCTAACAGGTGTGTAGTTTGTACCACTGGCAGGAGCAGCGATGGTCACATCTTTCAGTTCAGCGTAGAACTGTCCGTTAAGAGAGGTGATCGCCAGGAAAGTACCCTGCTGGCCTACAGGGATCACTGCCTGATAGCTCAGGAAGCCTTTGAAGCCCGGAGGTGCATTAAGGATAAGGTTAAAGAATTTGACAACAGAATTGATCGTCTTGGGTTTGAAGAACAGCATGCTTGGCTGTTCAGGAGATGAGTTAGGGGTATCGTCATTGAAGACGTTGAAATAGCCTAATACAGTTGTTTTAGGTCCGGTAGTACCGCTGAACACGTCACAGTTCCGCCATTGCAATAGCTGAGAGATAGAGAAATCCAGGGTGTTGGTAGTGGAATTGAACAACGCGTAGTCAGGCGCTGCGTTCCAGTTGATACCAGGATCCTGTGAAGCAGGTTGCGTAACAGTAGTGGCCTGGTTGAACTGATTATAGCCGTTCAGGATATAATAAGCGGAGGTGTCGCCATTCCACATCGGCACTTTTTCCTGCGGACGCAGCTGTGTTCTCACCGGCGTCTGCACAGCGATCGGTGCAGCAAGGGTCAGGTCAGCGCCGGCTTCTGTGGCACGAACAAAGAACTCACCATAGGACAACAGGTAATTACCATTGGTGGCAGTAGGTCTGTTGGAGAATACGAAGTCTTTTGGACTTAGTACTTCACGGATAGCAACCGTAACGGGCCCGGTAGGTACGGAACCATCTTTTCTGCGGAAGGCGCCGGAAGGAATGGTGTACTTGGAACCATTCTGTGTACCGATCGTTGTTCCTTCACGGGGAGGGACCGTATAGAACTGGGTCCGGGGACCGGCGCTCTGGAAAAGTGCTGCCAGACGTTTCGCATCAGGGTTTTCTTGTGCTGCAGCCGCAGCGATGCCGGATGGGTTCAGTTTCTCTTGCGTAGATTGTTTGTTACAGGAGACAACGGCAATAGTTGTCACCAAAGCGAGTGCGCTGACAAGGGATTTCATAATTATCAGTTTTTAGTTAGGAAATTTCGAGGGTTATTACGTGTTGCTACATACAGACAAATATGCCACAATGTTAGGTGTTATGACATGAAATAGCACCGCGCCCCCCAAACGTTCATCAAATGGGCTTCTGATACAGATCGTTTTATACAGGCTGAACCATACGGACCATATTTGCGACCTGTGCGTATAAGGGCACCCAAAGGGCACTTTAACATCCGGGGATATTAACGTACCCTTTGGGTGCCCTTATAATGATGTATTAAAGCTTAATTACTACAGATATCAGGCACTGTATGAATAGAGAGGGAGAGGGTATAAAAGCCTGTTAGCTGGCTGTTAGATACCTATGCAATTGGGTAGCATTATATATCATAAGCGATGAGTTATATACTTAAAAACTGCTGCATCGCATCTTTCTTGTAATCGGTAAAGCTTCTACCGGAGAAATTCTTAAAGAACTTACTGAAGTGTGCAATATCATCAAAGCCGAGGCTATAGGCGATCTCTTTCATGCTGGACCCGGAATAGGTAGCGAGGCGCTTCGCTTCGAGCACAACCCGCTGCCGGATGTGATGACTGGCAGGGAAGCCGGATATTTTCTTGACCATCTCATTGAGATGATTGGGCGTAACGGCCAGTTCATCCGCATATTCGGCAACAAGCTTATACTCCATATATTTCTTTTCAACAATGGCGAAAAACCGGTTAACCAGTGTTTTATTACCAGCTTTTATAGCCGGTAACACAGCCGGACGATACTGACGGGTGAGGTAGATCATGAAGATATTGAGCAGGCCACGCAGTATTTCAGATCTGAGCAGAAAAAAGTTTTCAAACTCCCGTACCATCTTACCTGCCAGGTCTTCCATTTCCTCCCTGATCTCGCTGGTCAGCGGGATGATGGTAGTACCAGACAGTTTATGAAAGGAACTGGAATGAAAAATAAGCGCCGCATTATCCTGCGGCATAAACAGGAATTCAGGACTGAAGGTCAGTACGAATCCGCGGGTCTGGTGATCTGGCCGGAACTGATGCAGCTGTCCCGGCGTAAGGCAGTAGATCTGATCAGGGCCAACGTCATGTTGCTCATTATCTACAAAGTAATTACCACTCCCATCGAGTACCCATACCAGTTCAAAACTGTTGTGCAGATGAGGTACACCATCGTTTAAGTGACTATTCCCGGATAGGTCCTCCAGTCTATAGATCTCAAACGGCACGTGCGGTTTTTCTTCCGGGACAGACATCTGTGCGGCTCTGCTCTTTGAGGCTTGCGGCGTTGCATAACTGTGAATAGCTTTTGTCATATGGTGTTATTAATGGTTCCTATAAAAATTTCAGGCGTCATTCTCTTCCTGAAGCTCGGGAGCTAACGGGAAGTCTATTTCTATCTGCGTTAAATTATAGAGGTAGTTCATAGCGATGTTATCGCTGATCTGCAGGATGAGGTCAACAAGGTTTCCCTTATCATATCCTGCTTCAAAGAAGCGATTCAGACACTCCGCGGAAGCCCTGCCCTTATTTTCGGCGATCTCTTTTGTCAGTGCAGCCAGTGCATGTAACCGGGGATGGCTGCTACTACCCATCCTGATAGCGATCAGTTCCTCTTCCGGGATACCGTTCTTTCTACCGAGAGCAGTATATACACTCTGGCAGTAACGGCAACCGTTGACCTGTGCCATGACCAGGTTCACGACCTCTCTTTCGCGGTTATACAGGGAGGTCTTTGCAGTCTGGAAGGCCAGGTATTTGTTGAGTCCATTTTCGGAATAGGCGATCGTTGCGTATAAATTCGGCACCATTCCAAGTCTTTTATGCAATGTGTCAAAGGCCGCTTCGTTTCCAGGATAAATCTGTTCTCTTGTCGGTACGCTAAAGTCTATCATTCTCTTTCTGTTTTGTTGTGATGTCGGTATAGCTGCATAGGGAAAACAAATCATATACCACTCGCCCAAAGAACTGAGAAAGAGTCACTTGATTAAAATTTACTATCTAACAATTAACTATATTTAGTGATTTCACTGTTTTTGCTCACTTTATTTAGTGAATAGCCGCGAGAGAGAAATTGCGAGCGAAAAGATAAAGGCACAACAGGTAGGATGAACTTAACTGTATATTTCGTGCTTTATGAGGCCAAAATACGGCTTTTGAGACTACATGGGGTTCCTGGTAAAGGAGTTATACAGAACCTGGCTTAAAATTGCTGTAACCTCCAATTTTGGTAGTGACTGGAATGATCGCGAGTATCCGGATCCCGCGAATTATTAAATATCATAAACGGATTTTCCGTGAAAAACGGCGATATGACGATATTTCGCGTTTTCTCATTCGTTCATAAAGCACAAGTAAATGATTATCAATACATAACAACTCAGGCATACTATTGGCCTATAAGATTGGCATAAACCACAAGCCATGAAGTATACAGAATATTGTCCTTTATTAAAGCTCGAGGATATAGATGCTAATCTGCCGTTTCAGATCCAGACCTTCAGCGACATGCCGGAAGACATTATGGAGCACAATGCCACACCACACAAACAGAACTACGTAGAGATCATCTGGATCACTAAAGGAAGCGGCACCCTTGTACTGGATCTGGAAATGTTCGACCTGCAGAACAACAGCATCTTCTGTATTACTCCGGGACAGCTGCATCAGCTAAGAACAGATGAAGACATGGAAGGCTATGTCATCTCCTTTACCGAAACCTTTCTTCATATGGGTGAACAGGAGTTTGACCTGATGTATAACTCCGGTCTGTTCCAGGCGTTCTCACGTTCTGCCGGTATCAGACTGACCAGCGATGTCGCCAGGGAAATGCAGGAAGTAGCCTTAAAGATGCTGAAAGAAAGTAAAAACGTATACCTCTTCAAAACGGAGATGTTGCGCCGTTACCTGAAGATATTCCTGATATATGTTACCCGTCAGTTCCAGGGACCTTTACAAACCGTTATTCAGACACGTAACCTGGAACTGGTAGAGAAATTCAAGTCACTGGTAGAAGTACATTTCAAGACACACCGGAAAGTGGCGGACTACGCAAAGCTACTCGCTGTAACGCCTAATTACCTGAATGAGATCATTAAGAAGATCACGGCGTATCCCGCCAGCTATCATATCCGTCAGCGTATTGTACTGGAGGCGAAAAGAAGGGTGGCCTATTCTGATGAGTGTATGAAAGAAGTAGCATGGTATCTGGGTTTTTCTGACATCGCGCACTTTAGCAAATTCTTTAAGAATGCAACAGGAACTACTTTCTCTGATTTCAGAAAGGAATGTCTTGTTATCAGTCCTGCACACTAAGAGGATACTATTATATGCTTATTTAAAATTGTCAACGGAATCATAGTTAGCCCGCTGTAACCAACGCTTTATTGGCAGATGAATGACCGGTCGTCACGGTATTTCGTTACCAGTTGGTCCCGTACTGCGGCGGTGCCTTCCTGACATCATAATACGTTATCCCCCTCACCTGCTGTCAGCTCTACCCACAAACTATTTCAGCAACGATATAAAGCAATAAGCTCCTGCACTATAGGCAGGAGCTTATTTATATTGGATGGATCTGAAGGATTATTGCAGGAACTTCTTCAGTTCAGCACCAACGTGCCTCATAGCAGACTGTGTACCAGGAACGGTCGCCAGTGGGTTTAACAATCCCCAGTCATGGATCATACCCTGATAACGTGCCAGTGCTACAGGAACGCCTGCCTGGTCCAGCTTACGTGCATACGCTTCACCTTCATCACGCAGCACATCATTTTCGGCTACTATCACCAGTGCCTGTGGCAACCCTTTCAGCTGTTCTGTTGTCGCCTGCAACGGAGAAATATGAATATCGCTGCGCTGCGCCACGGTAGAATAGTTATCGAAGAACCAGATCATCATGTCCTTGGTGAGGAAACGACCGGTTGCAAATTCATTGTATGATCCTGTTTCGAAGTCTGCGTTCGTCACAGGCCAGAGCAGCGCCTGTCCCTTAATGGCAGGACCTTGTTTTTCCTTTGCCAGCAAAGCTACAACAGCTGTCATGTTACCACCTACGCTGTTACCCGCCAGTGCCAGGTTCTTACCGTCTACGCCTATTTCGTCACCATGTTCTGCCACCCATTTTGTGGCAGCATAGGCTTCATTGATCTGTGTAGGATATTTAGCTTCCGGTGCCGGTGTATAATTAGGGAACACTGCTACTGCTCCTGAAGCAACAACAAGGTCACGTACCAATCTCTTGTGAGTAGGGAAATCACCCAGTACCCAGCCGCCACCATGGAAGAACATGAACACAGGCAGCTTACCGCTTACACCTGCAGGACGCACGATATCCAGCTTAACGGTCAGTCCTTCAGATGTGATTGTTTTTTCAGAAAACTCCACACCTGATGTATCAACCTGCACTGATTCCTGTGCACCTGTCAGCACAGCACGTGCATCAACAGGAGATAATGTTTCCAGTGGCTGACCACCGCTTGTATTTAATGCATGCAGGAACGCTTTTACTTTACTGTCTATAGCTGGATCAACATCAGGATCCAGTGGTAACTTGATCTCTTTACTCATTTTATTGGGTTTTTATTTTTATGACTTAACAATTGTGTCCGATCAATGTTCACAAAGCTATCTTGTATCCCATAGTCTGACAATTGCCAAACACCTGCAACTGTTGTCTTTTTTATCGAGCAGGGAGCGTAATATCTATCGCTGAGGTGTGCTGAAATAAGAAGTAATAATGACCATAATTAATACAAATTAAACCCTGATTCCGGCATTGTGTGAAAAGACGGATTTCATCATCTTTGTACTGTTATCAATAAGATATCGGATCATCAGCGAAAATTAAACCTGATATTTTTATCAAGTTGGCATTGGTTACCAAACGGCTGTTTCTTTTCAGGAACAGCTTTTTTTATTATAGTTGACGATAAAAAAATAGCGCCACAGAGCTGTGGCGCTATTGGGTTACAAACTATAATCTACCTATTACAACTTTTCTTTATCATCTTACCCTGCTCACTTCCAACCTCCTCCAAGACTTCTGTATAATTCTACAGAAGCACTTAGCTGCTGACGGGTAATATCCGCCTGTGTCAATGACGCCTGTAGTGACCTGCTCTGCGCAGTGATCACGTCCAGGTAGTTAGCCATCCCACTACGGAAAAGCATTCTCGCATGTGAAGTGGCCAGCGCCAGCGTGTTCACCTGACTGGTAGCGATCTCCTGCTGTTCTTTCAGTTTGTCCAGTTTCACAAGTGAATTAGACACCTCTCCGATCGCATTCAGTGCTACCTGACGGAAACGGATCACAGCCTCCTCCCGCGCGATCTTTGCTACCTCCAGGTTCGTTTTCAGTTGTCCGCGCTGGAAGACTGGTTGTGTCAATCCTCCCGCTACCATACCAAACAAAGAAGAAGGCAATGTAAACCAGTCGCTTGCCTTAAATGCATTCACACCGCCGTTCGCAGTAATGTTCAATGATGGGTACATACTGGCCTGCGCAACGCCTACTTGCGCATTCGCAGCTACCAGTGCCAGTTCCAGCTCTTTAACATCGGGTCTGTTACTCAGCAGCGCTGCCGGTACGCCTGCCGGCATGATATCTCTCAGTGGCGTATTGATGAGCGTAGTCGTATAATCGATCGTACCCGGCAGGTCACCTGCCAGTATACGTAGCGTATTCTGCTCAATGGCCTTCGCCTGCTCCAGCTGTGGTATCAGCAAAGCAGCTGTCTGTCTTTGCGCCTCTGCCTGTTGTACGGCGAGTTCGGTCGCCTCACCGGCCGTCTTTTGCAAACGGATCATTTGTACGATGGTGTCGCTTAATGCCACGTTACTTCTTGCAATGTTCAGCTGTGCATCCAGCATCAGCAGGTTATAGTAACTATTGGCAATATTGGACACGAGACCTGTCTGCACAGCGTGCATCCCTTCGAAAGTGCCCAGGTAACTGGCCAGGGCTGCTTCCTTACGACGTTTGATCTTACCCCATATGTCGATCTCCCAGGAGAGACCAGCGCTGAGGTTATAATCTTCAATGTGATCAGTACCGAGGAATGTATTCAGACTGGTACCATTTAAGCTGTTCTTGGAAGGGATGGAAGTAGACGCTGTTGCCTGAAGATTTACTGTTGGCAACCATCCTAATTTCGCCTGTTTCAGATATGCCTGTGCCGTTTCTATACGTTTAATAGCCAGCTGCAAATCATAGTTTCCGCTCAGCGCCCTTCCTATTAACCCCTGCAGTGTCGTATCCGCAAAGAACTGTTTCCATTCCAGCGTCGCAATGCTGCTGTCAGCCGATGCTGCAGCTGCCGAATCATTATAGTGGGCAGGCAGGGCGAGGGAGGGCCGTTCGTAATTGCGGCCCACCCGGCATGCTGCTAATCCAGCAACTATTAGGAAAGAGATGAATGAAAGATGAATATATTTTAGTGTCATCCTGATTTCTTTATACTTTAAATTGATATACGCTTATACCGTTGCATCTCCTGCTGTATCATGCTGAGCGGTCTTCAGTGGCTTACCACTGATCTTCTCCTGCAGATACTGGAAGATGATGAACAACACCGGTATAGCGAAGATGCCCAGTATGACGCCCGTGAGCATACCACCGGCGGCACCTGTACTGATAGAACGGTTACCCAGGGCAGAAGAACCTGTCGCACGCATCAGTGGCGTCAGACCTGCCACGAATGCAAAGGAGGTCATCAGGATCGGACGGAGACGTAAACGGGATGCTTCGAGCGCAGCCGCCAGGAGTCCCATACCATTACGACGGCGTTGTACCGCATACTCCACGATCAGGATAGCGTTCTTGGCCAGCAGCCCTATCAGCATGATCAGCCCTACCTGCACATAGATGTTGTTATCAATACCAAACAGGTTGATGAAAACAAATACACCGAAGATACCCAGCGGAATAGAAAGGATCACTGACAATGGCAGGATGTAACTTTCGTACTGTGCTGCCAGCAGGAAGTATACAAACACAAGACACAGGAGGAAGATCACACCCGCCTGTCCGCCAGCCGCAATTTCTTCTTTCGTCATACCTACCCATTCATAAGAGTAACCTCTTGGCAGGTATTGCTGCGCCACTTCTTCTACAGCCTTGATCGCATCACCGGAGCTGTAACCAGGTTTCGGCTGACCGTTAATAGTTACTGCGTTAAAGAGATTATTGCGGGTGACCGTTTCAGGACCGTATACTCTTTCAAGCTTTACAACAGCATTCACAGGCACCATTTCACCTTTATTGTTCTTTACATAGATCTCGTTCAGAGATGCAGGTTCCGCGCGGGAAGGTGCTTCTGCCTGTACGATCACACGGTAGTATTTTCCGAAGCGGTTGAAATCGGAAGCAAAGGAACTACCATAATATACCTGCATGGTCTGCAGGATATCAGATACGGATAAACCCAGCTGTTTTGCTTTAGTCTCATCGATCTCCAGGTTAAACTGTGGGTTACCGGCGTTGAAAGTGGTGAATGCAAACGCAATCTCTTTGCGCTTCATCAGTTCTCCGATAAAGCCATACGCTGTATTGGCCAGTTTATCGAGCGGGCCACCGGTACGGTCCTGCAGGATCACCTCAAAGCCATCCACGTTACTGAAACCGGGCACAGTAGGCATGTTGAACATAAAGATGCTGGCTTCCTTGATATCGGCCAGTTTAGCCTGCATCATACCCATTACATCCTTGAGGTCTTTCATCTGACCACGGTCCTCATGCTTCTTCAGCTTCACGAAACCAACAGCATATGCGGAACTGTTAGAGTTGGTAAGGATGTTGAACCCGGAAACGCTCAGGTAACTGTTCACTGATTCCAGTGCCTTCATTTCCTTCTCTACCTTATTTACCACTTCCTGGGTACGCTGCAGGGAAGATCCCGGCGGCATAGTCACGGAGTATACCACGAAGCCGTTATCTTCCGTAGGAATGAATCCTGTTGGTGTTCTTTTCACCAGCCATACCGTCACCCCGATGACAACAGCCAGTGCAGTCAGCGCAATCCATTTACGTCTTACCAGGAAACGGATACTGTTGATGTATTTATTGGTCACTGTTTCAAAACCAGCGTTGAATGCAGTGAAGAAACGTTTACCAAAGCCTTTGGTATAAGCGGCGCCATGGGCGTCCTGGCTATGGTTGTTCTTCAGCAGCAGGGCACATAACGCCGGACTTAACGTCAATGCGTTCAATGCGGAGATCAGGATCGCTATAGCCAGTGTGAAGGCGAACTGCCGGTAGAATACACCTGCGGGTCCCTGCATGAAGCCCACCGGAATGAACACGGCCGCCATGACGAGGGTGATGGAAATGATAGCCCCTGATATTTCCTGCATACTCGTGATCGTCGCTACCCGCGGAGACATGTTGATCGTCTCCATCTTCGAGTGTACCGCCTCGACGACGACGATCGCGTCATCCACGACGATACCAATGGCCAGTACGAGCGCGAACAGGGTCAGCAGGTTGATCGTAAAACCAAACAGCTGCATAAAGAAGAATGTACCGATGATCGCGACAGGTACAGCGATAGCAGGTATCAGTGTGGAACGGAAGTCCTGCAGGAAGATGAACACCACTATAAATACAAGAATGAATGCCTCTATCAGGGTATGTTTCACCTGGTCAATAGATTCATCCAGGTATTCTTTGGTGCTGTAGATGTTAAAGTAATCTACCCCTTTAGGGAACAGGCCAGCAGCTTTTTTCATCAGCTCATTTACCTGGCTCTGTATCTCGTTCGCATTGGAACCGGCGGTCTGATAGATCGCTATACCAATACCATATTTCCCATTTACGTGTGTATCACTGCTATAGGTGAATGAGCCAAACTCTACACGGGCGACATCTTTCAGGCGTAGTAAGGAACCATCTTCATTTGCCTTCAGCACAATGTCTTCATACTGTGCATTCTGATTACGCTTTCCCTTGTACTTGATCACATACTCGAATGCTTCCTTACTGCTTTCGCCAAAGCGTCCGGGAGCGGCTTCCAGGTTCTGTTCACGAATCGCGTTGAGCACATCCTGCGGAGCGAGGTTATTCGCAGCAAGACGGTCGGGGCGTAACCAGATACGCATGGAGTAATCTTTTGCACCGAATACCATGGCCTGTCCTACGCCGGTTACACGTTGTATTTCCGGGATGATATTGATCTTGGAATAGTTCTGAAGGAACTTCTCATCATACTCCGCATTGTCACTGATCAGGTTCACCACCATGATCATACTGTTCTGCTGTTTCTGTGTAGTGATACCCGCGTTCACGACTTCTACCGGCAGCAGACTGGTTGCCTTGGCAACACGGTTCTGTACGTTTACAGCAGCGAGATCGGGGTCAGTACCCAGTTTGAAGTATACGGTGAGCGTCATGGAGCCGTCGTTATTGGAGGTAGAGGTCATGTAGGTCATGTTCTCCACACCATTCACGGCTTCTTCGATCGGCGTGGCGACTGAACGGGCCACTACTTCCGCATTCGCACCAGGGTAAGAGGCTATTACCGCCACACTGGGAGGTGCGATATCGGGGAACTGTGTAACAGGCAGCGTGGCGAGAGACAATAATCCCAGCAGCACCAGGATAATAGACACCACCGTTGCCAGTACCGGTCTTTCTATGAATTTTCTTAACATAATTTGCTTGCGTTAGTTGTTTGTCAGTATGCAGGGGCATAGTATCCTACTCAGTCTTTGCAGACTGTCACATCGGATATTGCATTACATACGAGTAGTCAGTTAGAGAGGTCTGATCTTCAGCAGACTATCCATTGATATCGGTTGTGGCTGGATCACCATACCGTCACGCAGGCGGTCTAATCCGGTATACACAACAGCTTCACCGGCCGTCACACCTTTCTCCACGAAATAGTAAGCGCCATTCTTACCAGCGACGGTGATCGGCTTGCTGGCTACTTTATTACTGTCGCCAACAGTGAAGACAAAGACTTTATCCTGCAGTTCGAAAGTAGCTTCCTGAGGTATCACCAGTGCAGCAGCAAAGGATTCGGAGAGCTTTACCTTACCGGTATTACCGGAGCGCAGCAGGCCGTCCGGATTAGGGAATACAGCGCGGAAACTTACAGCTCCCATTGTCTTATCAAACTGACCTTCCATCGTTTCGATACGGCCTTTCTCAGCGTAAATGGAATTGTCGGGAAGCACGAGTTCAACCGGTGGTAACTGTTTTACTTTTTCAGCGATCGTATTGCCTTTGAACTTATCCTTAAATTGCAGGAAATCAATTTCACTCATAGAGAAGTAGGCATAGATCTCATTCACATCAGAAAGGATGGTGAGTGGCTGTACTTCACTCCGACCTACGAGGCTACCGGTCTTGTAAGGAATGCGACCGATATAACCGCTGACAGGTGCTGTGATCAGTGTGTAACCAACATTGATCTGTGCATTGCTGACCATGGCTCTTGCCTGTGCCACATTGGCTTTAGCAGCCTGTAACGCAGCCTGGGCAGTTTTCAGCTGGATATCAGATACAACGTTATTGTCTACGAGCGGGGTCAGTCTGGATACTTCCAGTGCCGCTTTTTCTTCGTTTGCCTGCGCAGCCATCAGACTGGCAGATGCGTTACTTAACTGTTCGCGGTAAGGACGGTCATTGATGCGGAACAGTGATTGTCCTGCTTTCACATAAGCACCTTCATCCACAAAGATCTTGTCGAGATATCCATCCACCTGTGCACGGATCTCTACATTCACTTTTCCTTCCAGTGCAGCATTATATTGACGGTGAGTAGAAGCGGGAACAGCGGCTGCCTTAAATACAGGCAGTACAGTCGGAGGCGGCGTCCCATCCGGCTTTGCGGAAGAGGAAGCACAACCTGATAATACTGCCAGCAGTATCAGGCTATAGAGAAAGCCTACGGGCTTTTGTTTGTAAATCTGCATTAATTGGTTCATACGGTTTGTGTTTTCTTGATAATTGACAATAGCCGGTCACACTGCAATCCTATTGGCGATTTCAGATACATTGTGGAGCTATGGGCAAATCCTGCCTAGCCCTTTCCGCAGTTGATGGAAAGGAAAAAAGATAGTTGTTACGTAGCTGTTCGCACTACGAGGTAGATTTACTAATAATAGCTAATAAGAGAATTCAGTTCCTGATAATTAACAGGCGAGATTGTTATACTTCATGAGCGTTCGGTTTTAGTTGACGATTGCTAAAACGGTTTCTATTCATATACAAAAGTAGGACGTATAATAAAGAAAATCATTTAACTAATTACGGTATTAATTGTACTTTTCACGGATGCTTTTCTGAAAAGAGGCAGGTGTTGCACCGGTATGTTTCTTAAAGAAGCGGTTAAAATATCCATCATCTTCAAAGTTGAGCTGTCCTGCGATCTCTTTAATCGTGTGTTCACCCCAATACAATAAACGTTTTGCTTCTGTTATACGTTTTTCGTCTATGATCTGTTTGGCTGTCTTTCCCAAAGCCGATTTGATCGTATCGTTCAGGTGTCCCGGTGTGACAAACATCATGTCCGCATAATGGGCTACCTGTGTTTTATCCTTATAATGAATATCAGACAGTTCATTAAACTGCCGTACGATACGGTTAGGCAAAGTATCTGACTGAATAGCCGCAATATCCAGTTGTGGTAACCGTGCTGTAGCTGCCATCAGTGATTTCAGCTGACTGCGGATGATCATTTCACTCAGTGGCTGCGGATTATCCGTTTCCCGCAGCATCAGCCGTGCGAATGCCATTAATTCTTTCAGCTGACCATCAGTCAGCGGAACGATGGCTTTTTCAAATACACATGACCAGCAAACCATACCGCTGACACTTGTTTCGGGTAGCAGAAATTCCGGTGAGAAAGATATGTTCACTATTTCAGACAAGCTATCCCCACTATATCTATATATCTGATCAGGCATCAGCATAATCAGCGCCGGTGCTTTCACGACATATTTTTCGAAGTCTATATATTGTATGCTTTCACCGGATAGTAATATAGTAAGGCTGTAGTTAGAACGTCTATGAGGTTCGGATACATCTTCAGGTTGTACCAGGTATGTTGTACGGTCAATATGAAATCCCCTCACAGGGTTGTCAGGCCTGTTGACGTCGGCATAGTCGTAAACGGGTATCAATACATTATTCCTCATAATACTTGATTTGGTATTAATAATGGTCACTACAGCAAATAAGGGGATCAGGCAGATCTTTTGGATTGATCCGGACAGAAGCAGGCGGTAACAAGTAGTATTAACGTATAATGTTCGTTATGGTGGTACAAAAGTATACAATCCACCCACATTTCGTAATTATTCTTCTGATTTTAATTTATAGCTTGATAATTTAATCCCCGACAATACGCTCTACTTGTAACACTGTATTTATTTAGCCGGCTAAATAAATATTTTAGAAAAAGGAAAAACGACCCTATTCTTCCTCTTCGATATTCTCCAATACCTGCATTAATAATCTTCTGAGCAGGATCTTTTCCTCCATGCTCATGTTCCTGACCATCTGTTGTTCCAGCTTATTCCAGGTAGTATCTATGATCTGTGTAGCTGCTTCTGTTCCCTTTTCCGTCAGGCTTACCCTGACCACCCGCTGGTCGTTACAGCATTTCTCCTTGTTCAGAAAGCCGTTCTTTTCAAGCCTTTCGGCCATTCTTGTCACTGTGGCGGGTGTAACTTCCAGATTTTCCGTCAGCTCGTTCATCGTCATGGCACCGCCACACAACACCGTCGCCAGGAATTGTTCCTGACCGGCGTGGAGGTTATAGGCAGCCAGCAGCTGGTTACCCTTGTTCCTGTGTACCTTACTGATCTGCTGAAGCAGATGACTGATGGTACTACACATTAACGGTCTGTTCATGGAACGAAGATAAGAAAAGTTTTATTTATTTAGCCGGCTAAATAAATAACCGGGACTGGGGGAATGAGGAATTTCCAATATTTATAGCGTTATGCCTAAATAAAAGACGCTCCCGACCAATAGCCAGGAGCGCCCTTCGTATAACCAGGAAAACTTTTAGCAGCATGAATTCCTGATTCCTGATTAATTCTTCACTTCTTCCTTCGGCCTTTCCTTCACCAGTACCAGGTCAGACATGGCCACGTTCATAGGAATATTACCGAGTTTCACAATACCGCGTTTATCACGTATCTCCATCAGTTTTCCTACCTGACCGTTACTTCTGATCTTCACCTGGTCGCCCAGTTTAAGGTCAGAACCTATCACTTCCTGGTATTTATCCTGGATCTTCTTTTCGAAGCGTTCGTTCACCTGCTTCTGGCGTTTATGGAACAGCAGGGCTTCTGCCTGCTTGAGCACCTTCTGCTTATCTTCTGAGCGTTTCCACTCAAATACGATCTGCTTCATTTTGCGCTCCATGTCCTTCAGGTACTGCAGGTCATCTTCCTTGATCTGGTTCTGTAGTTTGAGGGTGGTGAACTGCTGGCTTTTCCTTTCCTTATCAGAAAGGATCTCATATTCGCGTTTCAGCCGTTCATTTTCCTTCAATAGCTTCTGGAGTTCCTTTTCCTTGGCTTCTATCTTCTGAAGGTCCTGTTCGGCCTTATTCAGCAGTTTATCCAGCTGGAAATGTCCCTCATCTACCAGGTTTTTGGCGCGGGCGATCAGTGCCGGCTGTAAGCCGATACGCTGGGCGATCGAGAACGTATAGGAACTACCTGGTTTACCTACGATCAGTTTATACATCGGCGCAAGGTTCTCCTCATCAAAGCCCATCGCGCCATTGATGATACCCCGTACTTTATTGGCCATCACTTTCAGATTGAGGTAATGCGTCGTTACAATACCGAAGGCATGTTTCTTCGCCATTTCCTCCATGATCACTTCGGCAAAAGCACCACCCAGATTCGGGTCAGAACCACTTCCCAGTTCGTCAATAAAGAACATCGTCTTACCGTTGGCATTCTCCATGAAGTACTTCATATTCTTCAGGTGAGAGCTATAGGTACTCAGCTCAAACTCGAGGGACTGGGTATCCCCTATGTGGATCATCAGCTGCCGGAAAATGCCCATCTGGGAACTCGGATGCACCGGCACCAGCAGGCCTGCCTGCAGCATCAGCTGGATCAGCCCAACCGTTTTCATGGTGACTGTCTTACCACCGGCATTGGGGCCACTGATCACCAGGATGTGGTTGTCTTTATTAAGGTTTAGATTAACCGGAATGGTCGGCTTCTGATTACGGCGGTTATAAAGCAACAGGAGTGGATGATAGGCATTCACCAGGTTAGCTTCCGCATGCGGCGTGAGCATAGGATAGTTTCCATCCATGTCGAGCGCCAGCTTGGCTTTTGCCCTGATAAAGTCATAGAAACCCAGGATCTCATGGTAGTTGTTCAGCAGATGTGCATGCTGACTGAGACTATGCGTGAGCGTACGCAGTATTTTGTACACTTCCTTGTTCTCCTCCCGTTCCAGGGCTCCCACGTCATTATTGAGCTCTATCGTCTCTTCCGGCTCTATGTAGGTAGTACGGCGGGTGTCAGATTCACCATGCTGTATACCTTTCACCATACGTTTATTCTCCGCATAGATAGCCACTACCCTCCTGCCGTTCAGGAAGGCTTCTTCCGTGTCTGCCAGGTAACCCAGTTTGCTGAGCTTACTAAGTACACGGTCAAAAGCACGGCGTAATTCTGTTCTTTTGCGGAAGAGGTTCATACGGATCTTCGCCAGCTCGGGGGTGGCGTTATCGCGCACTTCCCCATGCTCATCAAGTATTTCATCAATGAGCGCGGTGATCTTTTTCTCATAATGGGTATGAGAAATAACGCTGAATAGCCCGGAATACGTAACGCGTCTGTCATGGTCAAAAAAGCGCACGATACTGTGCATACTTTCTGCCAGCTTGCGCAGCTGCATGATCTGATCCTCGGCCAGTACAGCCCCCTGGATGCCCAGCATGCGCAGCTCATTTTTCAGGTTCAGTACGTAGTCGTTGGGAAAGTGTTCCTGCAGCAAAGTCAGCTGCTTGTATTCATGGGCCTGTTGCAGCGCCGTTTTTACATAATCAATATGGGTGTGCAAACGCAGATCATCTGCCATTTGTTTACCCAACTCCGTTTTACAATGCTCTTTTAGTAAAGCCTGTACCTTGTCGAACTCCAGCTGTACGAGTGCTGAATCGGGAAAATATTTCATCTTACTTATCCATACAAAGCCTGTAAACCCTTTGTTTACAGACGGTTAAAATTGGCTTATGCCGTTCCGTCGTGCCCACGGTGCGGCAAAAGAATGTTAAAGTTACTTAACTTGTTGATCTAATACATCAATCTTGTCGTAATTTAACCTGCTGAGGGTATCTGCTCCCTGGACCGCAAATGCCACTTTCAACAATTTAAATCATGCGAAGATACTTATTCTTAGTCTGTTTAATGGCACTTACTCTTGGCGCCTGCAAACAGAACGGAAAATCAGACGATAAAGTACCAGAAGATATGGAAGTCAGCAACAATGTAAAAACGGAGAAAGCCACTTTCGGTGGCGGATGTTTCTGGTGTACCGAGGCGCAGTTTCAGTACCTGGATGGTGTAACAAAGGTAGAATCAGGTTACGCAGGTGGTACTGTCGCCGATCCCACCTATGATGAGGTAGGTACAGGCACTACCGGTCACGCAGAAGTGATCCAGGTGACCTATGACCCGGAGAAGATCTCTTACGAAGAACTGTTACAGGCATTCTGGCAAAGCCATGACCCCACACAACTGAACCGCCAGGGGAACGATGTCGGTACCCAATACCGGTCTGTGATCTTCTATCACAATGAAAATCAACACCAGTTAGCGGAACACTATAAAAAAAAGCTGCAGGAATCCGGCGCTTATGACAAACCCGTAGTGACGGAAATTGCTCCAATGACAGATTTTTATAAGGCGGAAGACTACCACCAGGACTATTATAGTCAAAATGGCTCACAGCCGTATTGCCACTTTGTGATCAAGCCGAAACTGGAGAAATTCAAGAAAGCATTTAAAGACAAGCTAAAGAATTAGGAAGGGGGAATTGCAGCGGAGACCAGCGGGTATTGATTATCAGTAAGGTTATCGGAATAATATGAAAATAGGCGCTTCACAGGAGGCGCCTATTTTCATATTGTAAATTTATTACGAGGATGTACGTCAGCTGGCGCCCGCTCTGAAGTGGCCGCCCGCTTTTCATAAGGGACCTTACTAACTGTTTTTCGACTCCTGTTCTTTCATCCACAAATACCCCTCATACCAGGGCATCATTTTGATATACGCAGAGAAGTGGTCAGCCATCCTCTCTGGTTCATCGGTATCAAAACTATATTGGTACACAGGTGGGTCATCTCCTTCATCCAGTCTGAAATAACAAATGGTGGTCGTCTCCAGGTCACAACTAAACACAAATATGCTGTCATCAAAGTTTACGCCGATATCTTCCTCCCCTATCATCTTGATGGCAGCGTCTCTCATTTTCTGATAATCAGGATAGTTGAATGTATGTTCTGTAATATTGAACGCACGACGCTTTCCCAACAGCAGATAAAGCTCCCGGTATGCCCGGGGGAACTTCAGATGCAATGAACGTTCGATCTCATCTACTTCCTCCTCTGTACAGGTCTGTTGGTGCATGCTGTCCTGCGCATATCCAAGTAAATAATTAAGGTATAAAAATGCCGACTGTTCCATTATCGCTGATATTTTCCTTCGTAAACAATAATTTTTATATCAAATTCCTTTTCAAACTGAGCAATCACATACATGCAGGAAGGGCAGACTGGCCGCTCCGTGTACAAAACTAACCGTTTAATATCTGCTTTATTTATTTTTTTATCCTTGTCTGCTGTTGTGAGCAGCTCCCGCAGGTATTCGAAGAACTTAGACTCAGAGTCCTGCACGCGGTTTTTGCCTACTATGAACTGATTGTAATTCGAAGACTTCTTTTCAACCCGTTTGATCGTACCAGGCTCACTGTATCTGCCAGGATTTATCAGACCACTATGCGCTATTTCCGTGATCTCCGTACCATCTGTCATCTGACGGCTTACCACCAATACATTCTGATCAGCGTTGATACTTTTACAGAAAGCCCTGCCCGCATCTACCTTCGCCCATCCTCTCGCATCGAGTCCCGCATTCCGGAATACAGCTGTATTAAGAACTGCATTTGAGAAAAAGCCCTTTTCAATATCCCACGTACCATGCATGTACTCCGTCATCTGTTGTCTAAGCTCTGCATACGCCTTATATGCCGCTAAATCAGGTGAGGAACCCATCAGGGTAATACATTTATTGACGGTCGTATTCATGATCTCAAATAGTTTGGGATCTTCTGCACATGCTGCCAGGAGGGCCTCCCTAGAGGTAGAGAATGTCTTCATATTCTTCACTGGCATGGCGATGTCGGGCAATTCATTGGCAATCACATCCAGCAATCTTGCATTCTTATTATATGCATCCACAAAGTCAGGATTCTTGGTCAGCTTCAATGCCAGTTCACTTCCTATACCAAATTTGTTTTTGAAGGCTGTGACCAGTTGAGCGGTTGCCACTGCCCTGGCCGACCTGGTGCCCAACTCGACGACGCGATCGCCTGGTTTAACAGCTGCCTGCTTACCCACCGGCACTACAGTGGTCTTATCTATATTACCACCGGCGTCTATGTATCTAAAACTGTTTTCCGCCTCGATCACACCATTCTCATATACCCTTACCGCTCCATCGTTAGCTACTACAGAACGTTTCAGTTTACGGCTCAGATTTTGTGCCGTCTCTATATCCACGCATGACAGTAATACGAGCTGCTGGTCTGCCGGGAAAAGCTTCGGATTGGATTCAATCCAGTTTGCCAGTGAACGATGGGTTAATATTCTTTCTTCACCATTGTGCATTATTTTGAACATATCGCCATCGGCAGCATGAACGGCTATATAAATATTACCATCAGCGCCATGCGTATTCAACCAGGATAATACATCCTTCACATCTTTATCCTCGGCTATTGTCACCGCCCTTCTTCCAATCTGAGAAGCATCTTCAGTAAAGTCGGAAAGATGAGCCGCTGTGGACAATTGTTCCCTGACCTGTCGCAATGCTTCCAGTTCTTTTGCCTCTTTGGCCGTCAGACCGCTCTTACCATACCTGGTGTTAATGACCTGATCGAGGTCTTTTACCACATTATCGATCTTTGGTATCGCGAGTGCCATATTGGGCAAAGACGAAACGAAGCAGGCAATCTGCAGAGATGACCTCAGCTTAGGTGAAAGCACATCATCATCCAGCAGCTGTAGTGCTATACCAGCAGTAGAACCCATTATATCCAGCGCAACAATAGACTTCCTGATGTAGTTACCGGCACTTAATAAAACTTTCGCTTCTCCGATACCCAATACCATAGTACCTACATCAAATGCGAGCCAGGCTGTCTTCTCCGCTACTTCGCCTGTGTTGACAGATGCCATCAGTCCCACCTGGATGGCCGGGATATTCAGTATAGTACCTTTTGCAAAGCGCTGATCCTTATTCTGCAGCTTCATAGTGAAACTACCTGAAACCTCTACTGATACGATATCATTATAATTATACAGCTTGCCATCGATGCTGATCTTGTTACCTTCCGGGAACTCCACACTTGCATTGTTAAACTGCAGCATATCAGATTCCAGCTTGGCCACTTTTGGCGTATCGATCAAACCGGCCTTTTCTTCTATCAGCACATCATAATGCCCCGTAGCTGTTATCATGTTACTGAAGGCCATCATGGCGGGTACTTTGATAGCGGCAGGCATCCAGAACCTGACAAATGAATTGTAAGTAGCACTAAACCCTGCGTGGCTCTCAATGTATTCCAGTAACGCTACGCGCTGATCCCCTTTGAAACTGGTCAGTAATTTCAGATAAAGCTGGTCATCGTTTGTATAATCAACGATATCATTGCTGAAGGTAGCAGTTAAGATCTCAAGACCCAGCGCCCTTTTATCTACATTGACGGATTGAAGATGTAAAGCAGGTTCTTTTTCTACCCTGGAAAACACGTCATAGGAACTCGCACGGTTAGTAAGTGTATCCCAGAAATTATTATCAGCTACCGTTGCCGTATTTTCAATGAAATCGAGAAACGCCGTATAGAACTTCCTGTAGAAACGTTCTCTATCACCCGTATAGGCTGCTTTAACTGCCGCACTATCTTTCAGTATTTTACCCCATGGATAGAATTCCGGCGGTCGTTTGTAATAGCTGCCTCCTCTCCCGCTATGCTTATATTCTAACTCCACAGGCTGTTCCCAGTTACCTACAGCAGCATCCTTGTCTACAAGCTCAGGATCGGTTATCTTTTCCAGCTGCGTAAAGCGGGCAAAATACTCCGGATACACCTGTCTCATCTGAGCTACCTTATCCAGCCAGAGATATTCCGGCCCTCCACAATGCTCCTTCATCATTCTCACCGTATTATCGTTCAGACAATGCAGGCACCTATCACTTACCGCTGCATCTGTCGCCTGACTGATATATATAGGAGAATATTCCGGCGCCATCAGTTTATTGACAGCAAATGGCCTGAACTGCTGGGCAAAATCAAAAAATTTCAGTTTGGGCTCTCCTCCTTTATACAACCGCATCTCATTACGCGTGAACTTATACAGTCTCATCTTGCCCTCACAATGCAATGGGTAGATGAATCCTTCCACGCCATTTTCAGTCGCTGACTGTACAAAATCCTTTTGCGTGGACGTATTGTAATAGAAGCCCCTGTTGTCGTCGTATTTATAACGCTGCATCGCTGTACCGGTATCGGCCATCAGCTCAAAACTTCTCACGGCGCCTACTGTCATGTAAGGGGCGAATTTCAATACGTCGTCTGTCACAGCGACTGCTCCATACTGGAATTCTACCTTACCGAGTTGCTTCCACGGAACAGCGGCTACTGTTCCTGCCGGCGTAAGGAATGAAACGGTAACACCGTCTCTGTTCAGAAATGCCTCACTGATCTTCTCTCCGAAGAAGTTTTCACTATCTCCATCATCCTCAAAAATACCCCATACACTACCCGGATCATGCAGAATATCCCACTGGTATTTCATCAGGGAGTAACCGCCATTATAATCCATCAGGTTATCTGTCGTACGCTTCTCCAGCCCGATACTTTCACTGAATGTATGCTCCAGGGTATAATCACCATGTCCTACCTCATGCAACACGGTACGTACCACAGCTTCCTGTGAAGCACTGGCGGTAAAGATGAAGCCGAACTGGCTCTTACGTGGCATCTTACCTAACAGATCTCCATCTGTCAGCGCCACCTCATTGACAACGAACAGATAGACTTCATCGTCGGAGATCTTCGCGGCTTTCCTATAGGCTTTCTTCAGTGCCTTTTCCTCTCCAGTGAAGTTGTTGCTCAGGAATCCGCTTCCTTTATCCTGCAATACACCATCTTTATTTGTATCCCAGTCTTTATTATTACGGAATGTATCATCAGTTCTCACCGTATAGGTCATCCCGATCTTACCATATACTTCCTGGAGTTTATTCCGGATCGCTTCATCATACACCGGTGTTCCGCTGCCGATCGGTACGAGTACAACGGTCTTTTGTTTCGGCGTATAACTTACCACTAACAACTTACCAAGACTGCTGTAGCCTTTTTCACCCGGATAAGCAGCATACACTTCCTGGGCATCACCTCCTGGTCCACCTGTTACTTTCACAGAGAAGCTGCCATTACCCAGGTCTTTTGACGCTAGTACAATACCTTTTCCCGTTACGAATTTCAGCTTGCTGGCGGTAATCTCTCCCGTGGATTTCAGGGTGGCTGTTATCTCTTCCTGTACACCTGGTATAATTGCCTTTGCACTTACGCGGTACTTACCTTCTGCGAGCGATTCATATTTACTTTCCAGTGCTGATCTGCCTGTATAAACATCTTTCCAGGTATCAAATCCATAGACGTTACCGGCTGTGGCACCGAAGGTGACGGTACCTTTACTCAAATCGAGCTTTTTCAGCGCTTCCAGCACTGCTGGTGTAAAGGAACTATCCCGTTTACCTGCAGATGTTACCTTGCCATTTTTATCGATGTTATACAAGTTCCCAGCAGCATCCTCCAGTATGAGCGGCAGGGTCTTATGTTTATCCTTGTAGTTGATGACTTCCTCCTTACCGGTTTCACTGTCTTTCAGGGTTATTGTGCCATCCTCCGTATTCACTTTAATATTTGCTGGAGAAAAGATCTTTAGTCTGGTGGTAATATCAGGAATGATATCGCCTGTTACTACCTTACCAACATCATTACCCCCATGTTGCTGGTCCAGCTTATCCTGCACAAACTTGTCAATACCCTCGGTCACGGCCCGCATTTCACCTGCTGTCACCGCCATATCCGTATTGACAGTGATATCTTTAAATTCCATCTGCAGGCCAATACCAAAACCCAGGGTAATAACACGGCCTTTACCCGTGAACTTACCATTGCTGCCTTGTACTTCAGTAAGTATGACGTCATAGTTACCCACACGCAATATGCTACCGACGTTTGCGCTCACCAGCGGCTCCTTGTTTGCAGGCAGTACCGATAACGCAGGGTCTCCACACACGAAAGGCCTGACTGAATCTGTCTTCAGGGCCACAACATCACTGTAAGGTCCGTATACGCCCGCTATTTTCCATTGTATCCGTCCTTCATAGGCACGACCAGGTTCCAGTCCGTTAGCGGAATAGGCGGTATCTCTTGCCATCTCCGCCGTTTGCCAGTCAAACTCCGTATTACCTGTTTTCGCTGCGCGGTATTGTAAACGATAGGCCTCTACCTCGTAGGCATCATCTGCCAGCGGCCAACCGAAGCGCAGGCTACGTTGACCGGTTGTGCGCCCTGTCAGTTCCGGTTTAGGAACATTCCTTTGTGTGAAAGGGTTGTTACCAAGGTAATTAAATGTACAGCTGAGGCTTAATCCATTGTTAGAGAACATGTCCCTGCCGCTCTTATCACGGGCCTGCACTGTCCATACGTATTGCATACTATCCCTCAGCTGTGGTTCACCGGGGCCATAGACGATCGTATTTGTTTCTGTTATAAGGGTGTAGATCGGTTTTGCACTTCTGACTATATAATCAGGATTGCTCCCTGCCGGCCTTACCTCATAAAGGGAGAAAATATATTCTGTTCCACTTCCCGGCAAAGGATTTGGTGAGTTACGGCTACTCCAGTTGAACGTCAGGAATTGCGGGTCCAGCTTTTCCACACGGCTGTTACAGATAGGCAGATTCAGTAACGGCGGATCACTCTTCCGGAAGAAGAAAACATTCGCGCCAATATTGCTGACCTGTACCTGTGGACGGCGATAATCATATGCGGTAAAAGAGATACGGTAAGCGCCCTCAGGCAGTGACCGGTTCTTCTCATATATTTCCCGGCTAAATCCACCACTAAACTCAATATTAGCAGGGTTAAGATAATCAACCAGGTCGATACCCCCGATGATGGTAGGAATACCCGGACTTAACGTCAGCGGCTTAGGTACAAATGCCGGTGAAGACCGCATGATCACACTACCATTCTGCTCTACCGTCATCTGTAGTCTGATGTCGTAGCTCGGCAGCGTGAGATCATTCTGTACGAGTATGACACGTAACTTGTCACTACCCGGTACGGCATAGTCAGGAAGATATACGCTATACGGCGGTATGATCTGGGTACTGGCTGTCACAGGGTATTGCTGGGCATCAGCATGGTAGCTGCCGGCTATCATTAACAGCAGGCAAAAGAGATAACGGTATATACGGGACATTTTCAATGTGGGATATGTCATTAGAACGAATAGGTATAATTGAGGGTGCTGGTAAGTTCATTGTAGCCACGCTGATTGACGGTAGCACCGCGGAGTACCCATGAAACATTGGCCCCTATGGTATGGGTCTGTTTATTGAACAGCTTTTTCCTGCCTTCAGTATCTGTTGTGGTCTCTGACTGTTTGCTTTTAGGACTGTAATTGATATTGAGTCCGGTATTGAACAACGTGCTGTTTGTACGTATGGCCTGTCCCTCTCCTACAGTGCTTGTTGCCTCAGTGACATTATAAACGGCGGATACGCCTGTCCTCAGGGTCTTTTCAAGGAACTGTTTGTTGATATTGACACCGGGACCAATAAAAGTAGTGCTCAACCCGGCGGCAGCGTTCTTATAATAGTTCACCGATGCACTCATTGTAAGATCCTTTGGCGGCAAACTATACGCATAGCTTAGATTAGACGTAAAGAACTTACTCAGCGCAGGGCCTGTACTATCATTACTGCTACGGTCACTGGCGTATTGGTAGGAAGTATTAAAAGTGATCGCCTGCTGCCGGTCCTTATCACCGGTATGATACATGACCATCCCGTTGTAAGTATTATTTACCTGATAGAAGTCAAGCGTATCTAACGGGTTGTTGAAATAAGGGTCTGTCTGTGGTCTGATGCGGGTGTAATTACTGAAATTGGAATACCCGCCGTTCAATACCCAGTGTTGTCCGGCCGTAATATTTGCATTTACGTTAGCAACCCATCTTTTTGCATCGGTGCTTTTACTGTTATCCAGGTTATTCACCTGCATCCCGGCATTGGCAGAGAGATTCACCATGCCGTTAAAAAGCTTGAAACTGGGAGCAACGGTGATGTTACGCATGTCATTGACTACGTTATATGCACCCAATGTGATAAAATCGGGTGCCACGCGTTCGTATCGCAACTGTACCGTATAAAAGCTGCCGGTATATCCCAGTCCCGCCTGTATCGCATCGAAATAGCGGGTATTATTGGTAGGTGAGAGAAAATGACTTAGCAGATTGGATGTTCCTCTGCTGCTGTCGAATGCGTTCTTCTCACCCCGCACGTCTCTGTTCAGTGCAGACACAGAATATTCCAGATCTACGAAGACGCGTTGGATGATAGTCTGCCGTACATTAAAAGCTACCGCCAGATTCTCTCTGGGTGTGATCGTAGCGTCATCCGGAATATACGGCAATGACGAACCATCATCTTTAGCATGGAAGAGGGAAACACCATAGGTATTCCCGTTATCCTGATAGGCCACTTTTAGTCCCTGCCCCTTACGTTCAAATGAGGCCCTGCTATAACTTTCTGGCACCAGCACATCAAAAGGCACTGCTTTGAGCAGGGTACCATACATGGCTGAGATATGCCACTTGGGCGGCGTAAGTTCCAGCCCCACACCGTTGAACATATGTCCGGCCAGGGTATAGTTACTGAAATTCATACTTGTACTACCCACATACAGGCGCGCCCATTTATAACTGGGCGCAAACCTGAACTGATTGAAAGGCTGAGCATAATTTTTCCCCTGGTTGCTGTAACTAAATGAGAACGGTGCATCATAACCAAACAGGTTAATGTTAAGATTCCCGTTCAGGTACCAGGCGAAAGGATCGCGTCTGCTTTCAATACCATTGGCGGCGTAGCTGGTGGTACTGGCATTCAGCGACCCATTAATGGTCACGCCCTTTTTAGCACTGAACGCATCCAGGGCCTGACCTTGTACAACCGTAACATTGGCAAGCCATGTACTGGTCGTGATAAAAAACAACAGATAACGGTGCAATTTCATAGGTCAAGGGCATTTATCGGGAAATAATAAACCGGACATCCCTGCTTTCGCTTTCAGTGATGATCCGAAGGATGAATGTGCGGGTAGCGGTCCCACCGACAGAAAATTTATCGTCTATCTGTAGAGCCGGTGCGTACTGACGTTTGCCGGCAATGATACCATTCATGTCATATACATAGGCCACTACCTGCTGCTTACGGTTCAGTTTCACGGTGAAGCTGAAATTGCCATTATTAGGATTCGGAGACATCATCACGGTATCGATGACCCGCACGGGTACCGTATAACCAGGTCCTGCAAGCGGATCGTACGGACTGATCATCACTTCTTTCCTTTCCGAATAGATACACTCACCAAAGGTGCCGGTCATCTCTACCCAGTAGGTTCCTGGTGCTGCGAATTTTATCAGTGGCGTACCGTCAGGTTCATAGCCCAGGAATGTGGCGGCAGGAGAATAGCTCCAGCTTACATGATCAGGCGCAGGTACACTGATCTCTTTTAATACAAGTGTATCCAGTGCATTGCGGCGGGAAGCTACCAGGAAGTTAACGTCAGGCTTGACATTCCGCTTTTCGATGGCAAAATCCTGCGCTATCTCACAGCCATGCTGATCCTGTATCCTGATATTATACTGACCGGCTTCCATCTGTGTGAACGAACCGGCAGGCAGCCAGCTACTCTGGTTAAGAGAATATTTGTAAGGAGCAATACCGCCACTTACATAAGCGTCTATGCTTCCGTTCTGTCCATCGCAGACAGCAGGTGCATCCACTTCCAGCTGTAGCCTGGTTGGTTGCCCAACCTCATTGGTAAATGAACTGAAGCACCCCGCGCCATCAGTGATCTTCACCGTATAGGTGCCAGCAGGCAGGTCTTTCACGGTATGACCAGACAATCCGGCTACATTCCATTCGTAGGTATACTGGCCGTCCCCTCCCGTTGGCATCACTGCCAGTGACCCGTCGGCGAGACCATTACAGGTGACATCATCAATAGTCGCTGTTGCCGTGATAGGCGGGTACATCGCGTTGAGCTGTTCCGTCACATTCGCCATACAACCATTGACATCTTTTACCTGTAGTGCGTAGGTATTCGCAGGCAATGCAGCAAATACAGGCACCTGCTGCCAGCTACCACCATTCATTGCATACGTATAAGGTGCAGTACCGCCCCCGGCCTGTAGTCCGATCATTCCGGTAGGATTAGCCTCACAGGTCAGATCTTCCTTGCTGCTTACAGCAAGTGTTAACGCAGCAGCTGGCTGTTGTAAGACCACCTGGCGCACAAGTTCACATCCACGTCCATCACTTACTTTAATGCTATAGTTGCCTGCAGTGAGATTAGTGTAAGTATTAGCGGTCGCATATGCACTGTTATTGATGCTGTATTTATACCCATTATAACTACCACCGTTACCCCCCGTGGCTGCAAGACTGATACTGCCATCACTGCGGCCATAGCAGGAGATTTGCAGACCATTGTAATCAGTAGTCGTTACAGCAACGTCCAGGGCAGTTGAAGGCGCGGTGATGTGCTTCACCGCAGAAACAGCGGAGTAACAACCGGCAGCATCTTTTATACGAATCGTATAAGTACCCGCTCCCATCGGTGTAGTATTGTTGAAAGTATGATCGTAGTTACCACCATTCCATGCATATTCGCTGGTCAGGCTGCCAGTACCACCATGGGCCCGTACCTGTATCGTTCCTTTCTGTCCGTAACATACAATGTCATTTACAGTGATACTGTCAATTACAATCGGCGGATTCACCGGTACTATTTCTGTACTTAGCGTTTTCACACAACCGTTCTGATCCCTGACCATCACGGTATATGCGCCGGCTACCAATCCATTGAATGTTGCAGCAGACTGCCAGTTAAGGTTATCAATGCTATACTGTAAGCCTCCTGTGCCACCACTACCTGTTACGGTAATGCTACCTACGGGCAGAGAAGCACATGGTACCTGCTGTCTGCTCACCAGTGTCAGATTAATAGCGGTGGCTGGCGCTGTCAGTACAACATCTTTTGACAGGACACATCCCCTGGCATCTTTTACAGAGAAGGTATGTTTACCCGCATTGAGCTGTTTGAATAATGTGTCTGTTGTAAACATCCCACCATCGACTGCATAGGTATATCCGCTATATGACGCACCATTACCACCAGCTGCCGTGATAGCGGCGGTTCCGTTGTTACCACCCATGCACGAGATATTATACCCGTTGTAATTAGATAATGTGGTCGTGAAAGTGAGTGGCGATGCTGGTGCTGTAACCTTTAGGTTGTCGGTGTAGTTGGTCATACAACCTTGTCCGTCTGTGAGACGCAATTTATAGTTACCCGCGTCTAGCGCAGCACCAGTGGTGTAAGTCGATGCACTGTTCCAGTTATCTGTACTGAGGCTGAACGTATACATACCGTCACCACCGCTGGCACCAATATTAATACGTCCTTTCGTACCGTAACATACAATATCTGTTACGACCGCACTATCAATATGCAGCGCAGGGTACGTGTATACAATGGTGATATTGGTATCTATCGGACAACCATTTGCATCGGTAATATGAATATCATACCTGCCGGCGGACAACTGCTGTAAGGTCGTACCGGGCATTACTGTCCGGCCATTCACCGTGAGGCTGTAGCTACCTGCACCGCCCGTGATCACTGTGGTCAGCGTACCCGTCGCTGCGCCGTTACAGATAATATCCGTCTTGGTTAGAGCCACCTTCATATCAGATTGCACCAGCGTGACCGTTGTAGACGATTCACATCCTCTGGCGTCTTTTACACTGATAGTATAAGTACCGGCCCGGAGATGATCGAATACTGGTGAAGACTGATATGCACGTCCGCCGATACTATATTGATAGCCGGTATATTTGCCACCATTACCACCGGTCGCATTCACAGTAATAACGCCATTGCTACCTGCACAGGTCACATTGTATCCGTTATAGTCTGATAAAGAAACGGTAAAACTGAATGGGGATGCAGGCGCTGTGATCTGTAAGATATCCGGATAACTGGTGATACAACCCTGCCCATCAGTCAGCCGTAATGCATAATCACCGGGTGTCAGTACAGCTCCACTGGTATAATTGACCGCACTGTTCCAGTTATCCGTACTCAGACTAAAAGTATGTATACCATCTCCGCCGCTACCACCGAGATCAATACGACCGGTTGTACCATAACATACAATATCTTTTACCACAGCACTGTCGATTGTCAGTGCCGGATAGGTGTTAACGATCGTAATACTGGTATCCGTCGGACATCCGTTGGCATCTGTGATATGAATATTGTAAATTCCCGCCGGCAGCTGCTGCAACGTGGTTCCAGCAGTCACCGCTTGCCCGTTCACCGTGAGACTGTATGTAGTCGTCCCCCCTGTGACCTGAACAGTCAGGGTACCTGTCGCATCGCCATTACATGTAACGTCTGTTTTAGTCAGGTTCACCTGCATATCAGACTGTTTCAGTGTAGTTGTGACGGACGCTATACAACCTCTGCCATCTTTAACGCTGACGGTGTAGTCGCCTGGTCCCAGGTGATCGAATACGGGTGATGCCTGATAAGCAACTCCGTTAATACTGTATTGATAGCCAACATAGCTACCACCGTTACCACCGGTGGCCTGTACAGTAATGATACCATCTGCGGCATCCTTACAGGAAATATTAAATCCGTTGTGCTCAGATAAAATGGCCGTAAGGCGGAGTGGCGCAGCAGGCGCTGTGATCTCCAGGATATCAGGATAGTTGATAATACAACCCTGTCCGTCTGTAAGACGCAAGGCATAGCTGCCAGCAGTCAGTGCAGCACCGCTTGTGTAGCTGGTCGCACTGCTCCAGTTATCCGTACTCAGACTGAAGTGATGTACGCCATCGCCACCCGTAGCACCAATATCGATCCTGGCGGTATTATCATAACAGATGATCGCTGTTATAACAGCACTATCAATTGTCAGTGCCGGATAAGTGTTCACGAGTGTGATGCTGGTATCTACCGGACAAACATTTGCATCAGTGATATGGATGTCATATACACCCGCTGACAACTGTTCCAGGGTAGTACCCGCCGTTACTGCCTGGCTATTCACTGTAAGGTTATATGCACCAGCCCCACCGGTTATATCAACGGTGAGTTTGCCCGTAGCAGCACCGTTACAGGCAATGTCTGCTTTGGTAAGTGTCACCTCTTTCATATCGGGCTCGGTCAGGTTGATCGTCTTTGACACTTCACATCCCCTCCCATCTTTTACGCTGATCGTGTAGCTATTACCACCGAGCTGGTCGAATACAGGGGACGCCTGATATTTACCGCCGTTCAGGCTGTATTCATAACCGGAGAAAGCACCACCATTACCGCCGGTTGCATTGACTGTGATCCTGCCATCTGCCGCATTTTTACAGGAGATATTATAACCGTGATAATCAGATACCGTTGTGGAAAAATCGAGTGCAGCAGCGGGTAATGCGACGTTATAGACATCATCAGCCGGCGTGACACAACCATTCGCATCCGTTACCTGCAAATGGTAGGCGCCCGAAGTGGTCAGTTTAGTGGCAGCGGTGAATGGGGTGAAGGTTGTGCCGCCATTTGTAGACAGGGAATAGGTATATGCCCCTGTTCCGCCGGTAGCCGTCATGACAATATGCACACCATCAGCGAGACAGACGGCATCTGTAACGGTAATATCAGTGATCTTTAATGCTGTTACATCGTTGATCACCACTTCATCCGCCGTGACAGTACAACCGTTAGCCTTCGCATCTGTGATGACCACGCGGTAAGTACCTGCAGCCAGTGCGTCTATCTTTGTATCCGTTTCAAACCAGAAGCTATTCTCCATCCATACGCCGTTCTTCAGCTGCTGCCATTTATATCTGTAACTACCGGAACCTCCGTTTACCAGGGCCCGTACTGCTGCATCATCAAAGCCGTAGCAGCTGATACCGGCAGGTTGCAGCTGTATAGTGAGCTGTGACCGCTGGAATACACTGACAGGCTGAGCGACCAGATCATTACATCCGGACGCCTGGTTAGTCAGCTGTATAGTATAATCACCTGCAGGCAGATTTTCAAAAAGTCCGTCAGTACTGGTACGTGTACCTATCGTGCCACCAGACAAGGTATAAGTATATACACCGGTTCCACCCGAAGCAGTGAAACGGAGTTTACCATCACTACCTCCATAACAGCTTACGGAGTCACGGGAGGCGAGCACTAATGTCAGCGGCACAGGGGCATCCAGCGTCGTATTCCCAACCCATGGAGGACAACCAGCTACGTCGTTATTGTAAAATTGCACTGCATAGTTGCCACCTGTCAGTCCGGAAAAAGTATAACTTCTGTCTGGCACAACCCCGGATTGTTGCTGCAGCACACCACCTTTATACAGCTCATACCTGAATGAGGCGACCCCGCCTGCATTTGCCGTTACAGTAACAGCTCCATTACCAGGCACATTACAGGTAGGCTGCACAAGACTGATCGTACCGGTCATTTGAGGAGGCTGTGTCAGTTCAATTTCCTGGCTTGTCTGTACATCACTACACCTGTCGTTTCTGACGCGGAGTTTATATTTACCCGCTGGCAGATTATCCCATACCAGAGAGGCCCCATTACCAGCCTGTTCACCTGTATAGATCGTGTTATCACTACGTAATAAGGTAAAATAATATTGACCTGCCGGATCGCCACCGGTGGCAGTAGCACGCAGGCGGCCATCGTTTGCATTATAGCAGCTGATGTTCTTATGTTGCCCCTGATCTTCTGCGATAGCTACCGCCGGGAAGGAGCCGATAGTAAATGAATAGCTGGAAAAGCAGCTTCTCAGTTCCTCACCAGGATTCACGAACCAAAGCGTATAGGTGCCAGCAGCAAGACCGCTGTAAGCTATTTCTGTGGTGCTCACGGGCACTGCGCCCTCACTCTGCGCGATGCCATTACCACAATTGGATGTACCATCGGGGAAGCAGGGATTGGTTACATTACCAGGTCTGAGTATCCAGCGCATGGTCGGATTCGCACTCGTGACAGCACCCACGGGTACCCTGACAGCGCCATTGGACTCACCCGCACACGTCATTTTCGTCTCTATCCGACTGACATTCAGCGCTGGAGCGGGTGCCAGTATTTCTATAGGAGACGATGCAGCAGAATAAGCCGAATAGTACGTTTTATTACTATACACGGCTTTCACCTTGCTCTGAAAACGAACGTTTTTAGTACCACTGCGTATTTCGGGGATCTTTTGTGAAGGCACAAAGCTTAATCCATAAGTCCCGCCATAGGTAGAAACAGAATCTATCGGCTTCCATGCACTTGTACCTACGATATTGTATTCAAATACAACATATGATTTGACATACTGATCATCGAAGAGCGGCCAGTTGTTACCTGAGCTGATGTATACAGAACCATTGCCACATGCCGTAGCCGGTGAGGCGGACAACTTATTGGGCGCCACCATCCCGTACAGCCACCGTATACTGGCAGTACTGGAGTTACCCAGGTTATAATTGCTGTATGCCCCCACAAATGGCAGATCGTCGCGCTCGGAAGAGAAGTCGAATGGATAGGCAGAACTTGTATAAATACCTCCCACAGAAGACCCGGTTGAAGTTCTCAGTAAATAAGGAGGTGCCGCTTTTACTCCTGCGGCAGCTACCATTCCGGGTCCCAGAGGCGTACCTCCGAGCGCTTCATCCTGTCCGGTACCAGTATATTGAACATATATCATGGGCGAAGTGCTGCTACCTGAGGCATACTGGCCGAACAGCCAGGTGGAGCCAGACAAGCTCTGGCCATATGACTGCATGCATCCGGCGGCAATCAAAATAACAAGCCCTAACAGCCACTTCATACTATTACTAATTTTCATCAGGGTTTTCATTTAGAATTTAACTTCTACCACTTTGCTCATTTCAGCTTTCACATCACCTTTCATCACAGCGGTTATTTTGTATTTGTAAACATTACCTAAGAAGACTTCGCTATCTGACCATTGCTGTGTGGCAGCTTCGGTTGTTTTGTACAGTATGAACGGATGATCATTCTTAGCCCGGTAAATACGGTATTGCCTGACTTCGGGCTGATCATATTGCCAGCTTAATTCAATGATCTTCTTTTCCGCGTTCACAATACCCTTAAATGCTTTGATAGAAGCGCGTTTTCCTGTCTCAAACCAGATGTCCCCACTCAGTTCCCGTGCATAATTCCCCGCATCATCATAGACTGTTAGTTCATAGTAGTAGGTATGGCCTGCCATCAATGCAGTATCCAGGTAATGGTCCCGTCTGGAAGCTGTATCCCATACAGCCACTTCCCTGCGGGTACTATCTTTGGTGTTGATCCTGTACAAAGTATATTTTACAACGTCGCTGCTGGAACTATTGATCCATTCCAGTACAATGGCCTGAAGACTGTCGGAGCGGTAGGCCTTTGTCATCAGCGGACGGGATGGCGGGATCGTATCCGGTCTTTTCAACATGATATAGGGTGAATAGTCGGAAGGATTATAGTTCTTATCTACCGCTATCACTTTATAGAACACATGCGAAGTGAGCGTGCGCAAAGTAACGGTATCGGTGAATGCCGGCTTTTCCAGTATGGTCCTGGTGATCTCTACAAACTCCTCCTTGCTGCTGTTCGCACGAAATATGCGATAGCCCCGAAGGTCTGTCTCCTTATTAGCCGTCCATTGCAGCTTTACAATGCCTGTAGAATCGATCTTACCGGTTAATCCTATAGGTACTGCGGGAGGCGTACTGTCTATCAGCTGTGCGAAATAAGGAAAAGAATAAATAGCCCTGCCATTCTTAGTGATACCCTTAATACGGTAATAGTTTGACAAACCCGGCTGCCCGTCTGTAAAGGTGAGTGCATTTCCTTTCAGTGTGGCGACAGTCTCGAACGGACCACGGCTTTTATCAGCACGGGTAATGATCAGTTTATCCAGCTGGCGGGATAATTTACCTGGCAGCGACCATTGCAGGGTGATCTTTTTATTCTCCACAACAATGATCGTATCCATTACAGGGCGATCGGACACCGTAGGCACCCCTATTCCTTCTACCGTTTGCGAATATGGACCATACTCACCGAATGGGGAAATACCCCGTATACGGTAGGTAAACCGGTGATCATTATCAGGTAGTGAATCCTGGTAGTAGGAGAACCCATTTCTATCTGGAGCGGTCGGAATAACAGGCAGCTCAGAAACTGGTTTAAAGTTTTTACCATCTACAGCCCGCTCTATCACATAGGCACTATACATACTGCGTGAGAAAGTAGTGATCCAGCCCAGTGTCGCACTGCTATCACCACAAACTATAGCCAGCTCCTGTGGCCTGGCAAGTATAAACGGTTCGTCAGTAGAGGCAACTATATATGCAGTATCGATCACCAGGTTCTGGGGCTGTTGTGCTGGTGCGATACGATAGGCATACCGCTCACCCTTTTTTACATCTGTGTCTTCCAGGTATAATCCGGCACTTTGAGCGGCAGGTACTGAGAGATCACAGGTCAGCAGCGCCATACCCATTCTCCAGTCGTTCGTATGCTGACTTTCAAGAAATGCACCGATACCTCCTTCAGGGGTCACTTTCTTCGCCCCTTCCCCATATATAAGTTCTGCAATAACAGCAATGCGGTCATGCTGCTGAGACAATGCTTCCATGCGCTCCAGCGGGTAAGGTTTCAGGGGTTGCCGGGTCAGCATGACCGGTTTCGGCTGATTTACCAGCACACCATTCTGTGAGATAGTAAAACGCTCAACGGTATAACCGTATTTGTTCCCGATCTCCCAGGCAATGTAACTTGCAGGAGACCATCTCAAACGGATCTTTCCGTCTTTAGGATCGGCCAGACCGACAATCTTATGTAGATTTTCCTGCGCATAGGAATTAAATGTGCCGCATAACAACAAGGTGACTAACGACAAAAGGGTCAATAGGATTCGACGCATGCGACTTATAATTTATAGTAAATACTTTTTGTAATTGTGGAGGAAATCTGGTTAAGACCCGGTAAGCGGTATTGTAATTCCACCGGATAGTAAATATTTCCTTTGAGATCAGGGAAGGTATTGTTCAGCAGATTCGTGACCTGTAAAGACGCTTTACCGCTCACATATAAACGGCTGGCCTTCGCCATCAGTTCCACATAGTCCTCATGCACACTGAACGGCACAAAGTACATGTACCTGCAAACACCTGGTTTGAGCGGAGCAACGCCATCGGTGACATGATTGCTTTCCAGCTGATGGTAGCTATCATCGTTATTGAACATCCTCACTGCTTCCAGCGGAGGAATACCGCCGGTAGTAGCAGGATCACGCGACAACGTCATGGATGGATCAAATGGGTAACCATTATACATCAGCGGCAGCACCTGGTTTTGTAACCAGGCATTATTAGTCCCTGCTTTCAGCTGCACCAGTGGTCTTGTATTCAATGCAGCATCTCCTTCTATATCGAACCTGTCAAATTTCTCCTCCGTATTAAAACGGGTACCGATAACCGTTACCCAACCTGTAGCAATATCCCACACATCCTGCTGACCGCTAACAGCGCTCATTTTCTCGGCAAACGTCTTGTACTTGCTGGTACGAAAACTATAGGCGATCAGCTCTTTATCTGCATCAGACCTGGCGTCTCCTTTCAGGGCTGTCTGTGTGATCGTCGTACTGTCGCCCTGTTCACCGACACTTGTATTTTCCTTCTTTGTTACGTTGTTGGCGGCAGCTTCTCCATCTAATGAAGCCCGTACAATGTTATAGGTATACACCATCTCGGCCGACAGGCCCCCCGGAATATCGAAGTTCACCTGCGATGCACTTTCATCATAGGAGACCGTCGTACTGACAGCCTGTTTCTGTCCGGAGGTAAAAGCCGCACTCACACTATAGTTCCTGCCTTTCTCATCGGTCTTCCTAAATAGTTTAGGTTGGCCATATTTAAGCTTTATATATCCCTTTTTATACTCACCAGGCAGGAAGTTATACTGATTCTTCACCGGATAGGAGTAGGATATATTCTCCCAGCTGATGGTCGTTGGTTCTTCCGCTGTTGTGAACGTGGCTGACTTCACCTCATAGTCAATGTTCTTACCATCGCTTTTCAGCGCTTCCCATGCAGCGCCATTCTGTTTTTCGAAATGCACCTTTGCAGAAGCGGTCAGTTTACTCAGACCAGGCAGTATATCACGCTGTTTGAGAGAAGCCGACATCCCATCAGGGTTAATGATCAGTTCTCCCGGAATACGGGTCTTATCGTTCATCAGTTTCACTTCATCCAGTTGTGCACGGTAAGTAGCCACCTGGTCATATTCATTCAGCATAGAGAATGGTTTCTGTATGGCAATATTGAACGCTACCTGCGGAGAAGAGAACACACTCACATCGGTACCCTGATCATCCGGTTTAATATCACTGATCACTTCCACATTGATCTCTTTTGCACCGACGATCTCACATTCCGTACCCAGCTCCACTTTAATATTCGCCTTACCTTTCACCATACCACCCAGGATGGAATATTTCACCGCAACCATTCCCCTGAACCAGGCCGGATTTGGCGCTTTCGCCTGTAAGAGTACGGCTGCCGACAGTTTTGCAATGGAAAAACCTTTTTTCTTACCAAATACTTTCACACGGATACCAACATCTCCTTTCAGATAAGCATATGCCTGTCCGGAGGCATACCATCCGTTAAACCCGATGATACTGTTGCTCCCCTTACATTTCGCATCGCCGTAGTTACGCAACAGTATATCTGCGCCAGCACCTACTTCAAACTCACCATATACGCCATAATCGAATGAGAACCCGGTTTTAAAGTGCGCACCGAAACCAAATCCCTTACCGGTGCTCATGGTGTTTTCCATGGCCATGAAGTTGAGATTCACATCATCAAATACTTCTGTCACCGCACTTGGTAATGGTGGCATATCCTCCACTTTGGACCCCATCATGAAATAGCTTTTCACTTCCGCTACACCTGCGATAGAAAGGCCGAACATCTGTGAAGGACGTCCTATATAGAAATACCAGTCATCGGGTCCGACATGAAGGGCCGATTCACCGACGAGTCCTCTTTCATTGATGCCTTTGATCGCACCAAGAATGTTGATATAGGTTTTCATGTTCGCGTCAAAAGTGCTGTTGACATTGTCATACCGCATTTTGAACTGCACCCAGGCCGGCGCTGCTTCATCTTCCTTCGCTTCGTTCTTGCTCTTTGCTTTTAACGCCTCATGCATCACATAACCTGCTCCGTCAAACTGTGCATAACGGAAGCCTCCGTTGGAACCAAACTGTACTTCCAGCGCCACGTTCGCATTGACCACCATTTCCGTTGCAAGTGCCAGCGAAACACCACCCATGAAACCTAGTCCGGCATCTTTGGATGGCACGTACTGGAATATCTCATTGACATCTTTCATTCCGCCCTTTTTATCAATGGCATTTCTGGAGTCATACGGGTCAAAGTTGGAAGGACGTTCCATATGATAGGACATACCGCCCATCATACCCGTGATCTGTAACATGGGCGGTATGGGTATACTGACACCGATATAAGCGTCCACATGCCAGTAGCGGTAATCATCTTTGGAGCCGAAATAGGCAGTTGCTTTTGCTTTGGGTATCGGACCGGGCAGAGAAAAATCAAGCATGCCCCGGAAACCATTCCCATATACAGGATGTTCATCAAACAGGCTGATGATACCATGCATCTGGAAAGCCATTACTTTTACGGTCAGGTCAATATCGTTTACAGTCACTTTATCCAGCTTCCAGCGAGTATCTATTCTTTCTACTGCTATATTATTTACCATGACGGTCGACTTCACCTCATCCTGTGCAGCGGTAACAACAAAGGATGTACTACCACTGAAGCCTTTGTCTCCTGAGTTCATGAAGTTGAGTTTTACCGTTGCACCCACCGCTACTTTACCATCTGAGATACCGAGGCTCAGGTCGTCAAACCCAATAGGGAAACCGCTCATCTTTGATCCGCCCTCCGTCGCGATCGCAAATGTGCCGCTGTGCACATAAGGCTTTTGTGTCGAGAGTGTAAGGTCTTCGAATGAGATACCTTTTACATTGAGTACACTTTTATTAAGATCAACTTTGCCCGTAAGTGTTGCTTTCGGAATAAAATCCTTGTCGGTTTTCGTAACTTCAATACGACAGTCTTTATTCAGTGTGATATTACCTGCGAAGAACGAATATGCTTTATCAGCTGTGGTCTGCAACGCAAAATTGTAGTACGTATCATTACCGCGCATACTGATGCTGGCGTCATAATCCAGCGGGTCATCGCCGAGGAAGCCTATTCTGAGTTGCCCGCCCAGTGAACCACCATTCAGCTTATTCTTACTGAAGCTCAGCCCTACTTTCTCAATAGACAGTGGCCATCCGCCGGCACTGGCATCGCCCAGTTTCACGATATTGCTGGCGTTGACCGATCCACTTACCCCCTGATCATCTATGATAAAATTAGTGACGTTCACTTTAGGCCGCCCATCTTTTGACGCCATTTGCTGTGGAAGTCCTACTTCGAGCTCCTGCAGATAAAACCCTCTCCATAACAGCGGACTGCCAGCATCCTCCAGCATGTCTGGCGTGACACTGAGACCGGCAGGATTGGCCACGTCACTCATATCTATCACAGCATGTTTTACCTTGAAGCTGAAATCATTCAAACCATTAATGCGAAAGGCGGGAATATCAATGTCCGCCATAATATTACTGAGGTCTTTTGCGTTGACGTTCAGCGCAGCTTTCACCTTGTCCTCATTCGGATTGTCAGGTTGCAGCCATCCTTTGTCGAATTCAAACATGCCACTCAGATTAGCCGCCTTAAAACCATTACAGTCCCATTCCACAAAGTTGCTGGCGTTGCCGGGGAACGTCAGTTCAACGTGTTCATTGATCTGCACTTCCTGGTCATTCAGCAATACCAGTTTAGTAGAAGCACCGGCGCCAATTCCTCCCGGCGTGAAAGCAATATCTTTTCCGCCGAAGATCAGTTCACGTTCAGTACCAGGAAATGTAAAGCGGAAATAAGCACTCAGAAAAGCACCCTGTGGCGTCATACGCACACTGTCTATCGCAATAACATAGACTTTACCGTTAATCTCACGAACCAGCCCTACAGGCAATGTGCCAAGAGATTCATTGGTCAGGAAACTAATAAACTTATTCTTTTCTTTAATCTTGTCGAAAACACCGAGGGCATAGCTTTCAATGCTTTTTTTGGCGGTATCTCCAGGGAGATAAAGCCTATTATCTGTAGCATTACTAACAACAGGCTTCAGTAAGATCGATAACAATAGTAACACTGCTATTCGCAGTGCGGGTATAGGGTGATGCATAGGCTCGGTCAACAGGATATAGGGTCCTAAATATTAAATATTCTACAAATGTAATGGAAATATTTACCCAAGGTTAGTATTGAGTAGACTTTTGAGTACTCTTTTTCATAAATCATTGTCATTCATACCCATAAGAAAAGGGGCCATCAGCCCCTTCCTGGTCATAGCGTGTTTAATGTTGTGGTGAATCAGGACAATGCCTCATTATTAACACAGGAAAATAATGATCCTGTCCACTACTGGAAGGAAATGCTTCATAACGTGAGATATGTCGCGGAACATATCTTTCCAAAACTACTGTTATTTTTCACACGGCAATAATACTTTTTATTCAATACCTGACTGCTGGCGATCTCCCTCAGACTATATTACAGGAGCTGTCCATTTCGCGCAACATGCGATCACTATCGGGCACAACTGTCCACAAAGGCCTGCCCAGCACTGACAGTCGCCGTAACAAACAGGCATTGGGTACATGAACAATCATGCTGAACAGGTGGATCTGGCGGATGTAGCAAAGCTGGGTGAAGGACAGCGGTGTCTTTCAGTCGTTTATCAGGGAAAGAGAAAAAGATGTGCGCCAAAGCGCTTCAGAGAAAGTTTATCTGGAAGGAGCCCTTTTATATAGTACAAAATACTGGTAAAAAGTGTCCGGGGCCGGAAGGGTATAACAAGCAGAGAACAAGCGGCGGACAAGCGACGGCGAAATAACATAAAAGCAGGAATTTTACCGGGGCAGTAACTATGACACTAACTACCCCCGGTAAAAGGGCCTGCTCAAAAAAGTTACTCCACAGCTGTCTCATGTATCATATTGTTAATTTTCTTCTGTGTTTTACGTAAATGGCGGTTCGCCATACGACGGGCATCATCTGCGGTGGAAGATGCACCATCCAGGAGGCGTTGCATGCCATTCTTGTTACGGGTCAGGTAAATGATCACTCCTGCTGCTGCTGCGCCGACAATGGAAGCGGCTATTAATGCTTTTTTCATAGCTAAATTTTTTTGGTCCGCAATGGTTAATACAAGAGTTATACCAATTGATGCCAGATTTTATATTTTTGCCGGCACAATCAACATCAAATATGTCCGAAAACACTCCCGTGTACAGCATTCCGTTGAAATACCGGAAAATGGAAAATCTTCATATCGTTTTCTGGTTACTGAAGGATATAGGCTGGTGCCTCATCTGGAAACCGCTCGGTATCGCGATGATATTCCCTACACTGATCATTGCACTTGTGATCGCTTACCGTACACGACAATTCATGTCCGAGTTGTGCCACAATCTGGCAATTGCCGTGTGGATCATGGCTAACTCCTATTGAATGGCCAGTGAGTTCCTGCACTTTGATGCGAATATCGTCACCGGTTCCATCACCTACAAACACCTGGCACTGATCCCTTTTATGACTGGCGTACTGATACTGGCCTACTACTACGGCTGGTATAAGCCGAAACATCCGGAGGAACTGGAGACCATGTAAGATCAGCGGTCCCACCACACCGGGTGTAGCCAGTCGTCAGTCCCGCCCATTCTGTCAAGGGCTTCCTGGTAGTGTTTGGTATTACTGAACGCTTCCATGGCCGGATAAAACAAGCGGCGGGGCACCACCCCGTTTGTTTCAGATTCGGTGCCGTTATCTGTTATCGCTTCCAGTACCGGATAACCGCTGCGTCGCTGATTGGCATAGGCTTCAAATCCGTTGGGAAACAGGGCTACCCACTTCTGTAAATTGATCTGTTCTATTTCCTTGCCGGGCGTCAGGGAATGGGCATTGACAAAAGCATTGATGGCAGCTTCGGAAATGTAAGGGATCTCCGGGTATAATTTCAGCTGATCAATCGCGGCCCTGATCCCCTCCTGATAGCGATGGTTGGCCACATCAGGTACCCATCCCCTGGCGGCCGCTTCCGCCAGCAGGAAACATACCTCTGCATAGCCGAGGTGCAGGAACGGGGTAGACAAGTGGCGAAACGGCTGGTTCAGCAGGCAGTATTTATTGGCAGCAGGAACCACCACGCCTGAAGGACTGGTATAAGATTGTTCATCATCCCAGTAGTATGATCCCGGTGCAATCGCCAGGTAGTTAGTCACCGTTGTAATATCATTTCCGTCTGCATCCTGATTAGCAAAAAAAATGGGCAAGCGCGGGTCCCGCGCTGCCTTCAGATACGCCACAAACGTCTGGCATCCTTTGGCCCACTGGTAAACATTATCTTCCAGCAATGCCTGTGCATAGCCATTTCCCCTCAGATCAGGATAGGCATAATCATCATGCAGCATCCGGAAATTGTCCTGCGACTCCTGCATCACGCCCGACGTATACGCTGCCTGTACCTGCTCACGTGCGATCACCGGATTTACTTTGGTCAGCCGCATTGCCAACCGTAACCACAACGAACCTGCCAGGCGCTTCCATTTACCGATATTACCGCTGTAAAGGATATCGTTATCTATTGGCGCCTTTGTGGCATCAAACTGCATGACTGCCTCCCGCAGCTCTTTAAAGAAATCCAGGTAGATAGCTTCCTGTCTGTCATAAGCAGGTGTATAGTTCTTGCCATACCATGCCTGTCCCGCACCGAAATAAGGAATATCACCATAAGTATCTGTAAGCAGCGAGAACACATATACCTTCAGCACGCGAGCTGCTGCCCGGTAGTTCACCATCTCCGTATTATCCTTTTGCCTGACCAGCAGGTCGGCCAGTTGTTTGACACTTTTACCATACAGATTATCCCACATACAGTTGTTGTAAAATTCATTCAGTATGTACTTCCCGCCTGCCCGCATGCCGGGTGCACCACTCACGTATTGCACCATGGGCTGAAACAGGTAAAGATTCGGATATCCCATCTCCCTGCCTCCACTGATAAAGTATGCGGCAGCTGTCAGCTGATCACCCGGGGGGACACTGTCTGTCCTGCGGGGATCAGTATTGATCTCTTCAAATCCTGCGGTACAGGCAGAGAGCCCCAGGAATAATAAGTATATACACCAACGGTATCGTTTCATCAGCATTGGTTAAAATTGGACAGAGAATTTCACACCATAAGATCTTCTCATGGGCAGGGAGCCATATTCCAGTCCCTGCGCAGTAATGTTATTATAACCTGATTCAGGATCGATATTCGGCACCGCTTTGTACAATGTAAGCAGGTTCCTGCCGGTCAGGGAAACCATCGCCTCGCGGAAGCGATGATGAAAGCGCGGCAGGCGGTAATCCAGGTGTGCCTCCCGCAATTTGACGAACGTAGCAGGATATATAAATGCTTCCGGGATATTATCTGACACGCGGGTCCAGTAGGCCTGCGGATTCACATACGCACTCACCGCATTCCCCGTAGCTGCCTGCACCCCTTGTATGAGCAATCCGCCGGTAGGCGTCCACTCTTCCGGCCTTTTCCCCGCACTGATCCGTTCCTGCTCTGAGCGTGCCCATTCCTGCCTGCCGGCCAGCGTACCACGCTGCCTGCCATTGGCATAGGCCAGGAGATTGGTCATGGAAAAGATATTACCACCATATTTCACATCCAGCAGGCATGTTACACTGAACCGTTTGTAAGACACCCTGTTGGTGATGCTCCCCGTCCAGTCATACTGATTATTACCCAGGTAACTGTCCGTTGCAGTATATCTGGGCAGATGATTAACATCCAGCACCATCCGGCCCTGCGCATCCCGCAGGAAATGCCTGCCACTGATCATACCATACGCAGCACCTTCCTTTGCCACGATAGAGGCATTTCCCCATCTTGCAACGGACATCGTATAATAGGGTGAGACCAGCGTATTCAGAGAGCGTATACGATTACTGTTACGGGAAAAAATAAAACGGGTCTCCCAGTTGAACGCTTTACCTGCAATGGGTATAAGCGTCAGACCTATCTCTACGCCCCTGTTCCGGATATTACCTGAGTTGATCACCGCACTGGTATAACCCGTAGTGATGGATACCGGCGCATTCAGTACCTGATCACGTGTATTGGATTGATACCACGTCGCGTCGAGACCCATGCGGTGATTAAAAAAAGCGAGATCGACACCGGCTTCATATCCCCTGCTGACCCCTGGTCGCAGATCAGCAAAAGGTACATGGTCTACCGCTACACCACCAATAGAATATCCTTTGATACGGGGGATGTCCGGGTTATGGCTATAACTCAGCCGCAGCAGATAAGGCTGCGCCGCGTCCGTCCCGGTCTGTGCTACAGATACCCGCAACTTGCCGAAAGACAGGACCCGCTTATCCTTCAGCAGTTCTGTGAACTGAAAAGCGGCCGATGCAGAAGGATAGAAATACGCGTTGTGGTCAGCAGGTAAAGTGGATGACCAGTCATTCCGGCCGGTCAGGGACAGGTACAACAACCGTTTGTAAGCTATGTCGAGTGAGGCGTAAAGTGAATTGGTACGCTTCCGCAATACCATCTCGGTACGCATGCGGGTACCGAAGTTCTCAACGCCTCTGTTACCGGGTTGTATCATTTCCCTGCCCGTCATATTACGCACGCGTTCATAATAATCCATGCGGATAGCACCTGCGTTCAAAGTGATCCCTAACTGATGCAAACGACGGGAGTAGGTGAGCAACAGGTCAGCGTTGATCTCTGATAACCGCCGGTCTTTCACATTGATGGCGCCCAATGGATTGACAGGCGTGTAGTAATTCATCAACTCCTGAAAGGTGAAGGCAGTATGGTCAACACCCGTGCGTAGCTGTACAGCAAGGTCCGGACTTAGTTTATATTTCAGCAGCAGGAAACCATGGAGCCGGTCCTGCTGGCTGTTATTCGGTTGTTCATGGACAGCCCAGTAGGGATTGACCTGATATCCATTGTTATTCCAGTTGATATAGCGGCCTGCAGTGTCTTTGTAAACCTGCAGCCAGTCAGGATCAATATTCGCTGCCAGACCGGAAAGCACATACCCAACATTGTTGGGATTATCAGATAATGCCGGACGGTTACCTACCTGTTCGTGCAACCAGGAAAAACGCGCATCTGCTTCCAGTCGCCTGGTCAGGTTTGCAGTGATCCGGGTGGAAAGATGGTGTCGCTGCAGATCACTTTCCGGCAGGATGTCTTTTGAACGGGTATTGGTGTAGGACAGCCGGACACGGAGGTTTTCACTGCCGGCTGATGCCGAGAGGGAATGTGTGCTCCTGAACCCCTGGCGAAAGAAATGGTTGATGGTATGCCTGGCATTGACATAGGGTACCTGCTGCCCATTCCACAGCCATACCAGGGAATCCGGATGCATCTTAGGTCCCCAGCTGTACTGTGAAACCCAGCGGGCCGCGGCCGCATCGACCGGTAGCATACCATCACGACCACTTCCATATTCTTCCTGGAAATGATAGGGATCGTTTGATTGCTCCAGCCCAACGTTCGACATAAAGGCTACTTCCAGCCCTTTGGCGACTCCCTTTTTCGTAGTGATAAGCAGGACACCATTTGCGGCACGACTGCCATATAAAGCCGCGGAAGCCCCTCCTTTGAGTATTGAGACTGTTTCCACATCATCTGGGTTGACAATGGCAGTACCATCACCCAGGTCATAACCACCGTAGCGTTCTGCCTGTCCGGGAGAGGAGTTATTAACAGGAATCCCGTCCAGCACCAGCAGTGGCTGATTATTCGCGCCCAGTAATCTCATCCCCCGCAGGGTCAGTCTCACGGAACCGCTCATACCACTGTTCACCGGGCTAACATCCAGTCCGGCCACCTTCCCGCTCAATGTGTTCAGGGGATGGATATCCCGGGCTGCCGTGAGCTCATTTCCCCTGACCTCCGCATACGCATATCCCAGCGTATGCTGCTGACGCCTGATGCCCAGCGCAGTTACCACCACGGTATTCATCTGCAGCATACGGGTTGGTTGTGCTGTATCTGTGACAGCAGACGGCTGTTTTCTGAAGCGGATAATAATCTGCTGACCAATGGTCCTGATATCATATTGTGCCGGGGGAAAGATACGTTCGAGCATAACCTGTACCGTTATATGCGATCCTTCCATGGTAACAGGGGCGTGCCCTTCCACCACCTCGTTGGGGTAGGCAAAGGAAGCGCCTGTCCGGGCCGTGATCCATTTCATGAATTGTACCACAGGCATGCGTTTTACCTTAACATCCAGTGGCTGCTGCATGAATGGGAGCGGTTGCGCTATTCCCGTCAGGGAAGCTAACATGGAAATGACGAGGAGACCTAAAGTGGGCAGGACCTTCATGTGGGTTAATGGAGATCAGTTATTCTTCTAAAACGGCTGCCAGTATTTCGAGCGCTTGTTCGACCGGCATTTTATGCAGCCGTAAGGTAATACGTTTATGTTTCAGATTTTCGGCAATTTTTATTTCCGGGATGCCATAGTATGCCGCGATAGTGCTGGCAACTATCACCGCCTCCTGATTTTCAAAGGACAGGTCATGGGTAGCCCATACACACTGATTGCTGTAATTTCCCTGTGGATGTGTGATAATGCCGGCCGACTGGTCCAGCACACCTTTATTTCCATCTCCGCTGTTCAGTACCAGTTGCGCGCCCTGCTGCTGCACACTCACTTTTCCCTGAAAAACGATGACCTCCGTTTGCTGATCATCCATGCGGATATTGAAAGCAGTGCCTAACACCCGGAGTGTAGCCTCCTTTGCCTGCACCGTAAAAGTGCGCTGCGGATCGCTTACGACATCAAAATAAGCTTCTCCTGTCAGCATCATTACCGTACGTTCGGTGAAAGGTTGTTTGTATTGCAGCGAAGTGTTTGGTTTGAGGTAAACAAGAGAGCCATCAGGCAATAACAGGCTATCCTTTTCTATGTCACGGGCTACATAGACTTTCCAGACGGCAGCTGTGGACTGCCACCACCAGCTGCCAGCGCCTGCCAGCGACAGGCATACAGCTGCTGCTACAGCTTTCCAGGGGAAGATACGTTTTCCAGGAGCCGTCATCCGGATACCCGCGGCCAGTTCTTCCCAGCCAGCAGCTGTATCAAAAGGTACAGGAGGGACAGCTGCGGCGGCTTCCCAGAGATGCTTCAGTTCCGCATACAGGGTGCGGTTGTCTTCCGACATCGCTAACCATCTTTGTAATGCAGCCTGCTTGTCTGTGTTGCCGGCATCTGTCAGACAATCAATGACAAATTCCGTTACGTCCTTCTTATTCATTACTTATACATATTACGACAATTCAATGCCGCGTTTCTTTGATGCCTACTCCAGTTTTTTTCCATTCAGCAGATGTGTACGCAGATGCTTCAGGGCAACTGCCAGCTGGAAATACACGGTATTCAATGTGATACCCAGTTTCTCTGCAATAGCCGCAGGTTCCAGCCCGTCGAAACGGCTGAGCATAAAGATCTCCCGGCAGCGCGGGGCCAGTGCCTGCAATAACCGTATTATCTCTTTCTGCAATAATAAATGATCTGTAACATCATGCAAAGAGGATTCGTCCGCCTGCCATTGTAAGGCTTCGTCACTCACGTGCCGGGACGTCCGTTTCAGTTCGTTAATGCTTCTGTTGGAAACGGCACGGTACAGATAATGCCGCAGGTTACCCGTGATCGTTAGCGCTGGTCCCTTTTCCCATAAGTGCGTGAACAGACCTTGCACAACTTCCTTAGCCAGGTCATGATCTCTGACCCAGCGATAAGCCAGCAGGTACAATTCCTCGCCATAGGCATTGTAAATGTTCCGGAAGACATCGGCATCACGGCTACGGAGGGCTTCAGTGGCTTCTTCTGCAGAGATATGGTATCCGTCGTGCGTCATCAGATATTGGGAATGGCGCACAAAGTATAATTTTTTTAAAATAATATCAGAAAAAATAAATATAGTATCAGCCCGGTGCTATGCTGTCAGCAGTGACGGGTCTTCATAGTTATCTTTCAATGCCACCCCTGACAACTGCAACCGCAGTGATTCCTGTAACAGATAACAGATCTTTCCGGCTGCAGGAATATACTGTAAACCATCCTGCCTGATATTGGATACGCAGTTACGCCCTTCATCTGTATTGCCTGTACGTGGATTGAAAGTAATATAGGCCCCCATACCATCAGCCGCACTCAGGCCCGGTCTTTCTCCTATCAGCATCAGTGTCATCTTTGCCTGTAGCCGTTCTCCTATCTCATCACCAATGGCAACCCTCGCCTGCTCCGCCAGACAGACCGGCGCTACTGATATCCCGGCTGCCTTCAGCAACGGCAATAAGTGATTAAGAAACGGAACAGCATGTATATTTATAGCTGTAGCCGACAAACCATCTGCAATAATGATCGCCACATCCCGGTGCATAAAGGCATCCGGTTGTGCCTGCAACGTAGCTATACTTTCCTGATCAAGACGGCGGCCCTTATCCGGGCGCTGTAAATACTCATGGCGGTCCGCAGCACTGCTGTGTAATAGTAATACAGGCAAGAGCGATGCATGTAATTCTTCCAGTAACAGATTATTATCCAACCGGGAATAAACGGCGTCTCTTGCATGCGCATGTGCCAGTTTAAAAGCAAGCACTTCTTTAAGTGGAATAGCCGTACCCGTTCTACCCAGGGCAATACGCGCTGAGGTGAATGCCTTCAGTGAAGACCAGGGGTCTTCCTTTACGGTATGCTGATGTTGTATGTTACTCATCCTGCCTGATAACTTAATAAGTGATGTGCCTTGCCAACCTGCTGTAATTGTCCGCGGGCATCCATAATGCCCTGCCGTTGTAACCACGCGTCAAACTCCGGCGCCGGCTTCAATCCCAGTACTTTTCTTGCGTACAGCGCATCATGAAAAGAAGTGGACTGATAGTTCAGCATAATGTCGTCGGCTCCCGGTACACCCATGATAAAGTTACAACCCGCCACACCCAGTAATGTCAGCAGATTATCCATATCATCCTGGTCTGCTTCTGCATGATTGGTATAACAGATGTCCACTCCCATAGGCAGTCCCAGTAACTTACCACAGCAATGATCTTCCAATGCTGCACGGATGATCTGTTTACCATCGAACAGATATTCCGGTCCGATGAAACCTACGACTGTATTCACCAGCAGTGGCGAGAACTTTCTTGCCACCGCATAAGCCCTCACTTCACACGTCTGCTGATCCACTCCCTCATGCGCATTGGCCGACAGTGCACTACCCTGTCCTGTCTCAAAGTACATCACGTTATTACCAACAGTGCCCCTGTTCAGTGATAACGCCGCTTCATGTGCTTCCTGTAAGAGTTTAAGCTGAACACCGAAACTGCTGTTTGTTTTTTCCGTCCCGCCGATAGATTGAAATACAAGGTCTACAGGCGCCTGGTGGATGATCTGCAAAGCAGTGGTGACATGACATAATATACAGGACTGTGTGGGAATGTCAAACTGCTCCCGCAGCTGATCGAGCATCCGCAGTAACTGTACCACTGCCTGCGGACTGTCAGTAGCCGGATTGATCCCTATCACGGCATCACCACTACCATATAGCAGTCCGTCTATGATGCTCGCTGCGATACCTTTCGGATCGTCCGTATTATGATTAGGCTGCAGTCGTACAGAGAGATGGCCTTTCAGACCAATGGTATTCCGGAAGCGCGTCACTACTTCACATTTCTGTGCGACACTGATAAGATCCTGGTTGCGCATTAGTTTGGACACAGCAGCGACCATCTCAGGTGTAAGTCCGGGAGATAGCTGCTGTAATGTAACCGTATCCGCGGCGTCACTCAGCAACCAGTCGCGCAGCTCTCCTACAGTAAAATGACTGACCGGCGCAAATGCGGCCCCGTCATGTGAATCAATGATCAGGCGCGTAATTTCATCCTTTTCATAAGGGATGATAGCGTCGTGCAGAAACGTCTTTAGCGGTACATCCGCCAGTGTCATTTGTGCCGCCACCCGCTCTTCGTACGTCGTTGCAGCCAGTCCGGCTAATGCATCTCCCGAACGGAACGGTGTCGCCTTTGCCAGCAATGTACGCAGGTCATTGAACTGATAAGTCTTATAATGTATGGTGTGTTGATAGGACACAACGAACAATTTATGTTATGAAGCGATCACTTTTTCTGTGCCGGTATTTGATACAACTATTTTATGTTTGCCCATAGCGACAAAGATGATGACCGCAATGAGCATCCCGGCAAAAAAGAGTAAGCCCAGCATGCTGTTATAGTAAATGATAGCAATCAGTGATACGATAGAGAGCACCAGCGCTATAGCCGGAAACCAGGGATAGAAAGGCGCTTTGAAAGGACGTTCCAGTAAAGGCTCCTTCTTCCGTAATATAAACAGACTGATCATACTCAGGATGTACATTACAACGGCCCCCATCACTGACAGGATCACCAGCTGATCAGTCTTTCCGAGATACAACGCCACTACCCCCAATGCGCCACCGACGATCAATGCGACATAAGGCACCTGCCTTTTAGGACTAAGTGTAGCCAGTACCGGTGGCAGGTAACCTCCTCTGGCCAGTGCAAATAACTGGCGCGAGTAGCTGATAATGATACCATTAAAGGATGCGATCAGTCCGAAGAGACCGATACCTGCAAATATCTTGGTAATACCATTCTGTTTACCCAGCACCACACCGATAGCTTCCGGCAGCGGATAATCTATGGCAGATAAAGTTTGCCAGTCAGTGATACCTCCGGTAAGCACCATCACACCGATAGCGAGTATCGCCAGCGTCAGCATGGCGGAGATATATCCTGTAGGAATGTTATCAGCAGGGTCTTTTACCTCCTCTGCCACCATCGCAATACCTTCAATACAGACATACAACCACATGGCGAAAGGCAATGCGGCAAACACGCCCATCCATCCTGCGGGCATGGCATTGTGCATGAAATTGTCTACCTTAAAGGAAGGCGCTACGATACCCATATAGATCAGTAGTTCCACCACTGCCAGTAATGTGATAACGAGTGAGAACAATGCAGATTCTTTAATACCCAGCAGGTTCACGCCGGTAAGTATCACATAAAACGCTATACCACACCCCAGCACTGGTAGTGAGGGATGCAGGAAATGCAGGTAATTCCCCAATGCAAAAGCGATAGCAGGTGTGGCCAGCAAAAACTCAACAGCAGTGGCATATCCGGCTATCAGTCCGCCGAAAGGCCCCAGTGCCCGATGCGTGTAAGTGAATGGTCCGCCGGCCTGTGGTATAGACGTGGTGAGTTCAGTGAAGCTGAATATAAACGTGATATACAATACGGTAATGATCACTGTTGCCAGCAGAAAGCCGACGGTACCGGCCACACCCCAGCCATAATTCCATCCGAAGTATTCACCGGAAATAACAAGGCCAACACCGATGGCCCACAGGTGAACAGGCTTGATCACCTTCTTTAAAACAGTTTCCTGAGCAGACATATAAATACGGGATTACAGGTAATGTTGGTACATCACCATTGGTTGATAAAGTCTATTCCCGTTTCCCTCCGTGAGTCCTGTCAAGATACGCAAAAAGATCACATTTCCACCTGCAGGAAGGTATTACGGCTACCGGCGAATTTAAGCCGGTATTCGGTAGGCGTAAGTCCGACTTCCTTTCTGAACACCTTACGGAACGCCTTGATATCGTTATATCCGCAGTCGAGCATCACAGCCAGGATGCTGTTTCCGGTCTGCTCCAGCATTTTTTTAGCAGCTTCTATGCGCGTTTTCTGCAAATACTCAATAGGTGTGATACCGGTTGCCTGTTTAAACCTGCGTACGAAGTTGCGCCTGCTGGCGGGGATATTTTCCATAAACGACTCTACATTGCGCGCTTCGCGGAAACTGGCTTCCATACGTTGCTGTACTTCCGATATCAGTGGATCTGTATGTCTTTTCACCGGCAGGAACATGCCGAAGTAGGATTGTGTGTCACGGTCCATATCGATAGCGAACAGTTTGGCTGCGTTGACAGCCATATCTGTACCACAGTATTTTTCTACGAGATGCAACAGCAAATGAAAGGTACTCGTCGCACCTCCACTGGTGTAAATGCCTGCAGCAGCGGTGAGTACTTTATCCGGTTGCAGCAACACATCCGGAAAGTGCCCGGCAAACGCAGGACACGCATTCATATGTGTAGTAGCTGGTTTACCATTCAGCAGTCCGGTAGCAGCCAACAGGAACGCGCCTGTACAAAAACTCGCTATCTCAGCACCTGCCTGGTGCTGCTGCCTGATCCACGGAATAAAGATATTATTGGCGGTAATAGCCGTATCTACATCACCAGAGATGAAGGCGGGTATTAACACGACATCAGGACGACCGGCATCCTTCAGCGCCACAGTTTGATGGCGACCATAGTGGGGCAGCAGACTGACGTCTTCCTGATCAGGTAATATCAGCTGAATATTAAAGTAAGATGGCTGCTGGCTGGCGGTATACATGGAATTGACAGACTCAAACACATCCAGGATGGCGGCCGTGCTGATCAGCCGATGATTATAGGTAAGCAACAATGCCAGGTTCGTCATTATTACAGGTTTTAAAACAGAGAAAGTTAAGGTACGACATTTGTCCCAAATACCCCCTGTGAGCCCATTTTTATCCTGCGCTGGAAAAGAATACAAGTTGTATCTTAGGAATGTAATACATGTATATGGAAAAGAAAAAAGCAGGCACTATTTTATGGCATGACATTGCTGTGCAGGATGCAGGCGCTGTCAGTGATTTTTACCGTCAGGTAGTTGGATGGGATAAATCAGGTCTTAGCATGGGGGACTATGACGACTATGTTATGCAGGCGAAAGAGGGCGATGCGCAGACGGGTACGGTGGGGATATGCCATGCAAAGGGTGGGAATGCTTATCTGCCGCCACAGTGGTTGATCTATGTAGCAGTGGATGACCTGGATAAGAGTCTGGAGCAGTGTACGGCCCTGGGTGGTAAGGTGATTGGCGATAAGCGGAAAATGGGGGATGATGCGGTGTATTGTCTTATTCAGGATCCGGCGGGGGCGCATTTGATGTTGTGGGAGCAGCGATAGATTATAGTAGTAGGTGATGTAATTGAGATCTTCTTGTGCCGGTATTGGCATAAGGGGGTTTATGCGATCGTATTGGACGGTCGGGCGGTTTGCCTGACCGTTTTTTTATGGGGTGGAATTGAGGGCTGACGTAGCAATAGCCGTGATGATACCGAACTGTCAGATGGACTGGCTGGCGGATGATCTTTCATATTTCCGGGGATCGGGGTTTGTTTTTGGAGAGGCTGACGTAGCAATAGCCGTGATGATACCGAACTGTCAGATGGACTGGCTGGCTGACGCCCTTTGAAGTTCCCGGAGATTGGGCGCTGGGGGAATGTTAGGGCACGGGGAATGCTATTTAACCCCTGGAATACGGGTTCGGCGTACTTCAAAGGCCTAAGGCCAGCCAGTTTCATCTGGCAGTTCTACAGATCATCCAGGTCGCGGTATTAATTGTGTGTCTTTACTTTAGGGTGGAGGTGGGTCAGCTTAACCGGGGGGTAATAGTCACTGATCCGGACACAGGCCGGAGGTGTTTTATTAATTATCGGGTAGTTATGACTGTTGATGGGGTTAGTATGCACTTAAATAAATGCGGTGTTAGCAAGGGGCTAACGCAGTGTTTATGTACGAGGTGTATTAGCTAGCTGTTCCTATACCTGTTCCTTTTTCATATACTAATGGTTGTCTGACAGTTGTATGATTGGTGTCTGACAGTTGTAGGGTAGTTGTCTGACAGTTGTTCAATAGCCTTTTGATAAGCTTACTTCATCTTCACCATAAGGGTACTTCAAGGGCACCATAAGGGCATCTCAAGGGCACTTCAATATCCAGGGGATATTGAAGTGCCCTTTTGGTAACGTATTAGTACCCTAACAATGCCTTGTTAATCTAAAGATCAGATGCTGTATTAATGGTGTGAGCGTACTTAATGGCTTACCTGCTGCACTTAACTGCGTCCTATGTTCATAATCAGTTAGTGATGAGGAATGTGAGATCGGCACAATAAGACATAGTGTGGCAATTGATGGCTACTGAGGAAGGTCAGGTACCACAGCCAGCGGTCCTACCTGTAACTGCGGTATCACCAACTCCTTGCATTATAAACAGATCGCCCTTTAAATGGATAAAGACGACTAACCAGGATATTCAAAATATTTTTTCAAAAAAACAACCTATTCTATCAAACGTACGTTTTTAATGCATACCTTTGAAACATGAGCTTATTTAAGAAAGATCCGACTCCCGAAGTGGTGCCTACCAAGACCGAACTGGATGTACTGCAGATACTATGGCAGTATGGTCCTTCGACGGTACGCTTTGTTCATGACAAACTCAATGAACAGAAAGAGGCCGTCATCTACACCAGTACGCTGAAACTGATGCAGGTAATGAAGGAAAAGGGAATGCTGGACAGGGACGAGAGCAGCATGAAACATGTCTACAGCGCTGTTGTGGAAGAAACTAAAGTGAAAGGAACCATGTTGGGCCGATTCATGGACAGCATGTATAACGGCTCACCAAGTGACCTGATGATGGCCCTGTTAGGCAACGACAGGACTTCAGCTGAAGAACTACAAAAAATGAAGGAACTGCTGAATAAACTGGATGATAAATAGTTAAACCCATTCCCATGTATCTGTACCTGGACATATACCCCTTCGGAGAACGCCTGCTACAGGCGTTTAGCTGGATGCTCGTGCACTCCCTCTGGCAGGGTATGCTACTGGCCCTGCTGACAGTATTACTCTTGCAGCTGACCCGTAAAGCGGCTTCCTCAATAAGGTATCATATTGTGCTGGTTAATGTTATTGCATTTGTTGCCACTGGTATCATAACCTTCTTCCGGGAACTTGCCGGCAATGTGTCGCAAAAAGTGGTACCACTGGCAGATAGTATCGGACAAGGCGCTTCCACCCTGTTCAGACTCGATGCAATGCATGTGAAACTATTTACTGCAAACAGCGCTGGTTTTATCTCTGCAAATGCACATCTGCTGGTCATCGTATGGGCATTGTTCTTTACATTCCGCTCAGTAAGAATGGTACAGGGAATGATCTACCTGCGTAACGCCAGACTGAAAAAGATCTATGCCGCACCGGAAGAATGGCGGGAGCGTTTGCAGGCGTTATGTTTGTCGCTGGGTATTACAAAAACAGTACGGCTGCTGGAATCGGCTACTGTAAAAGTGCCATTGGCAGCTGGCCACCTGAAACCAGTAATACTCATCCCGGCAGGTTTGCTGACCGGCCTCCCCGCAGCGCAGATCGAAGCGGTACTGTTACACGAACTTGCACACATACGCAGGCATGATTATATCGTTAACCTGTTCCAGGTATGCCTGGAGACCATCTTCTTTTTCAATCCCGGACTGTTATGGATATCCGCCTTACTGCGCGATGAAAGGGAACATTGCTGTGACGACATTGCCCTTCAGCAAACAGGTAGTAAGAAGGCTTTCGTGCAGGCACTGATCAGCTTCAAGGAATATACGCTCAACAGGCAATACCCCGCTGTTGCATTTCCCGGCAATAAAAATCAGTTGTTACAGCGCATCAGCCGTATTGTTAACGACAGACGGCAATCACTGGGAACCGCAGAAAAAGTCTTATTCTTCACAGGTATAGCGATGCTGAGCGTAGTGCTCTCCACCGCCGCTATTACCCAGCTGGCACGTCATACTACCAGCAAAATAAACACGCCCTACCTCGTGGCCAAAGGCGAGCAGATCGTCCCGCCAGTAGCTCTTGACAGGACCATACCTGATACCCTGTCGCCCGTAGTGACAAAGATGCCATCCGTGACTGTCACCCGTCATGCACCTATCACTACTGTGGCGAGTCGTAACGCCGCCTCACCTGAAGCTATACCCTCACCACAACCCGCACCTGCTACGATGATAAATGAGGAAGTACAGGTAGAGGAGTCATCAACGTCAACTGCAATGGAACAGGCACGACGTGATAGGAAGGAAAAAGCCAGGCGCCAACAGGAGCAGCTAAGGCGGGATAAAGAACAGGCAGAAAGAGATAAATACCAGGCCACCCTGGACCGTATACAGGCGGACAGGGACAGAGAGCAGGCAAGACTGGACCGGCTACAGTCACTGAAAGACAGACAACAGGCTGACCGCGACAGGGCACAGGCGGAAAAAGACAGACAACAGGCCAACATAGACCGCGCAAACGCAGAGAAGGAACGTGCTGCCGTTGTGCCGGCCGTCGTGAAAAGTGAGGTATTTGAAAAGACGTTCTATACCACCAGATATACCGACACGTACAGAAACACGTATAACAACAAGTATAACGCTAACAGACAGCCTGACAATGTACAGTAAGAGACCGCCTGTCATCCGCTCAGTCTGATCATTCAACTATAAAAATATGATCTTGTAAAAACCGTACTATTTGTACGGCTGGCAGCCTGTTGCCTTCATCATTCAACTTATTTATATCAATAATTTTTTCACAGTCAGCAGCTGAGACAGGGATCACTATTGCCCTTATCTGGCAGACTATCACATTCATCATCATTCTTTAACAATAAAAATCTACCAGCACATGAAAACGATCCACACAATGCGCTATACCCTTATTGCAGCCCTACTGGTATGCACTGTCAGCAGCTACGCACAAAAGACTGCACCGACAGTGTACGGCACACATACCAATATCAATACTAACACCAATGAAGAAACGATCCATACTGACAAAGATGGAAAGACGTATGAAATGACCTTTGCCGATAACAAAATGACATCCCTCTCTATTGATGGAAAATCCATTCCTGCGGATAAATGGGGTGAATACAAAACCTTCATCAATGAAATACTTGAGCAGGTAAAGAAGGATAAGATACAGGCGGAGAAAGACAGAAAACAAGCCGCCAAAGACAGGGAACGGGCGAACCTGGACCGGGCACGGGCTGAAAAAGACAGGGAACAGGCTGTACGTGATAGAAAACAGGCAGAGCTGGATCGTCAGCAGGCAGAAAAAGACAAGATCCAGGGCGACCAGGATAGAAAACAGGCGAAGCTGGATCGTGCACAGGCAACAAAAGACAGGGAACAGGCGGACCGTGACAGAGTGCAGGCCGAAAAAGACAGGCAACAGGCAGCACTCGACCGGGTGCAGGCTGAAAAAGACCGCGCTGCCGCTGAGGAAGACAGGAAGTTAATAGCAAAGCTGCTCAGTGATGTAGTAGAAGATAAACTCGTTCCCACTAAAAGTGAGATCCATCAACTGGTGATCAATAATGAGGGTATGCAACTGAACGGACACAAACAGTCTGAAGATGTGCATAGAAAATACCTTACTAAATATCAGGACTATATTAAAAACGGTATTTCCTACCGGGCAGAGAATGGGCATGTGCAGATACAACGGAACTGGAATGGCAGGAATTAAATGAAGCATTAGGAATCGGGAAGGAAGAATCAGGAATTGCAAACTGCTTTTACAATGAATTATTTCTGGAGGTAAAGAGATAAGTATTTATGCTTCGTCTCAAAAAATAAGGGCGCCCGTGAATAACGGAGCGCCCTTTACTATCATCACCGGGGAAGAAGAAAGATCCACTACAATCTTCGCGGCTTTTCAATGCTTCATTCCTGATTCCCCATTCCTGATCATTTAATCTCTTTCAGCATTTCTGTAACCGCTGCTTCCAGCTGATTATCCTTTCCGCTAAATGCATCTTCATAGCGCAGTGGTACACGGATATCTGGTTCAAGCTGCATATTTTCCAGCGGATGATCACCTGTTTTACCGAAAGTAGCCACCATCGGAATACCAAATACCAGGGACTGGTCAATCTGTCTTTCCCACCATACAGCAGTACCTGTACCAGCTACCGGCATACCGATGAGTTTACCCAGGTTATCCTGTTTGTAAATGAATGGGAAGATATGCGCGTCGCTATAGTTACCCTCTCCCATCAGTACACAGCTTGGGCGTGTCCAGCGGGTCTGAGGTTCGTATGCTTTTGTACGCTGTCCCTGCGGTGCGAAGTTCATATAGGCCTTTCCACCAAGGAAATTATACAGGTCATCATGCAGCCATCCACCACCATTAAAGCGGGTATCTACGATCAGTGCCTGTTTCTCTCTGTTCTTACCCATCACTTCATCATATACAGAACGATAGCTCGCGTCGTTCATACCCTGTACGTGTACATAGCCAACTTTACCACCGCTGAGCTTATCTACCATGTTACGCATGTTATTCACCCAGCGCTTGTACATCAGACTACTTTCCTCTCCGTTAGAGATTGGTTTTACTGATTCATCCCAGCGTTTACTGGTAGCAGGATCATAGATGCTCACCAGGACATTATTGCCTGTCTTGCGGTTCAGGAAAACTGCCCAGTCTTTCTGTGCAGTCACTTCTTCACCGTCGATACGCTCAATAATATTGCCCTTTCTGAGCTTGCTGAATGCCTTGTCAAACGGACCGCCAGCGATCACCTCATCTACTTTCAGACCATTGCTGGTGTAAGTCTCATCATACAACAGACCCAGCGCAGCGGTATTATCACCATCAGAACGACTACTATAGAAGCGACCACCGGTATGGGAAGCGTTCAGTTCTCCGAGTAGTTCACTCAGCAGTTCCTGGAAGTCATAGTTATTACTGATATAAGGCAGGAAGCGCTCGTAGTTCTTCGCATAGGCTTCCCATCCGATCTGTTTCAGTTCAGCAGGCGCATAGAACTTGTCAATCACCTGTTTCCATGCATGCTCATAGATGTAACGGCGCTCAGCTTCCTGGTCCAGTACAAACTCAGTACTGATAGTCACCGGAGTGATCTTACCGGAAGATGCATCTACTTTTACAACGCTGCCACGATTGCTTACAAATAAGGTATTACCGTCTTTGCTCAGTGCAATGCTACCAGGACTACCACCCAGCTTTGCGAGGATCTTGGTCTCACCTGTTCTGGGCTCTGTTACCCACAGGTCATAACCTTTCTCAAAAGCAGCCATGTAGAAGATCTTGCTGGCGTCGCTGTTCAATACGTAGTCGCCTATAGAGGCACTGTTGATCGTGAAGCGGACCGTCCGGCTGTCCAGGTTAGAGAAATCCGGATTAAACGGCTTTTTCGGTGCAGCACTATCTTTCTTAGCGGCGGTAGTATCCTTTTTCTTCGAGCTGTCTTCCTTTTCTTTGAGAAGGTTAAATTCATCTTTAGACAGTTTGAATCTATCGTAAGCTTCCTGATCAAAGAACACACCGAAGACATCTACTTCGCGGCTGCCCTGACGCGCCAGTCCGCGGCGACCGTCACGGTCACTCAGCCAGGTCATGATCTTACCGTCGGCAGCCCATTTGGTATTGTTCTCACCGAAGCCGCTCAACACAGGATAGATGGTCTGCCCTTTACCATCAGCAGGGATGATCCCGGCGTTGGTCACATTGAAATAACCCTGGTGGTCGTCAGTAACGATCCACTTACTGTCAGGGCTCCAGGCAAATTCCCAGTCACCATCAGAGTAAGAGAAGTTACGGCCGGCAGGCAACAGGGTACGGCTCTTTTTAGACGCGATATTATACACACGCAGTACGTTACGGTCTTCTACGAAAGCGATCTCTTTCCCATCGGGGGAGAAAACCGGCTGAAACTCTTCTGCCTCAGTAGCGATAAGCGGTTCCTCTTTCAGCAGTGTGGAAGCGAAGAAATAAGGCTCTTCGGAACGTACGATGGTGGTTTGGTAAACATCCCAGTTACCATTTCTTTCCGCAGCATATACCAGCTTCTTACCATCGGGCGACCAGGCAACGGAACGTTCCTGCTGCGGGGTATTGGTGATACGTTTGGTCAGATTGCCTTCCACGCTGGTCACAAAGACCTCACCACGTGCCACGAACGCCATTTCCTTACCATCAGGACGCATAGCAAATTCAGTGACGTTACCAGTAACAGGAATAGGTTTGGTAACGGAAGAACGACCATCATTAAATACCTGAACAGCGAGTTTCTTTGGCTGCTGACCTTCTTTCATGGTATAGATCTCACCATTCCAGGTGAAGCACAGCAGGTTGTCATCCGACTTTGACAGGTGTCTTACCGGATTTTTCTCAAAGCGGGTCAGCTGCTGCATTTTGCTTTTGTCGGTAGCAGAGGCTTTGAAGATATTCTGGGCAATGCCGCCTTTCTCACTCAGGTAGAAGATATCATTGTCGCCCGAGAAGAGCGGCTCGCGGTCTTCCCCTTCATAGCCGGATACCTGTTTGTAGCTTTTTGCAGCAATATCGTATACCCAGATATCTCTGGTAACGGCGGACACATGGTGTTTACGCCATGGATCTTCATACCCTTTCCTGTCCTGGAAAATGATCTGTGTGCCTTTAGCATTGTAGTGTGCATTTTCTGCACCGGCGGCAGTCACCAGCAGGGAGCGACCACCTGTAACAGGCACTGTATAGAGATTGGCAAACAGTCCGGAACTGAAGCGGACACTGGCAGCAGGTGCATTACGGGAGCTGCCGTAAAGCACCTGTTTGTTATCAGGAGTAAAGTCGTAAGGAAAATCACCGGCGCTGTTGTAGGTCAGCCGAACGGGTGTACCGCCGGAGGCAGGCATAACGAATACATCAAAGTTGCCGTAGCGGTCACTGGCAAAAGCGAGGTATTTACCATCATGGCTCCACACGGGCATCATGTCATGTGCTTCGTGGATAGTGACAGGAATGGCCACCCCTCCATTGGCATCTACACGGTAAATGTCTCCCTTGTAACCAAACGCAATTGTTTTACCATCAGGAGAGATGGCAGGGTATCGTAACCATTGTGGGTTTTCCTGTGCGTGGCTAACACCATAGGCACAGCACATGGTTAGTGCAAGTAGTAATTTTCTCATAAATAGGCTGCTGTTAATTCGCTACTCAAGATAGCAAATGCAGCAACGAGTTCATGAGGGGAAATGATAAAAGGCGATCTCTCCTGATAACTTTATTGTTATTAGTTCATTCCTCTGCGGGCAGTACTGTGTTTACGGCCATAACCGAAATAAATAGCGAACCCGATCAGCAGCCATACGATCAGCCTGATCCAGGTGTCCACTGGCAGGGAGAACATCATCAGCAGGCACGTCAGAATGCCCAGGATAGGTATAACAGGCACCCATGGTGTTTTGAACGCCCTGGGAAGGTTAGGCTGTTCCTTACGCAGGATGATCACCGCCAGGCATACCATCACAAACGCCAGCAGGGTACCGATACTGGTCATCTCTCCCACGACATGAATAGGTACCAGTCCGGCGAACAGGCTGATAAAGATACAGAGCACTATATTGGATTTATACGGAGTAGCGAATTTCGGATGCAGCACGGAGAACACCGGCGGGAGTAAGCCATCCTTACTCATAGTGTAGAACACACGGGACTGACCCAGCAGGTCCACAAGTATCACTGAAGTATATCCGATAAGGATCGCGGCAATAACAGCCAGGAACAGCCACTCATAAGGCGTATGTGCAATGGCGACAGCAACAGGGGCTGCATTATCCTTAAACTCGGTATAGTGAGCCAGGCCTGTCATGACATATCCAAACAGAATGAAAAGGATGGTACATACGATCAGTGACCCCAGGATACCTACCGGCATATTACGCCTGGGATTCTTAGTTTCCTGGGCCATCGTGGCTACGATATCAAAACCGATAAAGACAAAGAAGACAACACCGGCCCCTCTCAGGATACCGCTCAGACCAAAATGTCCGAACTCTCCGGTATTGGCAGGAATAAACGGCTTGTAGTTCTCCGGGTTGATATAATGCCAGCCCAGCGCGATAAACACCAGTACCACACTGATTTTAAGCGCTACTACGATAGCGTTGAACAATGCGGAACCCCTGGTGCCAAAAATAATGATAGCAGTGATAAAGACGATGATGAGCACTGCAGGCAGGTTGATATAGCCATGTATAAGCGATCCGTCGGCCAGCCTGACTGTTTCAAATGGAGACGTGATCAGTTGCGCCGGCAGGTGAATATTGAATTTACCCAGAAAAGTGACCAGGTATTTGGACCAGCTGATACCTACTGTAGCAGCACCTACGGAGTATTCCAGTACCAGGTCCCAACCGATGATCCAGGCAAACAGTTCGCCCATGGTCGCATAGGCATACGTATATGCACTACCGGCTACAGGCACCATAGAAGCCAGTTCAGCATAACAAAGGGCACTGAATGCACAGCCGACAGCTGCCAGCAGAAAAGACAGGATAACGGCCGGGCCCGTATTATTAGCGGCAGCGATCCCGGTCAGGGAAAAAAGACCTGCACCAATGATAACACCGATCCCTATGGCAATGAGGTTAATACCTCCAAGATTGCGTTTAAGTGTATTGGCTCCGCTCCTGGCGGCTTCCTGCTGAAGACTCTCTATCGATTTTTTAATCACAGGTAAAGTTGGTTTGGCTGCAAAGGTAATGGCTTCAGACTACCCTACAAAACCAATAGGCTATAACATGACAATACCCAGACGGAAAGAATTTTGGTTTTATTAACGAGTCATTAACCATTTCGATGCTCCTCTTTTATATCTTACAGCCATATATTTCATAGGTATAGGGATATCAGACAGCTGCTCTTTATAGGGCGGCTTATCTTTTTTTAAGACATTGCTGTTATTTTCCACTCATATAAGTTCCGAATAAATATGCTGAGACACAGACAATAGCCTGTCAATACTCATCTTGTAGCGGATTGACCGACTGTTGCTATGGCAACAGTGTAAGTTGTTTCACAAAACAGATATGTACCCGGTACTCAACTTAGTTGACAATAGCAACCGTAACAAACGGAAGGTCCGGTAATAACAGGTACCGTGAAAGACGCAGATGCATGACGTGTAGATACCGGAGATTACGAACAGCGTTATAACGGCTTTTCATAATAACCGGCTATTGTTTAACAAACTTCAGCACCTGGTACCTGCCATTTAACTTCACCTGCACAAAATACACACCGGGACGCAGCCGGTCCACTGCTACAGACATCCCCCGGGCTGACAACTGTAACTGTCCGCTACTATCATACACCCTGATCGCTACCGCCTCTTTAACCCCGCCAATATACAATCTCGTCACTGCCGGATTCGGATACACAATCATACCTGTCTCCTCTGCTCTCCTGTATGTACTGTCCACTGCCGCTACCATCGCCATTGCCGGCCTTACCAGTTTCCACTGTCCACTGAGCTGATTCACATCCGTCCATTGCTGTACATTCGCCCCATTCTCCGTACTGAAATCAGACACCTCTACCAGCTTACCACTATGCTTTGCCACTATTTTATAATAATCGCCATCAACAGGTACCATAAAGAACTGCTGATTCGCGCCACCCACATATCCCCATTGCTGCACATTAGCGCCATCCGCAGTACCTGCAGCAGATACATCCATGGACCGGCCTGATTTAACACAGATGATCCTGTAGACGTCATTACCGAGATGCGTGAAAGTGAACTGCTGATTAGTGGTCCCCATAAAGCCCCATTGCTGCATATTCCCGCCATCCTGCGTAATCAGATTATCATCCACATCCATGTACAAATTACTGAAGCGGTTCTGGATATAGTAGGTCCCTGCGATCAGGTTTACCTTTGTCACCTTGTTGGTGCTCTGCGCCAGATTCACGAGTGGATCTGCACTGAATACATTAGCACCATCCAGCGGCGCGTATATTTCCAGACTCGACTTCAGCAGGTTCCCATCTGCCATGGCGTTGATCTCTTCAGCCACCATACCTGAACGATGGAGCTGCAAAGTCCTGTAACTGGCAGCAGGCGCATTTACGCCATTCAGATCAAAGGCAGTCGTGACGATCCTTTCTGCTATTGACCCCTGCAGTACCTTATCCACGTACAGGAATGTCTTTCCCATCGCATAGTAATGTGTCAGGGTGACCCTGTGCCATTGGCTATTACTAACAACCGTCACTCCGGGAATACCCGCTGATGAGGCAGAAGAATAATCTATCTTACCCGCTGCATTGATCACTAATTTATGCTGCCCTGCAACCGTACTTAATTCCGTGATCTCTCCTGGTGATGACGTTTGTATATCATAGGACAAGGTGAAAGAATGAAGGACCTCCTCAGGCCTGATCTGCAGTTTATAGCCGCTGGCCGGACTTAGGTTCAACTGTGTACCATCTACTTTATATGGCTGGGGCTTGCCTGCTTTCATCGCATCAAACAGGGACGGCACAATGGCATATTTAAACTCCGCATGTCCGGCATCATTAGGATGCAGGTCATCACTTTTATAGCCTGTGGCCCACTTACCGGCGCCGTTGTCCAGTGCACCTAACAGATTTATACTGGCTACATTCCAGGAGTGGATCAGTAAATTCATCTGTTTGATGTAATTGTATTCTGTCGCTGTATAATCTTCCCGGCTGTAGCAATTGGTGATAATGGGTTCAATACCCTGCTGCCTGGCCTTATTTATCAGCAGTTTCAGGTTGTCCCTGAACTGGTTGAAAGTGGCTTGTCCGCCGGTAGTAATGCCTTCATTCCCTAATGAGAGCGCATAAATAACATACCTGCTGCAGAGTGGTAATAAGTCTTTATCCCACCGGTTGATCACACTCAGGGTATTATTACCAGGCACTGAAATATTGGACACATTCCAGGATTGCCCTACCCCGCTGTTTGCCCTGGCAGTCAGCAACTGGGCATATAACTGCGCATATCCCTGGTTATTGGTGGCGCCAGTACCTGAGGGTACAGAAGACCCCATAACAGCTATACGGGAAGCATCCTTGGTCACACAATAAGGTTCGAACGCTATTGGTGCTACCTGGTTCATTTTCATCACACCCAGATAGCCAAAAGCCCCTTCTGTTTTAGTCACTGTCAGATTGATATGTCCATTATCATCAGGCATGATAATATCGGTGGTCAGGACCGTTTTGGTATTTCCATGATATCCTGTCCCTCCCAGATCTGTCCCGGATGTCTGCAATGTGCCGTTATAAAACGAAGCTCCCGTCAATGCATAGGTCGTAACCCGCTTCTCCGGATCATTCCTGCTGCCAAATAAATTAAACACATACCCTTTCGTTTTATCCAGTCCCCGGATGGAAAGCGTGGCGGAAGCATCCGTATGAAAATAGTCCTGTGTGGCGGTAGGAATAGCCACATCACCTAATAACGCCGGATTCGGGGATAAGAGCCCTCCGTTCTGGATACCATTCGAAGAAAAGCCGGATAGGATCCTGATATATGCACCGGTAGGCGCGTTCGCTTTGTCGGCCAGGTTCACGGGGGTAGCTGTGACACCTGTATTCGTCACATTATTCCAGTAGTTCCCATTTACATCCGGACCAGGCGTTACATTCCCGTTGACTACGTCATTCGGTCCAAAATCAATGAAGGCGGTTTTCAAAGCAGTAATGGGTAAAGCGACTTCCTCTATTTTCAGTGCACCGATATAGGCGAAAGCGCCCTGCTCCCGTTTAACCGTAACCGCTATCTGACCTTTTACGTCAGGTGACAGCGTAGTGGTTGCCAGAACGGTGCTGTTGTTACCATTATACCCCGTTCCACCTAAATTGGTTCCTGACGTTTGCAGGGTGGCGCTATAGGTTGTTTTACCAGTGAGTGTATAACTGGATTTACGCACTTCAGGGTCATTGCGGGTAGCAAAAAAATAAAATACATATCCCTTACTGACGTCCAGTCCCCTGATGATAAAACCAGCGGTATTATCTGTATGGAAATAATCCTGCGTAGCGGTATTGATCGCGAAATCATTCAGGAGTGCCGCATTAGGCGCCAGTAATCCGCCATTGTTGATCCCATTGGAACTAAAACCAGCGGTAATGTTGATACAGGCGCCTGATGAAGCGTTCCTGTTCGTCAACAGGTATACCGCAGGCGCTGTTGTAGCGGTATTGGTCACATTGTTCCAGTAGTTACCATTGCCATCGGGGCTGGCCGTGACATTACCATTGGTTACATCATTGGGACCAAAATCGACATAAAAGGTTTTGAGCGCCTGTGCTGAGGTGCCTATAGTGCACAGGCAGAGCATCAACAGATAAAGTAGTCGTCTTTTCATAGTGGAATTTTATTTGAGGGTATTTGAATATCAGTTATAAGGCTGCCAGGTGGCAGGTCAAAGTAAATAATTAAATAGGGTAAACAGGCCGCAACAGACCGGCCCATTGAAAAAATCCAACGATCTTTTCTATCACACCACTGATAATCAATGCCCTAAAAAACAGACTGTCCGGAAAAATCCAGCAGTCATCGGGTACTAATGGCCTCCCTGCGTCAGGTCGTCGACACTTCGCGGGCCCGGATCGGCCTTGCACCTGTGGTCCGACACTGTTACTATATCAGCCCCTTCCGGCGAACTTCCTTTTTCGTTAACTTTAGAAACATGATACAAGATGAAGGTCCCCTTACCAATGAAGACATCCGGCTCCTTACAACGGCTGGCAGGATCACGGGTATACGCTGGCTCCTGCTTTTATTATTCACAGCGACCACAATGATCCTTGCGTCGCTGCTCCTGATGGCACTCTGCGGCAGACAGGCCGGCGTGTACATCCCTGTCTCCGTTGCCTGGTTCATCATGCTTGCCATCTGCTTCTTTATGTGGCGTAGCGCACTCAAAATCAGGCACCGCAGCAGAAGTGGTCTACGGAGTGGAAGAAAAAAACTCATACGTTTCCGCCTGAAGACGATCCTGACGACTCCCAAGGGCGATCTCCAATATATCAGTAACCATAATGACATCATTGAGGTCAGGGCGGCCCTGCCAGACAGAAGTTTCTTCTTCGAACAGCGGACTACCTGTCATCAGGCGATTGTGAGGAATATCTCCAGCCTGACCAACTATGACCTTATATTACATGTCAGTATGGACGGTAACATCCTCCTGAAAGCGGAATATCCACACACCTATCGCAGGGAAAGTACAGCCAGGATCACAGCTGACGATATGCTGCTGATGAAGGAAAAGCAATCTACCCTCATCAAACTGTTCCTCACGGGCTGTACCGGTCTGGCACTTATCCTGTTAGTCGGCGGTATCGCCAAAGGGAGCTACGCTAACCTCTACTTTGTGATCGCCGCCATCTACCTGACGTTCTTCCTGCTCGCCACACCAGCTTACTATGTATATAACAGCTATACCCGCTCTGAAAGTAAGACGATCGTACGGGGAAAAGTGACGGAGATCATCTCTACCATGCAGCCCAGCCTGGGTACGGGGGATGTATATTACCGCATATCCGACCGCCTTTACCTCGTGCGTCCCATAGAGAACCTCGGCACCCAGGTACTTCCCGGTTATGAAGTGGAGCTCCATTTTGTCCGGAAAACGAACGGCGGCCCCGGCAGGATGCTCTATGATATCAAATGCCATCGCTGACAAAAAGTGAGTACCTTTGTTTACCGGAAAATGTGAGAAAGATGCCACAATTTACAACCACTCCTGTTGTCTCTAAGATAGAATGCAACGCCGCCCTGCAGGCATTAAGTGATGCCATCTATGCCATTGGCGGAAAATGGAAGCTCAGGATCATCCTGGCCCTATCCGAAGGGCATAACAGATTCAATGATATCCAGCGCAATATCGAGGGCATATCTGCACGGGTATTATCTAACGAACTGAAAGACATGGAGATGAACGGATTTATCAGCCGGACGGTACATCCAGGTTCACCTGCCATTGTATCATACGGACTAACCGAATACAGCGGCACCCTGGATAATGTGATCAGGGCCCTGATCGAATGGGGAATGATGCACAGAATGAACATCAAAAACGGGATGCGGGAAACGGCTCCCTTATCTTCCTGACCATGCAACTAAGCGACGGAAAATTTTATGGACATACAGTCCGTCAGATTGAACTGGAACATTTCAATCTGACGCAGACTATATACAGCGCGGACGTGTCACTGCCGAAGCACTACCATAAGAATCCGTATTTCAGCCTGCTGCTGGAAGGTAATTACCTGGAAAAAGCCCTCCGGGAAGAAACTATCCTCTCCGGCGGACAATCCATCTTCCGTCCTGATAACCATGAACATGCCAATATCTTCGACGGTCAGCCGGGCAAGTGCTTCAACCTGGAGCTGAGAAGCAATATTACCCCCCTTTTCTCACAGGACATGAACGATCACCGGCCCATCATCCTGAAACGATCCTTTCTGGACCTGTTCCTGCTTTATTACCGTTTTCGTCAGGGCCATCCTGCTGACACCCTGGATATGCTTTCCTTCGAGATCATCTCCCATTTGTTTGAAAAAGACAATCTTTCCCGCTACGGGCAAACTCCCTGGATCAATACCATCATAGCCCGCCTCCACGACCAGCCTGATGAAGCACATGCTGTAGACACCCTGGCAGCTATTGTCAACGTGCATCCCATATACATGCTCCGTAAGTTCAAAGAAAAGACCGGATTACGCCTGTCTGAATACATTACGCGGGTACGTCTGGAAAAGGCCACCAACAGCATCGTAGCTGGTAAGGATACCCTCACACAGATCACTTACGACAGCGGATTTTATGATCAGAGCCACTTCACCCGCAGTTTTAAGCACTACTTTGGCGCCTCTCCCCGCGATTTCAGTAAAACACTGAAAGGTTAGTTATGTACAATTCTGAGGGGTATTAATGAGGTTACTTTGTAATTAGGAATTGGAGATCAGGAATAGGTGAAGCGTAAAGCGTCATCTACCTGAATCATAATTTCCGATTGGGTATGCTGCATCTGCAGCAACTGTAAACCAGGTATACCGAGCCTTCGGAATTGCATTCCGAATTCCTAATTCTTAATTCCTAATTTTTCACATGATGCTCAAAAACTTCATCCTGTCCGGCATATTTTTCCTGTCTGCTCAACTCTCCTACTCTCAGGCGTCACTGCTATGGGACAAGGCTGATCAGGCGTTTTTTACCTACGACCTGCCAGGATCGGCGGCTGCCATCAGGGAGATCATTCAGGCGCCACAGACCAACCCGAAAGACTTAGCCAGGGCATATCGTACACTCGCCACCCGCGACTGGCAATTCTACCGTAATTACCCGCTTGCCGTTCACCATATCGACAGTGCATTACGGCAGTCAACGGACAGTCAGTCCGCTTATGCCCTGCTTAGCGACATCTCCATTAGTGCCGGACGGGACAAAGCCTCCCTGTCCGCAGCCAGCAAAGCACTCTCCTCCGCCAGGACCTCCGCTGAATGGCAGTCCGCCGCTCTTGTCTATGCCCACGCCGCCTACGCCGCTTCGATGCACTCCCGGAAACCGGATACGGCCCTTCTAAGCAAAGCCGCCAGCCTCCTGGTAGCTGTCCTTGATCAAATGCCAGGACATCCACAGGCAGCGAAACAACTGATCGGCATCGGTATCCTGAAAAAAGACGGACCATTGGTGCTTGCCGGATGGAATGGATATTTTCACTTCTCCGGAGCAGGTACCGTGTGGGAGTACCAGCAAAAGAACGCCGCTATCTTGTCAGGAGTATTGCCCCAATGGAATGGCACTACTGACAACGAAAAGATTGCAGCAGCATTAGCAGACTCCCGTTTCTACGAATATGCCAACCTGCTGGCGACGCCTGCCCAACAGGAGATAAAAGTATATGCAGCTTTCCTCCAAAAGACAGGTACCCTTATCACTGACTATTACCGGCAACTGGCATTAAACCGAAGCAATGATACGCTGTTCGAACAACAGCTGCTCTCTCATTGTACACAACTCCTGCAGCGGTTGCAGCTATCTGCGGGCCCGGCTCCGCTGACCTATGAGACCTTCCTGGAACTTATGCGGCCAAGGTTTGGCACCACAGGTTACCTGGGCTTCAGTTCCGGTTTCAGTTCAAAAGAGATCTGCCTGGGGCATATTGTGAATATCACCCATAAAGAAGTATTACAGTATGGCTATAAAGGCGCACTGACATTTATTGAAACAGACCTGATGACGTCCAATGGATTTACCGACTGGTTCACTGACGGGAAAAGCAGGAATGGCGGATGGTCAGTGAATGATACAATTTACCAGGTAAGAGAAGCGTATGTACGCGAACCTATGAGCGCGTGGACCATGATCACGGACAGTAGCATCAGGAAGGAGAAGCTGGCGCCATTTGAGAACGTCATGGCCAGCAACGATACCGTCACTATACTCAGTGGCATCAACGCCCGTATGCGGATGGACGCACTGGATAGTTTGTATGCCTCCCTGTATCAGCAGGGACTCAGAGAGAAGGCCCTACAGATCGCTTTCATGCATTCCTTTGAACAAAAACAACAAGATGCGTCTATCTTCGCCCATGAAGGCAGACATAGCATCGATCAGATCTATTTTAAGAATGACTTTGACAAAGCACCTGCCAGAGAACGTGAATACAGGGCGAAACTGTCAGAGATCGCCTGTGCCGACTTTCCTGTATACCTGCTCGGTAAGATCATCAGTAAAGCAGGCCCTACCGGCCATGGTCAGGCAAACCAGATGATATTGAATAATACGCTTGAATGGATCGGTCAGCATCAGCAGGACATCAAAGGATACAATCCTGCATTGCCTGCCATCAAACAGATCTACCTGCTAACCGAAAGCCAGATCAGGAGCTGTTTCAGAGAGATCGATCCATTGTATAAAGGATAAAAGGGATCAGTCGATTTTCAGACTCTTCACCGGATCTGCCACTGCTGCCTTGACGGCATAGAAGCTCACCGTTAATAACGCAATCGCAACTACTGACAGGGCAGCAATGGCAAACATCCACCAGCTGATAGCGATACGGTAAGGATAGCTCTCCAGCCATTTATTACCCGCCATCCAGGCCAATGGTATGGCCAGAACCAGAGAGATCACTACCAGTTTCAGGAAATCTGTGGAAAGGAGCCTTACCACAGTAGTAACAGATGCACCCAGTACCTTCCGTATGCCAATTTCTTTGGTTCTTTTTTCTGCGGATAGGACGGACAGTCCGAACAGTCCGATACAGGAAATAAAGATCGTGAGAACAGCACTGAACAGGATGATCTGCTTCCATTTCGCTTCCGACTCATAATTCTTACGGTTGGCTTCATTCATGAAAGTGTACTCATAAGGACTCAATGGAAAATACTTTTTATAGATGGCTGCGATATGTTGTAAGGCGGTTGTCTCCCTGCCAGGTTTGATCTTCACCAGTGTCTTTCCAAAATTATTACTGTTCTTCATCGTAAATAACTGTATACCGATCTTCCTGGTCACTGGTCCGTAGTGATAATCTTTCACCACACCTACTACCGTATATTTTTCTCCGGCGTTATACCAGAAGTTGACTTCCTGACCAATAGGATCTTTCCAGCCGGCCTCCTTTACAAAGGCTTCATTGACAAGTACTGCATGCGTTGAATCAGAGGGAAAGGCCCTGGAAAAGTTACGCCCTTTTACAACGGGTATTTTCAGCAAAGGCAGATAATGTTCATCCACTGTTTCATAGACGAAGTTGACCATCTGTTCTCCGTTCACTTTTGCTGTGGTCATCCATTGCCCCTGGTTCTTGAACGTCACGTCCGCAATGGCAGCATTGCTCATCAGGTCAGCGCGGAAAGCATCTGTACGCTGATGACTGATACCATTGTGCTGCAATACGATCAGTTCACTATCATCATAGCCTAACTGCCGGGTAGTGAGATACCGGAACTGATAATAGATCGTAATGGTCGAGATGATCAGGAACGATGCCAGTGTGAATTGTAAGATAACCAATCCCTTCTGCAGATAATTCTTTCCGGAAAGAGAGAACCGGTTATACAACACCTTCACCGGATCATAACCTGACAATACCAGTGACGGATAAAAGCCGGCCAGGAACCCTGTTAATATATATAGCAACAGGTAACCTCCTACCAGCCCGCTATCAAAAAGATACCTGATTGCAAGTGCTTTATTAGATAGCTCATTAAATACCGGCAACACGAGTTGCACCAGTATAAATGCGAGGATAAAAGCAGCGGTGCTCAGTATAAAAGACTCTCCCATGAACTGCATCATGAGCTGGCGTCTATCGCCACCTACGACCTTACGTATACCGATCTCCTTCGCGCGTTTTAATGAACGGGCAATGGTGAGATTAATAAAGTTAATGCAGGCGATCAGGAGTACGAATGCGGCGATGCCGGAGAGAATATAGGAGAACACCGGATTACTGGCATCTGTGAGTCCATTGTCAGCCCTGTAATGCGTACTGAGGTGCATCTCTGCCAGCGGTTGCAGGTTGTAGACCGTCTTCCCAAAAGGACCATACTGCTTTTCCTGCCTGACCTTTGCCTCGGCCGAACTGGTGGTATACACCTCCTGCATCTGCGTTTCTACCTGTGTCCTGTCAGCATCCGGTTCCAGTAATACGAATGTATTGAGGAAGAAGTTAAACCAGTTATCGTCATTTGCCTCCTCCGCTGCTGTAGGTCGGATCGGCATTAATATGCTGAATTTCAGGGAAGAGTTCTCAGGTGTTTTTTTAGCGACGCCGGTTACTGTGTAGGGCTTAAATTCGTCATCACCCGACTTCATCATCATTATCTTGCCCAGCGCATCCACCGTACCAAACTGCTCTTTCGCCACATCTTCCGTGATCACGACAGCATCCGGCGCCATCAGGGCCGTTTTCGGATTACCACTCAGTAGCGGGAAAGAGAATACAGAGAAAAAGCTGGAGTCTACCTGATGTATGGGCATTGCTTTAATGTCCACCCCTTTCTTTACATCTTTCATGTCGCTCTGTATCCGGACAAACGCCTTTATGCCGGATACACTGGCGGCAAAACGTGGTCCCTGCAGATAACCTGAGTAAGCATTATAACTATCTCCCCTGTCTGTTCCCGTCTGCAGAGAACTGACACGGTAAATATTATCCAGCCGATCATGAAAACGGTCATAGCTGACCTCATCTTTCACATACAGGATGATCAGCATTCCACAGGCCAGGCCCATGCTCAGACCAAGAATATTGATGATGGAATAGATCTTATTCCGCAGCAGATTTCTGAAAGCTGTTTTGAAGTAGTTTTTGAACATAACCGGGTAACTTACAGCAACGACAGGTACAAAAATAATGACAGTTCACTTCATAAATGATTATCAGCAACTTACAAAAACACTCTTCTGGTAAGGTGTCCGGTTTTGATACAAATAGTGTCCGGTTTCAGGTAGGAACGCCTAGCATACCAGCTTATATCCCACGCTCCGGATGCTGAGGATCTGAATTCCTGGTTCATCTTTCAGCAGCTTACGGATATGCGTCATAAACACATCCATGCTGCGGGTGTTATAGTAACTATCGTCATTCCAGATCCTGAGCAGCGCCTCCTGCCTTTCCAGGATGTCATTTTTACGGCGGATCAGCATTTCGAGTAACGCGGATTCCTTAAATGATAACGTATGCAGCCCTTTTGAAGTAGTCAATACCTGCTGTACGGTATCCAGGGTACAGGTACCAAATGTGAAACGTGTTTCCTTCTGTTCAGCCATCGCTTCTCTTTTGCCGGCAAAACGTTGCAACAGGGCTTCTATGCGCACCAGTAATTCATCCATGCTGAATGGTTTCCGGAGATAGTCATTGCCGCCTGTTTTAAACCCCTTCACGACGTCTTCTGTCAGTGATTTGGCACTGAGAAAGATAATAGGCACTGTGTCATCGATCATCCTGATCTCTTCTGCAATAGTGTATCCATCTTTAGACGGCAACATAATATCCAGCACACAGATATCAGGGCGGAAAGACTCAAAAGCAGGCAGCGCCTTTTTCCCATCCGTGATCAGGTTCACTTCATAACCGCTTGCCTTCAGTCCATCACTGACAATGCGTGACAGAAAAGGTTCGTCTTCTACATATAATACTTTGTTGCTCATACTGCTGCCGGTAAATTAATAATAAAATCGCTGCCTTTTCCAGGCTCGCTTTTCAGGGTAACGGTACCATCGTGGTGTTCTATGATAGTCTTCACATAATTCAACCCCAGTCCGGAACCTTTCACATCGTGTGTATCTCCCTTTGCAGGAACACGGAAAAAACGGTCAAATATCTTGTCATGATATAACTTATCTATACCCGGACCATTGTCTTTTACATGGAGGATGACCCTGTCATTCACAGCTGCACAACTGATCTCCAGTTCCAATGGCCTGTCAGCATATTTGATCGCGTTCTCTACCAGGTTATAGAAAACATTCGTGAGGTGTACAGGATCTCCATCTACAAAACAGGGTTCCGGAGACAGCTGCAGCCTGCATACGGCCCCCGCATTCGTGAGCTGCAGTTCCATGGAACGAACAACATCCTGCAAACCTGTCTGCACATCGAACAATACCTTGTTCAGCGGATAAGCGCCTTCTTCCTCCCTGCTCAGGTTCAGTACCTTTTCGATCATCAGGTTCAGCCGCTGCAATTCCTGTCGCCCGATAGACAGATATTCTTCCAGCTTTTCCGGCTGATGTATCAACCCATAGCGGGTAATAGATTCCAATGCCAGTGATACAGTAGCGATAGGTGTTTTCAGTTCATGTGTCATGTTGCTGGTAAACGCAACCCTGGCTTCTGCATATAAGCGCTGGTTCCGCATCAGCCGGATGATAAAATAAAACGCAGCGCAGGTAAGCACCAGCATCAGCACCACTGATAAGATGTAGTACCGCATGGTATACCAGATATATCTTTCCAGCGAAGGAATGATCAACTGGTACTTATGCATATACGCCATATTGTAGGTATACTTCGCGCTGGCATATTCGGCGGCTGTATCCGCGCCATTTTTCGGTGTAGCAGCATTATAGGCATACAGACCATAGTAAAAGCCTTTTTTCAGCCCCATTTCAGCCAGCCCTTTGGTGACCAGGGCATGCATTTCGCGTATTGAAACAGAATCTGCCTGTGGTGAATAAGGGTCTGAGCTGGTCTGGCCCGGCTTTCTTCTTTTTATGTCACTTTCAGGATTGATAAATACAAACTTAAAAGCGACATAAGTACTGTCCTTATTCGTATCCGAGATCTCAAAGGATTTATACATATGCGGCGCCTTCACCGCATCAAACCCACTTCTGATCAACCCCCATTCCGCACCTTTAAAGAATGGCGTCAGCAGGGTATCAGTAAGCCCCAGCTTCTTCAGACTATTATACATATTATCCCTGGCAGCATTATTCACGATCTGCTCTATCTGTTGCTTTGCCTGAGAACGTTGTCCGTTAAACAATTGCTGCAGCCATATCACCTGTAAGATGATACTGGCCAGCACGGACACAACAACAAGTGGGTAAGCGTATTTTGCGGAAAGCCATTTCATAACCCGAAAATATACATTTTATAACCTCAAAGCTCGCCCCTGCGGCCGATTTAACTTTATTTAACCGAACTTAACTTTCGTTTACACCCCTTCGGAATACGTTTGCATCAACAAACCAATTATGATGAAAACGATCCTTTACATACTCGCACTCTCCTTCCTGCCCTCCCTGACACACGCGCAGCAACAACCCGTAGCTGATACCATGAAAGTACAACAGCTGAAAGACATTGTTATCAGCGGACGTACACCACAGGTAGAACGTAAACCGGACCGTGTGGTATTCAACGTACAAAATAGCATACTCGCCAGCGGCAGCAACGTTTGGGAAACCTTACGCAGAGCACCTGGTGTACAGACCAACGATAACGGACAGGTTACTGCTAATAACAAAAGCGTAACAGTGTATATGGATGGAAAACCTGTACAAATGACCGGTGAGAACCTGGCAGCCTATCTGAGTGGCCTGCCGGCAGACAATATTTCCAAGATTGAGGTAATGTCAGTTCCGTCTGCCAAATACGATGCACAGGGTGGCGGTATTGTGAATATCATCACTAAAAAGTCCAGGCAACAAGGCTTCAATGGCTCAGCAGGAGCTGCCTATACCCAGGCTACATTGCCAAGCTATATGGTAAACGGTACGTTCAATTACCGTCAGCAAAAACTGAACATATATGGCAACTATGGTTATACAGATAAGCAGATCCGCCGCCGTTTAGATGGCTATGCTATCTATGAAACGCCTGGTGCTTATGCAGACTGGCGCAATAGCCGTACACTCGATCCCGTCACTAAATCCCATAGCTATCAATTAGGCGCTGACTATAACATTGATACCAAACAGGTATTCGGCTTCCGTATGACAGGATTCAATTCAGAGAAAACGAACACCGCTAACATCGCCACATCGGTCTACAACGATCACCGTACTGTTGCTGACTCACTATTGCGTACGGGCAACTATTCCAACGGTACTACCAGCAATTATAGCTTCAACGTGAATTATAAACTGAACCTGGACAGTGCCGGCACCAGTATGAATATTGACCTGGACTACGTACCATATAAAAATACATCTGACCAATATGTGAACACTATCAGTTACATACCTGATGGCAGCTTCAATCGCAACTTCGATATCTTCACGCCGTCCTCCCAGCGTATAGACATCTGGTCAGGCAAGATCGACCTTACCTATAAGCTGGCCGGCAGGTGGGATATGGAGTCTGGTGTTAAGTACAACAGCATTTCTTCTGATAACTCTTTCCTGTACTATGATGTTGCTTCCAAGCCTGTATACGATGCCGGCAGAAGTAATGAGTTCAGGTACACAGAGAACACCTCTGCAGCCTATACCAGCGCTAGCCGTACAATCGGTAAGTGGTCATTACAGGGCGGTCTGAGAGCGGAATACACCCGTATCACCGGCAATTCCATTACGCTAAACACCATCAACAAAAAGAACTACCTCCGTCTTTTCCCGACCGTCCTCGTTTCCTACAAACCGTCTGACGACCATGTGTTCAGCCTCAACCTCGACAGTCGTATAGAACGTCCCGGATACATGCAGCTGAATCCTGCCAGGTTCTATACCAGTCCATACAGCTTCCAGCAGGGTAATCCGGCCCTGCAGCCCGCTATCTTTACAAACGGAGAACTGAACTACACCTTTAAGGAAAATCATACGCTGACCGCGGGGTTCCATCGTATGAAAGGATTAATGAGTAATGTGACTGTACAGGATAATGCCACCAGGACTTTCTACGACACACAGCAGAACCTGGACCTGATCGACGATTACTCTTTACAGTTCCAGACGAATGTGAGTCCGGCAAAGTGGTGGGAAATGACTGTTACCCTCTGGGGAGCGTTCCGCCGTCAGCATTCTATGTTCACCGATGGTTACTTTGCCACACATAATTTTGTAACAGAACTTAGTACCAGTCAGTCATTCACCCTCAGTAAAAAGCTGGGTATTAAAGCAGAGCTAAACGCTAACTACAGATCCCCACTCTACCAGGGCGTGCTGTATGTATACAAGACCTCTGATGTAAGTATTGGGTTCAGTAAATCTGTGTTGAAGAAACAGGGCACTATCAAACTGGCCTTTGCGGATATCTTCTATGACAACCCCTACAGACTGGATATCGCTTATGCACAACAGCGGAACGGTACACATATCAAAAGCGACACGCGAAACGTAGCACTGTCCTTCTCCTATAAGTTCGGTAAAAATATCTCTCCTACCCGTAAGAGGCAGACGGCGAGTGAAGAAGAAAGACAAAGAGCGAATAAATAATGGTATAAGTTAAAAAGGGAGCGTCAATGTAGACGCTCCCTTTTTAACTTATACCATTTTACCAGGGTTTCCACCAGGATTTCTTCTCCACGTTGACTTCTTTTGCAGCCTTGGCAGCTTTTTCCTCCGCCATTATCCGGTGCTGCTCAGCATACCATGGATTAGTGAGCGACACAGCCCTGGCAGCGAAGTCTGCGAAGTCGCGTGATGGCCCCACAGATGCTGTTCCATATACGAACTGTGTATAGCCTTCGACGCCATTCACGTCTACCATTACTTTGAGATCGCATAATTGCCCCTTTATTTCATGTATCTCATAATATTGATTTAAAGAATTAGCCATTTCCTGGGTATAGGCGGCTTTCAATTCTTTAAAGATACCGGGCTCCACACGTCCTATGAATGCCTGCGTTTCCTTACAATCTGCCCGGCCATCGCCAAGTCTTTTAATAATACCGTCCGGAGCAATCAGAATATACAGTACAATACGTTTATCTACTTCCAGGCTTACCATGATGCCTGTAATGTCATTTACATTGATCATAAATTATATTTCAAAGGTGAGGGTAAAAAATAAATTAATAAAGAAAGCGGGTATTAGCCATTAAGGTTACACATCACCTTCCACCAGGGTTTCATTGCCGCCTTCTCCGTCTCAGCTACCTGATGCTGCTCAGCATACCATGGGTCAGTTAGCTGAACGGCTTTTGTCACAAAAGCGGTAACCACGTCCGACGGCCCGGTATATTGTCCCCCATACGTGGACTCCACTCCGGTCTTCCTATCTTTTGTTTTGCAGATCACTTTCGTGTTAAAGGGCTGCCCCTCTATGTCCCAGTTCTCTATCTGGTGCTGAAATACTGATAGCATGTCCGGATGCAGGGAAGATTTCAATTCATTAAATAGTTTGGGATCTGTACGACCGATAAACGTGCCATTAGCGTGGTGCTCCGCTTTGTTCTGGCCCATTCTATGAATAGTGCCATCGGCAGCCAGCACTATGTGTAGCACAATACTTCCCCCCACTTCCTGAATGATCAGAATGCCTATTGTTTCATCTATATTTATCAAGAGTTATATTTTTAAGATGCAGGCTGTTGGTAGTGTGGCAAACAGCAGCTTTATACTTCATTAGCCTCCATGTTGTATTGAAGAAACAACTGAACAGGGTCAAAAGTACTTGTCCTGGGCAATACTACCACAATAGCATGATCAAATCGTATATCCAGGTATCCTCCCTGTTTTGCTATTTCATCTGCTACCGGACGATAAATACTTTCCTCATAGATAACAGGCGATAAAAACACCCGCTCTGTATATTTGTCTCCTTTCAGTACGCTGAGCAGCTCATGCTGACCGTCTTTATTAAGCCGGGTTTTAAATACTTCGCCCTGACGTACGCTAAAGTAAGGGCCTACGTATTCGGTTAATGTAAACAGTTGGGAGCCCAGCTGTTCAACGGCTACAGCGGTAATTTTATTTTCTCTTTTATCGTAGATGTCTATACGGGTTGTTCGGCTACTCATGTTTGGGTATAGGAATGGTGATTGGTTGTTTTAGGCGATAAATATAGTAATTAAAGGAGAAATACTGGTATCTCAAAAGCTTTATAGCAGGGTTTCCCTGCGTTTAAAATATTCCTTCCCCACCGTATAATCAGCAGGCGATAATGATAAGCATTTAACAAAGAGGCCATCAGACTTACGGCATGACTACATTCCCTCAGTACAAAAGCCGCCCCGGTTACCCGGGGCGGCTTTTAAAATCATATCCATATCATCAGAATGAATACCTTATCCCCAACTGCAACTGCCACCTTGAAATCAGATCAGGGTTTGTAATAAACGTCTTTCGCTGTGAAGGATCGAACTGGTAGATAGCCTTGCCACTACCATCCCTGCCGGCAAAAGCCAACGGCTGATAATAACCACTATTGCTCGCATACTTCCGCAATCCCCATTTACTACTGATCAGATTCCCGAGATTCACGACATCAAAGCTCACCTGTATAGTACTTGTCTTTTCCTTTCCCTTGAAGTTAAAATCCTGCAGTACACGCATATCTATCTGACTAAACCAGGGCGTTTCGCCCGCATACTTACCGGTGTACTGCCCCCGATGACCATTCAGGTATTTATCCTGGCTAATGAACGCTTCCAGTGCAGCTCCCTGCGCAGCAGCGTTCTGTGTGTTACCTTCCGCATCGGTGAGCGTAGCGAAGTTCATACTTCTGATCTCCCCAGCTGTAGGTACATACATCAGGTCATTGGCAAATGAGCCATCATTATTCACATCACCACCATACACATAAGAGAAGCGGTTACCGCTTGTCCAGTTAGCGAAGAAGGAGATGGTGGTCGCATATTTCCCTTTGCCATATTCAAACTTCTTGATACCGGCAAAAGTAATACGGTGTTTGTTTCCGTACAGGGAAGTAGATTCCACGGCCCTGTTAGCATTACCCAGTATCGGGTTGCGGTCGAAGGCATCTCCGGAGATCTCTGCGGAGATAGAGCTCGCATCTTTCGCCACGAGGTAGTTATATCCCATCATCAGGAAATACCCTTTGCCGAAAGTCTGTTGCGCCTGGAAGGTACCGTTGAACGAATACCCTGCTTTCACATTTGTGAAGACATACGTACCTGTGTTGCCCTTATCTGCTGTCTGATAAACTTCACGATTGTCGCCGGTGCCGGAATTCAGTGTACCTGTTGGTGTACCCAGTCCATAGTCACGCACCATCATCGCATTGATATCCTTGGAATAAGCGATATCCGCGCTCAGCACTGTACCAATCGGCAGTTTGTAATCCAGTCCGATATTGGAACGCCAGATCTGCGGCCATTTAAAGTTATGCGCAGTCACGTTGTAGTAGCCAGTGAATGGATTACCGATCGCATTACCCAGCCATACAAACGGGAAACGGCCGGTGAACAATCCTGTACCACCTCTCAGCTGTATGGTCTTATCGCCTTTAATATCCCAGTTGAAGCCGAGACGTGGAGACACGAGTATCTTCCCACTCGGCATACGGGTGTTGTCTATCGACTGGCCCGGACCATTCCTCACCGGATTCCCGTTCTCATCGAACAGGGTCAGGTTGTCTGTATTGGGAACGGTGGGAGAACCTTCCACAAAAGTGCCTGCGAAGGTACCGTCAGCATTCACGTTCGGGCTGTTATAGCTTGCTTTGGATGGGAAATAGAGTGCCTTGTCAAAGCGGACGCCATAAGTCAGTTTGAAGTTAGGCGCTACGCTGAATTCATCCTGCAGATAGGCTGACAGCTGTCCGACAGTAAGGTAATACCACGTCCACTGGTCTGCTGCTACACGGTTCTTCGCATAGGTCACATTGGCATCATATCCCCCGGATGCTACATTACCCAGGAACGTCGCGATGTCTACACCGGAGAATACGGTAAACCCAAAACCTGTCAGATTAAAGGAGTTTCCAAACTTAAACTGCTCATAGGAAGCGCCAATGGTCAGTGTATGCTTTGGCAGGATGATGTTGAAGTTGTCGGTCAACTGAAGTGCATCCTGGTTCAGGCGGTTATTGATAGAGAACGGTTCATACCCGGTTACAATATAGGGTACGTTATACTTGGTAATGTTCAGCACCGGGAATGGTGAGGAGAACGGATCACGTTTGTCCCTGAAAGTAGTAAATACGGCACGGAACTTATTGGAATATGTATCATTAAAGTTAGACTTCAGTTCGAGCCCGAAGGAATGCAGTTTGTTGATCATCTTGTAACCGGAGTTCCGGAATTGCAGGGTAATAGCGTCCGGCCCACGACGGTTGATCGCATTGGGATGTGCGCCTTTCTCCTGTGACGCATCCAGACCATTATACGTAAAGGAAAGTGAGTGCTGGCTATTGATCACCCAATCCAGTTTTGCCAGCCACTTGTAGTTCTTCCTTTTGTACTCATAATCCTGGTAAGGACCTGTCGCATATCCGAAACGTTGCTGCAGTGCATTCTGTACGGCTATAAGGTCTGACTCCAATACGCGGGAGGTCGTCACATCACCGGCATTACTGTTATTCCTGGCCACATAGGCACTTGCACCATCGGTGCGCTGTTCTGTCTCGAAGTTCACGAAATAGAACAGTTTATCCTTTTTAACCGCACCGCCTAAGGAGAATCCTCCCTGGAAGTGTTCAAGGGTTGGCACCTTCAGTTTTTCGCCGTCTATCTTATCGCCGGAAATTGCATCATTCCTGTAGAAGGCATACACCGTTCCGCCGAACTTGTTGCTACCGCTCTTTGTTACGGTGTTCACGCCCGCACCGGTAAAGCCAGACTGGGTCACATCGTAGGGTGCAATATTGATCTGTATCTGATCGATCGCATCCAGGGAAATAGGTTGCGCGTTTGTTTGTCCGCCGGGAGCCGGCGCATCCAGTCCGAACGGGTTGTTGAACACAGCGCCATCCAGCGAAAAATTGTTATACTGCCCGTTCCTTCCTGCGAAAGAGATCCCGTTATACGTCGGGGAAGCGGACGGTGTAATACGCAGATAGTCATCCGCCGAACGTGAGATCGTCGGCAATTGCCTGATCTGCTGACCGCTGATGTTCGTAGAGGCACCGGTACGCTGGTCATTGAAAATAGTAGAGCGACCACTGATCACCACCTCATTAAGTTTACCGGCTGTTTCCTGCAGCCGCAGGTCCAGGGCCGTGTTCTGCCCCAGGGTAAGATATACACCCGTAGCGGTTTCGGTCGCAAAACCGGTGTATGACGCAGTTACAGTGTATGGTCCGCCGACACGCAGGTTGGGTACCACGAAACTACCGTCCGATTTGGTGACGAGCCCTTTATTGATCCCTGCATCGGCAAAGGTCACCCGGATAGTAGCGCCGGGCAGGGGTTGTCCTGCTTCGTTCTTAACGATACCACTGAGTGTTGCGGTGGTTACCTGGGCGCGGGCCCCCAAAAACATAAAACAGGCAAAGAACAGACTTCCTAATAACTTAGTTAGATTTGGTTGATACATCGTACTTATAATTGGGTGGATAAAATGCTGCTGTTGTTAACCGTAAACGCTCGCTGAACAATCCCAAACAATGGATACAAGTTAGTTCAATTTTCGCGGATTGGGGGCAGTAGTTGTACCGAATTTTCAGGTTTTAGATGGCGGAATGATACTTTTTGTAGTAGGAATACAGGGTCGTGTGACTGCAGTAGTTTGTCGCAGTCCCGGAGCATCGCGCAGAATTCCGGGAAGTTTTGGGCTTGTTCCGGGAGAAGCAACCTGGTGTTGAACTATCAATTTGGTTGTTTCAGGAAGTCATCAGGTAAGCTTTCTCCTACGTTTCTCTTACGTCTTAAAACGTAGGAGAAACGTAGGAGAAAGCTTACCTGATGAAAAATAAACCGAATCCTGACCAAAGGCAGATTGCACCGGCTACCTCCCTCTAAAGCAGGTCACCGGAGAAGAGGTAACCAGACACTCATATCACTGCTCCCACGGTTCGCCCAGGCATAGTAGGGTATCAGGGTGATGGGGAGTGGACGCGAAACGTTATTTAGAGGCTGATACAAGGCGTTATTCCAGTTAGTGGAAGCTAGCTTGCGCGCCTCCCCTTCGAGGGCTGTAATACGCCCATTTGCGATTTTCATTGTTTTGGGCGTCAGACGGATATTGGCGGGGATCAGGATGTCGGTCAGCGGTTGCCCTTTCAGATCGGGCGATTCCAGACAGTACACTACCGGCCCCCGCTTGATCGCTACCTGGTTGCGGGTCTCCTCTATGAGGGGATTCGATGTCAGCAGCGTGGCCGGCATGTCGAGGGTCAGGATGATCTGATCACCCGCTTTCCATTGGCGGTGTATTTTGTGGTAAGATGCAGCGGTAAGTTGTGCGGGCTGGATGGATTGCGCTATGTTCCTCCCGTTAACACTGATGGTCGCCTGCCGGCACCAGCCCGGAATACGCAGGGCGATATCCATGGCGTTGACAGGGGCCTCTTTGATCGTAATACGGATAGTGCCCTCCCAGGGATAGTCCGTCTGTTGCTCCAGCCGGATATGCCCTCCGTCTTTCAACCGGGTCTCCAGGATGTTGCCTCCATACAGATCTACGTAGAGCCCCTTATCGTCCATGCTGTAGAAGTAGTTGCTTACTTCGGCAATAGTGCGGACTGTATTCGGCGGACAACAGTTGGATAGTCCGATGTAAGGTTGACGCCCACCCATCCAGCGCAGCTGGTAGGGATAATTACGGGATGCCGCGAGCGGATTCGTATAAAAGAAATCCTCTCCGTTCATACTGACACCACTCAGAATACTGTTGTATAAAGTCAGTTCGACGATGTCGGCATACTTTCCATCTCCTGTCAGTTGCAGCATACGACGATTCCATAACAGGTTGCCGATATTCGCGCACGTTTCGTTATGAGCGGAATGATTGGGAAGCTGATAGTTCCTGCCGTAAGACTGGTGCACCTTCTGTACGGTATCGGGATTGTAGGAAATACCGTCTACCGAGACGCCATCATAGAGCGCACCACAGCCCCCGGTAACATACATCTTCCTGTTCATGACATCTTCCCACATCAGGTTGAGCGTGTGTAACAGTGTAGTATCGCCGGTTTCTGCGTAGACATCCGCGACGCCGGCAAACAGGTAGTTCGCCCGTACAGCGTGACCGGCTACGCGTTTCATCTCTCTGAAGGGCACCCTGTCGGAGTTGTCATCTGTACCTTCGGTCTGGCCCCTGATGTCGATCAGTTTACGGGCAAGCGCCAGGTATTTTTTATCACCGGTTGTTCTGTATAATTCGATGATGCCCATGTAATGCGCCGGACAGATCGCGTTACGTGCCTGTTCCGGTGTAGCCGTATTGTAAAAGCCGATGAGAAAGCCGGTGGCCTTCCTGGCTACGTCCAGCAGGTTCGTTTTACCGGTAGCCCTGTAATGGACGCATGCGGCGGTCATCAGGTGACCGAAGTTATAAGCTTCAAAACTGAGCTTATCATCGAACAGGCTTCGCTTACCTGTTTGCTGCTGCTCAATAATAGACTTCGTGTATACGTAACCATCTGGCCTTTGTGCTTTTGCGATGACGGTAATGGCTTCATCCATCATCCTGTCCAATGCAGGGTCTTTCGTGGTGGCATATAGTCCTGCTACTGCCTCCAGGGTCTTATAGAAATCACCATCATGGAATGACGGACCGATAAATGCACCTGTATCTAACCCGGCAGCGATCTCGAAGTTTTTAAACGAATGGCATTTCCCGGCATCATGATAGGTCTTCCATAATGCCGGCACCATGGTATGTGCACATACTTCATATCGCTCTGCCCAGAATCCCTTTGTCCATTGCACACTGCCCATGTCCACACCCTGCCGCCGTGCATACGGACTGGTACTGGTATTGATGAGACCCTTCTGGGCAAAGACTATACATACAGACAGCTGTAACATCACCACGAAGGCAAGTACCTTATTTCCTTTTTCCATGTTGTTCTTCTTTAAGTGACTGATAGGCGACTACGTAAGACGTGGCCGGTTGCATTGTCATTTCATACCAGTTGTCTCCCTTCGCACTGATCGAACCTGTTTTACATACCGGCTTTGTTTTACTGCGGAAGCGCAACAAACCTGTACCATCCACAGTGGTCACCTTTATTTCTTCCGTACTGCAATACACTGCAATATCACCCTGGGGTGTAGGCACCTTGCCTTCTATCCATTTTAATCCACCAAGTGCCGGCTGCACTGTGTAGGTTGCATATCCAGGTGACGTAGGTTTTACGCCCAGGTAATATTTACCCAGCAGGTACAGCGGACTGGCTCCCCAGGCATGACAGAGACTTTTGCCAAATGGCCTCCCATACATGGCAAAGTGCTCCACTCCATGCTTTGCAGGATTATATTCTTCCCAGAAGCTGGTCGCTCCCAGTTTGAGCATACCGCCCCAGTAGTCTTTCATTTCCTTTAATACGTAGGACTGCTCTCCCATCGCGCACAGTGCTTCCAGTTCGTAGAAACGCATGTAAGGTGTAGTGATACGTTGAATACTGTCGTTCAATAAGACAGCATGCTTCACCGATTCCTTTTGCTGCTGGGTGAAATAATCATAGAAGATAGCGAACATGTTCGCATAGCGTGTCACATTTGCCGTTTGTTTGCCATTTACGCGGCTATGTACCAGCGCCTGTTGCTGATCATTCCAATACAGATCAAACAATTGCTTTTTTAGCACAGCTGCATATTGATGATACCTATCTGCATCGCCTTTCTCACCCACAATATCTGCACAAAGCCCCATGGTCTCCAGACTACGGCACAACAATAACTGTTCAAAACTTACTGCTCCTGTCTTACTGAGTCCATCCGCCCAGTCTATAAAGATCCAGTCACCCGGCAGGCCTTCCATCAGACCGTCCTTATTCCTCCTGCCGAGACAATACTCCATCATTGTCTGCATACGTGGATAGAACTGCCGGATAAATGATTGATCACCTGTGTACAGATAGTAATCATATATCCCCAGAAACCAGTAGAATGTGTAGTCCATAATAGTGTTGATATGACTGGTAACAGGGTCTTTACCTCTTAATGCTAGCATGGTCCTCGCCACTGTCGGACTATCAAAGTACAGGTAGTAGTTCATCAGATAACTCTGATAGGCATCACCACTCCATACCCAGCGATCCCGTTTAATACCGTCAATGAAAAACTCACGGGTATTGAGCCCGAAGGTGTATTTAGAAACGTCGTATATACGATTGACTTCCTCATCGGAACAACGGAAACTACCTCTCTCTTTCAGGCCTGCGTGTTCGTATAACATTGACACACTATCCACTTTTATATCGCCACTGGTCACCATATTCACATACCGGAATGCTTTGGACAAAGGCATGATGGAATCAGCCTTTTGCTGATGGTGAAAAGATAATCTGTCCAGGGTCTCCGCCGCTTTTTCACTCAGGGCCTCTTCTTTACTTTCGCCGTAATACAATGCGATATTCCCGGTACCCTGTAGTCCATGAAGGCGGATAAAGCCGAAGGTTTCTCTGCCAAAGTCCATCAATGTACTATTACTGTTTTTAGTGACACTAATGGCATGCTGGACAGTGACCGGCAGTTTGCACGCTGACGGTAATGCGTCCGGCGTATTGAAATACCACCTTCCTGCATTCAGCCATTTCGTGGCAGAGACGTCCGAGGTCTTGCCTGTTTCATCTATCCACTCCTTATCTTCAAAGGTGACCAGCCAGCTCGTATCAGATACGATCGTTTTTCCCGAGACATATATAGCCGGTACACTCGCCTGATTAAACACCTTCACATTGATACGATGCTGCCCTGCCGGTACTGTGATCTGTTTAGGGGCACCTTCCAGCGGCTTTCCATCCAGCTTCACGTTATAAATACCTTCTGCATATATCTTTACTTCCTCTGGTGCAGAGAGGATAAAGTTCCTGTGAAAATCTATCAGTGGATAATGACTGTCATATTTCCAGAATACGGGAAAGAAAGTGCCTCGTTCCGTACGACGGTTCTGCATGTTATTACTCAGCCAGATCTCGAAGTCGCCGGGATACCAGATCCAGGTAGCGGCCGACTGTGCAGGCAGTTGCTGACAGAGTGTAAATAAGAGTAAGATCAGCGGGCAGGTTTTAATTAACATATTTTTCATAAGCCGTGGCCTTTATTGTTGATATTGATTGATAGATCGTGCGACAGCAGGTACTGCCTTTTCTGATAACAGATAGTGATAGGGCGCTTCGAGTCCGGCACTGTATTTAATGCTGTCACTTACCTGGGGGCCGTTATGCGCCCATACGTTGTTCGGACCATTTGCATTTTGCAGGAACTTCTCCGCAGGACACCAGTTATTATTGACTGTATAATAGGCAGTGCCTTCATCTGTATACAGATAGAACCAGTGCTGCGGAAGATGCGCATATGGCGCCTTATATATACTGTCAATATAATTGTAACTGATCACTGAGCCGGGTTGGGCAGACAATGTATAGATACCCGCGACATCATACATATGACGCGCATAGTGATGGATCTTGTTAGCGATGATCCTGTTATTGCTCATCACATTGATCGTCTTTGTCCAACCCCAGCCAACACTGATGCCAGTATAGGAGACTTCGCTCACTTCATTGTGTGTGATGGTGACATCCCTTACATAACCGGCACTGATACCCAGTGTTCCCCAGTCTTCATTCGTTACATCCGTGATAAGGTTATTGGCAATGAACAGCTGATGACAAACCACCCTCCTGTCCTGTGGCTGATAAGGCAGATGTGCTTCGGTCGCTTCATCAGAATAGGTCCCTAACTGAATACCAGTTCCACCAATATCCCTGAACAGATTGCCCGTCACCGTATCGTTATGACAACCTATCCGGTAATCAAGACCAGTGGATGCCAGGTGTTCAAACCGGCAGCCCGTGAAGTTAACGGCTTCGGCATAAGCGACATCTACAGCCGCCGGCGGACGCCCTACCCAGGCCTGGTTCTCCAATCCTTTTTTATCGGGCGTGCCCGGGATATCCAGTTTATAGGCATCCAGCAGGAAAAGTCCCGCTTGTAAGGGAACATGTCCTTTTACAGAAGGACGTAGCCAGGTAGTATGCTGAAAGGCGATGCCCCTGAAGTGTATATGTGACACAGGATGATCTAAGGTACCCTGTACCGTGATCAGTGATTCCAGTAAAGGAGCTGTGACGTTCGCAGCAGAGAGATCTTCCTGTGAACGGGGCCAGTAGTAGAGCTTTTGGGCCTTCACATCCAGGTACCACTCACCTGGTTCATCCAGTAGCGGTAAGGCATTCGTTAGCAGGAAGGCAGAATTACCCGACGCCTTTGATATCCAGGGCGCAGGCCAGGGATGCGCTGATTGTATTTTACTTTCCGGCTCATGAAAGGCGAGTAATGTACTATCGCCTGCGACCCGCATACTTTTAATACGCAGGTTTGCAATAGCCCACCACTGGTGAATGAACATTTCCAGTCCGGGGGCCTTGTCTAATCCGCGTATCGCGGAAGAAGGCACCCAACAGGTGCCGCCTGCATGATCCCAGGAGAGAATGCGGCGCATACTATCGCCGGGCATATCCTTTGCTCTGACCGCCTTCGCATGATTGACCCAGAGCTGCCGGAAATTAAATCCGTCAATACCTGTCACCGGAACATCTGCTACCCATATTTTACGGTTAGCAGCAGATGGACGCCAGCCGGTGATGCGTACGCCACCGCTGAATACAGGGCGTTCTCCCGGCGCCGCTTCAATAATAGTAGGACTACCCACGGTACCAGCATCTTCAGGCCTGATAAAAACAGGTTCATATAGCGTGTACGTACCTCCTTTAATGATGATATGAATACCGTTCTTTATACTGGCATCATCCAGTCTTCTTAATTCTCTTGCCAGTTTCAATGCGGCACTGAGCGTTGCCTTAGGCTGAGCAGCTGTACCAGGATGGTGATCGTTACCAGTGACCGCTACATAAATATCAGCAGCCTGCAAGGGTAACATCCACAGGCACAAACAAGCGATTATAAAGCCTCTTTTCATTTCGATGTATTTGTGGCCTGTTTCCATATCCGCTCCAGCTGTGCAAAACCATGAATAGCATTTGCAGGCAGCTGTTCTCCTTTTTCTCCGAATACATACATAGCAGGTACTTTCTCAATAGTGATCTTCGATTCATCTGCGGCGGCACGATCCAGCGCTAGATGCTTCGCCATAAAATCGTATACTGCATTACGCTTATTGATGCCAAAGTCGTGTCCTTCGGCAGGCAGGTGTACATTACTCACCTGATCCGCTTTACCGTAGTAACCATATATTTTCTGTAAATAAGGATAGTCGTGTTCGGGCGTTTTATCTGTCCAGTCACCACCATCGCTGACTAACAACTGGGGATGAGGTGCTGCCATCGCAGCGATCTCCACATTATCTGTACGACCGCCACAGGCATGGATCGGCATACCGCTTTCACATGGACAACCACCATAGAAGTAAGAGCTGATAGCGACAACAGGAGCACTGACCTTAATACGATCATCTATTGCGGACATCAGTACGGTATGACTACCGGCTCCTGATCCACCCGTGATGCCGACCCTGTCAGGATCTGCTATCTTCAGCGATAAGAGATAATCCAGTATGCGGATAGTGCCAAGTGCCTGTATTGTCATCGCCAGACTTTTACGGTGATCGGCTTCTTCAAACTGGAGCTGGGATTCACCCCAGGCAAAGAGATCGTAGCTGAACGCGATAGCACCCATACGTGCCAGCGCGGCACAGCGGTATTGACAATCAGGACGGTAGCGCTGCTGCTGCCAGTGTCCATCAGGATTCAGGATCACAGGGATCTTACCTTTGATCTTTGCCGGTTTATACAAAGAACCATTGATGTATAGTCCGGGTAAGATCTCTATAGCAATATTGGATACGGTATATCCATCGTATTTTCTTTCAGGCGTGATAATGGGTTTGGAAGGGGGTGCAGCAGGCATTGGGGAAAGTTGCAGCGCCTCCAGTAAACAGGGTTTCAACTGTGCCTTTCTTTGTTCCCACTCCTGTTGATCTTTATATTGAGCCGCGATCCTATCCAGCTCCGCCCAGCCATCGGCAACGGCCCAGCGATAATATTCGTATTCACTTAATTTATAAATGCCTTTATCCTTTTTCACTTTGAGGTCGAGCGGAGACAGCACATTATCCAGCGTCGCTTCGAGTGTAGGACGATAGCGCCAGTCAGCATAAGTGACATACCTGTTGGCCACCAGCTTCTCATTATACCGGATCTGTATGCCATATTTCTTTTCAATATCAGCCAGTACGGTTTTAAGTGGACGTCTGTAGGCGCTGTCAGACGTTTGCTGTGCCTGTAGCAAATGGGTGTAAAAGAGACAGGCGCCACTCATCAGGAGCAGCAGGAATCGGAACGTTTTTTTCATAACATGGCATTAAACGGAGGGGAATCTAGTTTAAAATGGCAGAGAGATCATCCTATGGTGTCTTTTTTTGAATGAGGAATCGGGTATCAGGAATGGGTAAGTCTCACATATGAACAGGTATGATTGGCCCCAAAAGGGTACAAAGCTGAATACAAGGAGACATGCATGTTTTAAGGTTATTAGTACAAAATCCTGATTCCTGATACCTAGTTCTTAAAGTCAAAGTACAATACTATTCGCAAGGCTCTTTCGGGTTCCTTTTCATAGTCATAAAAGATATTTTTGCCACCCATCGGGCCGGTTGTTTCATTCCGCTGCGTCTTGGTGCCAATGCTACTGATGCCCTGCATAAATGAAATATCTCCTGAAGGGAATAAAGGTTCGTAATTATGCCACTGGTCAGTTTTCCTGGCAGGTGTAAACAGTCGCAGGAACAGACCTTCGTTCTCTGTATATACCCTGAAACGTGTTCTATCAGTAACAAAATCGCACCAGTACATATTCGCATAATAGCCTTTGAACTCAGGATAGTTCCAGCTTTCACCTGTTTCGGTACTGTTGTGTTTCTTCTGCCAGATACCGAAGCGGTTGCCTTTCAATCTGTTCTTCCATACACGGTAAGGACCATCCCCCATGTATCCTACCCCTGCTATAGCTGACTCCGGGAAAGAAAAGTTAATACCTGCGAACGTGGTGAAATACGCGGAAGGGAAATATTTAACACACATCTTTACGATACCGGATGGATAGATCGTCCACTCCAGTGTGTTATAACTGTTCTTTCTGTCGAAGGTGGATGCGATCACCAGGTTCCTTCCTTCGTAGTGATGAGTGAAACCGGCGAAGTTATTCTCTCCTTCCTGGAGGACGGGCCCATTATTAAAAGGGATGTTGTCCCTGCCATGCAGCACACTGGTCAGTAAACCGGTATGACGGTTGAAAGAAAGGCGGGTGCTATTCGCAGTAACGATCCACAGTGAACCCTGTTCGGAGAGCGATACCGTACCACTAAAGGTAGTGTCAATACTCTTTTGCACCACCTGTTGTGGCGTGATGATCGGATAACTCCACGTAAAGAGCGCTTTGTTATTGGTATCAAATACGGTGACATAGAGCACATCGTAAGACTGCCAGCGGGCGGGCAGTACCACCCGCAAAACCCCTTTCTCAAGCGGTGGTATGTCCGGCGCAGAAACTGCAATGGAATCCTGCTGACCACTTTCCAGGTTAACAAGACTGGCGGTAAACTTACACTGTTTCAGATTGGTAAAAGCGTAACGGTTTTCGATATTAAAAGTACCATCGAAGGCAGGCGTAATCTCTCTGCGCTCCATGTAAACAGGACTCCATACCTGTTTGATCGTGTAAAAGCTACCTTCCTTTTCATGGTGCGGTCCGACGATACCATCTGCGCCTCTGTGATGGTCAGTGTCCAGGGAATCATGCAGGTCTTTCCTGACCACCGCCTGATCTGCAAAATCCCAGAGAAAGCCACCTGCACTGAGCGGGTTGTGCCACATCTTCTCCCAGTAATCTTCCAGTCCGGCACCATGGCCACCATCAAACTGGCCATGAAGAAATTCAGTCGGCATTACTATTTCTCTACCGTTCTCATAGTTGCCGATGCCATAGTTATATTCCCGGTAGTGTTGTGTTTCGATGCCGTTGAACAGTTGCCAGGGATGCACCACAGGACGTTGCTGTGGGTCGAGTTCCGGGAAGAAATGATCGAGCGATTTGTTATGTCCGCCTTCATTGCCATTCGCCCATATTACAACAGATGGATGGTTTACATCATGGGAGATCATCTCCCTGACCAGTTTAGCGCCGGTTTCGTTATTATAGTGCCCATGCCAGCCTGCCAGTTCGTCCATCACATAAAGTCCGAGAGAATCACATACATCCAGGAAGTGCTTGTCCGGAGGATAGTGAGACATACGCACCGCGTTCATGTTCATCTCTTTGATGAGCAGCACGTCGGCGATGCTGATGGCCTTACTGGTGGTCCTGCCAGTTTCCGGACTGAAGGAATGACGGTTCACACCTTTAAACTTCATCCTGACACCATTGATATAAATGCCATCCCGCTGACGAAGTGCTACTGTGCGGAAGCCAAATCGCTGGCGGATGGTGTGTATAGTTTTGTTATTGTGTAAAAGTGATATCTCTGCAATATACAGGTTCGGGAATTCTGATGACCAGGGATTGATATGATCAAACCGGCCGTATAGGGGTGTCTCCTGATTACTGATAGGTTGCTGTAATGGCGTTCCTATTTTCCGGTTTTCTCTATCATAGAGCTGTATCACGACCTGCATACCGGCAGTCGCGGCTGTTTTCACATTTGCCAGAAATGCACCATCAGCTTTTGCATCAATGGCAATTGCTTCAATATGCTGTGGCGGCAGGGCTTCGAGGAATACAGGCCGGAAGATGCCTCCGAATATCCAGAAGTCAGCTTTACGTTCCGCCTCATTGACAGATTCATTGGCAGAGTGTTTATCCACTGTAACTTCCAGCAGATTGTCCTGGTTACCGTATTTCAGTATTGTGGAGATATCGTATTTAAAAGCATAAAAGGCGCCCTGATGAACAGGGCCAGCGGAGTGGCCATTTATCTTCACAGTAGCATCAGTCATCACACCTTCAAAAACGATATTGATCTGCTTCCCTTTCCAGTCAGCAGGAACCCGGAAGGTATACTTATACAGACCGCTCTCTTTGCCACGGACACTGTCTTTTGCAAATCCATAGTCATATTTCCCAAAACCCTGCAACTCCCAGCAGGAAGGCACAGGAATAGTCGTCCATTTACCAGCGTTGCTGCCACCTGTACAGCGGAACTGCCAGTTCACCGTATGATCGCTTCCGGTACCCGAAAGGTATTGTATTGCAGTAGATTGTGCCATGGCATGCAGCGCCATGACAAGCGTCAGACATATCAGTGGAATTCGTTTCATCATCCGTGGTTATTTAGGATACCGGGGACGGGTAAGTTAAGCAGCAATACTGACATTTTAAAACATCTTTTTACAGAAATGCCTGATAGTATTGACAGGCGGCGTTATTAAATGTAACAAAGACAATTTTAATTGGAAATAATGGGTTAGGATAATGGGGTTGGGTTACGGTAGCCGGAAAGCTACCACTTATACCCGGAGCATATCTGCTGCCATTCCAGCAGCAGATATGAAACACATACTATAAAAACCTTATAAAACAAACCGCCCCATCAAAATGTTAAAATAATATCACATAAGAAATAATACTACAACAACCGGGGATGACTCCTATTATCGTGGCTCCGTACTCCACTACCGCCCCGTGAAGCAGCAAAATCCCGGTTCCTGATTCCCAATTCCTGTTTCTTCACAATGTGGGTATTATTCGTTTTGAAAAAAGTGAAATATGGAAGAACTTCGCACCCGCATCAGCATTATCCGAGTAATGAAGTTATTAACTGAATCAGAATTGATAGCGTCTCCGGTGGTTGCCAATAGCCGCATGAACAGGGAGCGTAATGCCAGTGGGGTCAATAGTTACGAAAAGGAATTTAAGTTCCGTCCAGAGGACTTTCTGGCTGAATATATCCAGGCGCACGGCCATGTGAAATGGCTGGACATCTGCTGTGGTGAAGGCAAAGCCCTCATACAGGCAGCCAGTCACCTGTCTGCGCTGCAACTGCACGATAAGGCCACATTAAAAGGCATGGACCTTATTGACGGATTCGATCCGGTACCTGCCGGTATAAGTTGTGTGTCTTTTGATATACAATCGGCTGTAACCTGGGAACCTACTGAAAAGTATGACCTGATCACCTGTTCACACGGGTTACATTATGTGGGGGATAAGTTAAAAGTATTATCCAGGATATTTGCCTCTCTCAGTGAGAATGGGGTATTCTATGGTCACCTGGACCTGGGGAATATCATGATCATGGCGGTAGGTGATGATTATCTGAAGCGTGCCTTCAAGAAGAACGACATTCAGTATAACGGCAGAACAAAACTGTTGTACTGCAAGGGGCCACGCACAGTGACTTTCGGGCTGAATTATGTAGGTGCAGATGATAAATCGGGGCCTAATTACACGGGGCAGGAAGCGGTAACGTCCTATTACACCTGATCGTACCTGGTTACTGATACTTTCATCAAATAAACAAATATGCCAGCTGGCACTGCGAATAAAGTATCCGGACTGTCCGGTACAATAAGGGCCGTGATTGCCTTTGCCGTTATTATTGTTGCTGCCTATGCACTCGGCTCCTTTTATGCCGGTGCCTCTGCGCACAAGGGTATCGGCAGGCCACTCGTGGTACTGTTCATCGATATGGGAGCACTCATCTTCCTGCTTCGGTGGGCAAAGGCGTTTACCGGAACTGATAACAGGCAGCTGCATATATGGATGGCGGTCATTGCCTGTTATATCTGCTGGTTAGTCAGCTGGGATATTGAGCCCTACGGCGGGTATTACGAAATAACTGCACAAGATCTGCTGGTGAATCCGACATTGGTGGTAAAAGAGATGAACACGCGCTATCACTACCTGATCGGGCATCGTCATATCAGTGTGTTCTACCAGCCCTACCTGCTCCGGACCATTTACGTGGCAGAAGCGGCCCTCTTCGCGTTCCTGGCGAAATATCTATCCCTCGGGCGATTATTCTAACTACTATTCATCATATATAAATCTTAACAGGGCCATATTTTTTATCTATGCCGCTTGGATAACCCGGCATATGGCTTAATTTTGCTATTGTGAGAAAAGTATGCCTTTACATACTAATATTTTTTATGTCGGTGGAGAACACCTCCCTGGACCAGTTCCTGAAACTGCCCGTGCTGTTTGAGCACTTTAAAGAGCATCAGGAGCGTGATCCTAAGGTGGGACTGCTGGAATTTCTCTCTATGCATTACTGGGGCCAGGATCTGAATGATAATGATAATGCCCGGGATATGCAGCTCCCGTACAAAAAGGTGAACACCACTACCCACCAGGTATTGTTTGCGCGCTTCACCCAGGTGCCGCAGATCATTGCGGCCGAACAGATCATTCCGCAGACTTTTAAAGCTTATAAGGACCAATATCATCCCGCCCCTAACCTCACTTCTCCGTTCAGACCACCCTGTGCCTAAGTGGTTGTACCATTATTTTCTATTCAATATCTGTTGACCTGATACGGCGAGAAGCTGCTGTCAGTGTCCGATATTGATATTACTGCACTTCACTCAACAGCAGCTCATGCTTGACAAGATCATTCAATTTTCAGTTCGCAATAAACTGGTGATTGGGCTATTCATGTTGCTATGGATCATCTATGGCATCTTTGAAGTGACCCGTTTGCCAATCGATGCCGTACCTGACATCACAAACAATCAGGTACAGATCATTACTACCGCCCCAGCTCTCGGCGCACAGGATGTGGAACGACTGATCACGTTTCCTATAGAACAGGCGATCAGTAATATTCCTCATCTTAAGGAAAGTCGTAGTATGTCCCGCTTCGGACTATCCCTGATCAGTGTTGTCTTTGAAGACGATGCGGACGTGTACTGGGCCCGGCAACAGGTTACAGAAAGGCTGCAGCAGGTAGATATCAATGAGAATGCCCGTAAACCGGAACTGGCCCCGGTATCCACCGGACTGGGAGAAATATACCAGTATGTGTTACGCCCGGAGGCCGGTTATGAAGGGAAGTATAGTCTGGCGGACCTCCGTACTATCCAGGACTGGCTGGTCAGAAGGCAGTTGCTCGGTACCAAAGGCGTAGCCGATGTATCTACCTTCGGTGGTGAACTGAAGCAATACGAAGTTGCGATCAATCCGTATCAGTTAAAGTCACTGGGACTGACCATCAATGATGTGTTCACCGCGTTACAGACCAACAACCAGAACACCGGCGGCGCCTACATTGAAAAGGGACCGACCGTGATGTACATCCGTAGTGAGGGACTGGCTGGTAGCATTGCCGATATTGAGAATATAGTTGTTAAAAATACATCTGCCGGCGCGCCTGTACTGATCAGGCATGTGGCTAGTGTGCGGATGGGTGCAGCGACCCGCTATGGTGCGCTGAACTATAATAATACCGGCGAAGTGACCGGGGCCATCGTCATGATGCTGAAAGGAGAGAATTCATCTGAGGTGATTAAAAATGTGAAAGCCCGTATCGCGGAGATCCAGAAAACCTTACCGGACGGATTACGTATAGAACCTTTTCTTGACCGTACTAAAATGGTGAACAATGCGATTGGTACGGTAGAGCATAATCTGCTGGAAGGAGCACTCATCGTCATCTTCGTACTGGTGATCTTCCTGGGCAACCTGCGTGCAGGACTGATCGTGGCTTCTGTGATCCCGTTATCGATGCTGTTTGCCATTATTATGATGAACACATTCGGCGTGAGTGGAAACCTGATGAGCCTTGGTGCGCTGGACTTCGGACTGATCGTCGATGGTGCTGTGATCATCGTGGAAGCGATCCTCCATCATCTCCATTTCTCGAAAAAATATGAGGATATCAACCTGTTATCACAGGAAGAAATGAACCAGGAAGTGACTGGGTCCTCTTCGACGATGATGAATGCTGCTGTCTTCGGACAGATCATCATCCTGATCGTATACCTACCTATCCTTTCCCTGCAAGGTATTGAAGGGAAGATGTTCAAACCCATGGCAGAGACCGTTGCCTTTGCCATTATGGGGGCATTTATCCTGTCGCTGACCTATGTACCGATGATCAGTTCGATGTTCATCAGTAAGAAACTGACACATAAGCCGAATCTCTCTGACCGGGTGATGGATAAGATCGAACATGTATATCAGCGGGCGCTGGGTAAAGCGTTACGTATCCGGAAGGCCCTGGTTGCGATGGCCTTCGGACTGTTTGCCATTGCGGTCTTCCTCTTTACCCGTATGGGCGGAGAGTTCATTCCACAACTGGAAGAAGGCGATTTTGCCGTGGAGACACGCCTGCTGATAGGCACGAACCTGAGCACGACGATCACGACTTTCCAGCAGATCTCCGGTTTGCTGAAAGATAAATTTCCTGAAGTAGAGAAGATCGTATCCCGTATCGGCAGTGCGGAAATTCCAACAGACCCGATGCCGATAGAAGGCGGAGATATGATCATTGTGCTGAAAGATAAATCTGAATGGACCAGTGCGAAAAGCTTTCAGGAGATGGCAGATAAGATGTCGGCCGTGGTACAGAATGCCGTTCCAGGTGTAACCATGGGCTTCCAGTTCCCGGTACAGATGCGTTTCAATGAACTCATGACCGGCGCCAAACAGGACGTGGTGTGTAAGGTATTTGGAGAAGACCTTGCACAGCTGGCGAAGTATGCGGATCAGATCGGTAATATCAGCAAGACAGTAAAAGGTACTGCTGACTGGTATGTAGAGAAGGTCACCGGCATGCCGCAGGTGGTAATACGGTATAACCGGAATGAAATAGCCAAATACGGGCTGAACATCAATGAGATCAACCGTACGGTGAATGCTGCGTTTGCAGGCGCTGCCGCCGGACAGGTCTATGAAGGAGAGAAACGATTTGACCTGGTGGTGAGAGTAGGCAATGAAGGACGCCGGAACATAGAAGATGTCCGGAACCTGATGGTGGCTACCACTACCGGTAATCAGATCCCTTTATACCAGGTGGCCGCCATTGATGAAATTGAAGGGCCGAATCAGATCCAGCGGGAGAATGCCAAACGCCGTATTACAATAGGCTTCAACGTGAGAGGACGCGACGTACAATCGATCGTTGAAGAGTTACAACAAAAGATCAACACTAAAATCAAGCTGGAACCGGGGTACACTATTACCTATGGCGGTGCTTTTGAGAACCTGCAACAGGCGAAGAAGCGCCTGAGTATTGCTGTACCGGTGTCCCTGCTGCTCATATTTGTGATGTTATACTTTGCTTTTTCTTCTGTCAAAGAAGGAGCGCTGATCTATACAGCGATCCCGTTATCCGCTATTGGTGGTGTCTTTGCACTCGCCGTGCGGGGCATGCCTTTCAGTATCTCTGCCGGTGTAGGTTTCATTGCGCTGTTTGGCGTAGCGGTATTGAACGGTATCGTACTGATATCGGAGTTCAACCGTATTAAGAAGGAAGGGCTGATAACCGACACGCTGGACCTCGTGATGCAGGGCACACGTAACCGTCTGCGCCCTGTACTGATGACGGCAGCGGTGGCCTCACTCGGCTTCCTGCCAATGGCACTGAGTGATGGTGCAGGCGCGGAAGTACAACGTCCACTGGCGACAGTTGTGATCGGAGGACTGTTGACCGCTACACTGCTGACATTATTTGTATTACCGGCATTATACCTGTTATTCGAGGGAAAGAAAAAGGTAGCTGTTAATAAAGCAGTGATGATTGGCGGCATACTGTTCCTGGGCATTCCGGCAGTACAGGCACAGGAGCGTCCGGTAGCATTACAGGAAGCGATCAATATTGCGATGAGCCATAACCGGCAGGCAGCAGGCGCAAGACTGAATGAAAAGGCGGAGCACATCCGTCAGCAGACAGGCGCAGACATTGCCAAAACGCAGTTCAGCGTTGACTACGGACAATTCAACAGCATCCATAATGACAACCGTTTCGGCATTACGCAGTCACTGAGTTTCCCGACGGTGTATGGACATCAGAAAAAGGCGCTGAAAGAAAACTATCTGGCTGCTCAGGCACATCGACAACTGATGGAACAGGATGTGCGGACAAATGTACGCAGGGTCTACTACGACTGGATATGGCTGCATGAGAAGCAGCGGTTGTTACAGTATGCGGACAGTATCTACCGGTTATTCGAAGAAAAAGCAAATCTGCGGTTCAGGACCGGGGAGACAAACATACTCGAACAGACAACGGCGGCTTCTCACCGGCAACAGATCGCCAATCAGCTGGAGATGTTGTCTTCAGATATAGCGGTCACAGTGAAACAGTTCAATTTGTTACTGGGGGACAGTGTGGTGTACACACCATCGGCGGACAGTATCCTGCTGGCATCCGCAGTCGCAGCCGATACCGCCTTCAGTCAGTTACCACAGATACGGGGGCTGCAACATGAGTCAGCAGCTGCGCAGTGGCGCTGGCGTACAGAGAAGTCCAGGTTATTACCTGACTTCTTTGTCGGCTACAACAACCTTAGTATCAACGGCACCCAGGTAGTAGGCGGACAAGACGTCTATTATAACAACAGTAAACGCTTTAACTATGTGAATGCGGGCGTGAGCATCCCGTTGTTCTTTGGTGCACAGAAAGCACGGGCAGCGGCAGCACAGGTGGACTGGCAGGTGGCGCGTCAGCGTACGGAATATGCCCTGTTACAAACACAGACGGAGTGGCAGAACGCACAGACACAGCTGCATAAGTATACGGCGAGCCTGCAATACTACCAGGGTAAGGGACTCGAAAATGCGGCAGCCATCATCACTACAGCAGATACACAATTTATTGGCGGCGAGATCAACTACCTGCAATGGGTGATACTGATAGATCAGGCCATCAGCATCAGGAATGAATATCTCGATATGCTGAACAACTATAATCAATCCGTCATTCAGGTACTGAAATTGCAAAATATCTAATTTAACCATCCATGCATAAATATCTTTTTATATCCACCCTTTTGCTGGCCGCCTGTGGTAGTCAGCAAACCAGCAAGGAACCGGCAGCAACGGAAGCGGTACCGGAAAACACCGACAGCAGTATGGTGAGTCTCACCCCTGATCAGATCAAAAATGCCGGTATTGAGGTGGGGCATCCGGCTACGGCGGCGGTAAGCGGTACCCTTCGTTTACAGGGTACAGTGGATGTTCCGCCACAAAGCACCGTCAGCGTGAGTTTTCCGCTCGGAGGTTATCTGAAGAGAACAGACCTGCTGCCAGGTACACATGTGCGCAAAGGACAGGTACTGGGCGTACTGGAAGATATGCAGTTCATCCAGCTGCAACAGGATTACCTGCTGGCAAAGGAAAAGTTTGCATTTGCGGAGACCGAATTCAAGCGTCAGCAGGAGCTGAATGCCAGTAAGGCAAGTAGTGATAAGGTATTCCAGCAGGCGAAAGCGGAAATGGAGAGTCAGCGGATCTCCATGCAGGCACTGGCCCGTAAACTGGAGCTGATCGGGATCGATCCTGGACACCTGCATGCGGGTAATATATCCAAGAGCGTGAACATCTACTCTCCTATTAATGGATTTGTGGCGAAGGTGAATGTCAATATCGGGAAGTATACTTCCCCTACCGATGTATTGTTCGAACTGGTGGACCCGAGTGATATACATCTGGCGCTGAATGTGTTTGAGAAAGATGTGAACCAGTTGTCTATCGGGCAGAAGGTGATCGCCTATACCAACGAACATCCCGACAAAAAATACAATGCAGAGATCCTGCTGATCAGTAAAAGCCTTGATGCGGAACGTATGGCCACCATACATTGTCATTTTAAGGAGTTTGATGCGTCGCTGCTGCCAGGCATGTTCATGAATGCAGAGGTGGTGGTCAGCAATATGACAGCCCTTACCGTGAGTGAGGCAGCTATCGTTCGCTGGGAAAACAGGTTCTATATATTTGAGGATAAAGGGAATAATGCTTTCCGTATGGTGCAGGTGACCCCTGGGAATGTATATGAGGGACAGGAGCAGTTCACCGCCCCGGGTATTACGGAGGCGACCCGTGTGGTAACCAAAAATGCATATGCATTGCTGATGAAAATGAAAAACAGTGCGGAGGAAGAATAGGTCAGGAGATCCTGACGCGTAAACAGAACGCAAAAAGGCCTGCATTAAGCGGGCCTTTTGCATTTTCTGATCTCGATATCAGCTTTATGCTATAAACGCCAGTCTACAGGCTCTATACCTGATTTAACGAGCAGTTCGTTGGTCTTGGAGAAGTGTTTACATCCGAAGAAGCCTTTGTCCGCACTAAAAGGTGACGGGTGTGCCGCTTTCAGGATGTGGTGTTTGGTAGCGTCGACCAGGACCTGTTTGTCCTGTGCAAACTTTCCCCAGAGGATGAAAACCACGTTTTCTTTCAGGTCGGAAACCTTTTTGATCACGGAGTCCGTAAAATCTCCCCAGCCTATTTTGCTGTGGGAAGCGGGTTCGTTGGCACGGACGGTCAGCATGGCATTGAGCATCAGTACCCCATGTTCTGCCCATTTGGTCAGGTTGCCACTTTGCGGGATGGGTAGTCCCAGGTCTTCTTTCATTTCCTTGTAAATATTCACCAGGGACGGGGGCGGTTTAATACCATCCTGCACAGAAAAACATAATCCGTGTGCCTGGCCAGCGCCATGGTAAGGGTCCTGTCCCAGTAAAACTACCTTTACCTTGTCAAAGGGGGTTTTGTCAAACGCATTGAAAATCAGGTTTCCGGGAGGATAAACGGTGCTCCCTACAGCGCGTTCATGCTTGAGGGCCATGACGATCTGTTCGAAATAGGCTTTATGAAATTCGTCTTTCAGGACTTCCTTCCAGGTCGGTTCAATCTTAACCTCCATAAAATTTTTTAAAATTTATTTTGAATTAATGGAATTTTGCATAGATTTGCACTCCCAAATGAAACGCTAATGTATAGCAAAAATTTGGAAAAAGGACCGGTAGCTCAGCTGGATAGAGCAACTGCCTTCTAAGCAGTAGGCCATTGGTTCGAATCCAATCCGGTCCACAATGGCGCAATTTACATTGCGCCATTTTTTTTGTACATATTAGACTGATTTTCAAAAATCTTCTGTCGGGAGCTTTCTTTATACTCCCTGTCACAACGAAGACTTTTCTGGTTAAATGATCAATACAATACTTCCAGGCAGGCTTCAATGAAGGTAGTTTCACCGCACATGAAATTTAAAACGAATAGTTCAGTGCAATTTTTTATCCAGTGAGCCAGTCAGTAGTTCGATCGTATATTCGCCACATTTCAACAGATCATCATTCCTTTTACGCTCGCTTTCATCGATCTCATTTAAGAAATCTATATATTTCTTTCCTCCTCTCTCTCTTAGGATCATACAGTTGACCAAAGGCGAATCACACCACCAGTCATTTGCACAGGCTTCCGCGTTACCATCAATATACTTACCGGTATACACTACCAGAAGAGGAACTTCACTTTGAGGCAGGCCCTTTCTTAAAAGGTAATTGTAGATACCGGAGGCGCAATGCAATAATCCGGTACACGGGCCGAAGACCATTTTGGTATAGGCCGAACCTAGCAGACAGAGATCCTGCCGCAGTGTAAGGCCCCGGGAAAAGATAATCCTGTCCAGCAATTCTTCCCCCAGCCATTCCCTATAGAATGCGTCCTTGCCCACATTCTTCTCATCGAAAATAAGCAGCCTGGCATTGTCGTGCTTTAAGAGGTACCTGAGTAAATCAATGTAAACATCGACCCTCAGCAATTTGTCTCTGCTGGAAGACGAATCAAGCAGGACGAAAAGCTTTTCTCCGGGTTGCATACCGTTTGCTTCCAGCCATTGATCACCCCAGGCCCTCTCTTCCATCAGAAAAGGCAGCTCCCTTGGATGGTTCAACAGCTCTGTTAATGCAAGGTTATACAATGATGTATTTACAGGAAAACAAATCTCCTGGTGTTCACTTGGCCGGAGGAGGTACTGGCTGATAGAAAATACAGCTGGACCAAATCCGGGTTCTCCCGCCAGTGGGCCATGTTTTTCCTTCATCATGTCCAGTAATTTCTTCTCCCAGTAAGTGACACATATTATTACATCGTAGCTGAGATAGTCGATTCCCTGCAACGTGTTCATAGAGATAAGGTCAAAAGCGGGATTGTTTGTAAGCAGATCCCGGTATCGCACAAAATGTTTCTGATTGGTAATAATGATCTCAATCAATGCCTGGTTATAAAGCAGCCGGCAGGACTTCAACAGGTGGGTACATATACAGAAATCCCCGATATAGAATCGATCGTCATCAAATAAAATTAATACTCTTTCTACGTGCTGTTCTTTTATTTTCAAATGGCTCTCCCTTTTTAGGGAGAGCGCGGAGTTTGACATTTGCATTCCGATTATTTTAATGTTAACAACTAGTAAAAAGCAGGCGTCTTCCGGTTATAGAGGAGTTCTTTCTCACCGTAGAGTAACTCTGCGATGATCTCCTTTTCCTTACAATAATCTAACAACTTGTTAGCCTGGACAATGGGGTTTGAATTGGCGTCGTATTTAATACTACTGATAAACTCAACCCATGGTTCCTGGCCCATGGCGTATACATACACCTCTTTGGGCTCAAATATCTCAATAAGCGATACCCCTTTACCGCAATCAGAACCGGCCAGGCGGCGGCTAAAATCCTGCTCCCTGGTCACCGGGCGTGTGAGTAACGGGCCGTATAACCAGGACAAGGGTGCACCATCGCACTCCATACCCAGGAACATGACATCCACATCACCTGTTTCCCGCCTGATATGTTTATACAGCGCTGGTTCAATGATCCTGGAATCTGCCAGAAACATCAGTTTAAAACCACTTACTTCGACAAGGTAACAGGCCTTGGTAAGGATATTCAAATCACTATGTTCGCCTGTAAATGGTAAGCCGGTGATCACCGTATCGGATATTTGAATACTTTCCATTTCCTTCAATCCGATCACATTATTGAAACCAATAGTATTGAACATCAGTTTCAGGTCAGGATCTTCGAGCTTCCCCGTACTGGAAGCGGGAACAATGATATTTTTTATCCGGTGCCGTAAAGGCAGTAGTGTCTCAAACAGGATATGGTCCTGATGATTATGTGTGATGAGCACAAAGTCTATTACTTCGGGCAGATCAAGATCTGAAAAATGATCGAGTGAAGAGTAATAACCGTAATAGCTGACCAGGGGATCGATCAGGATATTAACAGTATCTGTTTCTATGAGGATGCAAGCGTGTCCGAAGTAACGCATGCGGATCTTCTTACCTGTATAGCGGTTGTAAGGAGCCGGAGCCTCTTCTGTAAAGAAAGTCTCAAATAGTGGCATATCGGTATCTGCGATCCCTAACAATGCCCTGATATAATCAAGGGACTGTGGTGCTTTTTTCATTTTTGCCAGTTCATCGATACCGGTATGATCAAAAGGTATATTCAGATGAAGGACATCCGCTTCATCCAGGCGGGGTGTGCTCAGGCAAAAGGGGCGCTCGTCGTTCCGCGTGATCCACAGTGCAATGCTCTGCATTTCCTTCTTATAAAAAGGACTCTTATACAATAAGGACTCAAAGAAACGGAAGCCGGGATTATTATGCCTGTCGTAATGCAATTCAACATATCCTTTCAACAGCTCAGGCACTTTACGATAGGTTTCTTCCAGGCCGAACCCTTTTGCCTCCTGCAGTAACATTTCGTCCAGCTCTTTGATTGCCTTCGCAAATGCGATCAGATCAGGATAACGTTCATGGATATTTTTAAGCAGACCTTCCACTTCTTCCAGTCTGCCACCCTTCAGATCCATAAAGGGACCACCCCGCAGTTTGGGGTTCAGGACCGCATCAGCATGAAACTCCGGTGCTGCCAGGTAGGAATTCATGATCTCCATGTGACGTTTCAGGATATTCATCGCTGCGGGAGCGGGAGATATAAGATGCGTCCAGGCATACCAGCGATCTATAAGTGGTTCAATAACTACGTTCGGCTTGAGATAAAGTTTTTTATCTTTCATCATGTTTTGACTTAGGTTGAAACAATGTTTTGTTCTTGTCTGCCGGATAGATCATACCTGATCTGAGAGCAGATGTTGGGCAATAAGTTTCGGATAGTTGTAAATGAAAAAATGCCCCCCGGGCACCAACTGGTACCTGAAGTTGCCAGTTGTATAGTTTGCCCAGTTATCTATCCTTCCGGCATGTTCTTCCTGGCTTCCCATCAGGCAATATATGGGTGTATTGATCTTCTCCTGCCCCCAGCTTGCCATTTCATGAGCAACCCTGAAATCAGACCTGATAATGAGCTCATAGAATCCAAACATCCCGGGATCGTCCAGGATAACGTCAGGCGTTCCTCCCAATGTCCGGAGCTTGCTGATCAGGTTTTCTGATGAAAGCGTATGCCAGCTCGTTTCCCGTGTGACGAAGGGACCGGCGTTTCCACTAATGACTAGTTTCATGCTACCCTTGTATTCTTTTTCCAAAGCGGCTGCCACATTAAAAGCCAGCAGCCCTCCAAGGCTGTGCCCGTATAAGGTGACTGAAGGAGCAGATAACAGTTTTCTGATCTGCTTCAGGGTATCTTCTATCACGTCTTTGAAATTACTTTGTAACGGCTCATTAATTCTCCTTCCACGACCACTCAGCTCCAGCGTATGTACTTCCGTATCATGGAGAAAGGGCGTAAGAAACCTGTATGAATAGCAATCTCCACCTGCATAATGCATCAGAAATATCTGCTTCTTTGCCATAGTATCCTTATTCTATGTCCCGTTTAAAGGTTCGATTTAAATAAATAAATGAGCATCTTCTTCATTTATGTATTCCAGGTCACTAAACCAGGTCGGTGCTTCCACTTTGCTCTTACCCAAAAATATTTTGTACGTCTCTTCCGGGGATCGATGTTGCAAATACCGGAGATAATAGACATCGTTCTTAATATCGAGCACCTCTACCTTACCGGTCACCACCGACATTACCGGACCTCTTGCTGTGCGTGCCAGTCCACTTACCTGCTGAATAGCTTCGCGGTAGATCTTCAGTGCATTAGGCAGCGTTTCGGCAAAATAATGCTGGGCGCCGGTATCCCGTGGTAAAAACATGTAATAGGGCACACAACCCAGTTGCACCTGTTTCTTCCACATATCAGCCCAGACATTGGACGAATTATTAATGGATTTTAATAATGGCCCCTGCGTTCTTATTTCGGCACCTATCTTTTTGAGGTTAAGAATAGCTGTTGCCACCAGCGAGGAACTAAGTTCTACACCATGATTAAAGTGGGCCATAATAGCCAGGTGTTTGCCTGCATCCACTACCTTCTTTAAGACAGCCAGCAGCTTATCGGCATCTTCTTCATCAACAAACTTATGCGGCCAGAAACTTAATGACTTTGTACCTATCCGGATCGTTTCAATACTATCAACTTCAAGCAATGTATCGATGTAAGATTCCAGTATTCTGGAGTTCATGACCATTGGATCACCACCGGTGATCAGCACATCGGTGATACATTTGTTTGCTTTCAGGTAATTAATCAGTGGTTCCGTTTCCTTCGCCTGTATCTTCATATTCAGGCCAGATACGAACTGAGGCCACCTGAAACAAAAGGTACAATAAGCATGACATGTTTGATTATGACTGGGAAAGAAAAGAACAGTCGTTTTATACTTATGCTGTATTCCTTCCAGTTTAACACCATTATCAAAAGGGATATTGAATGAGGACTGACCCGCGGGATGCGGATTCAACCCCACCCTGATATCATTTATCAATTGCTGATATTCATCAACGGACATACGCTCACGGCCTAACCTGAGCTGCTCAAAATCCTCGTTCGTCAACATTTCACGTGCAGGAAAATTCAGTCTGAAAATGGGATCATTCACAAAATTGTCCCAGTCTATCAGATTTTCAAGCACATAATTATTTGTCTTAAAAGGATATATTTCGGCCACAAGTTTAATATCCTCGATCATACTATCCTCCAGTACATTTATTCCCGGAATATTATGAATGTTACCAATACTGTATGATTTATATTTAGCAGCCATATTCTTTTTTTTGTTTTGTTATCAAACGTGGGACTATGCCATTGACACAAGTATTTTTCTTTTGCCTTTATAAGGAAGCCGTCCATGCAGCGCAAGCATATTATCCACAACCAGCAGATCACCAGTTTCCCATTCCACTGGTACAGTGATCTTGTGCAGTACTTCAATGATCTGTTCTATATATGCTTTCTGAATTTCTGATCCGTCACCGTATCTCGCATACATAGGCAGTGCTTCCGGATTATTCCCTGCCAGCGCCAGCAAAGTATCATATACTTCTTCTCCATATATCTGCGGATAGAACTGATCTACCTGATTAAACCACAGGTCCTCCTGTGTATGGGGATGTTTTCTTATTGCCGGGCGTGTTTGTACCAGCTTAAGGGAATTGTCTTTGTTCCAACTTATGATGATATTGTTTTCATCACAATACTTCTGAACGAAGTTTTTATCGTCTGACTCGAAGGCTTCCATCCAGCTTGGTCCCAGGCCGCCACCACCATGCAGGTTCCGGATATAGGTAATCCCCTTCTTTGAGAACTCTTCAACAATAGCCGGATCCAGCAGTTCGAGTACTTTACGGCAGTCTCCTACAGTAGTCTGTCCACCTTCATCAGCCCTGATCTCGCAACAGAAACAGATGATCTCCGGCCAGATATTAGAATAGGAAAATTCGGTATGCAGCTGTATGATAGATGAAGCATCATACTCAGAGGCATTATATACATTCTTTGTATACTTGCCCCTGCTGGAATTACCATCCAGGAAATTACGTGTACTGGGGAACAGGGATTGCATCAGTTGCTGAAACCTGGATGCAGAGTTAACGTCAAGGCCGCGGATAAGTACGGCGCCGGCCTTCTGCAGTTTTTGGGTAAAATCAGTTTCATTTTCCCTGAACCAGGCAACAAATTCTTCTGTTGTGCCCTGGTTATTTAACTGCAGGAATATTGGCAAAGTATCTTGCCTTACGATTTCTGTGAGTTCCATAACGGTAGATTTAGATGTGTTTAATAATTTTGTTTGTGATAAGTTTAATATTTGCGTCGGACTGAATGGTATCGAAATGTCCTCCGTCGAGATAGTATTCGTCAAACGAGCCTTCGTTATATTCTGACCATTTTTGCATATTCAGGAAATTCCTTGTGATATTAAGCTTGGATTTAAATGCGATCAGATCACCCTTGATCTTACCGCGCTGTTTGTAATCGCTGATCATAGTTGCATTGTTCCTCCAGATACGCTTGAGGGATTCCGTGTCTTTCAGCGCTACACCTGAAGTGACCAGCTTGGAGGCCAGCCATGCAAAATCGTTTTCCATCTCCTCCTGCTCAGATGCTTTAGCCGCCTTTCCAGCGACCTTTTCCTGCACATGCCGGTCGACTATAATCAACGAAGTGGTATACCCTTTCATCTCGATCATTTTTGCTGTTTCGTAGGCAATTGCAGCGCCATATGAGAAGCCGAACAGAACGATCTTGCCCCCTGTATGCTTACGCAGGATCTCTTCCATAAAATGCCTTGTCTTTTCCTCCAGACTGGCAGCTGGCGTTGTTCTGTCATCAATACCTTTATCCTGTAAACCGTAACAGTTGAATTTACCATTCAGATTTTTACATATCCTGAGATAAATAAGCGGTGTACCAATTAATGGCGAGAAGAAATAAATGTTCCTGAGAGAATCATCTATCGTATTTAAAGGTACGAGGGTACTATTTTCTTCACTTAGTCCGCTAAAGTCCGATAGCTGTCTGAGCGTAGGCTTGTTGAATAATGTTCCCAGCGATATACTGATGCCGAATTCCCGCTGTATCCGTGATAATACCTGTATTGCTTTCAACGAATGCCCACCCACTTCAAAGAAATTATCATCGAGGCCAATGGGTTTATAATCCAGTACATCTTCCCATATTGCGATCAGGCGTTTTTCCGCATCTGTTAAAACTTTGCCTGTGCCTGTTTCCGCTTTTACAAAGGGGTCTGGTAATACCTTTACGTTGACTTTTCCGTTTACTGTCAGTGGGAACTGATCAAGCTTCACAAAGAAGGATGGCGTCATGTAACGTGGTAAACGTTCCTCCAGAAAATGGCGAAGCTCATCGGAGGAGACAGCTGCATGCTGTGTATAGTAGGCTACCAGATATTTATCTTCCTCCCTTGCTTTTACGGCTACCACCACCTGATCCAGTGATGGATGCATGCGTAATACCTGTTCTATCTCTCCCAGTTCGATCCTGTAACCGCGGATCTTAACCTGACCATCAGTACGACCATAATATACAAGTTTGCCATCCGGCTGCCAGCTGGCGATGTCCCCGGTGCGATACAATAAACCTACACCATAAGGATTATCGATAAAACGGGCGGCTGTCTGATCTTCCTGACCAAGATAGCCCTGTGCTACGCCGGCGCCAGCTATGCATAGCTCCCCGGATACGCCTAACGGCTGCAATGCCAGTGACTGATCCAGTATATAAATACGGGTGTTAGCTATCGGTTTGCCTATACGCACATCTTCTTCCGTTATCAGATTCACTACACAGCCTACCGTTGTTTCTGTGGGGCCATATTCATTGTATACTTTCATTGCCGGGTTCAGACGGCGCAGACGCGCAATATGGCGCTGATGAACGGTCTCCCCTCCCAGAATCACCGTCTCTACTCCGCTATGACTAAGCGCTGGTAAGGCGTCCACATGAGATGGCGTCATCTTTACCGCCCGCACGCCCGGTGCGGTAAATACATCTTCCAGCAGTATTCCCATATCCGCACCATCATACAGGTACACTTTATCTCCACGCAAAAGACCACTTAACAGGCTGGTCACTGTCAGATCGAAGGCTATAGATGTGAACACTGCAAAAGCGTTATCTGTGCGGTCTCCGAAATAATAACTGTTCGCCCAGCTCAGGTAGTTGACCACATTCTGATGGCTGACCACCACTCCTTTGGGGCGCCCTGTGGAACCTGACGTGTACAACACATAGGCTGGCTGATCTACGCCAAAGGAATGCGCAGGATTGTCCTGCACCTGCGACTCAAACAGGGTTGAATCGCTTACATCAATTGTACATACCGGCAGATCGCTGTGATATACGCTATCTGACAACAGCAGTTCCAGACCACTGTCATGAATGATCGCTGAGATCCTTTCCGCTGGGTAAGCAGGATCCATGGGGACATATGCCGCACCGGCTTTGAGGATGCCCAGTATCGCTATCAGGACATGCTCGTTACGGTCTGACAACAGGCCGATCAGCGTACCTGGTTGTACATGATGGACAGTTTGCAGATAATGAGCCAATGCATTGGCGCGGCTATTAAGCGCCTTATAACTTAATTCCCGTCCCGCACTCACTACTGCCACTGCATCCGGAACAAGCAATACCTGCTGCTCAAAAAGTGCAGGGAGGGTGGTACCTCCGGGATAGGCACATGTTGTATCATTAAATGCTTCCAGCAGCAAGTGTTTTTCATCTGCCGGGATATAATCCAGTTCACTGACCGGTAATGTGGATGACTGGATCACTGCTGACATTAAGCCCTGCAGATGTGCTGCCATTCTTTCGATACGGCCGCGATGGAAAAGATCTGTATCGTATTCAATCTGCAACTGAAGTCCGGTATCTGCCGGTTCAAAGAAAAATGTAAGATCAAATTTGCTAACATTGTGATCAAGCTCACCTGATCCTACTTTCACGTCCGATAATCCTGTAACCCCGTCCCGTGCTTCATCATATGATCCCGGCATGCTGATCAGCACATCAAATAATGGCGAACGGCTTCTGTCTCTGGCCAGTTCCAGTTCCTCTATTAACAGGTCAAATGGAAATGCTTCATGACTCATTCCGTCCAATACGGTCTGACGAACATTGGTAAGAAACGCTTTGAATCCCATAGCAGGATCCAACTGGTTACGAAAGGCCAGCATATTTACATAGTATCCGATCTGGTCTTCCAGGTCAGGATGGTTCCTGCCCATCACCGCACTTCCCATAATAAGGTCTGTCTGTCCGCTGTACCGGTATAACAATGTATTCACCAGTGCGAGCAGCCCCATAAAAAGCGTGGCATTATTATCTCTCAATAGTGTTTCAAACAGCCGGCTCTCCGACTGTGAGAATTGGTGATATACCCTTGCCCCTCTGTGACGACGGATGGCAGGCCGCGCCGAGTCAGCAGGTAATTCCAGCACCGGCAATTCCCCACTGAACTGATTTAACCAATATGCACGGGAAGCATCTAACAGGCCAGCGCTAAGCTGCTGCTGCTGCCAGCAGGAATAATCCTTGTATTGAATGGTTAGCGACCGGAAATCGGGCTTCCCTACATTCAGATAGGCGTTATAGAACGTGGTTGTTTCCTTTATCAGGATCTGCAGAGACCATTCGTCAGAAATAATATGATGCATCGATAAAACCAGCAAACTCCGGTGATCCGGCAAACGGAATACAGCTACCCGCATCAGCGGCCCCTCCGTGAGATCAAATACCGTATCGGCAATGGCCTGCGCTTCCAGCTGTACTCTTCCATCAGCATTCATAACATTTTCGTAATTGAAGAATTCTACATCAAAAGCAAATTTGTCCGCCGGTATAATAAATTGTCTCGGCTCATTATTCTCCATTACAAAAACAGTACGCAGGCTTTCATGCCGTTCCACGAGGTGACGGAAAGCCATTGAAAGTCTTCCCTGATCAATATTTCCTTCGAGCCAGTACAGCATAGAGATGTTATACGCTGTCGAGGAAGTGTCAAGCCTGTTAAGCATCCATAAGCGCTTCTGGGCATTCGATAATGGATAGGTTGCCTGCGCTTCCGCTATCGGAATAGCGGCATACTCCTGCCTGCGCGCGTTGCCGATCAGCATGCTCTGCGAAGAGAGCGTGGCATTTACAAATAATTCTTTAAGATCAGGTTTAACAGAAAATGTCTTATAAATATGTGCATTCAACTGTATCGCTTTCAATGAATGACCGCCCATTTCAAAAAAGTGATCATCCAGTCCAACGGGGCTGTAATCCAATATCTTCTCCCACAATGCCGCCAGTTTTTTCTCAATGACAGTAAATGGCTTTCTATGAGAATGTTGCTTGTGCATCGGATGAGGCAATCCATTGAGATCAACTTTCCCGTTCACCGTCAGCGGGAACTGATCAAGCTTCACGAAGAAGGATGGCGTCATGTAACGTGGTAAACGTTCCTCCAGGAAATGGCGAAGCTCATCGGAGGAGACAACTGCATGCTGTGTATAGTAGGCTACCAGATATTTATCTTCCTCCCTTGCTTTTACGGCTACCGCCACCTGATCCAGTGATGGATGCATGCGTAATACCTGTTCTATCTCTCCCAGTTCGATCCTGTAACCGCGGATCTTAACCTGACCATCAGTACGACCATAATATACAAGTTTGCCATCCGGCTGCCAGCTGGCGATGTCCCCGGTGCGATACAATAAACCCACACCATAAGGATTATCTATAAAACGGGCGGCTGTCTGATCTTCCTGGCCAAGATAGCCTTGTGCTACGCCGGCGCCAGCTATGCATAGCTCCCCGGATACGCCTAACGGCTGCAATGCCAGTGACTGATCCAGTATATAAATACGGGTGTTAGCTATCGGTTTGCCTATACGCACATCTTCTTCCGTTATCAGATTCACTACACAACCTACCGTTGTTTCTGTGGGGCCATATTCATTGTATACTTTCATTGCCGGGTTCAAACGGTGCAGACGAGCAATATGGCGCCGATGAACGGCCTCCCCTCCCAGAATCACCGTCTCTACTCCGCTATGACTAAGCGCTGGTAAGGCATCCACATGAGATGGCGTCATCTTTACCGCCCGCACGCCCGGTGCGGTAAATACATCTTCCAGCAGTATTCCCATATCCGTACCATCATACAGGTACACTTTATCTCCACGCAAAAGACCACTTAACAGGCTGGTCACTGTCAGATCGAAGGCTATAGATGTGAACACTGCAAAAGCGTTATCTGTGCGGTCTCCGAAATAATAACCGTTCGCCCAGCTCAGGTAGTTGACTACATTCTGATGGCTGACCACCACTCCTTTTGGGCGCCCTGTGGAACCAGACGTGTACAACACATAGGCTGGCTGATCTACACCAAAGGAATGCGCAGGATTGTCCTGCACCTGCGACTCAAACAGGGTTGAATCGCTTACATCAATTGTACATACCGGCAGATCGCTGTGATATATGCTATCTGACAACAGCAGTTTCAGACCACTGTCATGAATGATCGCTGAGATCCTTTCCGCTGGGTAAGCAGGATCCATGGGGACATATGCCGCACCGGCTTTGAGGATGCCCAGTATCGCTATCAGGACATGCTCGTTACGGTCTGACAACAGGCCGATCAGCGTACCTGGTTGTACATGATGGACAGTTTGCAGATAATGAGCCAATGCATTGGCGCGGCTATTAAGCGCCTTATAACTTAATTCCCCTCCCGCACTCACTACTGCCACTGCATCCGGAACAAGCAATACCTGCTGCTCAAAAAGTGCAGGGAGGGTGGCACCTCCCGGATAGGCACATGTTGTATCATTAAATGCTTCCAACAGCAAGTGTTTTTCATCTGCCGGGATATAATCCAGTTCACTGACCGGTAATGTGGATGACTGGATCACTGCTGACATTAAGCCCTGCAGATGCGCTGCCATTCTTTCGATACGGCTGCGATGGAAAAGATCTGTATCGTATTCTATGCGCAACTGGAGTCCGCTATTCGTCTGCTCAAAAGCAAACGTCAGGTCAAACTTGCTCACATGTTTCCTGATGGCCGGACCGCCGGTTGCTAAACCGGATGTACCGGAAGCATTAACAGTTGATAGCCTTAAATCCTGCATGCTGATCATTACATCGAATAACGGAGATCTGCTCAGGTCACGCTCTTTCAATTCCAGTTCTTCTACGAGCAGATCGAATGGGTAGATCTGATGCTGAAAAGCGTCAGATACGATTCTCTTTATATTGGCTAATAAACTGACAAAGTCCTCTTTTTCCGGGATCACATTACGTATTGCCAGCGTATTAACGTAGTATCCTATCTGATCTTCGAGATCAGGATGTTCACGTCCAGCCACCGGCGTACCAATCACCAGATCTCTTTGTGCGGTGTAACGGAACAATAATATATTCACTAAAGCCAGTACACCAATAAAAGACGTTGCCTGATTTTGCTGTAACAACGCATCAAAGGCCATACTGTCTACGTGATCAAACTGACTATAGACTTCCGCGCCCTGATATCCTCTAATAAGCGGCCGGGGATAATCCGATGGCAGGTTTAATACAGGTAATTCTCCCCTGAACTGCTGCTGCCAATAATTCCTGGCTGCAGCTGCGCCGTCTGTATTCAACTGTTCCTGCTGCCAGCATGCAAAATCTTTGTATTGTACCACCAGTGCAGGCAGTTCTATCTCCTTTCCATTACTGTATCCTTCATATAATGCTGCCAGTTCTTTCAGCAACACCTGCTGTACTGACCATTCATCTGCAATGATATGATGCATACACAGGGTAAGCAGATATTGCTGTTCTTTTACCAGATACAAACCGACCTTCATCAACGGGGCCTGGTCAAGCTTAAACACCGTCTTACCTAGTTTCTCCACCTTATCCAATGCGAACGCTACGGGATCAGGAGCAGCTGTGCAGTCGCTGAAATGAATCGAAAATGCCAGATCCTGCAATGGTAAGATCACCTGACGGGGCTGGTCATTCTCCAACCTGAAAATAGTGCGCAAACTTTCATGACGTGCAATCAGGCTCTTAAATGCGGACTCCAGCCAGCCGGTGTTCACTTCGCCTTCCAGTGTATAAACAAGAGAGATATTATATGATGCAGACAGCGTATCAAGTTGATTCAATACCCAGATCCGTTTCTGTGCATTCGACAAAGGATAACTCGGTTGTGGCTGTGCCAGCGGGATCGGAGCATAAGCAGAGCGTTTAGCCGCGCTTATCAATGCGGCCTGCGCATGAAGTTCCGCGTTACTGAACAATTCTCCGATACTGAGTTGTACATCCAGTGACTTGTAAATACGGGAGATCAGTTGAATGGCTTTCAGGGAGGAACCACCAATATTGAAAAAGCTGTCTTTTCTACCTACCTGCTCTACGCCCAGTACCTGCTTCCATAGACCGGCCAGTTCCTGTTCCACTCCTGTATGGGGGGCCTCATAATTTGCATCTGATGAAAGCGCTTGCGGACGCGGGAGCGACTTACGGTCTACCTTCCCGTTCAGGTTCAGCGGGAATTGAGATAGCCAGACATAATATGAAGGCAGCATCGCCGGATTTACCAATGCTAACAGCTCCGTACGCAAACCTTCCGGGCTACGTTCACGACCTGTATAGTAACAGATAAGTGTTTGCTGAAAATCAGCGTCCTGGTCAACCAATAACTCTACCTGATCTATATCATTCAATTGCAGCATGCTGCCGCGTACTTCATCCAGCTCTATGCGCACACCGTTTATCTTTACCTGATCATCCCGACGACCAAGGATTTCGAGATTACCGTCACTACGATAACGCCCCATGTCGCCGGTCCACCACACCAGGTCCTCCTTTTCACTTATCAGCGGATTCTGCACCAGACTTCGCGCAGTGAGTGCGCTGTCCAGGTAACCTTTGCTGATATAGGGGCTTCGGATGTATATGTCTCCCAATTCTCCACCGGTACACATGCCACTCGCGTTAATTACAGCTATATGCGCGCTACTGATAGCCCTTCCAACAGGTATCACCTCACCGGCTTCCCAGCTCCTGGCATCTATATGGAAACAGCTTTTCAGTATTGTAGTTTCTGTAAGACCGTACAGGTTGGACAATCTTGCTTTATTTCCATTCGCCGCATACCAGTTGGTCACATCCTTTCCATAAAGCTTTTCACCTGCCAGCACAATAAACTCAAGGCTCTCTATGCCGCGGCCCTGTTGTTTAACAGCAGCAGTCAACAAGCGGAATATTGAAGGAACCGTTTGCAGAATGCTGACCTTTTCCATCCTTAGCCAGTCGGCCAATAACTGCATATTAGTACGCACTGACGGTGAGGGCACACAAAGTGTTGCTCCTGACGCCAAGGCGCTTAAAATATCTTTCAGTGATGCATCAAAAGTAACAGGGGCTAACTGACTAATACGATGCCCTCTGCCAATATTCCATTCCCGTATATGCCAATGAATATATTGACTCAGGCTATTATGGGCACCAACAATTCCCTTCCCCTTACCAGTGGAACCGGAAGTGTAAAAGATGTAACTATCCCCATCAGTTTCAGGAACAACAAGCGGATTTTCCATGCTATATTCCTTTGTCACAACAGGAGCGCTATTACGGTATACCTCGGGAACAGCATCTCCAATGGAAATCATATCAGTTCCCTCAAGTCCGATTCCCTGCAGTAATGCCTTGCCAGATAATGGCAGGACAACTAGATAGTCTACAGCGATGTCATTAGCCAGGAACAGCTGCTCCAGTTCTTCCCGATGTTCTGCTAATGTGATGATCACAGCTGGTTTCGTCTCCTTCAGCATCTGTAGCAAACGCAAAGGGGCAAAAGTAATATCCATCGGTACGTAAACACCGCCTGTCTTAAATACAGACAATAAAGCCATTACGTGCCGGATACCTGCCGGCAGAAAAAGACCAATCCTGTCACCAACACCAACGCCGAGGTCTATGAGCAGATGTGCCAGCTGGTTACTACGGGCGTTAAGTGATCCATAGCTAATCGTGACCCCGGCATCGGTCACGGCAATCGCGGACGGGAGCTGGAGCGCGCGTTGTTCGAAAAGCTGATGAACAAGAGGATAGTTATCCACGGGCACATCACTGTTGAATAAGGCTGTTTCCACACCATCATCCGCCTGATAAGATAGTGTACGGATCAAACCTTCCGGATCTTTAACAACGGCATGAAACAGCTCCTGCAAATGTCTGCTGATATGGACGATCCTTTCACGGTCAAAGAGATCCGTGTTATACTCTATACTACCATAAAGATGGCGGCCATCTCCCGGCTCAACGAACTGAATACGCAAGTCTCCCTTGCTGATTTCCAATGCAGCATCCTCCGTTGTCACTTCGACACCGTTCATCTCTAATGCAGTGTCCTGGTTCAGCTGAATATTCTGCAGGATAACGACGATATCAAATAAAGGAGAACGGCCCTGACCAGTATTCAGGCCCAGATCTTCCACGAGCATATCGAACGGGTACCACTGATACTGATAGCTTTCCAATGTATTACCCCGAACCTCATGTAACAGTTGGCGGAAATTCTGTTCGCCTGTCACATGATTGCGAAGCGCGAGTGTATTCAGGAAGTAGCCTATCTGCCCTTCCAGGTCCGGATGATCACGGCCGGCTACTGGTGTGCCAACTACAATATCCTGCTGTCCCGTATAACGGTATAATAATACTTTCACGAGGGATAACAATCCCATAAATAAGGTAGCATCTTCCTCACGTACCAGTGATCCAAACAGTACACTGTCTTCCTCGCTGAATTCAAAATATACCTCACCCCCGTGGTATCCCTGTGCAACGGGACGGGGATGATCGAGAGGAAGTGATAATACCGGCAACTCACCACTAAACCGGCTTAGCCAATAATTACGGGCAGCTTCCAGAGTGGCGCCCTTCAACTGGTCCTGCTGCCAGCAGGCATAATCCTTGTATTGTACAGGCAGTGCCGGCAATAACGGCACATTACCGGAGGTGTAGCTATTGTAGCACAACAGCAACTCCCTGATCAGAACCTGCATGGACCACTCGTCGGAGATGATATGATGCATGCAGAGACTGAGCAGATAGTCAGATTCATTTATACGGAATAGCGCAACACGTATCAGGGGACCGGAAGAAAGGTCAAAGACTTCTCTCGTTACGGCACGTGCATGTGCTAGCGCTTTGGCTGCACCTTCGGCTGTTTCAGTATAATCATAATATTGCACACGGAATATGGGTGCGTCAGCGGGTAGTATCTGCTGACGTGGTTCCCCGTTTTCCACAACAAAAATGGTACGCAAACTTTCATGACGCCCGATAATAGTTTCAAAAGCCGACATTAAGCTGTCTACTGACACCTGACCTGCAAGGCGATACAGATCGCGACCATTGAACTGGACAGCTGCCGGTGATTGCTGGACCTGTAACCATAAACGCTTTTGTGCATTAGATAGCGGATATGTCGGTTGTGATTGGGCTACAGGAATAGCTACGTAAGCGGATCGTTTGGCAACGTTTACAAGTGCTGCCTGTTGATGCAGTTCGGCATGACTGAACAACTCTGCTATACTAAGCTGTACATCCAATGATTTATAAATACGGGAAATCAGTTGTATAGCCTTCAGTGATGAACCGCCGATGTTAAAAAAGTTATCATTTCTACCTACTTGCTCAACACCCAATACCTGCTGCCACAGATCTGCGAGGTTGCGTTCAATACCAGGATGTGGTGCCTCATATTCATTGTACAGCAGTTCCTGTGGACGGGGCAGCGCTTTACGGTCTACCTTGCCATTCAGGTTCAGGGGAAATTGAGATAACCACACATAATACGAAGGCAGCATTGCTGCATTCAGCAGGGCTGACAACTCGCCACGCAATTGTTCGCCGCTACGTTCACGACCTGTATAGTAACAAATTAACGACTGCTGATAATCGGCGTCCTGATCTACCAGCAATTCGACCTGATTAATGTCTTCGAGCTGCAAGATACTACCACGTACCTCATCCAGTTCTATGCGTACGCCGCTTATCTTTACCTGATCGTCACGACGTCCCAGTATTTCCAGGCTACCATCAGGACGATAGCGGCCTACGTCGCCGGTCAGCCACACAAGGTCAGCTCTGTCCTTCACCAGTGGGTTCTGCACCAGGCTATGTGTCGTCAGTTCTTTATCCAGATAACCTTTACTGATAAATGGACTTTTTATATAAACATCACCTAACTCGCCCGAAGAGCACAGCCCACTTTCATTGATGACCGCAACATATGTGTTACTGATAGCCTTTCCCACGGGTATTACTTCCCCTGGCTCCCACTCCCAGCTATCGATATGAAAATATGTTTTCAGTACTGTCGTTTCAGTTAGACCATACAGGTTTGAGATACGAGCCCCTTTTCCATTTGCCGCAAGCCAGTTAGTAACGTCCTTGCCATATAATTTTTCACCAGCCAGCACTATATAGCGTAAGGCATCAATACTTTGTCCCTGCTGCTTTACTGCCGTGGTGAGCAGCCGGAACAAAGAAGGCACTGTCTGTAAAATATTAACCTCTTCGGTCCGCAACCAATCTGCCAGTAACAACATATTGCTGCGTACCGGCTGTGATGGGATACAAAGTGTAGCTCCCGACGCCAGGCTGCTGAAAATATCTTTCAGCGATGCGTCAAAGGTAACAGGTGCCAGCTGACTAATACGGTCTCCTCTCTTAATATTCCACTCGCGCATGTGCCAGTGAATATAGTGACTCAGGCTATCATGTGCCCCAACAATACCCTTGCCCCGGCCGGTAGAACCAGAGGTATAAAAAATATAGTTATCACTGTTCACCGGCATGTTAACAACGGGATTCTCTACACTATATTCAGCAGATGCGACCAGCACGTGATCACGATACACTTCAGGTACTGTTTCACCAATCGAGATACTCGCAATGCCTTCAAGAGATATATCCTGCAGCAGGGAGCTTCCCGACAATTGCAACACTACCAGGCAGTTGATAGATAAGTTATGTTGTTGAAAAAATTCCTCCAGCTCCTTTCTGTATTCTCCTGATGTGATGATCACCTCAGGACGTGTTTCCTTCAGCATCTGTAACAAACGAACGCTGGCAAAACTGATATCCATTGGGACATATACGCCTCCGGATTTAAATACACCCAGTAAAGCTGTAACATGACGTATACCAGCGGGAAGAAAAACGGCCACCCTGTCACCAGTCTTTACGCCATGATGGAGCAGCAGGTGAGCGAGTTGGTTACTACGGCGGTTTAACATTTCGTAACTGATGCTAACTCCTGCATCTATTATTGCTATGGATGAGGGTGACTCCTGTACCCGCTGCTCAAAAACGTGATATATAAACTCTTTCATTTTCTGATTTTTAAACACCTGAACTTTGAACGATTCTACCTCTATAAGGATCAGCTCAGCTGACCTTCTTTGGGTTAATCAAGAGATGAGTTAAACAATGAGGCCCGCTGTGTTGATTTCACTTTTTCATCCACCAGCATATACTGAATTTTTTGTAGCATTTGATCAGGTTCCCGGATTATCCCGGCAAACAACTCCTGTAAATGAAGCACCAGCCGCTCAATACGTCCTCGTTCGAACAGGCTTGTATTATACTCTATACTACCATGCAAACTATTTCCTTTCCCATGGTCTACGAACTGGATGCGAAGATCTCCTTTACTGATCTCCAGCGCTGCATTTTCCACGGCTACCTCCATACCTTTCATTTCCAAAGTGGTGTTTTCGGCGAGCTGTATGTTTTGCAGGATCATTACTACATCGAATAGTGGTGAACGACCCTGTGCAACGTTCAGATCCAGGTCCTCTACGAGCATATCAAACGGATACCATTGGTGCTGGTAACTTTCCAATGTGTTCCTACGGATCTCCCGCAACAGCTGACGGAAACTCTGCTCACCGGATATGTGGTCACGTAGCGCCAGCGTATTCAGGTAGTATCCGATCTGGCCTTCCAGGTCGGGATGATCACGCCCTGCTACCGGCGTGCCTACTATAATATCCTGCTGCCCGGTGTAGCGATACAACAGTACTTTTACCACAGCCATCAACCCCATGAACAAGGTGGCATCCTCACTCAGTACCAGTGATATAAATGATGTACTATCTGCAGCACCTAGCTCAAAGAATATCTCCGCGCCCTGATATTGCTGTACTAATGGGCGAGGGCGATCCAGCGGCAATGCCAACACCGGAAGTTCTCCGCTAAAACGGCTCAACCAGTAGTTCCGGGCAGTGGTCAGTGATGCTCCCTGCAACTGCTCCTGCTGCCAGCAGGCGTAGTCTTTATACTGCAACGGTAATGGTGCCAGTGAAGGAAGACTGCCTGATACATAGCTATTGTAACATAGCAACAGTTCTCTTATCAATACCTGCATAGACCACTCATCGTATATGATATGATGCATGCTCAGGCTAAGCAGGTAAGTAGATGTATCTGTACGGAACAGGGTTACACGTAACAATGGTCCCGCAGAAAGATCAAAAACCTCGGCTGTAATGGCACGTGCATGTGCCATTGCAGCCGAGGTGCTGTCAGCACGGTCTGTATAGTCATAATACCGTACCCTGAAGGTAGAGGCATCGGATGGCAGTATCTGTTGACGAGGTTCTCCATCCTCCAGAATAAAAATTGTACGCAGGCTCTCATGACGAGCCACCAATGTATCAAACGAACGGATCAGACTCTCTACCGACAGATCCCCCTGTAAACGGTAAAGGTCCCGACCGTTGAACTGCAGAGAGGTAGGGGATTGCTGTACCTGTAACCACAAACGTTTCTGTGCGTTGGATACAGGATACGTGGTTTGGACTGCCGCCAGTGGGATCGCAACATATGCTGATCGCCTCGCTGCCTGGATAACAGATGCCTGCTCCTGCAGTTTCGCATGACCAAATATATCGCCTATACTTAACTGCACATCCAGTGACTTATAAATACGCGAGATCAACTGAATCGCTTTCAGCGATGACCCTCCTATATTGAAGAAATTGTCATGACGGCTTACCTTCTCTATTCCTAACACCTGCTGCCACAAAACGGCCACTTCCTGCTCTACACCTGCATGCGGCGCTTCATATCCCCTATCTGATAATAACTCCTGTGGACGTGGTAAGGCCTTACGGTCCACCTTCCCGTTCAGGTTCAGCGGGAATGATGCCAACCATACATAATACGATGGCAGCATCGCCGGATTCAAAGTCGCCGAAAGGGCTACCCGCAATTCATGACCACTCCGCTCACGACCGCTATAGTAGCAGATCAGTGTCTGCTGATAATCTGCATCCTGATCTACCAGTAACTCTACCTGATCTATATCTTCAAGCTGTAGCACACTACCACGAACTTCGTCCAGCTCTATACGAACGCCATTGATCTTCACCTGATCATCACGGCGGCCAAGGATCTCAAGATTACCATCTTGACGGTAACGACCCAGGTCTCCTGTCAGCCATACCAGGTCTTCTGCTTCCCCCAACAATGGGTTCTGTACAAGACTTAATGCCGTCAGTGATTTATCAAGATAACCCTTGCTCAGGTAAGGACTCCGGATATACACATCCCCCAGCTCACCGGAACTGCACATACCACTCTCATTGATCACGGCGATATGCGCTCCACTGATTGCACGGCCTGCAGGAATAACTTCGCCCGGTTCCCAGTCTTTTTCCTCAATATGATAACAACTCTTTAAAATCGTCGTTTCTGTCAAACCATACAGCGCTGATAATGAGGCTCCATTTCCATTGGCCGCGTACCAGTTAGTCACATCCTTTCCATACAGCTTCTCTCCTGCCAGCACCACATGCCGCAGGCTGCCTATACCCCGGTTCTGTTGCTTCATCGCGCCCGTCAGCAAACGGAATAAAGATGGCACCGTTTGTAATATGCTTACCTCTTCTGTACGCAACCACTCTGCCAGCAACTGCATGTTATTACGTACTTCTGATGAGGGTACGCATAATGTAGCTCCGGATCCAAGGCTGCTCAATATGTCTTTCAGCGACGCATCAAATGTTACTGGTGCCAGTTGACTGATGCGATCGCCATTGCCTATATTCCACTCATGCATATGCCAGTGTATGTAATGGCTAAGGCTATTATGAGCACCCACAATGCCTTTCCCCTTACCCGTAGAACCAGACGTGTAATAAATGTAACTATCCCCATCGGCCGCCGGCTCATTCTCCAGATTATCTGTACTGTATTCTTTAGCGGACATCCGGACACCATTGCGATAGACTTCAGGCGCCGTATCTCCCACCGCAATCATCTCTACTCCTGAAAGCCCTATATCCTGTAATAAAGAGGTTCCTGATAACGGTAACGTCACCAAACAGTCCACTTTTATCTGATGCGCCGAAAATAATGCTGCCAGGGATTCCCGGTATTCTTCTGATGTGATGATCACTGCAGGACGGGTTTCCTCCAGCATCTGCCGCAAACGGGAATGGGCGAAGCTGATATCCATCGGCACATATACACCACCAGCCTTGAACACTGCCAGCAAACCGGTCACCTGGCGGATACCTGCGGGCAGGAAAACACCGACACTGTCACCAATGCTGACACCTTCGTCCTGTAACAGGCGCGCCAAATAGTTACTACGGCTGTTAAGTGCCTGATAACTGATGGTTATACCATTATCTGACACGGCGACTGCTGACGGAAATTCTTGTACCCGCTGTTCAAACACCCGATGCATCAACGGATAGGCTTCCCTTGGCTGATCACTATTGAACAACATCGTTGCTACCCCATCATCTTCCTGGTAGGAAAGCGTATGGATCAGCACATCCGGCTCTTTAACGATGGAATGGAACAATTCCTGTAACTGCCTGCTCATATGCGCAATACGCTCCCGGTCAAAGAGATCCGTATTGTATTCTATGCTACTGTAAAGCTCCTGATCTTCCCCACGGTCTACAAACTGAATACGAAGATCTCCTTTGCTGATACCCAGTGCTGCATCATCCATCGACACATCCACACCAGTCATCTTCAGGGATAGACTGTCATTAAAATGAATATTTTGCAGGATCACCACCACGTCAAACAATGGGGAGCGGTTTTTACCCCGGTTCAGGCCCAGCTCTTCGACCAACATATCGAACGGATACGCTTGATGCTGATAACTTTCGAGTGTGTTATTGCGAACAGTCTGCAATAGCTGCCGAAAGCTCTGATGACCGGACACCTCGTTGCGGAGCGCCAGTGTGTTCAGAAAACAACCAACCTGACCTTCGAGGTCGGGATGATCACGACCGGCTACGGGCGTCCCAACAATAATATCCTGCTGTCCCGTATAACGGTATAACAGCACGTTTACAACAGATAATAACCCCATGAATAATGTTGCATCCTCGCCACGTACCAGCAAATCGAACAACCTTCTGTCTTCTGCGCTCAGTCTGAAGAAAACCTCACTGCCGTGATGTCCCTGTACCACAGGACGGGGATGGTCCAATGGCAGTTCAAGTACGGGCAACTCTCCACTGAAACGCTGCTGCCAATACTGGCGGGCTGCTTCCAGCGACCCACTCTGTAACTGTTCTTGCTGCCAGGAAGCGTAATCCTTGTATTGAATCGGCAGTGGTGACAGCGACGGATTGGCACCTGCGGAATAACTGTTATAGCAATAAATCAGTTCTCTTATCATTACCTGCATAGACCATTCATCGGAAATGATATGATGCATACACAGGCAAAGTAAGTAGGAGGATACATCTTTACGGAATAAAGCTATCCGTATCAGTGGACCTGCAGAAAGGTCAAAAATTTCAGCCGTGACAGCCCTTGCATGGGCCAGCGCTTTTGCCGCTCCATCTGCACTATCGGCATAGTCATAATAGCGAACGTTGAAGATATCCGCATCAGCTGGCAATATATGCTGCCGGGGTTCTCCGTTTTCCATTATAAATACGGTCCGCAGACTCTCATGGCGTGCAATGATCGTATTGAAAGCACGCGTCAGGTTCTCAACAGATACATCACCTTGCAGACGGTATAACTCTCTTCCGTTAAACTGGACAGCGTCCAGTGATTGTTGTACTTGTAACCACAAGCGCTTTTGTGCATTGGAAAGCGGATATGTATCTTGTTGTTCTGCCAAAGGTATCGGAACATAAACAGAGCATTTAGCGTCGTTTATCAATGTAGCTTGTATATGCAATTCCGGATGACTGAACAGCTCTCCTATAGTCAGCTGTACATCTAAGGCTTTATAGATACGTGAAATCAGTTGTATTGCTTTCAACGAAGAGCCGCCAATATTAAAGAAATTATCCAGGCGCCCCACCTGTTGCACTCCTAATACCTGCTGCCACAAATCAGCAAGTTCCCGCTCTATTCCTGTCTGCGGTGCTTCGTAGTTCTTGTCGTACAACAATTCCTCCGGACGGGGCAATACCTTCCTATCTACTTTTCCATTCATGTTCAATGGGAATTGTGGTAGCCATATATAATATGATGGCAATAAGGCGGGATTGAGCAGGGGGGTTAGCTCTCCCCGTAACTGGTCTGCACTGCGTTCACGACCGGTATAATAACAAATAAGGGTTTGCAGGTAATCAGTATCCTGCTCAACCAATACTTCTACGTGGTCTATATCCTCCAGCTGCAGCATACTTCCCCGCACTTCGTCCAGCTCTACCCGTACCCCATTGATCTTCACCTGATCATCCCGCCGTCCGAGTATCTCCAGGTTACCATCACTGCGAAAACGTCCCAGGTCACCGGTCAGCCAGACAAGATCCTGCCGGTCATGCACCAGAGGATTTTGTACAAGGCTACGTTCGGTCAGCTCACTGGAAAGATAACCTTTGCTGATATAAGGGCACCTGATGTATACATCTCCCAGTTCTCCTGACGTACATAATCCGCTTTCATTGATCACTGCTATACTGGCATCACTGATAGCTTTTCCTACGGGAATGACTTCCCCCGGTTCCCAATGTTTGAACCCGATGTGATAGCAGCTTTTCAGAATCGTTGTCTCTGTTAAACCATACAGATTGTACAAACGGGCACCCCCACCATTCACTGCATACCAGTTATTTACATCTTTACCATACAGCTTTTCACCAGCCAGTATGATATAACGCAGATGATCAATACCACGCATCTGTTGTTTCGCAGCGGCTGTCAGTAACCGGAACAAAGAAGGAACTGTTTGCAGGATGCTTACTTCTTCCGACCGAAGCCAATCAACCAACAACGGCATATTGTTGCGTACTGATGGCGATGGAATGCAAAGTGTGGCCCCGGATGCCAGACTGGTGAAGATATCTTTTAGTGACGCATCGAACGTAACAGGCGCCAGCTGACTAATGCGGTGTCCTTTACCGATATTCCATTCGCGCATATGCCAATGGATATAGTGGCTTAAACTATCATGCGCACCCACAATACCTTTGCCTTTACCGGTTGATCCCGAAGTATAGAAAATATAACTATCGCTATCAGCAGGCTGCATAACCTCAGGATTAGCTGTACTATATACTTTAGATTCAATAAGTACATTATTACGGTAAACTTCGGGGCTGGCATCCCCCGCAGTGATCATATCTGCTGCCGGAAGTCCGATGTCCAGTAGCAGATCGGTACCTGACACTGGTAAGACTACAAGACAATCTATTACCCCGTCGTACCCGGCTAACAATTGTACCACCGCTTCTCTGTATTCACCCGATGTGATGATTATAGCCGGACGCGTTTCATGCAGCATCTGCAGTAAACGGGCACGGGCAAAACCAATGTCCATTGGGACATACACGCCACCAGACTTAAACACCGCGAGCAAAGCGGACACCTGCCGGATACCTGCGGGCAGGAACAAGCCGACTCTGTTACCTGACGTTATTCCCTGATCCATCAACAAGTGAGCAAGCTGATTACTACGGCTGTTGAGCGATTCATAGCTGATCCCTGTACCTGCTTCGACTATTGCTGTCAGTGAAGGATGCTCTTTTGCCCTTGTTTCAAACACTTCATGGATTAGCGGGAATGCATGCCGCTGCTGCTCCTTATTGAACAATATAGCGGTAACGCCATCATTTTCCTGATATGAAAAGTTACGTATCAGGCCATCCGGCTCTTTCACAACAGCGCTGAATAATTCCTGCAAATGCATGCTGACATGAACGATACGTTCATGGTCAAAAATATCCGTATTATATTCTATACAGCCATAGAGATTACGTTCTTCACCGTGATCCATAAACTGAACACGAAGATCTCCTTTACTCACTTCCAGCGCAGCATGCTCAACTACTACGTCTACCCCCTTCATCTGCAATGCGGCATCTGCATTCAGCTGAATGTTCTGTAAAATAACAACCACGTCAAACAGAGGTGATCGCCCATGACCAGCGCTCAATCCCAGATCCTCTACCAGCATATCAAATGGATACCACTGATATTCATAGCTTTCCAGGGTACTATTGCGTACGCCGGCTAAAAGTTGTCTGAAACTCTGGTCTCCAGATACCTGGTCCCGCAGCGCTAATGTGTTCAGGTAGTAGCCTATCTGCCCTTCCAGGTCCGGATGGTCACGACCTGCGACCGGCGTACCTATCACGATATCCTGCTGCCCGGTATAGCGATATAGCAATACTTTAACAACTGCCATTAACCCCATGAAGAGCGTCGCGTCTTCACTACGCACAAATGCTCTGAATATAGCACTCTCTTCTGCATTGAATTCGAAGTAAACTTCCGCACCCTCATGCCCCTGTATAACAGGACGAGGATGGTCCAACAGCAGCTCCAGCCCGGGAAGGTCTCCGCTAAAACGACGCAGCCAGTAATGACGTGCTGCCTCCAAAGATTTACCCTGTAGTTGTTCCTGTTGCCACCAGGCATAATCCCTATATTGTACTGGTAGAGGGACCAATGAAGGCTCTTCACCTGAGCAGTAGCTATTATAACACTGTAGCAGCTCTTTTACCAGCACCTGCATCGACCATTCATCGGAGATAATATGATGGATGCATAGACTGAGTAAATAAGCAGATTCACCTGTGCGAAACAATGCTACACGCAGTAAAAGGCCTGAGGACAGGTCAAAGACGGTATTAGCCACTGCCTGCGCATCCACCTTTTCTGCTCCTGGCGTGTTGCGGTAATCTTTATATTCAATTTTAAATCTGCAAGCATTCATAGGAAGTACCTGCTGCCGTGGCTCTCCATTTTCAAGAATGAAAATAGTACGGAGGCTTTCATGCCGTGCTATAACAATATTGAAAGCACGGGCCAGGCAGTCTATATCCACATGCCCGTTCAGGCTGTAATTAACCGGTATGTTATAAGCAATTGTATCCTGCCCCTGCTGTTGCAGTAACCACAGCCGCTTCTGTGCATTGGACAACGGATAGCTGTCTGCCACAGGCGCTGACGGTATTGGAGCGTAGGCGTCATGTGCAGCAGCCGCTATCAGCGCGCTCTGATCGGATAGCAATGCATGGGTGAACACATCCTTCAGGCTGAGACGCACCGAAAATCGCTGCTGGATACGGCTCAATAGCTGTACCGCCTTTAAAGAATGACCACCCAGGTCAAAAAAATGATCATCCAGTCCCACACGGCCACAGCCCAGTAGGCTTTCCCATATCTCGGCAAGGGACTTCTCTGTGGATGTGGACGCTGCACGGTACATCCGGCCAACCGTCTGCGGCTCCGGTAATGCGTTCAGGTTGACTTTCCCATTCGATGTAAGCGGTAGCTTGTCTAACATCGTGAAGTGAACGGGAACCATATAGGCGGGTAGACGCTGGTGCATATATTCACGTAATGCCGTATCACTTACCGGTGATACCTGTGTATAGTAAGCACTCAGCTGTTTGTCCCCGTTCCTGTCTATCACCTTTACAACAGCATCTTCTATGTCCTCATGCCGCGACAAGACATACGCCACTTCACCTAATTCAATACGGTAGCCACGTATCTTCACCTGGTTATCCAACCGGCCATAATACACAAGGTCTCCATTCGCCAGCAGGCGAACTTTGTCTCCCGTCCGGTAAAGGCGGTCGCCAGCCACAAACGGACTTGCTACGAAACGGGACGCTGTCAGTGATTCACGGTTCAGATAACCACGGCTCACCCCCGCTCCTCCTACATACAATTCTCCAGGTACACCAAACGGAACCAATTGTCCATGACTATCCAGTACATAACAACGTAGCGTCGGTATAGGACGACCCAGATTGCTGATACCTGATTCAATATCCGGTTCCGTGATTGCTTTAAAGGTCACATGCACCGTCGTCTCTGTGATACCATACATATTGACTAAAGCAGCCGATGGGTAATACTTATACCACGATGATAACTTTGCCGGACTTAATGCCTCGCCACCGAATATGACATATCTTAATGACAATGGCGGACAACCAGCCGATAATAGTGATTGCTGAAGATTATAAAAAGCAGACGGCGTCTGGTTCAAAACGGTCACGCCCTGTTCCTGCAGCAACGTGATGAATGCTTCCGGATCGCGGGCTGTAGCTCCCGGTACGATCACAACACGACCACCAAACAACAAGGCCCCATACATCTCCCATACCGAAAAATCAAAACAGTACGAATGGAACATTGTCCATACATCTGTCGCCTGGAAATCATATATCCGGCGATCAGGCTTCAGTAACTGCACAACATTCCCGTGCGTTATCAAAGTCCCTTTAGGCTGCCCTGTTGTGCCTGATGTATAGATCACATAGGCTATATCAGAAGGCGTATTCACCTTCTCAGGATTGTCCCCGGGATAAGTGGCTTCTTCCGCTAAGAACCGGTTCAATTCCCCTTCATCCAGGACCACCAGACAATGACTGTCTGTCTTCATGTAATCGATGCGGTCTCCCGGATAGTCAACATCGATCGGCACATAACCTGCACCCGATTTCAGAATGCCAAGAATGCAAATGATCATCTGTTCCGTGCGTGACTGCAGGATGCCGATCAGGTCATCGGGGCGTGGATGATAATGCGACCGAAGGTAACCTGCCAAACGGTTACTACGGGTATTCAGTTCCTTATAGGTCAGACTGTGGTCACCGAAAACCACCGCAACATGATCAGGGGTCTGACTCACCTGCCACTCAAACAGATCAACCAGTGTTTTGTCTTCAGGATACCCGGCAGTGTTATCATTCAGGGTGTATAACAGTTCATGCGTTTCTCTTTCACTCAGGTAACTGATTTCATCCAGCGCAGTATCAGGCGATGATAAGATGGCGGTTAACAGTTGACCCAGGTGGCCTGCCATCCGGCTGACAGTGCTTTCCCTGTATAAGGCCGTATCATATTCCAGTTCAAGGCGGATGCCTGCTTCATCACGAACAAACGAGAACAGCAGGTCAAATTTACTGATGCGATGATCAAGCGCTACACTTTCCACAGATAGTCCTGATACGGATGGCGACACCGGCGTATCCTGTAAGCTCACCATTACATCAAATAATGGTGAACGACTCATGTCATGCGATAAAGACAACATCGTAACCAGTTCATCAAATGGGTATGCCTGATGCGCAAAACCTTCCAATACCGTCTGACGTACCTGTTTCAATAATGCGTTAAAGCCCTCCCCTCCTTTCAACTCATCACGCAGCGCCAGCGTATTGACATAGAAGCCCACCTGATTTTCCAGATCTGGATGTTCACGACCCGCCACAGGACTACCTACTATCAGATCTGTCTGACCCGTGTAACGATAGAGCAATAATTTCACCAGTGCCAGTAAACCCATGAAAAGGGTACTCTGATGATCCTGTAATACCTGCTCAAACAGTTCGCTGTCACCTGCATTAAATGTATAAGTGTAGCTGGCTCCCTGATATCCCTTCACTGAGGGACGCAGATAATCTGTTGTCAGATCGAGTACGGGAAGAACTCCTGAAAAACGTTCCGTCCAGTAAGTGCGCGATGATAATAACGCTTCCGGTAACTGTGAACGTTGCCAGTAAGCATAGTCCTTGTACTGTACCCGAAGTGCTTCCAGCTCCACAGGACTACCTGACACATAACCATTGTATAAACGGATCAGTTCTCCGAACAGTACCTGCATGGACCATTCGTCTGCAATGATGTGATGAAGACACAATAACAGCAAACCTTCTTCTGCTCCTGTCATCAGCAAACAAACGCGCAGCAATGGACCTGCTGACAGATCAAATGGGATAGCTGACAGCGACTGTGCATGAGCTAACGCACTGGCCTCGTCACCAGGGTAGTCATATACTGTCAGCAGACTGCCGCTAAATGAGGCTATGCGCTGGCGGGGTTCCCCATCCTGCTGCTCAAATACGGTACGCAAGCTCTCGTGACGGGACAGCAATACCTGCAGTGACTGTTCCAGCGCCAGCTGGTCTATTTTACCGCTCAAACGGGACAGCAATGGTATATTATATGCGGCACTTTCTGGTGACAGCTCATACAGCACCCACATACGCTGCTGCGCATTCGATAACGGATAATTTTGCTGAATAGGTGCGGGATAAATACGCTCCGTTGTTTTTATATTCCTGAGATACTCAATTATCGCCAGCTTCTTCTCTTTCAATGCTGATAACAGCAATTCATCTAAAACACCTGCAGGCGAATTAATCTTCAACTGTGAATCATCAGGGCCGTACAGCTTAATGCTACCACCAAGTTTCCTTACTTTATTTAAGATATCTACGACTTCCATATTAATGTACTTGTGATATACTTTTATAAAAACTAAATAATGATCTCATCCATATTATCTATTGAATTTTCCGGCACAGCGCCCTTTCCCCACTGATGAACCTCTATTCTGCTGCTTTGCGCAGAGAGTACAGGATCTATCAATAGTTCCCTGATATCGAGTTGCACAGCAAACGCTTTAGATATTCTGGACATAAGTTGTATTGCTTTCAGAGAATGTCCTCCCAATTCAAAAAAGTTATCATCCAACCCCACAGGAGCATGGCCTAGCACATCCTCCCATATACCTGCGAGTTCGTGTTCTACATTTGTAACAGGAGCCCGATACAGGCGCTCCCGAATGACAGGTTCCGGCAACGCACGACGGTCAATCTTACCGCTTGAGGTCACAGGAAATTCATTCATCAAAATGAAATAAGAAGGTACCTGGTACTGTGGCAATTTCGCCTGCAAATATTTCCGTAGGGTATTCACACTTACTTCCAGTGATGCCGTATAATAGGCTGCAAGGAACTTATCGCCGGAATGCACTATCAGTTTAACAACTGCCTGCTCCACACCTTCGCAGGATAGGATGGCCTGTTCTATTTCTCCCAGTTCAATGCGATAACCGCGTAGTTTCACCTGATCATCTGCGCGCCCCACATACTCTATATTTCCATCCTGCAACCATCGGGCGATATCGCCGGTACGATACAGACGGCCTTGTCCGAAGGGGTTCTCAATAAAGCGGTCGGCAGTGAGTTTATCATTGTGAAGATAACCGCGCGCTACTCCCTTTCCTCCGATGTACAATTCGCCTGGTACGTTGACAGGTTGCAGTGCAAGATGATCATCCAGGATGTAGATTTGTGTGTTGGAAACGGGACGCCCGATAGGCTGATTATCAAGACTACGTTTTACTTTGTGATAAGTCGCATAGACAGTGGTTTCTGTAGGGCCATACATATTCCAGAGTTCCGCACCACCAGCCAACAAACGCTGACAGAGTACACTTGTTAACGGTTCTCCACCAGTAATCAGCTTTAGCCAGCCACCAGGCTGCCATCCGCTTTCAACCAGCAGGTTCCACATCACGGGTGTCGCCTGCATTATAGTCACCTTCCTGCTGCTAATCGCTTCTGTCAATAACGCTGGTGTGTTGATCATCCGACGGTCTGCAATAATCAGATCACAACCTGTTATCAATGGCAGGAACAGTTCTACGACTGACATATCAAATGTGTATGTGGTCACGGCTAACCAGCGATCGGAAACACTGATGCCAATTTCCGCTCCTACACTGATCAACATGTTGACCACGGCACCATGCTCAATCATCACACCTTTAGGTTGGCCGGTTGACCCGGATGTATAAAGCACATATGCGAGTTGGTTGGCCGGGATAGATATCTGTGGATTACTTATCTGCTGACCAGCTATTAAGCTTTCCTGCCGGAGCGATACAATCTTCGCGGGTAGAACAAATGGAAAATCCTGATCGGTAAGTACAATTTGTAATCGACTGTTCTTTACCATGTATGAGATCCGATCTTCCGGATACGTAGGATCTATAGGCAGGTACGCGGCTCCGGCTTTTAATATCCCCAGCATGCCGATTAACATGTATTCATTACGATTGGTATATAGCCCTATTATTTCTCCCGCCTGAACCTTCTGCTCATGCAATAAATAATGCGCCAACATATTGGCGCTGGCATTCAATTCCGCGTAACTAAGCTTAACGTCTCCACAGATAACAGTGCCCTCACAGTCTACCTGTTTTTCAAACAGGCTGACCATTGTGGCGTCCGCCAGTTGATCCACATAAGTATTATTAAATGTATGAAGCAACTGATGACGCTCTTGTTCAGATAGATAGGCAAGTGCTGATAATGATGCATGCGGAGTATACACCACAGCCGTCATTAAACCTTGCAGATGCCTCACCATCTGCTCGATACGATCATGTCTGTACAGGTCAATGTCATATTCAATCCTTAACTGCAGTTGACCGTTTTCCCTTTCAAAGAAAAAGAGCAGATCGAACTTACTGACCGCATTTTCCAGCGGCAAGGTTTCCACGCAAACCCCACTAAACGCCTGGGCTGGTTGTTCTTCCTGCAAACTAATCATCACATCAAACAGCGGTGAACGGCTCAGATCGCGCGCTACATATAGTTCTTCAACCAGTATATCGAAAGGATATTCCTGATAAGTGAACGCATCCATTACTGTGTGCCGTACCTGTTGTAGAAATGTAGTGAATGCTTCTGTAACCGGTATCTGATTCCTTAATATCAGCGTATTTACATAAAAGCCGATCTGATCTTCAAGATCACGATGTACACGCCCTGCCACGGGACTACCAATAAGGATATCTGTTTGTCCGGTATAACGATATAATAATACATTGATTAATGCGACCAGTCCCATATATAGGGTGGCCTCCTGTTCATGCAGTAAAGACTCAAATACTGCTATCTCTGCTTTCGCAAACCGATGACATATCTGTGCACCCCGATGGCGTTGTACAGGTGGACGAGGATAATCAGTAGGCAGCTCTAAAACCGGCAGTTCCCCATTCAATCGCTCAAGCCAGTATGTGCGGGCTTCCTGCAGATCACCTTTCTGTAAACGCATCTGTTGCCAACAGGCGTAATCCTTATATTGTATGGGTAAAGGTGCGATAACCGGAGCCTGTCCCTTTACATAACTATTATAGTAATCATGCAGTTCCTTTACCAGTATGCGGATGGACCATTCATCGGAAATACTATGATGAATGGCTATAACAAAAAGATATTCGTCCGAAGCCATCCTGAATAAACCGGCTTTTAATAAAGGACCCCGTTCAAGATCAAAGACAGTCTCAGCTATCGATTTTGCATGTTCTTTTGCACGCATTGTGCCATCCTCACTCCAGGTATAATCAACATATTCAACAGCGAACAAAAACATTCCCGGTGGAAGAATATACTGCCATGGCTCATTTCCCTGGATAAGAAACACAGTACGAAGCACCTCATGACGTGCTATCAATGCCTCAAAGGCGCGCTTCATACTGTCGACATCTACTTTACCCCTGAGCGTATTTAACAGGGATATATTGTATACTGTAGCTTGTTTATCGAATTGTTGCAATACCCATAGCCGCTTCTGTGCATTGGACAACGGATAGCTGTCTGCCACAGGCGCTGACGGTATTGGAGCATAGGCGTCATGTGCAGCAGCCGCTATCAGCGCGCTCTGATCGGATAGCAATGCATGGGTGAACACATCCTTCAGGCTGAGACGCACCGAAAATCGCTGCTGGATACGGCTCAATAGCTGTACCGCCTTTAAAGAATGACCACCCAGGTCAAAAAAATGATCATCCAGTCCCACACGGCCACAGCCCAGTAGGCTTTCCCATATCTCGGCAAGGGACTTCTCTGTGGATGTGGACGCTGCACGGTACATCCGGCCAACCGTCTGCGGCTCCGGTAATGCGTTCAGGTTGACTTTCCCATTCGATGTAAGCGGTAGCTTGTCTAACATCGTGAAGTGAACGGGAACCATATAGGCGGGTAGACGCTGGTGCATATATTCACGTAATGCCGTATCACTTACCGGTGATACCTGTGTATAGTAAGCACTCAGCTGTTTGTCCCCGTTCCTGTCTATCACCTTTACAACAGCATCTTCTATGTCCTCATGCCGCGACAAGACATACGCCACTTCACCTAATTCAATACGGTAGCCACGTATCTTCACCTGGTTATCCAACCGGCCATAATACACAAGGTCTCCATTCGCCAGCAGGCGAACTTTGTCTCCCGTCCGGTAAAGGCGGTCGCCAGCCACAAACGGACTTGCTACGAAACGGGACGCTGTCAGTGATTCACGGTTCAGATAACCACGGCTCACCCCCGCTCCTCCTACATACAATTCTCCAGGTACACCAAACGGAACCAATTGTCCATGACTATCCAGTACATAACAACGTAGCGTCGGTATAGGACGACCCAGATTGCTGATACCTGATTCAATATCCGGTTCCGTGATTGCTTTAAAGGTCACATGCACCGTCGTCTCTGTGATACCATACATATTGACTAAAGCAGCCGATGGGTAATACTTATACCACGATGATAACTTTGCCGGACTTAATGCCTCGCCACCGAATATGACATATCTTAATGACAATGGCGGACAACCAGCCGATAACAGTGATTGCTGAAGATTATAAAAAGCAGACGGCGTCTGGTTCAAAACGGTCACGCCCTGTTCCTGCAGCAACGTGATGAATGCCTCCGGATCGCGGGCTGTAGCTCCCGGTACGATCACAACACGACCACCAAACAACAAGGCCCCATACATCTCCCATACCGAAAAATCAAAACAGTACGAATGGAACATTGTCCATACATCTGTCGCCTGGAAATCATATATCGGGCGATCAGGCTTCAGTAACTGCACAACATTCCCGTGCGTTATCAAAGTCCCTTTAGGCTGCCCTGTTGTGCCTGATGTATAGATCACATAGGCTATATCAGAAGGCGTATTCACCTTCTCAGGATTGTCCCCGGGATAAGTGGCTTCTTCCGCTAAGAACCGGTTCAGTTCCCCTTCATCCAGGACCACCAGACAATGACTGTCTGTCTTCATGTAATCGATGCGGTCTCCTGGATAGTCAACATCGATCGGCACATAACCTGCACCCGATTTCAGAATGCCAAGAATGCAAATGATCATCTGTTCCGTGCGTGACTGCAGGATGCCGATCAGGTCATCGGGGCGTGGATGATAATGCGACCGAAGGTAACCTGCCAAACGGTTACTACGGGTATTCAGTTCCTTATAGGTCAGACTGTGGTCACCGAAAACTACCGCAACATGATCAGGGGTCTGACTCACCTGCCACTCAAACAGATCAACCAGTGTTTTATCTTCAGGATACCCGGCAGGGTTATCATTGAGGGTGTATAACAGTTCATGCGTTTCTCTTTCACTCAGGTAACTGATTTCATCCAGCGCAGTATCAGGCGATGATAAGATGGCGGTTAACAGTTGCCCCAGGTGGCCTGCCATCCGGCTGACAGTGCTTTCCCTGTATAAGGCCGTATCATATTCCAGTTCAAGGCGGATGCCTGCTTCATCACGAACAAACGAGAACAGCAGGTCAAATTTACTGATGCGATGATCAAGCGCTACACTTTCCACAGATAGTCCTGATACGGATGGTGACACCGGGGTATCCTGTAAGCTCACCATTACATCAAATAATGGTGAACGACTCATGTCATGCGATAAAGACAACATCGTAACCAGTTCATCAAATGGGTATGCCTGATGCGCAAAACCTTCCAATACCGTCTGACGTACCTGTTTCAATAATGCGTTAAAGCCCTCCCCTCCTTTCAACTCATCACGCAGCGCCAGCGTATTGACATAGAAGCCCACCTGATTTTCCAGATCTGGATGTTCACGACCCGCCACAGGACTACCTACTATCAGATCTGTCTGACCCGTGTAACGATAGAGCAATAACTTCACCAGTGCCAGCAAACCCATGAAAAGGGTACTCTGATGATCCTGTAATACCTGCCCAAACAGTTCGCTGTCACCTGCATTAAATGTATAAGTGTAGCTGGCTCCCTGATATCCCTTCACTGAGGGACGCAGATAATCTGTTGGCAGGTCGAGTACGGGATGAACTCCTGAAAAACGTTCCGTCCAGTAATTACGTGATGATAATAATGCTTCCGGTAACTGTGAGCGTTGCCAGTAGGCATAGTCCTTGTACTGTACCCGAAGTGCTTCCAGCTCCACAGGACTACCTGACACATAACCATTGTATAAACGGATCAGTTCTCCGAACAGTACCTGCATGGACCATTCGTCTGCAATGATGTGATGAAGACACAATAACAGCAAACCTTCTTCTGCTCCTGTCATCAGCAAACAAACACGCAGTAATGGACCTGCTGACAGATCAAATGGGATAGCCGACAGCGATTGTGAATGAGCTAACGCACGGGGCTCGTCACCAGGGTAGTCATATACTGTCAGCAGACTGCCGCTAAATGAGGCTATGCGCTGGCGCGGTTCCCCATCCTGCTGCTCAAACACGGTACGCAAGCTCTCGTGACGGGACAGCAATACCTGCAGTGACTGTTCCAGCGCCAGCTGGTCTATTTTACCGCTCAAACGGGACAGCAACGGTATATTATATGCGGCACTTTCTGGTGACAACTCATACAGCACCCACATACGCTGCTGCGCATTCGATAACGGATAACTATCTGCTGATGCTATGACGGGAATGGGGGTATATTGTTCTCTGCGGGATTGCGCTATCAGTTGACTTTGCGCCTCCAGCACAGGATGTGTAAACAGTTCCTTCAACGACAGCCGTACGGAAAACTCCCTGTAGATGCGACTGATCAGCTGCACTGCTTTCAGGGAATGACCGCCTAGTTCAAAGAAGTGGTCGTCCAGCCCGATAACTTCCTGTGATAACACAGATGACCAGATAGCTGCCAGCTCCCGCGATAAGGGTGTTGCCGGCAAACGGTAACTGCGTGTACCCGCAACAGGGCTAGGAAGAGCGGAACGGTCCACTTTCCCACTCGCGGTTAAAGGCAATGCCGCTAACTCTATAAAGTGAGCGGGTACCATGTAGTGCGGCAAACGCGATTCAAGATAATATCGGAGCGCTGACACTGATACCGCTTCGGATAATGTATAATACACGGCCAGCGACTGATCTGACACCTTCGCTACCGCATCACGGATGCTGCTATGACCTGCAAGTACCTGGGAGATCTCTCCTAATTCTATCCGGTAGCCACGCACCTTCACCTGATCATCCGCACGGCCAAGGAATAAGACGTTACCATCTGACTGCCACCTCGCCATATCACCCGTACGATATAAAAGGCCTTCCCCATAAGGATTAGCTACGAAACGAGATGCCGTCAGTTCCGCATTGTTCAGATAACCAAGACCTACGCCCGCTCCTCCGATACATAGCTCTCCTGCTACGCCAACAGGCTGAAGCCCTAACCTTTCATCCAGGATATACACCTGCACATTGCTGATCGGCTTACCGATGGGTATAACTTCCTCTCCGCCCTTAATCCGGTAACTTGTAGTTACAACGGTGGACTCTGTCGGACCGTAGTTATTGTATATCGTTAATCCTGGAGCCGAGATACGGTCTAGTGTATCTCCTCCCGTAAGAATGATCAGCTCCTTTTTTAAGGTCAGTGCTGAAGAAAGAATAGATTTCAGTATGCCGGTGGGAAGGAAGGTGTGTGTAATGCCTCCCGTGTTCAGCTCTTTTACTAATGCTGGCAGATCTAAACGCAGATCCCCTGATAACATTTTCACACTACCCCCTGATAACAGGTAAGGAAACAACTCCCACACACTCGCATCAAAACTGATATTGGCGTACAGAGAACCTACACTTTCCGTCGTTAATCCAAATTGACGCTGATGCCAGCTACTCAGATTCACTACGCTGCTATGACTGATCTGACTTCCCTTTGGACGGCCGCTGGAGCCGGAGGTGTACAGCACATAGGCCAGTTGACCTCCATCTGTGCTCCTGCCTGGATTCATTGCAGACCGGCTGCTATAAACAGCAGGATCTGTTAAGAAGATCGTCTCAACACCTGAACGTTCTTCACCCTCCTGATCGGTTAACAACAACCGTAAACCACTATCACTGATCATGTATCCCACACGTTCGGCCGGATACTCAGGATCAATGGGAATATAGGCTGCACCGGACTTCAGAATGCCGAATATACCGATAACAAAGTACGCAGTACGCGCCGTCTTTAAACCGATCAGTTCACCGGGACGAATAGCATAATCATTTAACAGATAATGCGCCAAAGCGTTTGCACGTGCATTCAGTTCCGCATAACTTAATGATATATCTTCACTGATAACAGCTATCGATGATGGTGATATTGCTACCTGCTGCTCAAAAAGACTGATAATTGTATCGGACAAATCATATGCAGCTGATGTATCATTGAACGTATACAGCAGTTCCTGTTGTTCGGCATCACTCAGATAAGACAAAGAGGATAGCGATGCTGACGTACCCTGCCTTAACACTGCCCGCATCAGCCCCTCAAGATGTCCTGTCATCCGAACGATCCGCTCATGACTATATAGTGCTGTGTCATACTCCAGCTGTAATTGAATACCATCTGCGGTGTCCGCAAAATAAAACGACAGGTCAAACTTGCTGATACCCTGATCGGGATGTATCGCTGATACGGAAAGACCTGCTACTTCAGGCAGGATATGTTGATCCTGTAAGCTCACCATTACATCAAATAATGGTGAACGACTCATGTCATGCGATAAAGACAACATCGTAATAAGTTCATCAAATGGGTATGCCTGATGCGCAAAACCTTCCAATACCGTCTGACGTACCTGTTCCAATAATGTGCTAAAGCCCTCCCCTCCTTTCAACTCATCACGCAGCGCCAGCGTATTGACATAGAAGCCCACCTGATTTTCCAGATCTGGATGTTCACGACCCGCCACAGGACTACCTACTATCAGATCTGTCTGACCCGTGTAACGATAGAGCAATAATTTCACCAGTGCCAGTAAACCCATGAAAAGGGTACTCTGATGATCCTGTAATACCTGCCCAAACAGTTCGCTGTCACCTGCATTAAATGTATAAGTGTAGCTGGCTCCCTGATATCCCTTCACTGAGGGACGCAGATAATCTGTTGCCAGGTCGAGTACGGGAAGAACTCCTGAAAAACGTTCCGTCCAGTAAGTACGTGATGATAATAATGCTTCCGGTAACTGTGAGCGTTGCCAGTATGTATAGTCCTTGTACTGTACCCGAAGTGCTTCCAGCTCCACAGGACTACCTGACACATAACCATTGTACAAACGGATCAGTTCTCCGAACAGTACCTGCATGGACCATTCGTCTGCAATGATGTGATGAAGACACAATAACAGCAAACCTTCTTCTGCTCCCGTCATCAGCAAACAAACGCGCAGTAATGGACCCGCTGACAGATCAAATGGGATAGCCGACAGCGACTGTGCATGAGCTAACGCACGGGGCTCGTCACCAGGGTAGTCATATACTGTCAGCAGACTGCCGCTAAATGAGGCTATGCGCTGGCGCGGTTCCCCATCCTGCTGCTCAAACACGGTACGCAAGCTCTCGTGACGGGACAGCAATACCTGCAGTGACTGTTCCAGCGCCAGCTGGTCTATTTTACCGCTCAAACGGGACAGCAACGGTATATTATATGCGGCACTTTCTGGTGACAACTCATACAGCACCCACATACGCTGCTGCGCATTCGATAACGGATAACTATCTGCTGATGCTATGATGGGAATGGGGGTATATTGTTCTCTGCGGGATTGCGCTATCAGTTGACTTTGCGCCTCCAGCACAGGATGTGTAAACAGTTCCTTCAATGACAGCCGTACGGAGAACTCCCTGTAGATGCGACTGATCAGCTGCACTGCTTTCAGGGAATGACCGCCCAGTTCAAAGAAGTGGTCGTCCAGCCCGATAACTTCCTGTGATAACACAGATGACCAGATAGCTGCCAGCTCCCGCGATAAGGGCGTTGCCGGCAAACGGTAACTGCGTGTACCCGCAACAGGGGCAGGAAGAGCGGAACGGTCCACTTTCCCACTCGCGGTTAAAGGCAATGCCGCTAACTCTATAAAGTGAGCGGGTACCATGTAGTGCGGCAAACGCGATTCAAGATAATATCGGAGCGCTGACGCTGATACCGCTTCGGATAATGTATAATACACGGCCAGCGACTGATCTGACACCTTCGCTACCGCATCACGGATGCTGCTATGACCTGCAAGCACCTGGGAGATCTCTCCTAATTCTATCCGGTAGCCACGCACCTTCACCTGATCATCCGCACGCCCAAGGAATAAGACGTTACCATCTGACTGCCACCTCGCCATATCACCCGTACGATATAAAAGGCCTTCCCCATAAGGATTAGCTACGAAACGAGATGCCGTCAGTTCCGCATTGTTCAGATAACCAAGACCTACGCCCGCTCCTCCGATACATAGCTCTCCTGCTACGCCAACCGGCTGAAGCCCTAACCTTTCATCCAGGATATACACCTGCACATTGCTGATCGGCTTACCGATGGGTATAACTTCCTCTCCGCCCTTAATCCGGTAACTTGTAGTTACAACGGTGGACTCTGTCGGACCGTAGTTATTGTATATCGTTAATCCTGGAGCCGAGATACGGTCTAGTGTATCTCCTCCCGTAAGAATGATCAGCTCCTTTTTTAAGGTCAGTGCTGAAGAAAGAATAGATTTCAGTATGCCGGTGGGAAGGAAGGTGTGTGTAATGCCTCCCGTGTTCAGCTCTTTTACTAATGCTGGCAGATCTAAACGCAGATCCCCTGATAACATTTTCACACTACCCCCTGATAACAGGTAAGGAAACAACTCCCACACACTCGCATCAAAACTGATATTGGCGTACAGAGAACCTACACTTTCCGTCGTTAATCCAAATTGACGCTGATGCCAGCTACTCAGATTCACTACGCTGCTATGACTGATCTGACTTCCCTTTGGACGGCCGCTGGAGCCAGAGGTGTACAACACATAGGCCAGTTGACCTCCATCTGTGCTCCTGCCTGGATTCATTGCAGACCGGCTGCTATAAACAGCAGGATCTGTTAAGAAGATTGTCTCAACACCTGAACGTTCTTCACCCTCCTGATCGGTTAACAACAACCGTAAACCACTATCACTGATCATGTATCCCACACGTTCGGCCGGATACTCAGGATCAATGGGAATATAGGCTGCACCGGACTTCAGAATGCCGAATATACCGATAACAAAGTACGCAGTACGCGCAGTCTTTAAACCGATCAGTTCACCGGGACGAATAGCATAATCATTTAACAGATAATGCGCCAAAGCGTTTGCACGTGCATTCAGTTCCGCATAACTTAATGATATATCTTCACTGATAACAGCTATCGATGATGGTGATATTGCTACCTGCTGCTCAAAAAGACTGATAATTGTATCGGACAAATCATATGCAGCTGATGTATCATTGAACGTATACAGCAGTTCCTGTTGTTCGGCATCACTCAGATAAGACAAAGAGGATAGCGATGCTGACGTACCCTGCCTTAACACTGCCCGCATCAGCCCCTCAAGATGTCCTGTCATCCGAACGATCCGCTCATGACTATATAGTGCTGTGTCATACTCCAGCTGTAATTGAATACCATCTGCGGTGTCCGCAAAATAAAACGACAGGTCAAACTTGCTGATACCCTGATCGGGATGTATCGCTGATACGGAAAGACCTGCTACTTCAGGCAGGATATGTTGATCCTGTAAGCTCACCATTACATCAAATAATGGTGAACGACTCATGTCATGCGATAAAGACAACATCGTAACCAGTTCATCAAATGGGTATGCCTGATGCGCAAACCCTTCCAATACCGTCTGACGTACCTGTTCCAATAATGTGCTAAAGCCCTCGCCTCCTTTCAACTCATCACGCAGCGCCAGCGTATTGACATAGAAGCCCACCTGATTTTCCAGATCAGGATGTTCACGGCCCGCCACAGGACTACCTACTATCAGATCTGTCTGACCCGTGTAACGATAGAGCAATAACTTCACCAGTGCCAGTAAACCCATGAAAAGGGTACTGTGATGATCCTGTAATACCTGCCCAAACAGTTCGCTGTCACCTGCATTAAATGTATAAGTGTAGCTGGCTCCCTGATATCCCTTCACTGAGGGACGCAGATAATCTGTTGCCAGGTCGAGTACGGGAAGAACTCCTGAAAAACGTTCCGTCCAGTAAGTACGTGATGATAATAATGCTTCCGGTAACTGTGAGCGTTGCCAGTAAGCATAGTCCTTGTACTGTACCCGAAGTGCTTCCAGCTCCACAGGACTACCTGACACATAACCATTGTATAAACGGATCAGTTCTCCGAACAGTACCTGCATGGACCATTCGTCTGCAATGATGTGATGAAGACACAATAACAGCAAACCTTCTTCTGCTCCTGTCATCAGCAAACAAACGCGCAGCAATGGACCCGCTGACAGATCAAATGGGATAGCCGACAGCGACTGTGCATGAGCTAACGCACGGGGCTCATCACCAGGGTAGTCATACACTGTCAGCAGACTGCCGCTAAATGAGGCTATGCGCTGGCGCGGTTCCCCATCCTGCTGCTCAAACACGGTACGCAAGCTCTCGTGACGTAACAGCAATACCTGCAGTGACTGTTCCAGCGCCAGCTGGTCTATTTTACCGCTCAAACGGGACAGCAACGGTATATTATATGCGGCACTTCCTGGCGACAGCTCATACAGTACCCACATACGCTGCTGTGCATTCGATAACGGATAACTATCTGCTGATGCTATGACGGGAATGGGAGTATATTGTTCTCTGCGGGATTGCGCTATCAGTTGACTTTGCGCCTCCAGCACAGGATGTGTAAACAGTTCCTTCAATGACAGCCGTACGGAAAACTCCCTGTAGATGCGACTGATCAACTGCACTGCTTTCAGGGAATGACCGCCCAGTTCAAAGAAGTGGTCGTCCAGTCCGATAACTTCCTGCGATAACACAGATGACCAGATAGCTGCCAGCTCCAGCGATAAGGGTGTTGCCGGCAAACGGTAACTGCGTGTACCCGCAACAGGGCTGGGAAGAGCGGAACGGTCCACTTTCCCACTCGCGGTTAAAGGCAATGCCGCTAACTCTATAAAGTGAGCGGGTACCATGTAGTGCGGCAAACGCGATTCAAGATAATATCGGAGCGCTGACGCTGATACCGCTTCGGATAATGTATAATACACGGCCAGCGACTGATCTGACACCTTCGCAACTGCATCACGGATGCTGCTATGACCTGCAAGCACCTGGGAGATCTCCCCTAATTCTATCCGGTAGCCACGCACCTTCACCTGATCATCCGCACGGCCCAGGAATAAGACGTTACCATCTGACTGCCACCTCGCCATATCACCCGTACGATATAAAAGGCCAGCCCCATAAGGATTAGATACGAAACGAGATGACGTCAGTTCCGCATTGTTCAGATAACCTAGACCCACGCCCGCTCCTCCGATACACAGCTCTCCTGCTACGCCAACCGGCTGAAGCCCTAACCTCTCATCCAGTATATACACCTGCACATTGCTGATCGGCTTACCGATGGGTATAACTTCCTCTCCTCCCTCAATCCGGTAATAGGTGGCACAGACCGTCGTCTCACTGGGACCATATGTATTATAAACCTGCACATTTGCAGGTAAATGGTCGATATACTTGTTTTTTAACTCATCGCCACCACTGATGATGACGCGTAAACTTTTCAGGGTTGTACTATCACTGTTCAGCTCCTGCAGCACAAGTGGCGTTGTACTTAACACGGTAGCACCCTCATCCTGTATCAGCGCTGACAATGCAGCCACATCACGACCACCGCCAGGTGCTATCACTACCAGCCCTCCGCTACATAACGCAGGGTAGATCTCCTCCACCGACGTATCAAACGACATGGATGACTGATGGATGACCCGGTCACTGGAGGTTATTGAAAAATAGTTAATAAAGGAATTTACATAATTGCTTAACGCACGATGAGCGATCATCACGCCTTTCGGACGACCAGTAGAGCCTGATGTATACAATACATACGCGACACGCTCCGGATCACGCCGGACACTTCCTACAAAGGAAGTAGTAACGCCATTGCAAATATCGACAATAGGAATGAACCTCGCGCCCTCCTCTCCCAACTGATCACTTAAGATCAGTCTTACACCACTGTCGCTGATCATATAGGAGAGTCGTTCTGCAGGATATTCCGGATCCAGGGGAACGTAAGCTCCACCAGCTTTCAGGACACCCAGCATACTGATCACCTGGTATTCATTACGCGCTGTCAGCAAGCCAACCAGCTCTCCTTCCCGCAGCGAGGTTGCTGTCAGCAGATAACCGGCTACCAGATTGGAGAGGCGGTCAAGTTCGGCATAACTTAACGCACGTGTCTCACAGATAAGTGCCGTGGACATAGGAGATTGCAGCACCTGACGTTCAAACAGGCTCACTATGTCCATCGCCGGATATACTACCGATGTATCATTGAAGGTATGTAGTAATTGATATTGCTGGGACGGGGTCAATACTTCCAGCGCTGACAATGGCAATAACAGACCTTCATCCAGCTGCGCTGCAAGATGGATGAACTGAGCGGCCAGATCACTTATCTGACTCGCGTTGAATACACTTGTATCATAACGTGCCTTCAAATGAAGGCACCCTTTGCGTTCACTGAATTCCAGCAACAGGTCATTGAGACTGGTCCCATTGTCGATCTCCTCTGAGCGTATATCTGCACCCTCCAGCAATCCATCGAACCCTAATGCATTATCAAAGTTCTGGAACAGTACCAAAATATCAAACAAAGGTGAACGACCTGCTTCCTGCCGGATACCAAGTTCCTCCAACAGATGTTCAAAAGGATAGTCCTGATGCTGATATACTTCCAGTAGCATTGCATGCGTAGACTGCAGCAATTCACTGAAACTTTCATCCCTGCGCAACCGTAAACGAATGGCCAGCAGCTTCAGATAATATCCTACCTGCCCTTCCAGCTCATAGTGATCCCGCCCGGCTATATCCGTTCCCAGCATCACCTCGTCTTCCCCCGTATACTTCTGCAACAGGATACCCAGCAGCGACAGGATAACACTAAACATGGTTACGCCCTCACGCTGACTGATCAACTTCAGTTGCTGACTCACATCAGCGGGAAGATCAATATGCAGGGTCGCTCCATGCTGACCACGCTTAACACTGTCATAACCCGAAAATGATGGCAACGCACTTACTGGTAAGTCACCACTCAGATAATCCAGCCAGAACCTACGGCTGGCATCATATCCGGGAGTGCCAACCCGTGACTGCTGCCAGTGAACATAATCACCGTACTGAATGGGTAACGCCGGTAGCGAGGGCGCTTCTCCCTTTACATAAGCGGCATACAATACACTAAGTTCTTTACTGATCACGTCTATTGACCAGCCATCTGAAATGATATGATGGATCACAAAAACAAACAGGTAGCTATCGGCTGCTGTACGCAACAACCTGACATCCAGCAGCGGCCCGCGTTCCAGGTCAAACGCCTGTGAAGCCAGTTCCCGGGCACGCACCTGCGCAACTGTAACCGGATCGGGCAAAGCACGCAGATCTTCAACAACTACCCTAAAGCCCAATTGCTCATACGGCAGTACATGCTGTAACGGCATTCCATCCGAATGGTCAAACACCGTACGTAGACTGTCATGCCGTCTAACGATCGTTTCCATCGCCTGCATGAAGCTATTTTCATCCAGCCGGAAATAGGATAACGATAACTCGCACAACCATGAAAGATTTAAAGCAGTATTACCTATAATAAGTTGATCAAGTAACCACAAACGTTGCTGTTCATAAGATAATGGGTATGCTGCACGATTTTCCTTCACCGGAATTGACGCATATTGTGCGCTGCGGGATTTCGCTATCAGTTGACTTTGCGCCTCCAGCACAGGATGTGTAAACAGTTCCTTCAACGACAGCCGTACGGAAAACTCCCTGTAGATGCGACTGATCAGCTGCACTGCTTTCAGGGAATGACCACCCAGTTCAAAGAAGTGGTCGTCCAGCCCGATAACTTCCTGTGATAACACAGATGACCAGATAGCTGCCAGCTGCCGCGATAAGGGTGTTGCCGGCAAACGGTAACTGCGTGTACCCGCAACAGGGCTGGGAAGAGCGGAACGGTCCACTTTCCCACTCGCGGTTAAAGGCAATGCCGCTAACTCTATAAAGTGAGCGGGTACCATGTAGTGCGGCAAACGCGATTCAAGATAATATCGGAGCGCTGACGCTGATACCGCTTCGGATAATGTATAATACACTGCCAGCGACTGATCTGACACCTTCGCAACTGCATCACAGATGCTCCTATGACCTGCAAGCACCTGGGAGATCTCCCCTAATTCTATCCGGTAGCCACGCACCTTCACCTGATCATCCGCACGGCCAAGGAATAAGACGTTACCGTCTGACTGCCACCTCGCCATATCGCCCGTACGATATAAAAGGCCATCCCCATAAGGATTAGCTACGAAACGAGATGACGTCAGTTCCGCATTGTTCAGATAACCCAGACCTACGCCCGCTCCTCCGATACATAGCTCTCCTGCTACGCCAACCGGCTGAAGCCCTAACCTTTCATCCAGGATATACACCTGCACATTACTGATCGGCTTACCGATAGGTATAACTTCCTCTCCTCCCTCAATCCGGTAATAGGTGGCACACACGGTCGTCTCACTGGGACCATATGTATTATAAACCTGCACATTTGCAGGTAAATGGTCGATATACTTGTTTTTTAACTCATCACCACCACTGATGATGACGCGTAAACTTCTCAGGGCCGTACTGTCATTGTTCAGCTCCTGCAGCACAAGTGGTGTTGTACTTAACACGGTAGCACTCTCATCCTGTATCAGCGCTGACAATGCAGCCACATCGCGACCACCGCCAGGTGCTATCACTACCAACCCTCCACTACATAACGCAGGGTAGATCTCCTCCACAGACGTATCAAACGACATGGATGACTGATGGATGACCCGGTCACTGGAGGTTATTGAAAAATAGTTAATAAAGGAATTTACATAATTGCTTAACGCACGATGAGCGATCATCACGCCTTTCGGACGACCAGTAGAGCCTGATGTATACAATACATACGCGACACGCTCCGGATCACGCCGGACACTTCCTACAAAGGAAGTAGTAACGCCATTGCAAATATCGACAATAGGAATGAACCTCGCGCCCTCCTCTCCCAACTGATCACTTAAGATCAGTCTTACACCACTATCACTGATCATATAGGAGAGTCGTTCTGCAGGATATTCCGGATCCAGGGGAACGTAAGCTCCACCAGCTTTCAGGACACCCAGCATACTGATCACCTGGTATTCATTACGCGCTGTCAGCAAGCCAACCAGCTCTCCTTCCCGCAGCGAGGTTGCTGTCAGCAGATAACCGGCTACCAGATTGGAGAGGCGGTCAAGTTCGGCATAACTTAACGCACGTGTCTCACAGATAAGTGCCGTGGACATAGGAGATTGCAGCACCTGACGTTCAAACAGGCTCACTATGTCCATCGCCGGATATACTACCGATGTATCATTGAAGGTATGTAGTAATTGATATTGCTGGGACGGGGTCAATACGTCCAGCGCTGACAATGGCAATAACAGACCTTCATCCAGCTGCGCTGCAAGATGGATGAACTGAGCGGCCAGATCACTTATCTGACTCGCGTTGAATACACTTGTATCATAACGTGCCTTCAAATGAAGGCACCCTTTGCGTTCACTGAATTCCAGCAACAGGTCATTGAGACTGGTCCCATTGTCGATCTCCTCTGAGCGTATATCTGCACCCTCCAGCAATCCATCGAACCCTAATGCATTATCAAAGTTCTGGAACAGTACCAAAATATCAAACAAAGGTGAACGACCTGCTTCCTGCCGGATACCAAGTTCCTCCAGCAGATGTTCAAAAGGATAGTCCTGATGCTGATATACTTCCAGTAGCATTGCATGCGTAGACTGCAGCAATTCACTGAAACTTTCATCCCTGCGCAACCGTAAACGAATGGCCAGCAGCTTCAGATAATATCCTACCTGCCCTTCCAGCTCATAGTGATCCCGCCCGGCTATATCCGTTCCCAGCATCACCTCGTCTTCCCCCGTATACTTCTGCAACAGGATACCCAGCAGCGACAGGATAACACTAAACATGGTTACGCCCTCACGCTGACTGATCAACTTCAGTTGCTGACTCACATCAGCGGGAAGATCAATATGCAGGGTCGCTCCATGCTGACCACGCTTAACACTGTCATAACCCGAAAATGATGGCAACGCACTGACTGGTAAGTCACCACTCAGATAATCCAGCCAGAACCTACGGCTGGCATCATATCCGGGAGTGCCAACCCGTGACTGCTGCCAGTGAACATAATCACCGTACTGAATGGGTAACGCCGGTAACGAGGGCGCTTCTCCCTTTACATAAGCAGCATACAATACACTAAGTTCTTTACTGATCACGTCTATTGACCAGCCATCTGAAATGATATGATGGATCACAAAAACAAACAGGTAGCTATCGGCTGCTGTACGCAATAACCTGACATCCAGCAGCGGCCCCCGTTCCAGGTCAAACGCCTGTGCAGCCAGTTCCCGGGCGCGCACCTGCGCAACTGTAACCGGATCGGGCGCAGCCCGCAGATCTTCAACAACTACCCTAAAGCCCGATTGCTCATACGGCAGTACATGCTGTAATGGCATTCCATCCGAATGGTCAAACACCGTACGTAGACTGTCATGCCGTCTAACGATCGTTTCCATCGACTGTATGAAGCTATTTTCATCCAGGATCCCCACTATATCAGTACAGGTAGCAATATTCCCTGCTGCACTGTTCTCCCTGATTTCATTGAAAAGCCAGAAATGCCGTTGACCAGGGGTGAGCGGTATGCTTGATTTTTGCCCGACAAAAGGAATGTGCACGACAGATGATGCATGCCCCCTTTCTAATTCACTACGGAGTAACCGGATGGTCGGATATTCGAAGATTACATGCAACGGCACACGATACCCCTGCTGCGCAAGCAGGTTACTAAAAGACACAGCCCGGAGACTGCTCAGTCCACTTTGAAAGAAATTTTCATCATATCCCAGTTTTCTGCCAAAAATTACTTCTGCAACATAAACCAGTTTACCTTCCGGAGTCTGTGTACGGGGCGAGCTATTGCCCATCTCAATGGCACGCAATGCATCTAATTCTGCACAAATTGAGTCATACGTACCGTTGTTATAAAACTCCGCTAATTGATAGTGTTGTACTTTTCCACTTGTAGTCTTGGGAATACTCCGAATAGGAATAATCTTATCTATCAAAAGACCAGTATCTGCTAAAATAGCTTCTCTCAGTTGTGAGGCAATTACTGAAAATTTCGCCGTATCCTGTCTATATACGACAAACAACACTGTATCATAAGAAGCTGTTTTGTAATTGTTAATGCCACAAGCAACAGTGCTACCCGGACGTAGATCAAGCAGTTCTTCCGCATATTGCTCGATATCATGAGGGTAATAGTTCTGCCCATTTACAATGATAAGATTCTTCTCCCTTCCCGTCACATATAGCTCTTTTCCCGACAGGAAACCCAAATCACCTGTCCGCAGCCACCCATCAGAAGTAAATACTGCTACCGACTTTACCGGGTCCTTGTAGTAACCGGCAGTAACGTTCAATCCTCTTACCTGTATATGACCAATAACGAGGCTATCACATACATTATCATGATCGTCGCATATTCTGACCTCACAATCATTTACAGCGACACCCACATTGGCGAAACTGACATAAGGCAAATGATCATCTTCACTTAAAATTGTTACCTGCTTCCCTTTTATTAAGGAAGTACGGCTGCACTTCAGAAATGACAGACTGCTTTCTTTCATCGGAATGGTGACCGCAACAGATGCCTCCGCAAGCCCATACCCGGGGAACATACAACTACCGGGCAGACCACATACTTCGAGTTTATCAAGGAATGACCTGCATAATGTTTCTGACACAGGCTCCGCCCCATTGATGATCACCCTCAGGCTATTGAGTACCCATTTACCGGTAGCATCACCATTTGTGTCAATGGCAGCCATCACATATTTTAACCCAAAATTGGGAGAGTACGATTGTGTGATGTGGTACCTGCCTATCATCTCCAGCCATAATAAGGGACGTTTGATGAACAACGGGGTTGGAATGATATATTGATCGATTGCAGCCAGGACACTTGTCAGGTGAAAACAGATCATACCCATGTCGTGGGTCAGCGGTAACCAGCATAACGATCTGTCATGCTGTTGGGTTGAAATCCTATCTGCGATCGCAGCAGTATTTGCCAATAGGTTGGCATGTGTGAGTGTGACACCTTTGGGGTCTCCGGTGGAACCGGAAGAAAACTGTATATAACAAATATTTTCAGGCCTATTCTCCTCCGCAGTTGCCTGTCCCTGGAATTCCCGCAGGCTGTCAACGTGCCATCCCCTATCCAGCATCAGCTGAACAATATCAGTATCACCTGTTTTATCTGCATAGCCTGCATATTGTAATTTAAACTCTTCATCAAAAACAAGTGACGGTCTATCCAGCTTCTTCCATATAGTGATCAGTTTCACATGATGTAACCCCTGTGTACCTGGAGCCAATGGTACTGGAATGATCCCACCCATGACACATGCCCAGAATACTTCCAGGAATTTCCGGTTATCTGACAGCTGTAACACCACCTCATCGCCGGATCTTATGCCACGCAGCTGCAGATTATGTAAAATATGTAAAGCTGTATTATATAGTTCCTCATAACTACAGAAGCTCTCCGAGTTGGCACCTTTGATAAAGGTGATACCCTTGTTGGTCTTACTGGCAGCTATTAAAATTGATGTCATTGATTGTGTCCTTTCCATAAACGCTAGAATGGGGTAAATAATCTACTCATTTCACTAAAGGCAATTCTTCACTTACTATCGAACCATAGTTGAACTTAATAACGCGGCTGGCACAGTAGTAATAGTCGTCATCATGGGTTATCGCAATAATTGTTTTCCCTCTGCGGTTCAACTTATCCAGCACTTCTGTATAAAAATACTGACGGAAAGACGGATCCTGTTCTGCCGCCCATTCGTCTATAACGAGTACAGGTTTATTCTCAAGCAAAGCATAAATCAATGCCAGTCTCTTACGCTGCCCCTTGGAAAGATTTGTTGTGATCTTTCTGGTTGTCTCATCTATATGTAACACATTCTCCATCTTCATCAATTTCACCAGTTCCATAAATTCAGTATTGGAAGAACTAAGATCGAAATTGTCATAATTCTCTCCAAAGAGATAGTTATCTGTAAATACAGCTGAAAAGTAGTTACGGTACAGTTGCCCTTCTTCTCTCCCGAACGTTCTGCCATTTACAGAGATCTCTCCTTCATCCGGTTGATAAAGCCCGGTCAGCAGATATCCAAAAGTACTTTTCCCACTGCCATTACCACCGGTAATAAACAGCACTTCTCCTCTGTTAATCCTGAGATTAATTGATTTTAACTGGAAAGGCCTGTCCGGCAAACTGTTATCATAGTAAGTGAAATCTACGTTCTTAAACTCCAGGTGGTCAAAGCCATCTTTATTGTGATCCATTAATTCCTCCGCACCGTCCCGCCCCTCAATAAACCTGAGTTGCTGGTCAAATACCGACAGCCGTTCTATTGCTATTTTAATGGCCGTAGATGTTGGGATCAGGGTTATCATAATGGCCACAGGCCCCATGAGATAAAGAATAGTCACGAGAAATACGGTCACCTTTTCAATATCCATGGAAAAGAAAAACGGCAGTACGAACATAGTGATACCGAAAATAACATACCAGCTGTAAGTACCTGTCAGCTCATTATCATTGTATCTGATAGACGTTTCTACAGAGATCTTCTTAGCGATGATCCTGTTCTTTATCAGGAAGTGATTGAATATATTCAGATTGCGAACCGCTCCCATTTTCAGCTCTTTAAAGCCAAGCAACAGGTCATTGATGTATTTATAATAGGCATTCTGAAGGTCTCTTTGTTTATTTAGCTCGGCTTCAATGCCATTATTTCTGACGATATAAAATATAACCAGCGCAGCCATACTTAACAGGACAACAATACCTCCTGTAAAAGACATGAACAGCAGGTAAGCACAGCAGCAGATCATCACGACAAATGCATTAAAGGCATTCATGAACACCTCGGGTATATGAGCCAGTGTTTTCGTATCATTTATGGCTGTATAGATCTTTTCCTTTCCAAGGTTTTCGAAATCCCTGTATGAAGATTGCCGTAACTTCCGAAGGATGTCATTCTCAAAATCGAAGAGGATATTATTTGTCAGCCTGATCATGTAAGTCTGAAATATCCGGGCGCATAAAAGAGAACTGACTATTATTGCGGTAAAAACCATCCATCTGTAATTATTAAAGAATGGTAATGATTTACCGGAAATAGTTGTATTGATGAATATCAACAAACCGCCGTTAAGAAGGCTGTTGAAAATGCCCAGTAAAAGGATAAATATCAGCGAGGCTCTGAATTTACGGAGCAGGATATTCAGAAAGTTCATATACAAGAGAATTATGTTAGCAAAGGCGACCTACAGGGATGGCAACTGAAATGTATCCAGGAAAATATTAAAGGTTAATACGATGATCAGCAAGTCCAGATCATATGGTGGTGTAAGCACAAAATCATCTTTCATATAATGCTTTTTGAGTCGTTCGATCGTATCCGGATTGAAGAAACCCTGCCGTTTGATCGTATCATAGGAAAGCAGGTCATTTATCCATTCTACATTTGCTTTCAGCAGTGCCACGCTACCGGGAGCGACAAAACCGAACTTTTCCCGCCGGATGATCTCATTAGGTACTATCCCTTTTGCGACTTGTTTCAACAGGAATTTTTCATTCATATTCTGTAACATCATGCCCGGAGGAATTTTCGTCACATAGTCGATCAGATTAACATCCAGGAACGGATAACGTGATTCAACACTGTTTGCCAGGGCCATACGGTCGCCGTGATCTGCGATCAGGTGCCCGCCAAGCCTCAGTTTAAAATCAACATATGACCGCTGGTGAAAGATGTGCCTGTTCTTCATCCTGGCTTTGTTGACCACAGGAGTTTTCAGGCAATCAAAATCACCGTACCGGCTTTGCATGCTGTTAGAATACAATGCAGATTTCACCTCTCTGAACTCATGCTCATTCTTCTCGTAGGTAAACTCCGGGTTACCCCACAAATGATTGCGGACTTTATCTTCAAGCAGATGATCCAGATCCTTATGTATCGTTTTGTTCATTCTGAGAGTATCGAACTTATATCCTGCATACCCACCAAATAGCTCGTCTGCACCTTCTCCACACAATACAACCTTTACATTCCTGGCTCTGGCAGCTTCCGACAGCGCCAGAGAGCAGACATTATAGGTTTCTTTCAGCGGAGATTCGGAGAAGTAAACTACCTCACGTAATTTTTTGTCTATCTGTCCCCAGGAAAAATCAATATCATTGTGAGTGGAATTTAAATGCTTACTCATCAGGTGCTGATACCGTTGCTCATTGATCTCCTTGTTTTCCTTACCGGAACCGGAAAAGCTGATAGAAAATGAGTTAAAGTCACGGGAATCATTGGTCGCATACATCAATCCTCCTATGAGCGAGGAATCCAGGCCACCACTCAGATAGAAGCCTACCGGCACATCTGCATGTACTCTATATTTGACAGACCGTAATAATTGCTCGTTCAGTCCTTCAACATAATATGCTTCATCCTTACTCTCGTATTTGTATCCTATTTCTGGATATTCCAAATCCCAATATTCAGTTTTGGTCAGTACGCCGCCGGTATACACTGCATAGGTACCCGGTTCAAGGCTGTAAATCCCCTTGAAAAGTGTAGCGGGACTAATCGCAGCGGGAAAGGTAAAGATCTGGTCCAGACCGGAAAGGTTCACCTCTCTCGGAATTCCCGGGTATTCGAGAATCGCTTTTATTTCTGATGCAAAGATCACAGCATCATCATATAGCGTGTAAAACAATGGGCAAATACCAAAATGATCCTTTGCCAGTAGCAACAGGTTTCGTTTGCTGTCAAACAAGGCCATTGCAAACTGACCATTGAGCCGTTTCAGGAAGTCATTGCCATATTCTACGTAAAGGCTAACCAGCACTTCTATATCTGAATTCGTATTAAATACATATCCTTTGGCTGAAAGCTCAGCCCTGAGCTCTTTGTAATTATAGATCTCACCGTTGCAGATCAGCATCACAGATCCATCATTGCTATAGAATGGTTGAGAACCATGCACGAGGTCAATGATACTCAGTCTTCGGAATCCGAATCCGGCGTTACCATTGGCGACGTTCTGAGCGTCATCGGGACCGCGGTGAACAAGTTTATCCGACATACGTTTTACCACGTCCAGGGAAGGCCTGCGCTGCGGGTCTTTATAACAAACACCTGTAATACCACACATACTGTATTTTTTATTTGGCTAACTATTGAATCTTACATTAAGCAGACTTATTTCTCCAAAGACAAAGAACATATTATCCAGCAGCGACAATGTACGCGTGCGTTCTTTGGGTTTAAGCGGCAACTCTCCTGGCAACGGCCAATGAACAGAAAGTTCATTTACATCATTGTGTAATTTTCCAGCGGGGATTTCTAACTCATAACGTACCCAGTCATTGGTGACTTCCAGTTCTGTAACAGGTGCATCATTCATATACAGCAAAGCCTTAGCAGTTGCTTGTGTCTGATAAGGCACCCGTAGTTCGACATCTATTTTCAATGTGTGCCCGCCTGTGCCGACCACCTTGAACACCGAACGGTAGTTCCTGGCCTGGTAGAACGCATTATTTGAACCCTGGAATTCCTCATATGAAGAGAGACAGTAGAAAGGCAGCAGAAGATTTGTAGGGTCATCTTTCTGATTATGTTCTGCCACACGGATTTCGCGAACGTACTTGGTGAGATCTATCTGTACCGTCTTCAACGCATCCACCATCGCACTCACCAGTTCTGTTTCCAGTGACTTTTTGTTCCTCGGCGGCAACAGCGCATGCACATACCTGTCAAGGTTATACTCGCTGCTTTTCAGGATCATCTCAAGCGATTTACAAAGGTTATTGGCTGTTTTCCGGGACATCATGTCACAATAATATACCATCAACCTTGCCACCTGCTTATAATTCTCCAGGGCCTTACAGCAATGATAATAGAGTATTTCATACGATTGTCCCCAGTGCGCATTGTGAATGGCAGCGAACAGATGCCCCAGCCCCCTTGTAATCGCTTTTGCCTCAGGCGACTTGACAACCATAGGCGGATGATCAGTACCTTTATCAATATTGAACAGACGGTTGCTGACCGCATTCATAGCGACCTGTATTCCCTCTACGGTGAAGTGGCAATAATCCAGGAACAATTCCCTGCCAGGCAGACGGCCATTCTGATAAGTATCAAAAACCGCCTTTATATCAAGTATGTGAACGTTGTTCTCAGCTGCTTTCGACAAGATGGTTTCCCGGATAATATTGAATATCCTGGGCTTACTGTCTGTCCTGAAGTATAGAGCGGTATCCTTTGCATTTTCAAGGCAGGCCCTTGCCTCTTCATACTTACCTTGCTGTAACCAGCAGTCCGCTAGTAGCTCATATCCGGAAGGATGTGTACAATCCAGCGCGATCATCCGCTGTGCATTAGCAATACAAGTAGTCAGATCATGCGCTGCAAATGCTTTCTCGGCCACGATCTTACAGGTAACCCATTCGTCAATACCTTCACCGTGTAAAGTGGATATGTATTGTTCAGCCTGCGTACTTCTGCAATCAAGGAGGTTAAATTCCGGGATGGCGAAGATAACAGGTACGTTATTCTCGCGGGACAACCGTCCTACTGTTTCCAGGAAAGCCGTCACTACATCAGCAAAGATGTCCTCGATCATTTTCCCAACTGATTGCATCTGCTCATTTTCCTGCAATGCTCTCACAAGGCGCTGATAAACATCCGGCTTGCCTTCTATAGCCCTTAATAACTCGTATCTCCAGTTATTACCCGCCAGAAAAACAATCATATCAGGATGCAGCTGATAACATTGTCTGTAACGACGCAGTAATTCAGGTAAACCAAGATTCGTTTCCGCCAGATCTATTACTTCATATTCCTCTCTCCCTGCCAGCTGATTCAGCTGATATTCCAATACGATACTGGGGGTATAGTCGGGGTCCAGCAGAAAGCCTCTGCCTACTGACTCTCCGAGAAACACTACTCTTCGTTTATCGCCTACAGCCGGAATACTGTGGATATCTGCAAAATAAGACCACCTGTCCTTTTCATCAACGTTGCGGGAAAAAACGGCCGTACGGCCTTCCCCTTCTCGCTTATAAATACCGACTGTGCCATCCACCAGCAGGTCGCTCTCTGAAGTGTGAGAAATTACAGCTTCCTCTTCATATCCCAGCTTGCGGATCAATGACGCTTTCAGCTCTTTATCATCACTATCCGTATACAAAAGATCTGTGAGAAGGGTTGCATATTCTTTTCTTTGTTCCTTTGAGGTACTTAGTAACATAACTACTTAGATAAAAGTGTAAACATCCGGGTTAAGTTCAAATTCTACTGCTCTTACGAGGTTTTGGTTGATCATTTCAAGGAGGCTCAGATCGTTACCTTCCGCATCTATGAAAAAATCTTCAACTACCAGACAGTCGATATCAGTCGTAACGAAGCAGACCACAGCTTCTTCAGGGCTGCATATGATCGGTTCGTCCTTTATGTTAAACGATGTATTTAACAGTATCGGACATCCGGTGATCTTTTGGAATGCCTGCAGCAGTTTATAGAACCTGGGATTTGTCTCTTTATGAACGGTCTGCACTCTTGCGGATCTGTCTACATGGGTGATAGCCGGCAGATCCAGGTGAGATATTACATCGCAGGTTTCCAGCATAAACGGCGAATCATGATCAAGGTCGAAATGTTTACTTGTTTCTTCGGATAGTATAGCAGGAGCAAACGGCCTGAATGCCTCACGTTTCTTCACCATCGCATTGATCCTGTCACGCATCTGCGCACCTCTCGGATCTGCGAGTATTGATCTTGCGCCAAGGGATCTCGGTCCAAATTCCATTCTTCCATGGAACCAGCCTATTACTTTACCATCAGCTATTTTCTGTGCGATATGCTGCAGCAGTTCATCTTCCCTGGATTCGAAGTCTGAAAATACCAGAGACGTTGACTGTAATACTTTCCGGATACTGTCATTACTATAGGACGGGCCCAGATATACATGATTCTCTGTTTTTGCTATCCTTTTTCCGGTAATATCGGCGTATGCAAGTGCAGCAGCTCCCAGTGAACAGCCAGCATCACCTGCCGCCGGCTGTACAAACATATTTTTGAACGAAGTATGCTTCAGGATCTTGCCGTTTGCTACACAATTCAGGGCAACACCTCCTGCCATACAGAGGTTTTCACTTCCCGTAACATCATGCAGATATTGTGCTTTGGAAATCAGTATTTCTTCCAGTACAACCTGTAAACTTTTAGCGATATCTTTATGTACTGCGAGTATATCAGTATCCTTCCTGCGGGGAGGAATACCCAACAACTGTGCAAGCAGATCAGAATACATTCGTGCTCCTTTCAGGAAGTTGTAGTATTGCATGTCCAGTTCGTATTGCCCCTTTTCCGTAAGCCGTATCATCTGCCATATCTTATCTGCAAAAACCGGTCTTCCGTAAGGTGCAAGTCCCATCACTTTATATTCTCCGCTGTTTACACTGAAGCCTAGAAAACTCGTTAATGTGCTATAAAGCAGTCCTATCGAATTAGGAAATTCCACTTCTTCAAAGATCTCCAGCGCAGCATCTTTCCCCGTCCCATAAGAGGTGGTAGCCCACTCTCCGACACCATCCACAGTCAGGATAGCAGACTCTTTAAAATCAGAATAGAAAAAACTACTTGCAGCATGAGACTGATGATGCTCATATACCTTTATTAACCCGTTAAATCCGAGGTCTTTTCGGATACTTTCTTCTACACGCAACGGCTGAATGTCCATTATCTGCTGACTGGTCAGTCCCTGAATACCACTCCATAGCTGGCGGGATAATTTTTTCCTGGAATCTTCATAATAGGCAATACAGTCGATGTCTGCCATGCCTATACCGCCTTCTTTCAGACAATACATGAAAGCCTTTTTGGGGAGGTCAGGGTCATTCTTCTTTCTGGTGAATCGCTCTTCCTGCACTGCAGCCTTTAATACGCCGTCCTGTATCAGGCAACATGCAGAATCGTGGTAGTGAGCGGAAATTCCGATGATGTTTGTTGACATGTGGGCAATTATTTAATAATATGGATGAGTAATGTTGGCTAAAATGACCTGTCTATTTCAGATTTGAAAACATCAAGTTGCGCAGCCCCTTCTTCCTGTTCATGTTCACTCAGATAGCCCAGTTGGTGAACCGCGATATCCGGATTATCAACAATAGAACAGAGTAACTGCCGCAGATGAAGACAAATACGCTCAATGCGTTCGCGATTGAAAATATCTGTGTTGTATTCGATACTACCATACAGACTTCGTTGCTCTCCACAGTCTACAAACTGAATACGCAGATCACCTTTACTGATCTCCAGCGCAGCGTCTTCCTCAACTACCTCCACACCTTTCATTTCCAAAGTGGTGTTTTCGGCGAGCTGTATGTTTTGCAGGATCATCACTACATCAAACAGTGGTGAACGACCCTGACTACTTCTTAATCCCAGATCTTCCACAAGCATATCAAAAGGATACCACTGATGTTGATAACTATTTAATGTATTACTACGAACGGCTTGTAACAGCTGTCGGAAACTCTGCTCGCCGGATATGTGGTCACGCAGCGCCAGCGTATTCAGATAGTATCCGATCTGGCCTTCCAGATCCGGATGATCACGACCTGCGACCGGTGTGCCTATTATAATATCCCGCTGCCCGGTATAGCGATACAACAGTACTTTTACCACAGCCATCAATCCCATGAACAAGGTGGCGTCCTCACTACGCACTAATGCCCCAAATGCTTCGGTTTCAGCATCAGTGAATTCGAAGTACACTTCGCCTCCATGATGCCCCGGCGTTAACGGATGGGGACGATCCTGCGGCAATGCCAGCACCGGAAGTTCTCCGCTAAAACGGCTCAACCAGTAATTCCGGGCAGTGGTCAGTGATGCTCCCTGCAACTGCTCCTGCTGCCAGCAGGCGTAGTCTTTATACTGCAACGGTAATGGTGCCAGTGAAGGAAGATTGCCTGAGACGTAACTATTGTAGCACAGCACAAGTTCTTTCACCAGGATGTGCATAGACCATTCATCAGATATGATGTGATGCATGCTCAGGCTAAGCAGGTAAGTAGACGTATCTGTACGGAACAGGGTTACACGTAACAATGGTCCCGCAGAAAGATCAAACACCTCGGCTGTAATGGCACGTGCATGTGCCATTGCCTGCTCAGTGCTGTCAGCACGGTCTGTATAATCATGATACTGTACCTTGAATCTGTGGGCATCTGCAGGTAATATCTGTTGCCGCGGCTGCCCGCTCTCTACCAGGAACACCGTACGCAGGCTCTCATGCCGAGCCACCAATGTATCAAACGAACGGATCAGACTCTCTACCGACAGATCCCCCTGTAAACGGTAAAGGTCCCGACCGTTGAACTGCAGAGATGTAGGGGATTGCTGTACCTGTAACCACAAACGTTTCTGTGCGTTGGATACAGGATACGTGGTTTGGACTACCGCCAGTGGGATCGCAACATATGCTGATCGCCTCGCTGCCTGGATAACAGATGCCTGCTCCTGCAGTTCCGCATGACCAAATATATCGCCTATGCTTAACTGCACATCCAGTGACTTATAAATACGCGAGATCAACTGAATCGCTTTCAGCGATGACCCTCCTATATTGAAGAAATTGTCATGACGGCTTACTTTCTCTATCCCTAACACCTGCTGCCACAAAACGGCCACTTCCTGCTCTACACCTGCATGCGGCGCTTCATATCCCCTATCTGATAATAACTCCTGCGGACGTGGTAAGGCCTTACGGTCCACCTTCCCGTTCAGGTTCAGCGGGAATGATGCTAACCACACATAATATGATGGCAGCATCGCCGGATTCAAAGTCGCCGAAAGGGCTACCCGCAATTCATGACCACTCCGCTCACGACCGCTATAGTAGCAGATCAGTGTCTGCTGATAATCTGCATCCTGATCTACCAGTAACTCTACCTGCTCTATATCTTCAAGCTGTAGCACACTACCACGAACTTCGTCCAGCTCTATACGAACGCCATTGATCTTCACCTGATCATCACGGCGCCCCAGGATCTCAAGATTACCATCTTTACGGTAACGACCCAGGTCTCCTGTCAGCCATACCAGGTCTTCTGCTTCCCGCAACAATGGGTTCTGTACAAGACTTAATGCCGTCAGTGATTTATCAAGATAACCCTTGCTCAGGTAAGGACTCCGGATATACACATCCCCCAGCTCACCGGAACTGCACATACCACTCTCATTGATCACGGCAATATGCGCTCCACTGATCGCACGGCCTGCAGGAATAACTTCGCCCGGTTCCCAGTCTTTTTCCTCAATATGATAACAACTCTTTAGAATCGTCGTTTCCGTCAAACCATACAGCGCTGATAATGAGGCGCCATTACCATTGGCCGCGTACCAGTTAGTCACATCCTTTCCATACAGCTTCTCTCCTGCCAGCACCACATGCCGCAGGCTGCCTATACCCCGGTTCTGTTGTTTCATCGCGCCAGTCAGCAAACGGAATAAAGATGGCACCGTTTGTAATATGCTTACCTCTTCTGTACGCAACCACTCTGCCAGTAACGGCATGTTATTACGCACTTCTGATGAGGGTACGCATAATGTCGCTCCGGATCCAAGGCTGCTCAATATGTCTTTCAGCGACGCATCGAATGTTACTGGTGCCAGTTGACTGATGCGATCGCCATTGCCTATATTCCACTCACGCATATGCCAGTGTATATAATGGCTAAGGCTATTATGAGCACCCACAATGCCTTTCCCCTTACCGGTAGAACCCGACGTGTAATAAATGTAACTATCCCCTTCGGCCGCCGGCTCATTCTCCAGATTATCTGTACTGTATTCTTTAGCGGACATCCGGACACCATTGCGATAGACTTCAGGCGCCGTATCTCCCACCGCAATCATCTCCACTCCTGAAAGCCCTATATCCTGTAATAAAGAGGTTCCTGATAACGGTAACGTCACCAAACAGTCCACTTTTATCTGATGAGCCGAAAATAATTCTGCCAGTGATTCCCGGTATTCTTCTGATGTGATGATCACTGCAGGACGGGTTTCCTCCAGCATCTGCCGCAAACGGGAATGGGCGAAGCTGATATCCATCGGCACATATACACCACCGGCCTTGAACACTGCCAGCAAACCGGTCACCTGGCGGATACCTGCGGGCAGGAAAATACCGACACTGTCACCAATGCTGACACCTTCGTCCTGTAACAGGCGCGCCAAATAGTTACTACGGCTGTTGAGCGCCTGATAACTGATGGTTATACCATTATCTGACACGGCGACCGCTGACGGAAATTCTTCTACCCGCTGTTCAAACACCCGATGCATCAACGGATAGGCTTCCAGTGGCTGATCACTATTGAACAACATCGTTGCTACGCCATCATCTTCCTGATAGGAAAGCGTATGGATCAGCACATCCGGCTCTTTAACGATAGAATGGAGCAACTCCTGTAACTGTCTGCTCATATGCGCGATGCGCTCACGCTCGAAGAGATCTGTATTGTATTCTATACTGCCATAAAGGTTACGTCCCTCACCACGGTCTACAAACTGGATACGAAGGTCTCCCTTACTGATTTCCAAAGGAGCATCTTCCACCGACACTTCAACACCTTTCATTTCCAATACGGTGTCGTTATTCAGTTTGATGTTCTGCAGGATGACCACCACATCAAATAAAGGAGAACGGCCCTGCGACACGCTGAGTCCCAGGTCTTCTATCAGCATATCAAACGGATACCATTGATGCTGATAACTTTCGAGTGTGTTCGTACGAACGGCCTGCAATAGCTGCCGAAAACTCTGATGACCGGATACCTGGTTGCGAAGGGCCAGTGTATTCAAAAAATACCCGATCTGCTCTTCCAGATCAGCATGGTCACGACCAGCTACCGGCGTGCCGATAATAATATCCTGCTGACCCGTGTAACGATATAACAGGACGTTTACGAGAGATAACAATCCCATGAATAACGTCGCATCCTCACTACGCATCAGTGATATGAACAATGCACTGTCTTCGGCATTCAACTCAAAGTAGACCTCACTGCCATGATGTCCCTGTACAACAGGGCGGGGATGATCCAATGGCAGTTCAAGTACAGGCAACTCTCCGCTGAAACGCTGCTGCCAGTACTGACGGGCTGCTTCCAGCGATCCACCCTGTAACTGCTGTTGCTGCCAGGTGGCGTAATCCTTGTACTGAATCGGTAGTGGGGATAGTGCAGGAATGGTGCTTGTGATATAACTATTATAGCAATGTACCAGCTCTCTTACCAGTACCTGCATAGACCATTCATCGGAGATGATATGATGCATACACAGGCATAGCTGATAGGTAGATACACCCGTACGGAATAATGCCACCCGTAAAAGCGGACCGGCAGACAGATCAAAGATGGTATTTGACAACTCTTCGGCAGCTGCTTTTACCGCTCCGGGATTGCCCTGATAATCCATATATTCCAAATGGAACTTGCTGGTCTCTGTCGTTAATATTTGCTGACGGGGTTCACCGTTTTCAAACACAAAAACGGTACGAAGATTCTCATGCCGCGCGATCACTGTTTCAAACGAACGGGATAAAGAGGCAATATCAAGTTCCCCTTCCAGCATATAATTAACAGGAATATTGTAGGCAACCGTATTTTTATCCTGTTGCTGCAGGAGCCATAATCTTTTTTGCGCATTTGACAAGGGATAGTTTTTCCCGGCAGCTGCTATTGGTATCTTCCTGAAAGCTTCTCTCTTCGCCTGACTGATCAATTCGCATTGCGCGGACATCACAGGATTAGATAAGAACTCGTTCAGATCAAGTCTCACTGAAAATATGCGGTGTATCCTTGACAGTACCTGTATGGCCTTCAATGAGTGTCCACCCAGGTCAAAAAAGTTATCGTTCAATCCGATGCCACTATACGCAAGGACCTCTTCCCAGATAGCAGCCAGTTCCTTCTCTACCGGACTGGATGGAAGAACGCCTTCCTGCCGCTGAATACCGGGATCAGGTAATATAAACCTGTTTATTTTACCGCTGCCGGTGAGCGGAAATTCTTTAAGCACTGTGAAAAAGGCCGGGATCATGTAGTCTGGCAGATGTTCCTTCAGGAAGCCTGCAAGTGCATTGACACTCACCTCTTCCTTTGCAGTGTAATATGCCGAAAGGATTTTGTCTCCGGCGCGCTCTATAACAGTTACAACTGCTTCCGATATACTTTCGTGCGCAGCTAGGACCTGTTCTATCTCCTGCAGTTCAATTCTGTAACCTCTTATCTTCACCTGGCTATCTGCGCGCCCCAGATATTCAATATTGCCATCAGGCAACCATCTGGCCAGATCTCCTGTTCTGTACAAGAGATGCTTTCCGTAAGGATTTTTGACAAAGCGGGCTGCTGTAAGCGACGGATTATTCAGGTAACCGTTTGCGAGTCCTGGTCCCGCTATGCACAGTTCTCCAGGCACACCTGGCGGCTGTAGCCCCAGGTCAGTTCCCAGAATATAGAGTTGTGCATTCGCTACCGGCTTGCCGATAGGAATGGTACTACGCTGCCAGTCCCCCAGCGCTACCCTGTAAGTCGACGCCCATACCGCATATTCTGTGGGACCATACAGGTTAAAAACAGAGACCTGCGGGTCTATATGCTTAACAATATCTCTGCTGAACACATCACCACAGGAAGCAATTATACGGAAAGCGCTCAATGCAGGAAGGTTCAATACATTCAGGTAAGATGCAGGGAAAATACCAACAGTAACGCCCTGTTCCTTCATTCTTTCCGTAAGTTCCCTGTCCTTCAGCTGGATAGTGTCCATCATCACTAAAGCAGCGCCATTTGCCAGTGCCAGGCAGGTTTCGAACACAGATGCGTCAAAGGAAATAGATGCGAACTGCAGTACACGATCATCTTTTCTGACATTCAGAGAAGCACGCTGCGCATATATCAGGCTGGCCAGCGCCAGGTGACTGACCATCACTCCCTTGGGACGGCCGGTAGATCCGGATGTATAAATGACATATGCCAGCTGATCTTCTTTCAGACGTATCTCAGGGTTTCTGACAGGTGATCCGGCAAATGTAAATTCGTCATTTATCATGATGCAGACAGCATCGCTATCTGTATATATTGTGCGGTCAGCCAGTATCACCTTCACTTTACTATCGCCCAGCATATACCTGATCCTGTCGGCAGGATAGGCAGGGTCAACCGGCATATACACCCCTCCTGCCTTGAGCACGCCCAGCATTGCTACGATCAGCAGTTCACTTTTTTCCTGCATTACCGCAACCAGATCTCCCTGCTTTACTGATAAACGCATTCTGAGAAAATGCGCTACCATATTGGCACGTTCGTTCAACTCACGATAGCTTAACGACCTGTTATTGTATATCACAGCAGTTGCTTCCGGATCAGACGCAGCCTGGCTCTCAAACAGACTAACCATTGTTTCGGTTGCAGGGAATCCAAAAGTTGTGTCGTTGTACTTATACAGCAGCATCTCCCGATCTGCTTTTGTCAGGACATCAATCTTGCCGGTCACCTGCTGTGTATGATCGATTATCTGCTTTAATATATTGAAGTACAGTTCGCTGATACCCGTAAGCGTCAGATCATATTTCAATTCACGGGTTTGACGAAGAAGCAAATTAAATGCGCCTCCCGTTCTGTCTACTATAAAGCTGAGGTAGATTTCGGTACGCTCAAAGTCAGGAATGTTCAGCGAAGCTGTTTCCTGTTCATCCCCACTGATGTCATCCTCAAAGGCATTAAAGGTGTGAAAGTCTACGTAGTTAAACGCTACATCAAACAGTATATTTCCTTCATCTGAATCTGAGCGTTGATGACCAAGACTTAGAATATCCTGTATACTAAGGCGCTCATATTTCTTCAGATCCACCAGTTGCCTGTCGAGTCGTTTAATAAAACCAGCACAGGTTTCATTAACATTGACCACTGTTTTAAGCGGGATGGTATTCAGGAAGCAGCCCAGTATTTCGGCACTATCTTCCGTATCTGGTCTTGAGTTAGTAACAAGTCCTGTTACCGGCTCATCACTATACCCTAACACCTTCAGCAGATAAAGATACGCTGCCAGTGCGATGGTCTTAACTGGAGTATTGATAGCCAGCGAGAGGGCACCCAGTTTATTCAGATAAACAGTATCTAGAAAGGCATTAAATCTGGCATCTGTTTCTTCTTTTCTGAACAGCTGAATCTTTGTATAATCCGCTGTTTCCTTCTCCCAGAAGCCTATGACTTCTTTGTCTTCCTTATCGAGGATCTCCTGTACAATAAAACTTTTGTAGTCAGATTTGAGTTTACGCGGCATGAAGGACGGCGATCTTCCCAGTTGCAGATACAGGTTGTTCAGTTCCGTAAGGAAGGATGCATTGCTCCAGCCATCCAAAATGGCATGATGAAATTCCCATACAAATCCCATTTTCTCTTCACCAAACCTGAATATGTTCATACGCCAGAGCGGAGCAATGGTCACATCAAAAGGCTGCTTCAGGCTTGTACGCATATAGTCGGCCACGAAGGTTTCCTGTGCCTTCTCATCAAGGGCAGCTACATCGTAATATCCGATCTTTATGTCTATCTCCTTATAGACAATCTGTACTTCTGTCTCATATTCTATAAGATTAAAACATGTTCTAAGAATGGCATGTTTATCAACCAATAGTTGCAAGGCACGTTTGAAACGTTCCGTATCGAACTGATAAAAATCCTCCTGGTAAAAGAACTGGTCATGATACACACCCTGCCCCGGACGTACAAGCGATTCGAAGACCATTCCCTTCTGAATACCGCTCATCGGGTATATATCTGCCACATTAGCTGCATTCATCAACCTGCCGGAAGCGAGTATCCGTTCCTTCTGTTCATCCAGGCTTTTTCTCACCAGCACTTCCTTGTCCACCATAGCCAGATTTCGCTGGTCGATAAGCCATTTATTCTCCAGCACATAGAGAAAGAGCTTTTCTATTGTTTCATATTTATATACATCAGCAATAGATATCTCCAGCGCCGCATGTTTTCTCAGTTCACTTATCAGGCGTAAAACTTTAATTGAATCGCCACCAAGTTCAAAGAAACTATCGCGGATGCCCACCCGTGCATTTTCCAGGATCGCTCCCCAGATGACAGCCATCCTGCGTTCCATATCATTTCGTGGTGCTACATAATCGCCACCTATACTAAATCCTGCTGTTACGGCATTCGGCAATGCAAATCTGTCCAGTTTCCCATTTGGAGTAAGCGGGAACTTTTCCAGCTGCAGGAAATGGCCCGGCATCATGTAGCCCGGCAATTTGTCTCCCAGGAAGGATCGTATATCTGCACTGGTCAGTTTTTCTTTGGCAATCAGATAAACGACCAGGTTACCTTCTTCTCCATTATTATTGTTAAAAAGCACTACCACATCATCGATCATCTCATGCCTGCGAAGAACGGCTTCGATCTCTCCTAATTCAATACGGTAGCCACGTATCTTCACCTGGTTATCCAACCGGCCATAATACACAAGGTCTCCATTCTCCAGCAAACGAACTTTATCTCCCGTCCGGTAAAGGCGGTCGCCAGTCACAAACGGACTTGCTATGAAACGGGACGCTGTCAGTGACGCACGGTTCAGATAACCACGGCTTACCCCCGCTCCTCCTACATACAATTCCCCAGGTACACCAAACGGTAGTAACTGTCCCTGGCTATCCAGTACATAACAACGTAGCGTCGGTATAGGACGGCCCAGATTGCTGATACCTGATTCAATATCCGGTTCCGTGATTGCTTTAAAGGTCACATGCACCGTCGTCTCTGTGATACCATACATATTGACCAAAGCAGCCGATGGGTAATACTTATACCAGGATGATAATTTTGCAGGACTTAGTGCCTCGCCACCGAATATGACATATCGTAATGATAATGGCGGATAACCGGCTTCATCGAGGGCTTTTCGCAGATTGTAAAAAGCAGACGGCGTCTGGTTCAAAACGGTCACGCCCTGTTCCTGAAGCAACGTGATGAATGCCTCCGGATCGCGGGCTGTAGCTCCCGGTACGATCACAACACGACCACCAAACAACAAGGCCCCATACATCTCCCATACTGAAAAATCAAAACAGTACGAATGGAACATTGTCCATACATCTGTCGCCTGGAAATCATATATCGGGCGATCAGGCTTCAGCAACTGCACAACATTCCCGTGCGTTATCAAAGTCCCTTTAGGCTGCCCTGTTGTGCCTGATGTATAGATCACATAGGCGATATCAGAAGGCGTATTCACCTGCTCAGGATTATCTCCGGGATAAGTGGCTTCTTCCGCTAAGAACCGGTTAAGTTCCCCTTCATCCAGGACCACCAAACAATTACTGTCTGTCTTCATGTAATCTATACGGTCTCCCGGATAGTCAACATCGATCGGCACATAACCTGCACCCGATTTCAGAATGCCAAGAATGCAAATGATCATCTGTTCTGTGCGTGACTGCAGGATGCCGATCAGGTCATCGGGACGTGGATGATAATGCGACCGAAGGTAACCTGCCAAACGGTTACTACGGGTATTCAGTTCCTTATAGGTCAGACTGTGGTCACCGAAAACCACCGCAACATGATCAGGGGTCTGGCTCGCCTGGCACTCAAACAGATCAACCAGTGTTTTATCTTCAGGATACCCGGCAGTGTTATCATTGAGGGTGTATAACAGTTCATGCGTTTCTTCTTCGCTCAGGTAACTGATTTCATCCAGCGCAGTATCAGGCGATGATAAGATGGTGGTTAACAGTTGACCCAGGTGGCCTGCCATCCGGCTGACAGTGCTTTCCCTGTATAAGGCCGTATCATATTCCAGTTCCAGGCGGATGCCTGCTTCATCACGAACAAACGAGAACAGCAGGTCAAATTTACTCACCCCATGTTCAAAAGGAATGGATTGAATAGTGAGTCCGGATAATGACGATAATTCAGTCTCTGCACGATATGGCCCTAACAGGCTAACCATTACGTCGAACAGCGATGAACGGCTGGCATCATGATGTACACGCAGTTCTTCGGTCAACAGGTCAAAAGGATAAGACTGATGTTGTAAACCGTCCATTACCACTTGCCTTACATCCGACAGAAAAGATGCAAAGTTATTGCTACCGTTAATACGGTTGCGCAGTGCCAGTGTGTTGACATAAAAACCAACCTGGTTTTCCAGATCCGGATGCTCTCTGCCAGCTACGGGACTACCTACCGTAACATCAGACTGACCTGTATACCTGTAAAGCAGTACGTTTACAAGTGCCAGCAGGCCCATGAAAAGGGTACATTGCTCCTCCTGTAATAAGGCTTCAAATGCCAGACTGGCTGACCCGTCGAAACAGTAGCTGTATTGTGCACCGCGATATTCTCTTTTTGAAGAGCGGGGATAGTCTACCGGCAGTTCCAGAGGAGGTATGATACCTGCTAATTGTTTTGTCCAATAAGTACTACTATCGGACATACGTGTCTTTTTCAGTTGCTGCTGTTGCCAGCAGGCATAATCTTTATACTGCAGGGAGAGAACCGGTAACTCCGGTTGCAGTCCATTCAGATAAGCATTGTAGGCAAGCTGTAACTCACTGAGCATAATCTGAAGAGACCATCCATCAGACACAATATGATGCACGCAGAACAATAAAAGATATTGTTGCTGCTCCAGTCGGAAAACACCCATTCTCAACAGTGGCCCTTTTCCCAGATCGAACGGCATTCTTGCCAGTTGTTGTGCATGCTCATAAGCGGCGGCAGCATCCGACCGGTAATCCCAAACGTCAAACGCCGCCGGTACTTCGTCAGCAGGCAGTACGCGCTGCCTGGGTTCCCCTTTCTTTAATTCAAAAACGGTCCTCAGTATTTCATGGCGGGCAACCAGGTATCCGAATGCCTTAGCCAGACTTTCTTCATGTAAATTTCCGTCCAGGATATACGCAATCGGTATGTGGTATGCCAGTGAAGCACCTTCCTGATGATGCATTACCCACAAACGCCTTTGGGCGTTCGATAGCGGATAGCTTTCCGCAGGGGATGCCTGAGGCACCGGCGCATATAGCTCACTACGCAGATGGCCAATTAAACGGCTTTGCGCCGCCAGATCAGCATGTGTAAGCAGGTCTTTAAGATCAGGCCTTACAGAAAATGATTTATAGATGCGCGACATGGCAAGGATAGCCTTCATCGAATTGCCGCCAAGCGCAAAAAAGTTATCGTTCAAGCCAATAGGCGCATAGCCCAGTAGTTCCTCCCATATGGCCGCGAGCTGACGCGCTGTATGGGTAACAGGGGCACGATAAACGCTGACCTTCACTTGTGGGTCCGGCAATGCTTTTCGGTCGGTCTTCCCTGCGGCTGTCAGCGGTAACGCATCCAGCGCCGTAAAATAGGCAGGCACCATATACCGGGGCAGCAATGCTGTCAGGAATTGATGTAAGTCAGCAGTTGTTACATCAGCTGATGATGTATAGTAAGCAGAGAGATACTGCTCTCCATTATGCTGTACCACCTTAACTGCCGCCTGATCTACTGATTCATGGCTGGCCAGTACAGCTTCTATTTCACCGAGCTCGATACGGTATCCATTGAGCTTTATCTGATTATCAAAGCGGCCGAGGTATACCAGTGTACCATCAGGCAACCACCTGGCCATGTCGCCGGTACGGTACAGTGATCCCTCACCATAGGGATGCCGGATAAAACGTTCTCTCGTGAGGTCCGCATTGTGCAGATACCCCCTTGCCAGTCCTGCGCCGCCAATACACAATTCCCCCGGCACACCAACAGGACATAACCCGAGCACGTTATCGAGCACATACACCTGCGTATTGCCCATCGGTTTACCAATAGGGATCAGCGCTCCGGATGGCTTCACCCGGTGGCACACTGACCATATCGTCGTTTCCGTGGGACCGTACATATTATACAGCTCCGAACCAAACCTTAACAGATCGTCAGCCAGTTTTGTATTCAGCGCTTCGCCGCCAGACAGCAGTTTCAATCCTTTCCGGCCTTTCCATCCGTTATCCATCAGCAAGGTCCACATACTCGGAGTGGCCTGAATTATACTAACGGTCCCGTTGTCGATGGCAGCCTGCAGGAAGGCTGGGTCATTCAGCATTGTTTTATCAGCCACCATCACGCTCGCACCTGTAATAAGGGGAAGGAATAGCTCCAGGACTGATATATCGAACGTATAGGTGGTAACTGCCAGCCACTGGTCCGCAGAGGTGATACTAAGTATATCACCAGTACTACACAAAAGATTGACAACACTTCCGTGTTCTATCATTACGCCTTTCGGACGGCCAGTCGATCCGGAAGTATACAGCACATAGGCGAGCTGGCCCGGATGCAGCCTTACAACTGGATCGTTCTCTGTTGGAAGATCCTGCAGAATAGTCTCCCGCAGAAACACTGTTTCCGCTCCTTCAACTGTTAATAATTCGCTATCCGTGAGCACTAGTCGCGCACCACTGTCTTTCACGAGGTAAGCGATCCTTTCCTCCGGATAATCAGGGTCCAGGGGCAGATAGGCTGCGCCGGCCTTCAGTATACCCAATATTCCTATCAGCAGGAATTCATTCCTTTCAACATGCAGACAGATCAACTCTTCTGCACTGACACCATAGTTACTGAGCAGGGAATGCGCCACTGCGTTTGCATGCGCATTCAATTCCCTGTAGCTGAGTTCCTTTTGTCCGCACTTAACCGCCAGGGAGTCAGGTGACCTTCTTACCTGTTGCTCGAATAAACTGACAAGGGTATCTGAAGATGGGTAATTAAAAGCAGTATCATTGAACCCGTACAGTAGTTGATCACGTTCTGCTGAAGACAGGTAATTCAGTTTGGACAAAGGCACACCCGGCATCTGAACAATTGCCGCCATAATCCCTTCGAGGTGGAGAGCCATACGCTCAATACGTTCCCGTTTAAACAGATCGGTGTCATATTCGATCTGTAATTTCAGCTGACCACCGGTTTGTTCGAAAGCAAACGTCAGATCAAACTTACTGATACTGTTCTGCACAGATACTTTATCCATCGATTTACCTGACAACTCCGTTTCGACCACATTTTGCTGTTGTATCTGCTGCAGGCTTACCATCACATCAATCAGCGGCGAACGGCTCAGATCACGACGCAGCTCCAGCTCATCGACCATTACATCAAAAGGATAGGCCTGATAATTAAACCCATCGAGGACGGTATGGCTTACGCGCGATAAAAAGGCTGAAAAAGGTGCATCTCCGTCTACGCTATTCCTGAAAGCCAGCGTATTTACGTAATACCCGATCTGCCCCTCCAGGTCGGGGTGGTCACGACCTGCAACAGGACTCCCTACAATTATGTCTGTTTGGCCCGTATAACGGTATAAAAGGACGTTTACCAATGCAACAAGGCCCATATATAAGGTTGCCTGAGACGCTTTCAGAATGGCCTCAAACTCGCTGCTTTTTACTTTGTCGAACTCGAAATAAAAATGCTCGCCTCTGTGTCTTTGTACAGCCGGACGAAGATAGTCCAGCGGAAGTTCCAGTAACGGCAACTCCCCTGAGAACTGTTTAAGCCAGTATGACCGGGCTGTAGAAAGCACGCCCTCATTCAACTGGTCGAGTTGCCAGCATGCATAGTCTTTATATTGTATTGGCAGCGGAGGTAACTCAGCATTCCGGCCATCTTTGTATCCATCATACAGCGTCACCAGCTCTTTCAGCAGCACCTGTTGAACCGACCATTCATCGGCAACAATATGATGCATGCATAACGTCAGCAGGTATTGCTGTTCTCTTACCCGGAACAATCCCACCTTTAACAAAGGCGCCCTCTCCAGGTCAAATACTGTCTCAGCTATTGTACGTGCATTATCCAGGGCGAAGGACACCGGATCTGACGACAGCCTGCAGTCTGCAAACGTAATTGCAAATGACTGCTCTTCAGCGGCCAGGATATATTGAGCAGGGGCATCGTTTTCCAGGATAAAAATTGTCCGTAAGCTTTCATGACGGGCAATCAGCGCATTAAAAGCAGCTTGCAGCCATTCGATATTGACCTCTCCCTGTATCGTATACAAGAGGGAGATATTATATGCTGTAGATGCTTTATCGAGCTGATTCAATACCCATATCCGTTTCTGCGCATTTGATAACGGATAACTGCGTTGAGGCTTTACCAAAGGAATCGAAGCATATGCCGATCGCTTTGCTGCATTTATCAACTGCGCCTGTGCATGCAGTTCCGGATGGCTGAACAACTCTCCTATGCTCAGTTGTACATCCAGCGATTTATAAATACGGGAGATAAGCTGAATAGCCTTGAGTGAGGAACCTCCTATATTAAAAAAGTTATCCTGCCGCCACACCTGTTCAACCTTGAGTACCTGCCGCCATAGATCGGCAAGTTCCTGTTCCACACCTGCATGTGGAGGCTCTTCATCCTTTTGTATTATCAGCTCTTGCGGACGTGGCAATGCCTTACGGTCTACCTTGCCATTCAGATTTAACGGGAACGCTGATAGCCAGACATAGTAAGAGGGCATCAGCGCCGCGTTCAGCTGATCCGACAGTTCCGCGCGTAATTGTCCGGCACTGCGTTCACGTCCTGTATAATAGCAGATCAATGTCTGCTGATAGTCATCGTCCTGATCTACCAGTAATTCCACCTGGTCTATGTCACCGAGTTTCAATATACTTCCACGTACCTCATCCAGTTCCACGCGTATCCCACTGATCTTCACCTGATCGTCGCGCCGTCCGACGATTTCCAGGCTGCCATCGTCGCGATAGCGCCCCAGATCTCCTGTCAGCCAGACCAGGTCTTCCTTATCCGCCACTAATGGATTCTGTACAAGGCTGCGCGCAGTCAGGCTCTTGTCCAGGTAACCCTTACTGATATAGGGACTCTTGATATATATATCACCCAGTTCGCCATCCTCACAGATCACACCATTGCTGATAACGGCTACCATCGAATTGCTGATAGGAAAACCCACCGGAATTACTTCTCCTGCCGCCCAGTCCCACTTATCGATGTGATAATATGTTTTAAGTATAGTTGTTTCAGTCAGACCATAAAGATTGGATAATCTTGCACCTTCTCCGTTCACTGCATACCAGTTAGTCACATCTTTACCATATAGTTTCTCACCTGCGAGGACAATGTACCTCAGACTTTCTATGCCGCGCCCTTGTTGCTTCACAGCCGCTGTCAGCAGCCGGAAGAGGGATGGCACAGTTTGCAGGATACTGACTTTCTCAGATCGCAGCCAGTCGGCCAGCAGCGGCATGTTAGTACGCGCGGCCAGCGGCGGGATACAGAGAACAGCGCCTGATATCAGACAACTGAAGATATCTTTAAGCGAGGCATCAAAAGTAAGTGGTGCAAGCTGACTCACACGGTGCCCTTCCTTTATATCCCATTCGGCCACATGCCAATGTATATAATGACTGAGGCTGCCGTGTGATCCTGCAATACCTTTTCCCCTGCCGGTAGAACCGGAGGTATAGAAGATGTAACAGGTGTCATCAGGCGACTGCGACAGATCCGGATTGTATACAGGATAATCTTTGACCGGCAGGCTCGTATATGCCGATGTGATGGCATCTCTCAGATAGACTTCCGGACGGGTTTCATCTATATTGATCATATCCTGCCCGGATAGATCAATATCCCTTAACAGCTCAGTGCCGGAAGCGGGCAATACTACAACGCATCGAACCGGCAGCTGATGTGCAGCAAAAAAGCTGTCCAGTTGTTCCCGGTATTCAGGTACAGTGATCACGAGTGCTATACCTGTTTCCTCGAACATCTGCAGCAAACGTCCGCGTGCAAAATTTATATCAATCGGAACATATACGCCTGCAGCCTTAAATACCGCGAGCATAGCTGAGACGTGCCGTATACCTGCCGGGAGTAAGACACCCACGCTTTCACCATAAGCCAATCCCTGATCTAGCAACAGGTGGGCTAACTGGTTACTTCTACGGTTAAGGATTTCAAAGGTGATAGAACTACCGTTCCCGTCTTCGGAAATTGCTTCCAAAGCAGGTCTCTCCAGGCTTTTGTATTCAAAAGCCTGGTGCGTTAACTTTCTCATAATAAATGGATGAGTATGGTATAAATTTTCTCTCTAGTTGGCTCCTTTTATTCGCTGTGATTCAGACTCAGAGCCGGTGTTTCTTTGTCGTGCCTGTTTTACTTTATTGTTACCGAACTTGTAGGTAAAGGTTAATCTGCCAATTCTGGTTTCACCCTTCTGGTGAAGCTGAAAGTCCATCCCCGGCAGAAGATTAACAATTGTTTGTTCTCTTGTATTAAAAACGTCTCTTACAGACAACTTCAGATTTGCTTTGTTGTTTGCAAATGACTTGTTTACGCCTATATCTATGCCGTGCTGGGCATTGGTTACTTTTAAGGTGCCAAGAACAACCGGCGACTGGTATGAAAAGTTAATTTCTGCGCGGAGGTCCTTCAGTATATTGAAACTCTGATTTGAGTTAAACATATAAGACCATTGCCCGCTGCTGAATGCCACACCGAAAATATCCGGAGAGCTGAATTCATTACGGAACACATTCAGGTTATTGTTACTCTTCCACCAGGACGTGAATTTTACCGGCGCATTGGCTGAAGCGGTGTAAGACCGCTGTTTCGCAATATTAGCGTTCGTCACAATGACCGTTTTGGCGATGCTGTCATTGATATTAACAGAAGACATCACATCGTCAGTAAAGCTATAACCAAAGGCAAAAGAATAGGTATTCTTCAGTGTATATGACAGATCGAACGAGTTTGTATACTGCGGGTTCAGGAAAGGGTTTCCTCTGCTGAATGTATACGGATCGACATAAAAAAGAAATGGATTAAGGTCCTCATAACTAGGCCTGTCAATTCTACGCCCGTACGAAAATCCCATCTCATGATCAGGAGAGAATTTGTGCGTTGCGTAAAATGTTGGAAAAAAGTCCAGGTAGCTGCGTTTTACTACCTGCTTCGTGTCTTTCAGATCACCTTTGGAATTTGTTTGTTCCGCCCTGACACCGAATTGCAATGACCACTTCTGGAACTCTCTCTTCACATTTATATATCCTGCGTTTACATTTTCATGATATACAAAATGATTACTTCTGTTTGTGGGTGTCCATACATCAGTACTTAACGAATCAAACTGAAAATTATTATCTGTCTCTACCCAACTTGTTTTGCCGCCAAGTTCCAGTTTAAACTTTTTGACAGCAACAGTATAGTCAAATTTAGCAGAGTATATATTAATCCTTATAGGAGCACTGTTCCTCAAATATTCCGGGTTCTTTAACTGAGAACCGTCCGGCAGATGATAAAAGTTATCATAAGAGGAACGCTTGTAGGAAACAAACCTGTTATAATCAACATCAAAGGATAGCTCCTGCCCCAGCGTATCCAGCACCGTCTTATAATTCAGGTTATAGGTCATGTTGTCGAATCCGCTTTTCTCAGGATTTCTGGTCGACAAAACTGAGTCTATGCGCTTAGGTGCTGATCCGATCAATGTCTTGCTCAGCATAGTCTGACTGGCATCCGTAAATGATCCGGAAACAAGCACTCCGATCACATTCCTCGGATTGATAAAATAATCAGCTCCGACGGAAAAGTTGTGACTACCTATCTTCCTGATAGCATTGGATGTCTGATCAAAAAGTGTGATATCCTGATTAAGATAATTCACGCGATCAACATCATTATCATTGAACCGCTTGTTATTCGAGTTACCGTAATTACCATATAAGTTGAAACTGCCGCCACGGTGATTGAAGCCAAGATCGATGCTGGACTTATAATAAGTACCATACCCTGCCATCGCACTCAGGTTCCAGTTCGTACCGTAGTCATCCCGCTTCTTCATCCGGATGTTAATGATACCTGCACTTCCCGCCGCATCAAATTTGGACGATGGATTGGCAATTAGTTCAATTGTCTGAATGGAGGCACCCGGCGTATTCCGCAGGAGGTTGGAAATGTCGCTGACAGACAGGTATGTCGGCTTGTTGTTGATCATGATCACAACCCCTTTTTTACCCCGTAATGAAATATTACCGTCCCGGTCTACAGAAACATTAGGCGCCGTTTCAAGAATGTCCATCGCTGAGTTGCCTGCAGCCAGGATATTATTTTCGATATTCAGAATAATTCTGTCGTTCCTTCTTTCAATATATTCCTTTTGCTTGACGATATTCACCTCTTTCAGGTTGGTGGCCTGTTTCAACGTAAGGCCAATGGCTGGCAGCCTGATAATTGCATGGTCCTTATCAAGTACAAAAGGAGCTGTGATACCTTTACTATACCCCAGATAAGTTGCTACCACACTATAGTTCCCCTCATTACTGACAGACAGCGAAAACCTGCCCTGCTCGTCAGAAGGCTGAGAAGCAACAACTACAGAGTCAGGTAAACTAATCAGATTGACAGTTGAAAAAGCAAGCGGCTTATTGTTCTGATCAGCTACGATTCCCTCTACGATATAATGGTTTTGACTAAATGCATTCGAAGAGATAAAAACCATAAGTGGAATAAAAAAGAGGGAAAAAACTATTCTCATCGCGAAATTGTTAATGAATGTTAAACAACTCAATGGCATCTGACTACACAATAGTTAACACAAGCAAGAAGTAAACCCGCTAAAAGCACGCTATCAAAGGAAATAAAGGGTTTTATTCACGCAAACCATCAAAGGTGAGTCAACATGTGATACTAAATGTTGTTAAACAATTTGTTGGGCAATACTTTGTAGAACCTCTGTTGGTGGAACTGAACGTTTCAAAAGTAATTTCTTTAATTCATAAATCCAAATAAAAAGAACTAAAAAAATGTTACGTCCCGGTTAAGAAAAGAAACAGCAAATAATGCTTTTACGCTGTAACAATGCATCAGTGGAGCATACACCGAATCGTAACGTCTACACATATATAATATCACGTCAGACACCCCGATATTCAGTCGCGGTTGAAAACTGATCTGCAATCATCACCGGAAATAACAGCAATGGCGCTGATCATTTATGCGACGTATCCGAATAACCATCACTATACCTGCATCACATCCGATGGTCCGGTCCTTATGTCTCCGCTACGCTGGTGATAATGTTACCATCCCATACCAATTGTGTGTACCAGCCTATACGTTAACTTCCCATAGAAACAACGGATGCAGATGTGGATACGCTATACTTACCTGAAGCCCCTAAAAACGGCATCACGCACAGCTGCTGGCGCGGCGGAACCAATCAGATAAATTACAGCCGGAAGATGCCCGAAAACTGCATAGTGACTTAGGCTCTTAGCAACCGGTACACTATTTGAGGCCTGCATATCACTATTACATATGTACAGGTGTGCGGACTTTACGTGAAGACGTTTGCACCAATTTCCCATCTGTTGTCAGCGCACCGGGCTTTCCCGGTAAAACTTCTTCGTGAACAACTGGTGATGATTGGTAAAGAACGCTTATTTGCCGGTCTTAAACGCCGGAAGTAGCAATCAGGCCTGATAACCTTCCGCTTACCTGTAAGTAGTCTCCTATCGATTAAAAACCTCAAATCAACACAATGGAAGATCAACCCAAGTTTCCAGATTTAACGGATGCAGAGCGGAGTGCTCTCGAAGAACTCATGCCTGATGAAATCAGTGAGATCATCACATCGGGCATGAAGAGGCGCCATTTCCTGAAATTATTCACTTTCACCGGGACTGGCTTACTGGCCACCCATCTTCTCGGTATTGAGCAACTGATGGCCAGAAGTGCCACCGGCAATCCACTCCCACCAACCGGCATTGAAAATGGCATCAATGTCTCTTTCAAGGTAAATGGTAATACGCAGCAATTATTGCTGGATTCCCGCATGACCTTACTGGATGCGCTACGTGAGCGCCTGGATCTGACAGGTTCAAAAAAAGGATGTGATCATGGGCAGTGTGGCGCCTGCACAGTTATTATTGACGGGCGCCGCGTGCTCTCATGTCTTACACTTGCAGCCACTTGTGAGGATAGAGAGGTCACGACGATAGAGGGCCTGGCAGATGGCAATAAGCTGCATCCCATGCAGGAAGCTTTTATCAAACATGACGGCTTTCAGTGTGGGTATTGCACACCAGGCCAGATCTGTTCTGCTGTAGCCCTGGTCAATGAAGCAAAAGACGGGGAAGCCAGCTATGTCACAAACAATATACGGAAAACGGGAAAAGCCGTGGAACTTTCCGATGAAGAAATACGCGAAAGGATGTCGGGGAATATCTGCCGCTGCGGAGCCTACCCGAATATTGTGAATGCCATTCGTGAAGTGCAGGGAGATAAAGCTGTAGCCCAGGTATGGCAATTTGCCGACGGTACTATTTGATCATTCAAGCAATCCTCAACTATGAGACCATTCAAATTTTCAATTGCTGGTGATCCTGAGACTGCGATCACTACTGTTTCCGCAAACGCCAATGCAAAATTCCTTGGTGGTGGAACGAACCTCCTGGACCTGATGAAGGAAGATGTCACACATCCTTCTGCACTCATAAATATCACCCGCCTGAAACATACTGCTATTGAGAAAACCGACAATGGCATTCTGATTGGTGGCATGGCGACGAATTCATTCACTGCCAATCATGAGAAAATACGCAAAAATTATCCACTGCTTAGTATGGCTATCCTGGCGGGTGCCAGTGCACAGATCAGAAATATGGCCACAAATGGAGGAAATCTGAATCAGCGCACACGCTGCACCTATTTTTATGATGTCTCTATGCCATGCAATAAACGTGAACCAGGATCTGGTTGCGGTGCCCTGAAAGGCATGAACCGCAATCATGCCATTTTCGGCTGGTCTGAAAAGTGCGTGGCCGTATATCCGTCTGACATGGCAGTGGCGTTATCTGCACTGGATGCTGTCGTACATGTGCAAGGTGGATCCACAGGAAAGCGTACTATCCCGTTTGCCGATTTTCACCGGTTACCAGGTAATAATCCGGAGATAGATAATAATCTGAAACATGGAGAGCTAATCACTTCCATAGAACTACCGGAAAATGATCTTGCTGATCATTCCTATTATCTGAAAATCCGTGAGCGGTCATCCTATGCATTTGCACTGGTGTCAGTGGCCGCTGCTATGTCTTTAGACGGCACAAAGATCAAAGATGTCCGGATCGCGCTGGGAGGTGTCGCCCACAAACCCTGGCGCGCTGCTGCTGCCGAGCAATTGTTAAAAGGCAGGGATGCCACAATAGCCAATTTCAAGGCCGCCGCAACGGCGGAGTTAAGCAAGGCTAAACCTTTGGAACATAATAAGTACAAAGTGAAGCTGGCAGGAGATGCTATTGTGCGGGCGCTTACTTATGCGCTGAATGGGGCTGGCTATGGCATCGAAGCGGGCCTTCATAGCGAAGTCTGAACACACGTAAGCAATCAGGTGTTCATCAGGCCACACAACAAGTCCGGCCGATAAGTCCCGTAATGGGACAGTAACACACATTCTCAACAGATAAACTCTTTCAGATCATGAGTGAAACCGGCAAACCCATCAGCCGTATAGATGGCCGCTTAAAGGTCACTGGTAAGGCTACATATGCTGCAGAATTTAACCAGCCCGGTATGGTATATGCGTTTCCTGTACGTGCCACCATCGCAAAAGGTACAATCGCCTCCATCGATGATGTTACCGCAAAAAAAGAACCAGGCGTGATCGCTGTGATCAGCTATAAAAATGCCATGAAGCTGAAACCCCTCGATATGCAGGCTCAGATGAAAGCTGGCGCCGCATTCCTGGGAGAAACCCTGCCGCCTCTTCAGGATAACAAAGTACATTACATCGGTCAGTTCATTGCCGTTGTCGTCGCTGAGACATACGAGCAGGCGCGCGCTGCCGCTTATAAATTAAAGGTCCGTTATACTCAGGACAAGGCGGCCACAGATCTCACCGCTGCACTTCCTCACGCCACAAAACCGAAAGTATTTATGGGAGAGGATGCACAGGTGAACGAAGGGAAAACTGCCACCCCACTAGCGGCAGCTGCACACCGGATAAGCCAAACTTATTCGACACCTGCAGAACACCATCACCCCATGGAACCACATGCTACCGTGGCGGTATGGAATAGTACTGATAAACTGACTTTGTATGATGCCACTCAGGGCGTGGGCATGACAAGCGCTATTGCCGCCTATTTCCTGGGTCTCTCGCCTGAAAATGTGCAGGTCATAGCACCATTTGTAGGCGGCGGTTTCGGCAGTAAAGGATTATGGCTGCATACACTGTTAGTGGCTATGGCAGCAAAAGCAACAGGAAAACCGGTAAAACTCGCGCTCACCAGACAGATGATGCAGACCAATGTCGGACATCGTGCAGCTACCATCCAACACGTAGCCATTGGAACAGATAGCGCCGGAAAACTGAGTGCCCTACGTCATCACACGGACACCTACACTAATCTTACAAACTTTTTTGAACCAAGTGGTAAACAATCACTCGTTTTATACAAGGCACCGCTACGCGAAGTCACCTATAATGTCACCAAACTGAATCGGGGCACGCCCACCTTCATGCGCGCACCAGGTGAAACACCAGGTACATTTGCACTGGAATCTGCTATAGATGAAATGGCATACAAACTGAAGATGGATCCGGTCGAATTCAGGATCGCCAACCATACAGGCAGCGACCCCATGAAAGGCCACGCATTCTCCACCGATTTCCTGATCGACTGCTACACAAGAGGTGCTGAGAGATTCGGCTGGTCGAACCGGTCCATGGAGCCACGTCAAAAGCGCAACGGTAAATATCTTGTGGGATATGGAATGGCCACCGCCACCTATCCGGGCGGCAGGAGCGCTGCTTCCGTAAAAGTAGTGATGAACACACAAGGCGACGTCACCGTAATGACTGCATCTATTGATATCGGAACCGGCACCTATACCGTACTGGCACAAACAGTTGCTGATTCGCTGGGTGTACCTGTAGACCGCATTCAGGTAAAGATCGGTGATTCGAGTCTTCCCGCAGCACCACTGGCCGGCGGTTCACAAACAACTGCCAGCATCCACCCGGCTGCAATGGAGGCCTGTGTCATGCTCAGGAAGGAACTTGCCAGCCTGGCGATTGCAGACCCTTCATCCAGGCTCCATGGCAGAAACCCCGAAGAGATCAGCTACAGCAATGGGAAACTGTTTGTAAAAGGTGACGAGAAAACAGCTGATTCATATACAGACATCATTACCAGGACTAAAAGAAATGAGATAGAGGCCTGCGCCACTACCCAGCCTGTCTCGGGAGCAGGCTTGACCATTCCGGGCGCTCTTTGTACCCCGCAGACAACGCCCGCTGAACAAAACAGTGATATCAAACAATATGCTTTTCATTCGTTTGGCGCTCAGTTCGCCGAAGTATGGGTGGATGAGGATTTTGGCACTATTCGCGTAACACGCTTCACCAGCGTACAGGACGTAGGCCGTATCATGAACGAAAAGACAGCCCGTTCACAGATTATCGGAGGAGTTATTTTCGGCATTGGAGCTGCCTTAATGGAGGCTACCGAATACGACAAACGCTGGGGTAATCCTGTTATGCGGACGCTGGCCGACTATCACGTACCCGTTAACCTGGATGTACCACCGATTGATGTACATTTTATCGGAAAACCAGACCCGCACATATCCCCTATCGGAGCACGCGGTATAGGAGAGATCGGGATTACCGGCGTTTCGGCAGCCATTGCCAATGCGGTGTTCAATGCTACGGGTAAACGGTTAAGAGATCTTCCGCTGACGCCTGATAAACTGGTGTGAGGAAAGGTGCACACCAGCAAAGATCCATACAAGCAAAATGCACATACAACAATGCTACAATAGCTGATCTGAATGCACAGAAAAGAGGATACTACTAAAAATAGTTATCCTCTTTCTACTTTGACCAGGGATAATTCTGTATGACCAGTTAATAGATTTATTTAGTATTTTGAGGGTATATACATTTTCTATTTTCTCGTATTAATTAGATTGGATGTTACTTCGCTGCAACCATATAGTCACTGTGGATGACCAAAAAAAAATACCAATAGACGAATTTGGTGTCACATCAGAGAGATAGAATTGGGAGGCGGCCGAATTGTGGGTAGTGATCCGCTAGATGGTGTTTACCGCATGTTAAAACTTTGGCTGATAAAGGACAAAATGGATAAAATAATAATGGAAAAAAGAGCCAGGAGAGTTTTTGAAGAGTACTTTTTTGTCAAAACTGCTCCCCGACTTAATCACCTAATTCCTACAGCAATCGCCGACAGGCAGTTAAAACATTTACGGCTTCATTGACATATCAACAAAGCCGTAAATGATGAAAAGATAATAGCATCATCAGTCTATATGAATACCCGCTATCCCCTTCTCCAATGCCTGCTCTTTAACTCCTGCCACCTTCACTCCTTCCACACGAAACACTGTCAGATCCGTCATACCCAAAGCACCCAGAAAAGCTTTCAGATAAGGCGCCACAAAGTCATTCACCTTACCCGGCCCTTCCGAATACACCCCACCGGAAGCCATTGCTAAATATACTTTCTTTCCAAGTACCTTGCCTACGGGACCCTTTTCACTATAACCAAAAGTGATCCCTGCCCGGGTGATATGATCGATCCAGGCTTTCAGTGATGAAGGGATCGTATAATTATACAGTGGTGCACCGATGACAATGATATCCGCTGCCAGTATCTGTGCGACCGCAGCGTCGGAGTAACGGATCGACTCTTTCGCTTCTGCCGTCAGCTGGTCAACGGGTGTGAACATAGACTGAAGGATAGTTGGGTTCAGATGCGGTGGTTCGTGATCATTCAGATCCACATTTTCCACGGTACTACCCGGATACTTTTCAATGACTTTTTCTACAATGGCCCTGCTGAGTTTGTAGCTGTAAGATTCATTTCCCTGAATACTTGAAATCAGATGAAGGATACGTTTCATAAATCCTGGATTATTTGCTGACAAAGGTACCTGTGCCCATCGCCGGAAAAATCGGACTTACCTCCAGGAAAGCGCTTACTTACAGGAAAGCGCGTACCTTTAGGTATGACAATGAAAGTTCAGTACATAGAAAGAATTCCTGACAAACAGGAATGCGACAGCTCGCTCACCAGCGTAATGGATACGCTGTATGTTCTCGGTGGCAAATGGAAACTACCACTGATCTTAAGCCTTGTGCAGTCTCCGAAACGATTCAATGAGATCCTGCATGACCTGGAAGGCATTTCTCCAAAGATCCTGGCAAAAGAGCTAAAAGATCTGGAACTGAATGCATTTGTGACGCGTAATGTGGTAGCAACGAAACCAGTCACTATCATCTACGAGGCGACACAATATAGTCTGACGCTGAAGAACGTATTACGTGAGCTCAGTGCATGGGGTAAACAACACCGGGAGCTCATCAGGAGGAGTATACAAAGGGACCGGGAGACCCGCAACTAAAAACAGGTTTTATCGTCATCAACAGTATACGGCAGTAAGTCCGACGATTAATTATCCGTAACCGGCAATGCGCCGTCCGTTGCAGGAAGCAGCCTAAATCCGACCTGTACAATGGTCCCTCCCTCACTACTGATGTCCAATTTACCTCTCAGCTGCTTAGCGAGCCCCTGCATCATTTCCATACCCAGTGAATTGGATTGACTGATATCAAACCCCACAGGCAGCCCTTTCCCATTATCTGCAATAGATAATATCACACCATCTCCGGTACGATGGAAATCAATAATGATCTCACCACCATTTTTACCAAAGGCATACTTGACTGCATTCGTAATGGCTTCGTTCAATATAAGCCCGACAGGAACCGCCTGAGCCACATCAATATTGATACTGTCTATCTTTTGTACAAAGGTGATCCCACGTTCCCGGGTGTCAAATCCATCCATCATGTACCGTACAAGGTCTGCCACATATTCGGGCATATTAACACTGGAAAGGCTCTCGCCACCATAGAGCTTCTGATGGATCAATGCAATGGACCGTACCCTGTTACCGCTGGTAGTGATCGCCTCGATCGCATCTGTATTTCTGAGATGCGCAGACTGAGAGTTCAACAGGCTCATAATGATCTGCAAATTGTTCTTTACCCGGTGATGGATTTCCTTCAACAGCCATTCCTTCTCCTTCAGGAACTGATCTTTCTGCGATAACAGCACCTGCAGCACCTGGTTCTGACTATCGATCTCTTCTCGTTGCGCCTGCAGTTCGCGGTTACTACGACGCTTGTTATAATACGCCCTGTAGGCAAATACGGCGAATAACAATGTAACAAGGGCGCCGGCAATGATTATATTCCTGATAAAGTCAGCCTTCTGTAAAGCTGCCAGATTCTTCGTCTCTTTGTTCCGGAGTATCTCGATATCTTTCAATCGCTGCTCCGTCTCATACTTCAAACCGAGCTCAGTTATCTGCCTGTTCTTCTGCACACTGTTAATGGAATCATATAATATTCTGTGTCGTTCGAGATGCTTAATGGCTGACAGGTAGTTACCCAAAGCTGAATCGGTTTTAAAGAGCAGCTCATAGGTCTCCAGTTCCTGATCGGCATCAAGGAACTGTGCGTTCTGCAATGATCTTTTCAGATAGCCATTTGCGGCACTGAAATTCCCGCGTGCTGTGTAAAACTTCCCGATCAGAAAGTAGGCGCCACCACTTGCGAGCGTTGATCCTGACTCGTTAACCAGCCGGCCGTTCTCCTCGTTAACAGCCTTGTTAAGACTTAACATTTCCAGATAATATTTCTCTGCCCTGACATAATCTCCCATTAATGAATAGATCGCTCCAAAGGTAGCAGCGAATTCCTGCTTGCTATTTAGAAATGGGTGAGGATTTACTTTAATAAAGTCATTCAGATCAGAAAGCGCTTTTTGGGGGTTCCCCGCAACAGCCGTTACGTAGGCCATATCATTAGCAATAAGCGATCGCAGACGTTTATTTCTTGGACTAATGATATTCAAAGCAAGCTGATAATGCTTCAGGCTATTGGAATAGTCACGCAGTTTTTCATATGTCCTGCCTATTAATAAATGACTATGCGCCCTGGCCTGTGTTTCATTGTCAGCAGTGACATTGAGTGCCTCCAATGTATAATATAACGCTTTATCATATTGTCCGGTGAACCGGTAGAAATCTCCAAGTATATTGTACGTCGTTGGCGTAACGCGCTCCCCGATAGCCTTTAGTGTTGTAATAACGCGGAGCAGCTGTCGCTCTGAAGAATCTGTCCGGTTATGATTTCCATTTACAACAGCAAGATCCCGTAAGCAATAGGCCGCATTTTTAAGATCGTTTGCCTGATAATAATTATGCACGGCCATTTCATGACTATGGCGGATATCTTCAAATGTACTGTCATTCTCCGGCGTATTATTCCCCAGTTCAGACCAAAATTTGGCCGCCCTTCCGTAATTTCCCGCCGCATGATGTTTACGAATGATGTTCATAAACGAGTTCCTGCCACCCTGATAGTCGCCACTCTTAAAAAGATATTTTCCCTGAAGCACCATGCATTCGTCTAACCATCGGTCAGAACGATATGTTTCACATACCTTTATGCCGTCTTTCATGAGCGGCAACGCCTTCCTGTATTCCGGGTCACTGGGTTCAAACTCAAAAACGTAATATTCTGCCATGGCAAGCATCAGCTTTACACGTTGCTCGCCATAAGCAGCTGTAAGCAGTTTGCTTGCTTCGCCAGCATTATTTCTCACCATGTACGCCTTACACAAAATGAATGCGGCCTCGTTTATACCCTCCGTGTATTTCAGTTCAGTGCTCACCTTGTAAGCCTTCTTTGCCAGCACCATACAGGTATCCAGTTTACCCGTTTCTGACCGCAGGTACCAATACATACGTATTGCCTTAAGTGTTAATTTGACCTGATTGGTATCATTTGCATTAACATTTATTTGCTTCAGTAATGCCGCACCGTCGCGATCCTTTTCCAGCCTCACTTCCAGTGTGGCAGGTGTATTTTGTGCAAATATTCCTGACGGCAACAAGATCAATGCTACTAAATAAAACCAGATTTTGGTTGTTACCATGTCGTCATTTGAATTGTAAAACAGACCAATACAACATAAATGTTCCCACCGGGACTAACTGGCTGCCAGCTTTTCAGTCCGGTACTCAAAGAAACAAAATTTATAGATACTTCTTTTTGTATTGGAATCTTCTTACCGTCAGCAGACCATTAAAAACACCACCATTACAACAATTTATACCATACTGTTTATTAGCAGGTATTACTGGTTCTCATACGTTGCCTGCATCCAACTGCCACTAATTCTGTCTATTATACAACTATCTCTGGTATTATCTTTGACTAATGTTCCTAATGGACAATGTGAGTTCCACCTAATCATTAAACCTCATTACACATGGCAACTTTCATCAAATCATCAGCAGAACAGCTATCGGGAAGAATTGTTAACCTGGACCTGGTAACACACATTAACGCCGGGAACGGTGAGAGCGGAGATTATCAGATACGGTTCTATTTTAGTAAAGAGCATTTCGAGATCTGGTCATATGAAGACGAAGCAACACGTGACAGGGACTATGACAGCGTACTCAACAAAGAAGTAAAGTCCCTGCATAGCACGCTGGATATTTAAATGTAATAAAACGATGTATGCTATCTCAACCATAGCATACATCATTTTTAACAAAAGGGTCCGTTATTTCAGGGTGGTCACCAATTCATCAAAAGGCTTACGTACCTTTTTCAGTGACAGGTTCCAGTCATTCGCCTCATCCCGGTAACCCAGTGCCAGCAACATGGAACTTCTCAACCCTTTTTGGGGTAAATGAAGGAACTCATCCAGTGCAGCCGCATTAAATCCTTCCATCGGAGTAGCATCCACCCCTTCCAGCGCAGCAGCAGCCACCGCCAGCCCCAATGCAATATGGGCCTGCTTCGCCGCATGGTGAAAATTCTCATCCAGGCTCATCTGCCCGAAGAAGTTTTTGGCAAACTGACGCTGCCTGTCAGATGTTGTCCCATTTGTGCCACGTTCCCTATTCAGATGATCAAATACATGGTCAATTCTTTCCGCACTGTATTCATCCCAGGCCGCAAATACAAGTAAATGTGAGGATTCCACTGCCACAACCTGGTTCATGGCTATAGGCAGGATCTGCTGTTTGAGTTGTGGATTGCTGATCACCAGGATCTCGTAGGGCTGCAAACCGATTCCGGAAGGCGCCAGATGAGCCGCCTTTAATATTGTGTTCAGCTTATCATCCGGCACGGTAGCACCGGTCATCCGTTTGGTGGCATAACGCCACTGCAGGGCATCTATAATATTGTTCATGGCAATGATGTTAAACATTATCTTTTACTGAGACTGACGAAGATTATTCATTGCCGTCTACAAATACATAGGATGCGCGACCTTACCCTGCTCAAAAACAAACAGGTCCATACCCGTCACAGCAGCTGGTTTCTCAGGTGTACCGACCTGCCAGTGTAAGGTAATACCATCTTTAGGAGACCAGAGTACTGCCGCAGGGGCCTGTTGTTGCGCTACTGCGTTTACTATCTTGCTCATCGTTTGTGTTTAATTGTTATTGATGATGCAAAGATCGTATGAGGCAGTGCCCCGATCCATTGACTATTGTCCGAAAAAAAAGCAAACAAATGTCAATGATTTCCGGGACGGCTATTTCTTAAGCCCGTTCCTGCGGATGCGGGTCAGGGTTTCAGGGGTGATACCAATATATGACGCGATCATGTGCTGGGGAATACGGTTCGCAATAGCGGGATATTTCTCAAGGAACTGCTGATATTTTTCCTCTGCGGAGAGACTGATATTCGCAAGAATACGGCTTTGAGACATCAGAAAACTCTTATGCAGGATACTGTTGATCAGGTTATTGAATTGAGGTATCTGCTGACAAAGCGCTTCAAATGCCTCTTTCTTAATCAGTAATACTTCCGAATCCTCGATGGCGTCAATATTGAGCCGGGAAGGTGTTCCGTTGGTAAGGCTCTCCCTGTCGCCCGTCCAGTAGTTTTCGGGGGAAAAGTTTAGTATATGCTCGATACCATTGTTATCTACCGAGAACGTCTTCAGAAAACCCCGGCATACAAAAGCATTATACTTCCATACATCCCCTTCCTGCAGCAGGTATTGCTTCTTACGGAGCTTCTTCACTACGGCTACATCAGCAATAGCTGCAATTTCTTCTTCTGACAGCTCAATCTTATCGGTTAAATATTTCTGGAAAGCAGCAAACATATTGTTGGATTATACTTACCCGTAAAGATAATGCAAACCCGCCAGAGTACGCTGATCACGGGATGCTGCAGCAGATGATACGGCGGCCGGCGCCGTACCCCAGCATTTTATCGTATTGTGTTGTATTTTTACGGCATGATTAGTCCAATTGACATTACTACACCTGTTCAGCAACTTATTGATCGTATCGGATCAGACTATGAACATGAAATAATACCAGTACAGCCGGCACCCGGAGCGAAGACAGGAAAGTCTTATATCAATGTGCAGGAGAAAGTGGCGAAAGACGGGGGTAACCCCGTGTATGGCTGGGCCATCTGGCAGGGTGATTTTATCTGCGAAGGCGAGCATTACGCCGTATGGGAAGATAACGATGGTAACCTGACCGATGTCACGCCGCCGCGTGTTGCTTTAGAAAAGATCATGTTCATCCCTGATGACAGGTTCACCGCTGAAGACAAGCAGGCCCGTAATGTCCGGGTTAATATCACCGGCAATCCGCTGGTAGATCATGCCATTATGCTCTCCGAGATGAAAGAGTTCCTGTTGAAATATGGTAAACAGCTGGAAGACGATAACATCAATTTCAATACCTATACCGGGAACATGTATAACCACTACGATACCCTTGCCAATAACGTCATGCTGTTCCTCACGGAAGGCGGTAAATTTGGTGCGCCATGTTACTGTAAAAGTGGAAAGCCTTATAGCCAGTGTCATGGTAAAAACCTGCCGGCAGCTATTGCTGTGGATAAACAAAATGCCACAAAGGTGAATGAGTAACGGATGGCCATGAGGCCTTCCCGGCTGCATGCTTCAACAGATAAAGAATAACGCCTGTAATCCTACTTCCGGTTACAGGCGTTATTTTTCTTATGCTATTTTCCTAAAGTTATTTGAATGGACCGCGGTTAATACCTTGGATCAGGTCTGCCTGACAACTGATATTCTTTTGGCGGTTCCGCATGCAGCAGGTTACGCACAAAATAATCCCAGCGGCGACGCATCATATAAGGTCCATCTCCTGCAAATCCGTGTCTGGCGTGCGGAAATACGATCAGGTCATAATCCTTGTTAGCCTTCGTCAGTGCATCTATCACCAGTAATGTATTATACGGAGGCACGTTGTCATCCATCATACCATGGGCCAGGAGCAGCTTGCCTTTCAGGTTACCGGCATAGAGGGCATTGGCCTGTTTGGCATAGTCCGATTCGGAGGTCAGGCCGTTGTAACGCTCACCCCAGTCATCTTCATAGCTACGATTTTCATGGTTGCCTGATTCAGAGATCCCTACTTTGAAGAAGTCAGGATAACGGAAAAGGGCGGCAGCGGTAGCGAAGCCGCCACCGGAGTGTCCCCAGATACCTACACGGCTGGTATCGATATACGTATACCTGGCAGCCAGCTGCCGGATACCGGTGATCTGGTCAGGTAATGTATTCTCCGCCATGTTACCATAGTTCATATCATGGTAGCTTTTGCTCCGCAGCGGGTTACTGGTACCTTCCAGTATGACTACAATGAAACCCAGTTCTGCAAGCGCCTGATGGTCATTCCGGGCAGCCATAAACGACCAGTCACGTACACCCCCACCCTGCGGACCAGGATAGATATAATCAATGATCGGGTACTTCTTACCTGCATCCAGGTTGGTAGGCGTGAACAGCAGTCCATAGATATCCGTTTTGCCGTCATGGGCCTTAACAGATACCGGCATGGGCGCTTTCCATCCGGTCGCTTTCAAACGGGTGATATCGGCCTTTTCCAGTGTAATGAGTAGCTTACCCTGTGCATTGCATAACACGGTGGTCGCAGGAATATCCGGCTGTGAATAGCTGTCTATGAAGTACTTCTCTCCCGGTACGAAGGTCAGCTTATGATTGCCCGCTTCCGGCGTCAGGTCTTTGAAGCCGGTACCGTCGAAGTTAACTTTGCAGAAGTGGCTGAAATAAGGATTGACCTTATCGAGGCCGCAGGCATTGAAATAGATCACCCTGTTCTTCTCATCGAACCGCTCCACACTGGTAACGAGCCATTGACCTTTGGTGATCTGGTTCTTTACCTGTCCGGTAGTAGCGTCATAGAGATACAGGTGCCCCCAGTCATCGCGTTCGCTATACCAGATGATCTCATTGGTCTTCTTAAAATAACGCCAGTTGATCGCGTCCTGTCCGGATTCGTACTGGGTGGCTACTTTTTCCTGCATAACCTCACGCACCGCACCGGTCGTAGCGTTAGCAATGCGCAGCTTCTCTTCCTTATGATTGCGGGAAGTAGATACAAATGCCAGCTCAGTGTTATCATCACTCCAGTCCACATCATCAAAGGTGCCACTGGAAGAAATATCATCGCTCAGGGTGCCACGATGCGGGTCTGGTGCTACCTGTATAGGGATTACCTTCGCCGCATCGACATCAATGATCACCCTGTGGATCATCGGAATAACCGGATCACCGGCAAGTGGATACTTCCATGTTTTCAATACAGGCTTACCAATATTGGTCGTCACAAGGTACATGTCACTTACCTCGCGCTGGTCCTGTTTGAAAGTGGCAATCTTACGGGAATCATGCGACCAGCGTAATACCGGGTTATCGCTGCTGCGCCAGCCGGCGTTATCAGTTGCATAACCGAAGTTCTTCACGCCATCGGTGGTCAGTGCACGTTCCTTCCCTCCAGGCAGCTCACGCACCCACAGGTTATCGTCTTTGATAAAAGCAATGAGTTTGCCGTCGGGTGAAAGCACACCACCCCGACCATTTCCGGAATGGGCATCACCCAGATGGCCTTCAACTTTCTGACACTGATAGGACTGCAGATCACAGGTCCATTCATATCCAGCTATTTCAAAGCCGATGCTTTTGTTATTATTCAGGAAATGGAAAGCGCGAAACGGCAGTGCGTATGCTTTATAAGAGATACCGGTAGCCTTCGACAATGATGCCGCCAGTTTCTCCTGGTCAAACGCGGCACTGCGGGTTGCTTTTGCGGGATTCACCAATATAAATTCACTCCCCCGGGCAGTCAGCACCCTGTACCAGAAACGGCCATCTTCCAGCCACTCGGGAGATACTACGTTATTATCCACCAGTGGGGCCGTGTTATAAATTAGCCGGCTCTCTGCGAACCGGTAAGCGTCAACTGTAACAGGCTGCTGCGCATAAAGACTGCACGTAACCAGGGCACAGGAAGCGGTTAAAAGTAATTTGTTCATAGTTAATTCCAGATGCGTGGGCATTTAGTCAGGGACTAAAGATAAGATTGTGACGTTATATATAAGAAGGAGTGATATAAATTACATCAGGCAGGTCCGAAATGACCCGAACGGTCAGTTGACAGCGTTCATCAGCAATACTTTCCTAAGAAACATCCTCAAATTCAAAGTCAAACAGATCTTTAGGTGGTACGCCAACTCCTTTGGCAATAGAATAGATGATAGATATGGTCGCACTATGCTCTCCGTTGATGACACGATACACCTGCTTTGTTTCCAAACCACCATGGGCAGCTACTTCTTCCGGTGTCTTCTCCTGAGAAACTATGACCTTCTTCAGATGCTCTCCGAAGGCTTTTAAATATGTTGTATTACGGACTTTCACGTTCCGAATATGCAGTTCTATTTAAAAATAAAATTGTCAATTTTGACAATTAAGTATAATTATGGTAACTTTATTCCAACAGCAAAAACATAAAACACACAGTGACAGGGTGAAAAAGGGCTGTTATGGACAACCATTTTATCAGATAATAAGAAAAGCTCCAGGATATGAACGCGCCACAAACAGGACAAAAGAAGGACCAACCAACCAGTAATCTGCTGAATGAACTGCATTTGATAATGACCCATTTACCCGTCGTTCTTCGGGACAGGATCTGCGAAGAATGCGGATGGAGCATTCCTACCTACTACCGTAAATGCAGAACGAACATCAAAGGGGAAAAGGCATACAGCAATGCGGAAGAGGAAATGATCCTGCGTGTTCATTTAGAGATCTTAAAAGACGCTATCGCCCAGGTAGACAGATACAGCAAGGTATAGTCCGGCAGCGGCAGGGCCCTGTCTGCTAACATGATCAGGTCATCTTTCAAAATTAGTGCCCACTGGTAAAATATTTCTGTGTGCCATTCGTCTATCTATAAAACACAGGATTTATCTATATGGCTAGAAGGCTTTTTTTGATCTTATTACTGTTTGTGGCAGGCGATGTTTATTTCTACCAGGCTATCACTACACTTACCCATAACGCCCTGTTCCATCAGGGCTACTGGCTGCTCGATATACTCATAATGGCGGGCATTATCGTCAGCATCTCCCTGCTCAGGGCAGGCAAGCGCGTACAAAGAATGCTGTCGCTGCTGATGGCGGCCATGATATTACTTTTCGTACCCAAACTGTTCTCCTCGGTATTTCTGTTAGCGGAAGACCTCGTCAGGATCTTCAGGGGATTTCCGCCCAGGAGCCTGTATGTCAGCGAGGCGACACTGGCACTCGCAGGTGTCCTGTTCCTTGTCATTCTCTTCGGTTTAACACGCGGCAAACACTTTTACCGCGTACGTAAGGAAACATTACACTTCCCCGACCTCCCGGAAGCATTCGATGGCTTCACCATTACACAGATCTCAGATATACACTCCGGTAGCTTCAGCGATGCCGCAGGTGTGCAAAAAGGACTTGACCTCGTTAATGCACAGAACAGCGATCTGCTGCTTTTTACGGGAGATCTTGTGAATAACATGGCGACGGAAATGGACCCATGGATCCCCGCTTTCACTAAACTGAAAGCTCCCTATGGCAAATATTCCGTTCTGGGTAACCATGACTACGGAGACTATATGCGTTGGGAAAGTCCGGTTGCCAAGGAAGCAAACCTGGTCCGCTTAAAAGAGATCCACGGTGAGATCGGTTTCCAGCTACTACTGAACGAAGCTATCAGGATCAGCAAACAGGGACAAAGTATTGCGCTGATCGGTGTAGAGAACTGGGGTAAAGGCGGCTTTCACAAATATGGTGACCTCAAACAGGCCACCACCAATGTACCTGATAATGCTTTCAAAATACTGATGTCCCATGATCCGTCCCACTGGGATGAAGTGACCGTAGATCATGATCAGCACGTACATCTTACCCTCGCAGGACATACGCATGGTATGCAGTTCGGTATTGAATTATTTGGATTCAAATGGAGCCCGATCAAGTATTTCTATAAACAGTGGGCCGGCTTGTACAACCAGGACGGAAAGTACCTGTATGTAAACAGAGGATTTGGCTTCCACGGATTAAAAGGCAGGATCGGTATGTGGCCGGAGATAACCGTGCTGACACTGAAGAAAGGAAAGGCATAACCACACAGCAGCCATTTTTACATTACCCATACCTTTATTTTTCAAAAACATACTAACTAGTATGTTTTTATTTATCTTTGCTTCGTTCAATAGCCAAACTATGCACCAGACGTTGCTACTACTACATTCCGTCAACAGATATCTTGTTGTCTTCAGTCTTATTGCTGCGATCATTACGGCGTGGAATGGTATCCGGCTTAACAAGCCATTCTCCCGATCCAGTAACACGATCAGGCACCTTACCGCCACCATTACACATATACAACTGGTACTCGGCATCGCCCTGTATTGCATCAGTCCTGTGGTGAAGCTGGCGGGATTTGATGCTGCTTCAGATAATATCGTCAGCGAACACACGTTCTTTCGTTTCATACACCTCTGTCTCATGATCATTGCTATCGTCATCATCACCATTGGCTCCGCAACAGCCAAACGGATGGATACGGATCAGTCAAAATTCAGGAACATGTTACGATGGTATTCCCTGGGGCTGCTGATCATACTCATCGCAATACCATGGCCGTTCTCTCCATTAGCTAACCGACCTTTTCTCCGATCATTCTAATCACTGTTCAATATCATGTTACATCTTGTTAAAACGCCGATAGGCCGTCTCAGGATCCTCGGATTCTTCGAAGGAATGTCCCTAATCATACTCGTCTTCATTGCGGTGCCATTAAAATACTGGGCACAGCAACCTGCACTGGTTAAACTACTGGGACCCGTTCATGGCATACTTTTCATCGTTTTCGTGATCACTACTCTCAGTGTGGCTGTCACCTACCGCTGGAAATTTTTTCAGACTTCCTGGAAAGTACTGCTCTCCTGCCTGATCCCTTTCGGGAACTTTTATGTAGATAAATATATACTGGTACCGGAAGAAGCGGCTAGCGAACGCCAGCAGAACGGGCCGCATAACACAAACAACAGTGCGGGCAAATAAATATATTCCGCTTATTGTTTTGATCGCTGCGCTAGCGTCATATCTGATAGCCTGTAACAATTCCTCACAGGCTATCAGTAACAATATATCATTTAAGAACACACTCTCCGCCTACCCGCTGTTCGAAGGAAAAATGAGGGATCTGCTGCCAGCTACCGGCGTCGTCACCTTTCATATCGCCTCCACCTTATTTACAGACTATGCGGAGAAACAACGGCTGTTAAAGATCCCTGCCGGAAGTAAGCTGGTGCTGAACGGCAACGGACTACCCATCTTTCCCGAAGGCACCATCATCGCCAAAACATTCTATTACTCCTCTACTGCGAACGGTAGCAGGCAAATCATAGAGACCCGCCTGCTATTATTGAAAGATAAAAAATGGAATGCGGCAACATATCGCTGGAATGACGCCCAGACCGATGCAACTTTATTAAAGGATGGCGCTACCGTTCCGGTGATGTTCACTGATCATACCGGAAAAAAAAGACAGCTGCACTATAAGATCCCCACACAGCAGGATTGTGGTTCCTGCCATCGGTCAGGAGACGCATTAAGTCCGATAGGCCCCACAGCATCCAACCTGCATATCATTGTTGACAGAGATGGTATCCGGCAGCCGCAACTCAACTATCTCATGCATAAAGGTATACTCGCGCAGGCCAACATCACTTCCATTCCCTCCATGCCCGATTATAATGACGCATCACTCGCTGTTCCTGTGAGGGCCAGAGCCTATCTCGATATCAATTGCGCACATTGTCATCAGTCGGCCGGCATCGCAGGCAACACCTCTATCCAACTCGGTTATTCCCTTCCTTTTGAGGAAACCGGCATTCAGTTCAACAAACAAAACATGCTCGTCAGGATGCATACACTGGGAGAATACCATATGCCGAAAACCGGCACTACCATTGTAGATGAGGAAGGATTACAACTGGTGAAAAAGTATATCTACAGTCTTGGCGCTCAGGAAACCTCCGGGAAATAATGCAACTTTGCACACGTAAATTGTTACCTTACTTTAACGTGGGCAATTACATAAACCAAAGATATCCAGATGAAAAAGGCGGAAGCGACGCGGATCAATATTCTGCAAAAAGCATTCGAACTAATTTATGTCAGGGGTTACAAGACCACCAGTATTGACGACATTATTGCCACCACCCAGGTCACCAAAGGCGCCTTTTACTACCATTTCAAAAACAAAGATGAAATGGGGATCGCCATTATCAATGAATTAATGAAGCCTGCACTTACGCAAAGTTTTATTGCCCCCTTACAAAAAGACGAACCGCCATTGGAAGCTATTTATAACTTAGTGCATCACCTGCTGATGGAGGATAAATTCCTCCAGGTTGAATATGGATGTCCGGTGGCTAATTTCGCACAGGAAATGAGTCCCTGGAACGCCGATTTTAATGAGGCGTTAAACGAACTGACCCAACAATGGACGAAAAACATGATCGCCACTATTGAAAAAGGCAAGAAAAACGGGTTGGTAAGAAAAGATGTGAATGCGAAACAGGTCACCCTGTTCGTCATGTCGGGATACTGGGGTGCACGCAACTTTGGCAAACTGGAGAACAGCAAAGCCCCTTATACACTTTTTCTCAAACAACTGAAGTACTATCTGGATACACTGAAGTGAAGCCACTGACCGTATAAGGAATATGCTGTTTGCGTCCGGCCATTACCCGCTAAATCCAGATGCTGTCAGGAGTTGTACAAATTCCTTATTTTTTGATTAAATTTAAGCCTGGGGGAAATCTTAAGCGCTTAGTGAACGACTTCATACATACCGACACCGACCAACAGCTGCTCAGTCTTATTAAAAACGGCTCAGAAACGGCCTTCCAGCAATTATTTCAACGGCATTGGGAAAAGCTGTATACGACAGCCAGTAAAAAGCTGGGTGACCAGGAACTGGCCCGGGAACTTGTACATGACCTTTTTCTGGACCTGTGGCGTCGCAGGCAAGAACTGGCCATCATGAACCTGCCTGCCTACCTGGGAAAAGCCCTCCAATACCGTATTATTAATAAACTCATCGCTAAAAAAGACGAATTCTTCTTCGAATTGCTTGACAATACAGAAGAATCCCTTTATAAAGCAGATCAGGCATTACTGGAAAAAGACCTCACGGCCCTGATCATTTCATGGGCAGAAGTATTGCCGGAAAGACGCCGGCAGATCTTTATTCAATACTATCTCCACCACCTCACCACCCAGGAGATTGCCGATAACCTTCAGCTCTCCCGTAAGACAGTACAGAACCAGCTCAGCATCTCTATACAGGACCTGAAAGCCCATTTCGGGCACCTCCTCATCCTGCTCGTCCTGCTGGATGACACGCTCTGACCAGGCAGCCGGAAAACTTTTTTAAAAAAAGTGTCCTGAGGTCGGGAAAGCACTCCTTTTTTCCTGACTATACTATTAAAGCCACCTGTTATGTACGATTCCGGCAAGGACAAACAACACTTCTTCCAACTGCTCGCCAGGTATAATGAAGGGGAAGCATCCCCTGAAGAAGCCGCGTTTGTAGAACAGTACCTGGAAGTGCTGGATTACCGGGACCGGAACGTGCTGAAAGATTTCGATCAGCAGAAAGCAGGAATTGCTGCCAACATACAGGATCAGCTTTTACAAAGTATCCGGCAGGAACCGGTCGTAAGACCCCTATTCCCTATTCGCCGTTGGGCAGTAGCCGCAGCAGCTGTTTTATTGCTGCTCACCGGTGGTTATTATTTATTACGGCAGTCACCTGCACCGGCGCCACCACAGCTGGCAAAGCATACTGACATTCTTCCGGGAAAGACGGGCGCAATACTTACCCTGGCTGACGGTAGCGATATAGTGCTGGATAGCTCGCAACATGGCCTGATCGCTATGCAGGGCACCACCGCCATTCAGTTAAGGAACGGAGAGATCTCCTATAAGGAAAGGAATGGTAATCATTCGAAGCATACCGGACCTGTCGCTTACAATACCATTACCACTGCCCGGGGCCGCCAGTATCAGCTGATCTTACCAGATGGTACCAGGGTATGGCTGAATGCGGCCAGCAGCCTTACCTATCCTACAGCTTTCACAGAAAAGGAAAGAACAGTAAAGGTAACCGGTGAGGCATATTTCGATGTGGCAGCCAACGCCAGCCAGCCATTTAAGGTGATCATCAATGACGTCACTTCCATCCATGTTTTAGGAACTGCATTTAATATCAACGCTTATAAAGATGAAGCCACCATCAACACCACCTTGATAACGGGTGCTGTCAGGGTGTCTCATCAGGAAACATCACAATTACTGAAGCCAGGTCAGGAAGCGCAGATCGGTCAGCAGATCCGTCTTATCAAAGAGGCCGATGTAAACAGCGCGGTGGCATGGAAAGAAGGCATATTCGCCTTTAATAATGCAGACCTGCAGACCGTCATGCGGCAACTGGCCCGCTGGTACGACATTGAAGTGAGCTATGAGGGGAAAATACCAACCGCCACTTTTACAGGAGAAATAGACAAAACCCTCACCTTATCACAGGTGTTACAGGGGTTATCGGCAACAAGTATCAACTATAAAATCGAGGGCAAAAAGCTAATTATTATTCAGCATTAGAGAGAACCAAAATCGCGTGAACTAAATGAAAAAACCGGGTGCAAAGATTGGCGTCCTACCCCCGGTTTTCGTTTAAGTCCGGCTTATTACTAAACATTAAACATTGCAAATGTATGCAAATTAAGGGTCAATGCAATCCCGTCGTCCCCCCTATGCTTATGGGGACCAGATCAACCAAAAACGCACTTGTAATGAAACTGGCTATCCTGCTTTTCTTCATGGCGCTGCTACAGGTAAATGCCAGCACCTTCGCACAGACGCAGACTCCACTGGTCACCTTCAGTGGTAAGTCAGTTCCGTTGCAGAAAGTGTTTGCCAGCATCCGGCAACAAACCAGCTACAAGTTCTTCTACCGCAACGAAGACCTGGCCATCGCCTCACCGGTAACGGTCCAGTTAAAGAATGTACCGCTGATCAGAGCCCTGCAGCTCATCCTGGCCGATCAGCCACTGAACTACAGTATCCAGGGGCAAACGATCTTTATCAGTCGCAAGCCCCCTGCCGTGATCTCACAGGCCACAGAAGACGGCTCCGACCATCCGGGCTACGTAACCGGTAAAGTGACTGACAATAACGCTCAGCCGCTTCCAAACATTACCGTGATGCTCCGCAATGGCCGCCGCTACGTATTCACGAATGAACAGGGACAGTTTACCCTTTATGGACTGGTTCCTACCGATACGCTGCTCTTCACCAGTATCAGCCATGAAAGTGTGTTAGTTCCCTACTCCCGGATGACGGAGAACATGACCATCATCATGTCGCCCCGTATCAGTGCATTATCCACTGTTACCATTTACAACACCGGCTATCAGCAGTTGAGCCGGGAAAGAGCCACCGGTGCTTTCGGCAAGCCGGATATGGAAGTGTTCAAAGAACGTGTCAGCACTTTTGATGTGGTGGCCAGGCTGGAAGGGCAGGTACCAGGTCTTACCGTAGGTATCAACTCCACCTCCTCCGGCAGAACAGGCAACGGTTTTACCACCAGGTCAAGTGTGATCAGGGGATATTCTACTGTGAGTGGTGATCAGCCTACCAATCCGCTCTATGTCATCAATGGTGTCATTACGACCGACTTCAGTTCTGTCAATCCCGATGACATAGAAGATATCACTGTGCTGAAAGATGCCGCTGCTGCCGCCATCTGGGGTGCGCGGGCCGCTAATGGTGTGATTGTCGTGAAAACCAGGGAAGGCAATAAAAATCAAAAGTTGTCGGTGAATTACACGGGATCTGTGAGTTTGCAGGGCAAACCAGACTTCAGCTATAATCAGCTGATGAACAGTGAACAGTACATACAGACCGCCCGCGAGACATTTGATCCTGTTAACTATCCCTGGAACTCACTGGGCACACAGGTGGTATTGCCGCATGAGATGGTACTATATAATCAATACCGCGGCCTGATCAGTACAGCACAGGCTGATAAAAGTCTGGATAGCATGAGCCGCATAGATAACCGGTCGCAGATCATTGATCTTTTCTATCGTAAGCCTGTCACTACCAATCACACCGTGTCCGTTTCCGCAGGAAACAGTAACTATGCCTTCTATGCTTCGCTGGGCTGGACAGGTGTGCAAAATAATACGCCGGGTAATAAGAACAATACCTATAAGGTTAACCTCTCCCAGCATATCAATGCCGGCAAACGGATCACGGTATCGCTGAACACCTCACTGATCAATAACGTCATGAGTGCCAGGAATATGCCGTCCGTTGATAATACCTTCCTGCCCTATCAGTTATTTGTAGATGGACAGGGAAGAGAACAGAATATTGCATTCACCAATGGATGGAGCGATTCCACCCGTAATAATTATACTGGCAGAAGCAGGATCAACCTGGATTATTATCCCCTCCGGGAAATCAACTATGCACATTCCAATACCAACACAATCAGTGTCAATCTCACCGCCAATGTTGGTGTTAAACTGTGGAAAGGCTTCAGCTTCCAGGGTACATACGGCTACCTGAAAGCGCCTGGCACGTCGACTACATTTACGGACGCCCGCACTATCGGCCAGCGTAAACAGTTGCTGTCCTTTACGGTCGCTCCGTCTCCGGCTTCCACACCGACGTACTATCTGCCGGTGAATAACAGCCTGTATGTTTCCTCTAATACAGATCAGCGTAACTGGACCGTGCGCAACCAGCTGTTATATACTGCTGCTCCACGCTCAGGAAAGGACATACTGACCATACAGGCCGGCCAGGAAGCACAGGAAGCTTCTTCTCTCCGCAATACAACCAGCATCCTGGGATATGACGAAGCATTGGGTACTTATCCGCTGCTGGATTACAGTACGCTTAGCAGAGGGGTATTTGGCACGGTAACGGGCTTTGGCTTCTTTCGTACATCACCCTACCAGGTATTCAAAACCCTGTCACGTTTTACCTCCCTGTTCGCCCTGGCCAGTTATACCTTCAATCATAAGTACAGTCTGGACGCCAGCTGGCGCAGAGATCACAGCAACCAGTTTGGTAGTGACATTTCTGTACAGAATAAACCTGTATGGAGCCTGGGGGGTAAATGGCAGGTGCGCAATGAAGGATTTATGCAGGATGTCAGCTGGATCAATACTCTGGCGCTGAGAGGTACCTATGGTATTACCGGTAACTCTCCGTATGTAGGTGCTGCATCCCTGTATGATATCCTGATCGCGGAACCCCAGTCCCAAAGCGGTGGCATCGCAGGAGATGCGCTGGCGCTCGGCCAGCCAGCCAACAGAAAACTGACCTGGGAACGTACACAGACCACCAATATCGGTATAGATTTCTCTGTACTGGAGAACCGCATCTCCGGCACACTGGATGCCTACAGCAAGACGACGACAGACCTGCTGGGTAAGGTACCCTTAAATCCGTTTACCGGCTACGAATCGCAAACAGGCAACGTCGGTAAGCTGGTGAACAGAGGCATAGAGATAGCCCTGCGAACAACGAATATCAGAAAGCAGGACTGGGCCTGGTCTACCAATTTCGTCTTCAGCTATAACTATAATAAACTGGTCTCCTATGCGGCGCCAAGCCCGTTCTTCAATACGGCCAGCTATAAGTTGAACGCTCCTTACTGGATAGGTTACAATTCCAAACCGCTGTTCGCTTATCAGTACGCGGGACTGGACAACATGGGTGACCCGCAGATCAGGCTGGCGGATAAATCGGTCTCCAAAGAACCGAACATCGCCAAACCGGAAGATATTGTATACCAGGGTACCACCCAATCGCCATTCAACGGTGGCCTCACTAACCGCTTCGACTATAAGGGCATCTCCCTGACGGTGAATATGGTCGGTAACATAGGTGCTGTTATGCGTAAGAACGTCAATTACTTCTTTACCGGCAGAATGCCGGGTACCACTTCTCTCAGCGGCAATAATCTGATGGCTAGTTTTGCTGATCGCTGGAAGCAGGCGGGTGATGAAAACAGGACCAACATACCGTCCTACGTCTCCAATATGGGTGTTAGCTATATGCGCAGGGATATTGGGTATTACACATCTGCTGATCTCAATGTGATCAGTGCCTCCTATCTCAAGATAAGGGACATTACGCTTGCCTACGAGTTACAGCCGGCGGCGCTACGTTTCCTGAAAATACAGCGGCTGAACATCTATGCACAAACAACCAATTTCCTGATCTGGACAGCCAACAGCGAGCGTATCGATCCTGAAACCGGCTATCCGGGCGCACTCTACAAACACCAGTACAACCTCGGCATGCAGGTTACACTTTAATTCACTTTTAAACGGAGAAGGATGAGAAAGATTATTTATATCACGATAATGATGTCCCTTGTTGCCTGTAAAAAGAGTTTCCTGGAAGTAGTGCCGCTGGGCTCACAGATAGCAGTCACGACGGACGACTATGATAAACTGATGAACGATCCGGCATACTATATACAATCATATTCCGGTGGATGGCAGGAACCGGTACTGATGGAAGATGACGTGGCAGCAGAAGCAACGTATTTCAACCAGGGCAGTCCGCAGATGGCCAAACTGTTCCAGTGGCAGGATGTCATTTACCTGCAACAGGACCCCTCACCGTGGGCGCTGACCATCTGGCTGCCGCAGATCTATTCGCTGAACAAGATCATCAATGAAGTGATGGACGCCAGCGGGGGAACAGATGAACAGAAAAGGTCCATCCGCGCACAGGCGCTGGCGACACGTGCCTGGACCTACTTTCAGTTCATCAACTATTACGGCAAACCATATGTAGCTGCTACAGCCGCTACAGATCCCGGGTTCCCGATCATAGTGCAGGCAGATGTGAACGTGAAGATCTTCACACGCGCTTCTGTACAGGAAGTATACGACTTTATGATCAGCGACCTCACTGCTGCCATTGCCGACCTACCGGTGACACCCACTATACAGACGCGTATGTCTAAACCGGCAGCCGAAGGCCTCCTGGCGAAAGTATACCTGTTCATGGGCAGGAACAATGAAGCCCTGCCGTTGTTCAACGCCGCCTTTGCGGACCTGGCAAACGGCGATACGCATTTATATGATTACAACCAGACACTTGGCGCAAACGGCTCATTCCTTCCGTTAGATGTGATGATCGGTCCTTCACAGGGCGCCGGTAACAACCTGAACGACCTGACGGAAGCAGTTGTATCAAAGATCTTCTACAACGGGCCTTTTAACGGTAACCAGCTGGGTAATAACGGCCTGGTACTGGCACCGTGGGCTGCCGCACTGTTTAAGCCGTCTGACCTGCGTCTGCAGCTGTATACAGACAGGAACCCTGATCAGTCGCCCAATCCTGGTGGCCGCCTGCGCAAGTATGGTGTACAGTGGTCCAGGATCGGATTACAGCTGCCCGAACTCTATCTGTTAAGGGCAGAGTGCAAAGCGCGGCTGAACGACCTCCCGGGAGCCACAGCAGACGTACAGACCCTGCGCGAGCACCGTATGCCTGTAGCAGATGCCGGTATACCTGCCGTTACGTCGGGCAACCAGGCTGCCCTGATACGTTTCATTTTCGAAGAACGTATCCGTGAGTTTGCCGCAGAAGGTTACCGCTGGTTTGATATGCGCAGGCAATCGGTAGATCCGCTATTTGCCGGACAGGTATTTACGCATACGCTTTATAACGAAGACGGCACCTTTACCACCTATACACTTAATCAACCCAACCGGCTGGTATTACAACTGCCACCGGCATTGATGAACAACAATCCGGGTATGCCAAATAATCCTTAATCCAACACAAAAAAATAATCAATGAACAGTATTGTAAAGCTGGAGCACTTATCACATCGCTACACCAGCTCATGGGCAATCCGTGACATCAATATGGAGATCAGTCAGACCGGAATCGTGGGTTTACTGGGGTCTAATGGTGCAGGCAAATCTACTACAATGAATATTCTGTGTGGTGTACTGAACCAGACAGAAGGCAATGTATACGTGAATGGTATCAATATGCGGGAGAACCCGGAACTGGCAAAACAGGAAATTGGTTTTCTGCCACAGACCCCGCCCCTGTATATGGACCTCACAGTAGATGAATATCTCATCTATTGCGCAGGCCTTCGCCTGATGCCAAAAGAAAAGATACAGCCGGCATTGAAGGAAGCGAAAGAACGTTGTGGCATTGCACATTATAGCCAGCGCCTGATAAGTAATCTCTCCGGTGGCTACCGGCAGCGTGTAGGTATCGCCCAGGCGATTATACACCGGCCTTCACTGGTGGTGCTGGATGAACCTACGAACGGTCTTGATCCTAACCAGATCATTGAAGTAAGAGCGCTGATCAAAGACATCGCCAGAGACCGCGCCGTGATCTTCTCGTCACATATTCTGTCGGAAGTACAGCTGCTATGTAAAGAGATCAAGATGATCGATAACGGCAGGATCGTATTTGCAGACAGCATGGACGCGTTCAACAACTATATCGAGCCACATAGTGTACTGATGCATATGGAGAACCCTCCCGCTGCTGAAGCACTCATGGCGATACCAGGTGTGACCAAAACAGATTTCCTGACGGAAAGACAGGTACGTGTCCACTTCAATGGCGACCAGGAAATTACGGAACACCTGATCGCAGCCAGCATACAACAGGGCTGGAGGTTGAGAGAGATCACGCTCGATAAAACAGCGCTCGACGAAGTATTTAAACAATTATCCAATCAATCATCACAATAAGAGATTCATGAAGACGGTTTTCAGAATTGCGAAAACAGAATTACGTACCCTGTTCTATTCCCCGATAGCATGGTTTTTACTGATCGCTTTCCTGGTACAATGCGGTATGGCATATATAAACGGATTGGACAGCAATGCGCGTACGCAGGAAATGGGCGGAATGGGACTGGAATATATGACGCGCGTCACCGACAGGATATTTGCTTCCAAAGGCGGCGTATTCAATGTGGTGATGCAGACATTATATCTCTACATCCCGCTATTGACAATGGGATTGATCAGCAGGGAAGTCAATAACGGTACGATCAAATTACTATACTCCTCCCCTGTGAAGGTAAGAGAGATCATCTTTGGTAAATTCCTGGCCATGATGGTATATAATCTGCTGATGATTGCCATACTGGGTATCTTCATCACCGATGGTCTGCTGCACATCTTGCATGCAGATGCCGGCATACTGCTGTCAGCGTCATTCGGCTTTTACCTGCTGCTATGCGCCTATTCCGCGATCGGCCTGTTCATGTCCTGCCTGACCTCTTACCAGATCGTAGCGGCTGTCTGTACCTTCATTATGGTAGGCGTATTAAGCTATATCGGCACGGTTTGGCAAAACATTCCATTTGTACGGGACCTCACCTATTTCCTTTCATTGAGCGGACGTACCGAAAAAATGATGGCAGGTTTGATCACCAGCAAAGATGTGATCTACTTCCTGGTGATCATTTATATATTCCTGGGGCTGAGTATCTACAAACTAAAGGCGGGACGGGAATCAAAACCAGCGATTGTAAGATTCGGCAGGTATGCGGCTATCGTGTTATCTGCACTGGTGATCGGCTACGTCACCTCACGTCCTTCGCTGGTGGCCTACCTGGATGCTACTGCGAATAAATCCAGAACACTCACACCCAACTCCCGGCAGATCATCAAAGAGCTGGGTGATGCCCCTCTTGAGGTCACCGCCTACAACAACCTGCTGGGGCAATACTATTACTTCGGATCAGAAGATGGACGTAACATGGACCTGGCCAGGTGGGAGCCTTACATGCGTTTCAAAGATAACATTGAACTGAACTACGTCCAGTATTATGACAGTATTCTCGACAATCCCAATATCATGCGCTTCTATCCTGGCAAAGACCTCCAGGATGTAGCCACACAGCGTGCAAAGGGTATGGACCTGAAGATCGCAGATTTCAAATCGCCTGCTGAAATGAGAAAGGTCATTGACCTGCGTCCGGAACAGAACCGCTATGTGATGCAGCTGAAGTATAAAGGCAAAACAACTTTACTGCGCGTATTTGACGACCAGTCACAGTGGCCGGGTGAAGCAGAGGTAGCAGCTGCCTTTAAAAGACTGCTACAGGCTAAGATCCCGAAAATAGCCTTCCTGAGCGGCAACCTCGAGCGAAGCATTCATAAAACAGGTGACCGTGAGTACAATACGCTGACCTATAAGAACGGCTTCCGTTATGCGCTGGTTAACCAGGGCTTCGATGTCGATACCCTGTCGCTCGAAGAGCAGGATGCTCCTGATAACATCTCTACACTGGTGATCGCCGATCCTAAAACAGCACTCTCGCCGGCAGTACTTACACGGATCAGGAATTACATTGACAAGGGTGGTAACCTGCTGATAACCGGGGAACCTGGCAAACAGGGCGTATTAAATCCGCTTTTAGCACAACTGGGCGTACAACTGATGGAGGGAACGATCGTACAACCCAGTGCAGACATGACGCCTGATGTGGCGCTGCCGCTGATGACGGCCACCGCTGCTAACTTGTCTAAAGCCCTGGCGAAGAACTATAAGGACAGTATTGCTATTTCCATGCCGGGAGCGACAGGCATCGTCTATTCGGACAGTCTGTTCAAAGTACAGCCGTTATTAATGACAGCAGCAGACAGGAGCTGGATCAAGAAGGATAAGCTGGTAGCTGATTCTGCCGTAGTACACTACGATCCTGCCGCAGGCGATAAAAAGATGGCGGTACCAACAGTTGTGGCACTGACCCGTAACGTAGGCAACAGGGAACAACGTATCATCGTGGCCGGTGATGCCGATTTCCTCAGCAACGCCGAACTTGGACGCTTCAACATCCAAACAGCCAATTTCTATTTCAATACGGGCCTGTTCAGCTGGCTGAGTAACGGAGAATTTCCCATCGACACCTATCGTCCTGCTGCAAAGGACACCCGTGTCACCGTAACGATCGACAAGGTGCGCATCCTCAGGATATTTTATCTGTGGGTATTACCGGGTATACTCGTGGCATTCGCCACCATTCTGCTCATCAGACGTAAAAGGAAATAACCACTATGCTGTTCACTACAGATAAGCAAACACTGGATGACCTGCACATCTTTGGCCGGTATGGCGGAGACGCGGTGTATAACATTTTCAACCGTACAGTGACCCACGGGGGTGCGCTCATACTGGAAGAAATGTTCCGGCATCCGCTATCAGATCATATCAGCATCAACCGGCGCAGCAATATCATTCAGCATTTTGCGGCAGCAGGAACTGTCTACCCATTTGCGGCACCGCTCTTTGATGCAATAGAGCCTTATATCGGCAATACGGACGAGCGGACGAAGTTATCTGCCGACGAGCAGTCTGTCAGTAAAAAACTGGCAGGCATGATCGTCTCAGATGGTAATACTCAGATGGTCTATAAAGGTGTGCAATCACTGGTCACCCTTTTACAAAGTGTCCGGGTATTTATCGATAGTAAAGCAGGCGGCATTGCCTATGAGCAGGAAAGGAATATCCTGGCCTCTCTCCTTGCAGCACCGGCGTTCGCTCCGGTGCTGGCCCAACAGGGCAAGCTATCACACGCCACGATCGCGGCCTATGATGTGATACTGCGTTTCCGTCACCGGGAACTGATACAGCAACTGTTACATTACCTCTATTATCTGGACGTCTACCTTTCTGTAGCCAAAGTAGCAGCTGAACGTGGCTTCGTATTCCCACAGGCCATATCTGACAGTGGCTGCCGGGCAATAGTCGAAGGCGTATATCATCCATTACTACCGAAAGCAATTGCCAATACCATTCATATCACGGAGCAGAACAATGTCATCTTTCTGACCGGAGCGAACATGGCGGGCAAGTCCACTTTTATGAAATCGCTGGGTATCGCGCTGTTCCTCGCTCATATGGGCTTTCCGGTAGCAGCAGCTAAAATGGAGTTCTCCGTGCTGGATGGTATCTATACAACGATCAACCTGCCGGACAACCTGGGCATGGGCGCCAGTCACTTCTATGCGGAAGTACTGCGGGTAAAGAAGATCGCACAGGAGTTAAGTCAGGGGAAGCGGCTGTTCATTGTGTTTGATGAACTGTTCAGAGGTACAAATGTGAAAGATGCCTATGAGGCGACCATTGCGATCACCAGCCGCTTTGCCCGGAAGCATAACAGCATCTTTGTCATCTCTACCCATATTATTGAGGCGGGCGATGTGTTGCGACAGCAATGCAGCAACGTACATTTTGTATATCTCCCCACCCGTATGGACGGTCACAAACCGGTATACACCTATACACTGGAGCATGGTATTACAAACGACAGGCATGGGATGATCATCATCAGCAATGAAGGCATTCTTGACATGCTGGAGGCAGGCCTGACTAAAACGAAATAAGTATGAGTTTTAAAGCTGATAAGCAGACACTGGAAGACCTGAACCTGACTGGTAAATTCAAACCGAATTCCATTTATCAACTTTTTAGTAGAATCAAAACCACCGGAGGGGAACGACTGCTGGAACAAATGTTCCAGCAGCCCCTTACTGATCCGGATGCGATCAACCATCGCAGTGCGACCTTCCGGTACTTCCAGGAACAGCGGTTAACATTCCCCTTCAGTAGCAGTGATGTACAGGCAGCAGAAAACTACCTGACCATGAGTGGGGCAGCCGGCCTTCCATCCATCCTCAGAAAACGGCTGAATGCATTCCTTCATGATGAAGAATATGAACAGCTACGCAAAGGACTAATGGCTACCCTCCATCTACTACGTACTTTCAAAAGCTTCCTCCAACAGTTGAATAACTATGAAGAAGCTGCACTATGGCGCCAGGTATTATCGGATCTTACCTGGCTCAGTAATGTCAAAGAACTTTCTGTGTGGACAATCGCCTATTACGACCGCCAGCTGCGACACCGCCTGTCGGCGCAGATGGAACAACTACTACAGGGCATTTACCAGCTGGATGTATACATCGCGGTCAGTGATGTGGCCCGCCAGCGTGGATTTCACTACGCAACGGCACTACCCGCTTCGCGTAATATATTTCATACCACGGGACTACGCCACCCTGCATTAGATGCCGGTATTGCCAATGCGATCTCACTGGACAGCCGCTCCAATGTCATCTTCCTTACAGGCGCTAACATGGCCGGAAAATCGACACTGATGAAATCATTCGGCATCGCACTGTACCTGGGCCACATGGGGTTCCCGGTAGCTGCTGCCAACATGGAGTTCTCTGTCCGTGACGGCCTGTATTCTTCTATCAATGTGCCTGATAACCTGAATATGGGATACAGTCATTTCTATGCGGAAGTACTGCGGGTTAAACAGGTCGCAACGGAAGTGAGCAGTGGCAAAAATCTGGTTGTGATCTTTGATGAACTGTTCAAAGGCACTAACGTAAAAGATGCCTATGATGCCACACTGGCTGTAACAACCGCATTCGCACGCTATAGCAACTGCTTCTTCCTGATCTCTACACATATTATCGAAGTAGGGCAGGCATTACAGACGCATGCCAATCTGCAGTTTACTTACCTGCCAACTTTACTGGACGGTGCAAAACCCAGGTATACCTATCGGCTGACGGAAGGTATTACCAGTGACCGGCATGGCATGACCATCATTGAAAATGAGCAGATACTTGAGCTGCTGGAAAGCTGACAGGCGTATTTACAACTATACACGCCTGCGGGCTTCCTGTGACTGCCACTACGTTATCTATACCGGTCGCGTCATGGCCCAATATTACCCATAATATGCCCACGCTTTCAGACAAAGGTGACAGAACCCGAAAACAGGGTGACAAAACCGGGATTCGTGGTGACGAAAATTTTACGGGCCGTTCTGCGGGCCATGTCGTTCGGCCCGGATGGGATATTGTATTCACTAAGTAAGCTTTCTCCTCCGTTTCTCCTCCGTTTTAAAACGGAGGAGAAACGGAGGAGAAAGCTTACCATAACGAATACAATACTAGTATCTGACTATACCCTGAATCTATAAAAAAATAAAACCGGCTCAGGATTGAGCCGGTTTGTTCAAACCTACAACTGTCACACTTTATTGTAATACTGTATACGTCTTTTATAACTTAAGTGAGCTGCAAATATTATTCGTTTATCCTATCCGACAGAAATAAATCAACTGAACTGTACATAATGCCGGATAAACTGACCATATCATAAGCCGGAAGAATAAGCCATCTCAGTTGTCTACAGGAATGGCAGTAACAATATCGTTACATTCCCATAGGGAATTGTACTGATCCTGTTGGAAAGAAAATATTTATCAGAGGAAGTATTCCGTTTAAACTGCCGGGAAAGCACTGGTGTCAGTACACCTGCGTTCACACCTATCATCAGTAGCTTATTCACACGAAACTCCATGCCCGGACCAGTTTTAAGGTCCTCGATTGCTGTGAAATCAAAAGCGCGAAAAAACTGAAGTACAGAGATGACTTCATCAGATATGCATTTCAATGTTATGGTAAAGGAATGGATCAAAGCAGCTGAAGACAGTCGTCATACCGCTTCAGCTGCTGTTTATCTGTCATCCGGAGATGGATCAGGTAGTACTTAACTTTGCTTCAGGAGGGCTCTTTTTCTGGAAACGGTTCTTCCATTTCTCAATGATCAGGTACATCGCCGGCACTACGAATAAGGTCAGGATCATAGAGCTGGTCAGCCCGCCGATGATCACCCAGGCCATACCATTTTTGATCTCTGAACCTGCGCCTGTAGCGAGTGCGATAGGCAGCATCCCCAGGATCATCGCCAGTGTTGTCATCAGGATAGGTCGCAAACGTTCCTTACCGGCTTCAATTAACGCCTCTCTCACCGGACGTCCTTCTTCTTTCAGCTGATTGGTAAAATCGACGATCAGGATCGCATTCTTTGACACCAAACCCAGCAACATGATCACCCCAATGATGGAGAAGATGTTCAATGTTTCCATGGATAAGGCAAGTGCCAGCAACGCACCGATCAGTGCGACTGGTATAGAGAATAACACCACGAATGGATAGATCACACTCTCATACAACGCCACCATGATCAGGTACACCAGCAGGATCGCTGTGATCAATGCCAGTCCCAGACTCTCAAATGCATCTCCCTGGTTCTTTACATCACCCAGGTATTCCACGGTGACACCCTGTGGCAACTGAATCGACGCGACTTTCTTTTTGATGTCTTCCGCTACTGTACCTGTCGGCCGGCCAGCCACGTTCGCATTCACGTTGATAGAGTTCATGCGGTCACTTCTTTCCAGCACACTCTCTCCCATCGTTTCTCTTACATCGGCAAACTGACTTAGGATAAAACGCTCCCCGTTGTTATTGGAGAAGGTCAGGTTCCTTACATCATTGATGTTAGACCGGTCGTACCTGTCAAGGCTCACCAGGATGTCGTATTCGTTACCTCCCTGTTTGAACTTACTTTTATCATTCCCACTGAATGCATTCTGTAGTGCGCCGCCCACCTGGCTGGCATTTAAACCCAGCAAGGTCATTTTCTCTCTGTCCAGCTTTACTTCTATCTGCTGTTTCGGATCTTTTACAGACAATTGCACAAATTGTGTTCCCGGCACACTCATCACCTGTTTCATGTATTGCTCTGCCACCGAACGTACTGCCTTCAGATCCACACCTTTAATGGCGATCTGGATGGGGGCTGCATTGGCATTACCGGAGATAGAGGTCGGAGAAGCCGTTACCTTCACACCTGGTACCGCCGCTGCCAGTTCGCGCTGCATCATGATACCAAACTGCTCGGCAGTCATGCTTCTCTCTTTGGCATCTTTCAGCGTCACCGCCAGTTCCGCGCGATTCGCATTATTGCTGGTACCAGCCACACTTCCACTTACAAAACCGATACTGGAAAAGACTTTATCTACCTCAGGACGCTTCATGATAAGCTGTTCCACTTCCTGCGTGAGCATATTCGTCTGGTAGATATTTGCAGATGGATTCAGTTCCAGGTTGATGTTCAGTTCTCCCTGGTCACCGGAAGGAATAAAGGCAGCACCGATAAATCCTTTTGCGATCAGCATAACAGAACCGATGATCAATACAATGACACCTGATAACAACCAGCGCTTCTTACCTAACATCACCTGCAGCATGTGGGCATAGTTCTCCTTTAACCTGTCAATGAGGCTTTCAAAACCCAGGTTCGCCTTGCCCCACCAGCTCTTCGGATCCATATGTTCCAGTCTGCCGAAACGGCTAGCCAACATCGGCGTTACCGTGAATGATACAAAAAGACTCATCAATGTAGAGAATACCACAACTAAAGAGAACTCCTTCAGGATCGCGCCGATAATACCGCCTGACATGGCCAGTGGCAGGAATACCACCACATCCACTAACGTGATGGCCATAGCTGTGAAGCCGATCTCATTACGCCCTTCCAGTGCAGCAGTCCTTCTGTCCGACCCCATTTCCAGGTGCCGGTAAATATTCTCCAGTACCACGATAGAGTCATCCACCAGGATACCTACTACCAGTGACAATGCCATCAGCGTCATCAGGTTCAGCGAGAATCCCAGCAGGTACATTGCAATGAATGTCGGGATCATGGAGGATGGCAGGGCCACCATCACGAACATGGAGCTTCTGAAACTATGCAGAAAGGCCAGCATCACCACACCTACGATCACTACTGCCAGCACCAGGTCTTCCATCACAGCATCAGCGGAGCGGAGGGTATAGGTGGACTGGTCCGTAGAAATAGTAAACTTCAGTGCGTTATTTTTGTACTGCTGTTCGATATTTTCGAAGGCGGCTTTTACCTGCTTGCTCACATTCACCGCATTCGCGTCAGACTGTTTGATGATCTGGATACCGATAGAAGGTAATCCATTAATATGGTTGATCGCAGTAGCCTTTGCAGTCGCATCCACTACTTCAGCGACATCTCTCAGATAAATACTCCCCTTGCCAGGCTGCTGTCTGATGATCAGGTCACTCAGCTGCTGTACAGAGGTTACATTCGCATCGTACTGGATGGTGAACTGCTGGTCTCTTGTTTCAATACTACCCGCCGGAAAAGACTGGTTTGCATTATTCACCGCATTCGACACATCCGAGATGCTTAATCCGTAGGCAAATAATTTGCGCTGATCAACATTGATCTGGATCTGTCTTTCATCACCACCGATGATGTTCACCTGGCCGACGCCAGCCACGTTCTGTAATACGGGACGCAGTTGTTTATCAACAAACTCATAGAGACTGGCGGGCGTCATATTAGACGTCACACCAGCACGTATCACCGGTACTTCTTCCAGGTTAACCTTGTTCACCAGGGGGCGGTCCGCATCATCGGGCAGATCATTCAACGCCTGATCTGCCTTACGTTGTACGTTCGATTGTGCTTCATCTATATCTGTTCCACTCTTGAAAGAGATAATGATCTGTGAAACGCCTTCCTGTGAAGTAGAGTTGATCTTATCCAGCCCTTCTATAGACGCAAATACATCTTCGAGTTTTTTAGTAACGGACGATTCTACTTCGGAAGCAGAAGCACCGGGATATACCGTACTTACGGTAACGGTAGGTACTTCAATTTTCGGAAGGAGATTATAGTTTAATTTCTTGTAGCTTATCATCCCAAAGAGAATAAGCACCGTAAATATCACAATGATCAGTAAAGGCCGTTTTACGGCAACTTCTGCTATTGACATAAGCGAGCATATTTTTATTTGGAGACACTGACAGTGCTACCATCCTTTAAATTAATCTGACCAGATGTCACCACCTGCTCACCTGCTTTCAGGCCACTGAGCACCTGTACCATTCCGTTCACATCGGCGCCGGTCTGTATCGTACGCTGACGTACAATGCTATCCTGCAAAACGTATACGGAAGCATCTTTCACACTTTCTGTCAGTGCATCTCTTGGGATCACCAGTACCTGTTGTTCTGTTTTTCTGGAGAAATCAACATACACAAAAGTACCGGACCTGAGCAGTGCATCTTCTTCGTTGCCAATGAGGATCTCTACCAGGTAGTTATGCGCGTCATCCGCCTGCGGACTGATAAAGCTGATAGCACCATTGAATGTTTTACCCGGATATACATCTGTGGTGATCTTCACCTGTTGGCCTTCTTTCACTTTATATACCTCTGCTTCCGTCAGGTTCACCTGCACCTTTGCACGCGACAGATTGACAATAGAAGCCAGTTCTGTACCCGCATTCACGAACATGCCCTGTTCTACTTTTTTGGAAGCGATCACACCACTGGTAGGCGCGAGGATAGCGGCATCTGCCACATTCTTCTTCGCCTGCTGTACCTGGTTCACTGCATTTTCATAGTTCTGTCTGATCTCATTCACCTTTTCCTGTGTCGCAGCTTTTCCGGCGAGCAACTCAGTGTACACGTTCAGGTCATTACGCAGCTTCATTACATTGGTCTCTGCCTTCTGTAATTCCAGTTGCGCGAGACGGGTATCAGTCACCGCGAGGACCTGTCCCTGTTTTACTTTATCACCCAGCTCAAAGTTGACTTTCAGCAAGGTGCCACCTGACATGGCCACTGCTTTGGCTTCTTTAAATGGCGCCAGGTTACCTGTTTTGAGTATGCTGATCTCAAACAGCTGTTCGGTCACTTTCGCCACCTTTACAGGAATACGTACTGCGGCAACGGGCGCCGGTGTATTCTTTTCATTCAGTTTTCGCTTATTCGCAGCGAGTTTAAAAACGATCAGTCCAACGATCGCTATGACAATAATGATGGTAATATATCTGGCCTTCATGTGCTGATTTATAAAGCGGTATAAAAAGTCTTTAAGGTACCTGCTGTCTTCTCCAGTTCAAGTCTGGCGAGAATGAGGTTATAAAGTGAATTGAGATAGTTGTTCTGCGCTTCCTTTACTGAATTCTGTGCATTGATCCAGTCGGTCATATCTGTTGTACCTTTTTCGTACTGCAGGTTGGTCACATCAAATACAGACTTCGCGAGATCTATATTTCGTTTATTATTCTCGACGTTACTTTGTTCCTTCAGCAACTTCGTTTTGGCGTTCTCATATTCCAGCTGATATTTACCTTCATCCAGTTTCAGCTGTTCCACGGCATTCAGCTGTTTGTATTTTGCCTGGGTGTACTGGGCATTCCGCTTAAAGAAATCCAGTAAAGGGAAGCTGAGTTTCAATCCGACAGCGGCGTAGCTGCTCATGGTAGAGAAGGACTGCCCCAGATTATCACCAAAACCAACAGCACCATAACGTGCGTAGGCAGTCAGACGTGGATAGATCCCTGCTTTGATACGTCGCTGGTCGATATCCAGGAGTGCGGCGTTGACCTGTGACAACTGATAGTCTGTACGGGTGTGGGCCGAAAAGATATTATTTTCCGCCAGTGCCGGTGCCACTACATGCAGATTGCCTGCTACGGCGGCACTATCTACGGTCAACGGATCTTTGATAGGATATCCCATTTCATACTTCAGCTGGTTCTCCGAGAGCGTGATATTACTTTCTGACACCACGATCTGAGACATCGTATTGTTATAGTCAACAGTTACCTTGTCCAGTTCCTTTTGCAGGGTTGTCCCCTTATTTACACGCTGTGAGGTAACGTTCATCTGCTGCTGGTATTTCTCCAGATTGGTCCTCAGCATACCGAGTTGCTCCCTGTAAATGAAGATCTGGTAATACGCATTGGTGATGTTGTAGATGATCGTCTCTTCGCTCTTTCTCTGGTTAAGCGCTGCCTGTTGCTTATTGAACTTATTGGCTTTCAGGCCGATGATCAGGGACTGATCGTAAATGGTCTGATCCAGCTGCGCCGACCCATTGGTATTGAACTTCTTAGTGAATGCGACACGGATATCCTCAGGGCCGAACACCCCTGCCGGGATGACTGTTTGCTGTACTTTCAGGTTGTCGTCCAGGGTACCATTCAGGCTGACAGCGGGCAGATAGGCGGCGAGCGCTTCCTTCGCCTGCGCGTCAGCTGCTTTCTTTTCGTTGTCGTAGATCACACTGTTACGGTTGTTCTTTATACCGTACTCGATGCAGCTACGTAGTGTCCAGACCGATTGCCCGAATAGCCAGGATGGTAGTAACGTAAGTGCCGTAATTAATAGTCTTTTACTCATATATTAAACTGCATAAAGCCCTGTCCGGCCGCTATAAGAGGCGGCCAGTCAGTAATTGCCAGCAAAGCTAGATGATCCCGTTATCCTCTTTCCCTTTATTACTATGAGAGAGACATATGGGGTGATGAAATGATCAAAAACACAAACGAAATGCCAGAGAGGGAACTCACTGCTCCATCCAGCGGAGAAAATCCTGTGCTTTCAGGCGGCTGATAATGATCTTATCGGGTGTCTTACAGGTAGTTTTGACAACGAGTCTGCGATTGAAGTAGTGTTCAATATCCTGTACAACGTTCCTGTTGATGATAAACTGACGGTTCGCTTTGAAGAAAAACTGTGGGTTCAGCATTTCTTCCAGTTGTTCGATGGTGTACTGTACTGTGTATTCAGGTCCTTCGGTACTGTAGAGTCTTACAACACCACCCGAAGTATATACGAATGAAATATTAGCGACTTTCACGGGAACGATCTTTTCCCGGTAGTGAATTAGAATGGACTGTTTGTAGTTATCTAACTGGCTGACAGCCTTATTTAAACTAGTAGCGTAGGCACCGGCGGAGAAGTGTTCCCGGACACGGTCGTACTTCTGCAGACTACGCTCCAGCATACTTTCATCAATAGGTTTCAGCAGGTAGTCGATACTGTTTGATTCGAACGCATTGATCGCATACTGGTCAAAGGCCGTAGAAAAAATGATGGGCGCATTGATCTGCACTTCCTTGAAGATATCGAAGCTCAGTCCATCGCCTAACTGAATATCCGAAAAGATAAGATCGGGCGCAGGGTTTTCCCTGAACCAGGTGATAGCCGTCGCCACGGAAGGCAGGATAGCCGTCACATCGATCTCAGGATCGACGTTTTCCAGCATTGACTTCAATTCATTGGCTGTCCGGCGTTCGTCTTCAATTATGATTACGTTCATTGCGGATTAAAGGTAAACTGACTGTAAATGTTTCCGGTGTATTATTTACGCTGACTTCACTGTTAAAGAGCAGCTGATACCTGTCTTTAATATTTTGTAATCCCAGTCCGGTGCTCTCTTCTGTTGTTTTTTTCGGCCGGTAGGTATTAGCTACCTCCAGTTCATTTTGACTATTGACGGAAATATAGATATTCAATGGCGCTTCCGGAGATAATACATTGTGTTTAATGGCATTTTCCACGAGCAGCTGCAATGACAGCGGCGGAATGAGGCGGCTGAGGTAGCGGTCAGGGATGTCGATCCTTACATTTAAAGCCGTCTCAAACCGCTGATGAAGGATGTATAGATACGAATGAATGAACGACAGTTCTTCAGAAAGAGCGGTCACATGATGTTCATTGTAATTCAACAGGTAGCGGTAAACATGGGCGAGCTGCACAACGAACTTCTTTGTATCCGGTTCTCCGGCCATGTTCTTTAATGTGCTCAGTGAGTTGAAAAGAAAGTGAGGACTGATCTGCTGTTGCAGGGATATTAACTGCGCACGCAGGTGCGCCTGTTTCAGCTGTTCATATTCCAGCTGCGTCTTCTGTAGTATGTTATTCGTATAGATGATGTTAAACACGATATAACAGATCATGTTAACAAAAAAACCCGCAACAAATCTTCTTAAAAAATAGTCGAAGCTCTCATCTACCTGAATATCACGGGGTGGCAAAAACCTGGAGGGCACATACAGGTCATAGTAATAAATGATGGTCAGTGCAACCAGTGTACCTGTAGCCATACTTAGTACAATCCTGATCTTATTGGGTAACGGTAATCTGGCGTTTCTGAAAAAACAATGTACCAGCCAGCAGGAGAGTATAAGGAATGTAACAGATATAATATGTCCGATTATCTGACTGGCACTCCAGGACCTCACTTCCCCTGACCTCCCTAGGATCGTACCTCCCACGAGTATGCCGATGAGGATAAAACACCATTTTAAGTGGTATGACTTAAACATATGCAAATGTACACATTAGGAGCGGCGAACCGCCGGCAAATGGTGTGAAATGTACATTTTCGGAGATGAAATGACTTAATTAAAGGAATTACGGAAGTCCCGGGGCGACTGGGCAGTCTGTTTCCTGAAGAACTTATTAAAGGATTGCGGATATTCAAAACCAAGCTGATACGCGATCTCGCCGATTGTCAGGGAAGTGGTGCTTAATAGTTCCTTCGCCTTGCTGATCATCCAGGTTTGCAGATATTGCTGGGTATTTAATCCCACCAGGGAACGCAGCATATCACTGAGGTACCGCTGGGATACACCGAGTTGACCGGCAATCATCTCTACGCCCGGCATACCGTTAAACAGGGCGGTGTTGTTATTGAAATAATCATTCAGCAACTGATCTAAAGCGGCAAGATGGTCGTTATGGGCCGCCTTCCTGGTGATAAACTGCCGGTTATAGAAACGGTTGCTGTAGTTGAGTAGTTGCTCTATCTGGGAGATGATAATATCCTGGCTGAAGTGGTCTATAGAAGATTGCAGTTCCCGTTGTATGCTTTCAAAAATGCCTGTAATGACCGCTTTTTCCTGTTCAGATAAGAAGAGTGCTTCATTGACCGCATAATCAAAGAAGCCATAGTTCCGGATGGTTTTTGCGATGGGATAGTTCCGGAGGAAATCAGGATGGATCAGTAAGGTCAATCCGCTGTAATCTGCTTCTTCCTCTGCAGCGGAGATGACCTGCATAGGCGCAGAAAAGCTTAATCCCCCTTCATCAAAGTCATAGTACTGCTGACCATATTTGAACCTTCCCTTAAAGTTGAACTTGAAGGAGATCTTATAGAAATTCAGTACCAGTCCTTTGGATAATGCGGTTACATCCGCCGTGATCTGTGCATAATCAGCAATGCTCAGCAACGGGTGCTGTGGTGCAGGAAGCCCTAAAGCGCTGTGCAGCTCAGATACGGAATGGAAGATATGTGGAGACTTTTTCTGTTCCATAGTGCGAATTTATTTAAAAGTGAGGGAATTGCTTTGCCCTCACTTTTAGCAGGAATATCAGGCGGGTTTGCTGAGGCTACCAAAATAAAGCTGGGCGATCTCTTTTTGAAAGGCTTCATTACCGATGGCTAGTCGGCGGGCATACGAGGCTTTAGCATCTTCGCCCGCTATATAACGCAGCTGGTCCTTCCCGTCAGTTGCTGCTTCATAGACAGTTGCAGCAATGATCTCAGCAGGGGTAAATGTCTCAGGATCGAAACCACCATACAGCTTTTCCTGCATGTCATTGTAGGCAGGATGTATCGTGGTATCCAGGGAACGACCCGCAAAATCCGTTTTTATACCCCCGGGGGCTACGGTCTTGATACCTATACCCAGTTGGTTGAGTTCAAAGGCCATACCTTCTGTCCAGCCTTCAATCGCCCACTTGGTGGCACAATAAATAGCAGTTAACGGCAGGCCAATCAGTCCGGCGATAGAGGTAGTGGTAATGAACAATCCGCGTCTCTTTTCTCTGAAATAGGGTATACAGGCACGGGTAAGGCGGATAACACCCAGTACATTGGTCTCAAACTGACGGGAGAGCTGTTCGTCTGTAACGGTTTCAAGGGGGCCAATCAGTCCGTAGCCGGCATTGTTAAGTACGACATCCACATCGTATTGGCGCATCACATCAGTGATCAGGGCTTCGGTCTGTGCCGCATCGGTTACGTCGAGTGCTTTCACCAGGATATGAGGTAACTGGTGCAGCTCCGTTTCCTGCTCCGGACGACGCATTGTAGCGATAACCCGCCAGCCTTTGGAGGAGAATAGTTTTGCGGTCGTCTTACCCAGTCCGGAGGAAGCGCCGGTGATCAGTATTGTTTTCATCTTTACATATTTTATACTGCAAAGATGGCAGGTATGTAAGGGGCGGGTGTAGCCAGGTTGGTATTTGTTGTATCCGGTTTGGTACAACAGCGCAGTACCGGGGGCACTGCGCTGTTCATATTATTGGTGTATCCGCCGTAACAGGTCAATGATACAGGCTTCATCACTTAAAATATTATCGTGATGCAGATGCGCGGCTACTATTACGCTGAGGTTTGCGGGATCGGCTATCACCTGGCCCACGTTATTATCCGGTAATGCAATAATATGATCGGACAATGCATGTGCCGGCGCGTAAGGATCGGACAGCAGATAATCCGGCTTTTGCATCGCTTTCAGCAGGGTCACCCTGGTATGGTACAGCTTTGCAGAAAGTGGCTGCTTTCCCAGCTGTAGTACGCCAGCGTCATAGGTATCCGGCAGCTCACTGACATTCACCAGGGCACTGGTCAGTCCGGCCAGCTGCTCATCTCCATCAGGGAGCACGGTGTCCAGCAGCAGGACCCGGATGTTATTAACACCCCTTGCTTCGAGTATACAGGCGATTTCAAGCGCTATCTGTCCGCCGAGCGACCATCCGGCGAAAACGTATTCCGGAGGCTGTAATGCGTCTATATATTGCAAATACTGAGCGGCGAGTGAATTCAGCTGCAACAATGGCGGCTGATGGTATTTATTGTAAGGCTCAACTCCGTAACAGGTATAATCCGTATGGAGCTGCTCCGCCAGTGAGGTATATACTTCCGCCCCGCCCCTGCCGGAATGGATCATGAAGAGGGGTGGTTTATGCTCCGCACTGTTCAGTTTGACTATATGCTGCTGTGTCTTCTTCTCTGTAATAGCCACAGCCAGCCGGGCAACCGTCTTTGCCAGGTACACATCCAGTACCCTGAGCCGCGCATCAAACTGCCGGTTGATCCTGTTAAGCAGCTGCATGGCCTGGATACTATTACCACCTATCCGGAAGAAATCATCCCGGATACTGATCTTATCTGCAGGAAGATCCAGTACTGCACCGAATAAGGCACACAGCTGCTCTTGCAAAGGCGTCTGTGGCGGGTCATACTGTACGGCCGATAGCTGTTCCGGGGCCTGCAATGCCCGGCGGTCTATCTTACCATTCGTAGTCAGTGGCATTGTTTCCAACACTACTATTGCTGACGGCACCATGTAATCGGGCAGGCGCTGTGACAGGTAGTCTGTTATCTGTACACTGCTGGTATGCGCTACACCAGAGACATATGCTATTAAGCGCTTTCCTGCCGCTTCACCGGTCACCTGTATCACCGCCTGCTGTACCAGGCCGCTCTGTAATAACACCTGTTCAATTTCGCCTGGCTCTACACGATATCCCCTGATCTTCACCTGCTCATCTATCCTGCCCATGAAATCGATATTACCATCAGGCAGCCATCTCACCAGATCGCCGGTATGATAGACGACCCCTTCATACAGCTCTCCATATTTCACCCGCACAAAGCGCTCTTCAGTTAATGCCTGCTGATTAAGATACCCCCGGCTCACACCTGCGCCACCGATACATAACTCACCCGGAATACCACGCGGTAACAGGTGACCTTTACGATCTACTATCAATAAACGGGTATTTGCAATGGGACGGCCAACCGGGATACGCTTGTGTGCAACTTCGCCTTTCGGACATTCATAGGCAACAGCTACCACTGTGGTTTCAGTAGGTCCATATTCATTGTAAAGGGTAATGCCTGACGGGAGCTGTGCGGGGAGCCATACAGGACATTCTTCACCACCGGCCACGATTGTCCGGAGATAATGTTCTTCCGGCAATGGCAGGATGTTCTTCAGCAGTCCGGGAGTGATATCCAGATGTGTGATCTGTTGTGCGGACAACAAGTGATGAAAAGTATGCGGATCAAGCAAGGCTTCTTTTTTCGGAACAAACACAGCGGCACCGCTGGTCAGTGCAAGAAAGAGTTGTTCCACCGAGGCGTCAAATGTAAAGGAGGCCGCAATGAGCACACGATCATTCCCGTTGATAGCAAAGGTACGTTTACGGTCGGTCAGCATGTTCACTACAGAACAATGTTCCACCATGACACCTTTAGGCGCTCCCGTTGAGCCGGAGGTATAAATAACATACGCGAGGTCAGTGGCATTGATCTCCGGAGAAGCCGACTGCTGTAATGTACTGACCGTAATGGCGGTAGCGACATCGATGACTTTACAATCTGCTGCCAGCGAAGCAACTTCCTGGTCCTTATCCGTATGCAACATTAACACGGCACCTGTCTCCTTCAGTATCCCTTTCACCCGCTCTGCCGGCGCATCAGGATCAACAGGTACATAGGCAGCTCCCGCTTTCAATATGCCTAAAATACCGACCACTGTCATCACCGAACGACCTGCGTATAGAGGTACACACATTTCCCTGCTGACGCCCTTCTCCCGGAGGTACCGGGCCACCTTACCGGCCTGTTGATCTAAGTCTTCGTACGTAAGCTGTCTGTTATCATCTATGGCAGCAACAGCCATAGGCGTCCGTGCAGCCTGCGCCTCAAACAGGCTTACCAGTGTAGCGGAGCGGTCATAATCAGCGTTTGTTTGATTAAGCGCGATCAACAGATCAGTGACTGCCGCCGGAGACAAGACCTTGCTGACATCCACCGTATCGTTATAGTGATGCAGGTAACAATCCAGTATTGCATCCAGCCAGGTATGCAGCTCTTCCAATGTCTTACCAGACAGTAGTTGCCGGTTCTGAGAGTAAATAACGGTCAGTACATTCCCTGTAATACTCACATCAAAGTCGAGGTAAGTATTGGTCCTGTCATTTCCCGGGCCGGGACCGGCAGCTGTTTCAGCAGCATGTCCGGCGGTGAATAGTCCGGGAGAGATCGTATCGTAAATGTAAAAGTTAGTGAAGTTGAAGAGTATGTCAAAGAAAGGATTTTCATCCGTAGACAGTTCATTATTTACACGGGCTATCTCAGGCAATGTCAGGTTCTCATTTTCCTTGATTGCCTTCAGTTTTTCTTCTATTCCATGGAAATAATGTTTCCAGGAGGTATCTTTTGCTGCTTTACTTACACGAAAAGGAACAGTGTTCAGGAAACAACCCAACAGCCGGTCGCCATCTTCCCGTACCGGACGACAATTCGTGGTCAGACCGATAGTCATTTCATCTTCATGTGTCAGCATGCCTGTGAGGAAAAGAAAGGCACCGAGGAACAGTGATTTTACAGACAGCTTGTCCTCATCGCACCGTTGTTTGAGCTGGCGCCAGTAGTCAGCGTCATATGTATGTATGTACTTGCGTTGCTCCGGCACTGCTGAGAAAAGCTGCAATCTCCTATAGCCATCCATCTGCTGTTGCCAGAAGCGCGTATGTGCGCCCGAGCGCTTTTCCACCAGGCTGTCTACGATGAAATGCCGGTAGGTACATTTCAAAGGCGTTAACAGGTCAGAAACCTCTTCATTGGCCTTTAACCGCAAATAAATATTGTTCAGTTCTGTATTGAGGTGTGCCACACTCCATCCATCCAGCATCGCATGATGAAACTCAAACACAAAAATATACCAGTCGGACAAGCGGATCAGTGTGCCTCTCCATAATGGTCCACGCGCCACATCAACAGGATGCCTGCGCTGTTGTTCCAGGTACGCCTGTACAAAGGGGGCGGCACTATGAATGGTCAGCTCATGCTTATCTATGTGCATGAAGTTGACCGGCAACTGCTGATACACGATCTGCACACCATTCCTATGCGCATGCATATCAAAGGCCGTACGTAATATGGTATGTTTCTCCACCAGTAATCCAAACGCCTTCTCGAACAACGCAGTATTCAGATCGGCAGGCAATACATGTGCAAACTGATCATGATAAATACCCTCGCCCGGATGCAGCAATGACGCATATACCATACCACTCTGTATATCACTCATGGGATAGATATCCGCAATATCAGCTGCATCATCACGATGTGCCAGTATCTCCTCTCTTAATGCAGCAAGCTCCCTTTCTACCTGCTGATGCATGGCATCTCCTTCTTCCGGCAGGAACGGCATAGCAGGCAATGCAGCGGACAACTGCGCTACTGTCGGCAGCTGATACAGGTCATACAGCCGTACATTCCTGTTCAACAACTGTCTTAGCCGGCTGACAACCCCGATCGCTATAATAGAATCGCCTCCCAGCCGGAAGAAATCGTCATGCACCCCCACCCGGTCCACCTGCAAGGCTTCCTGCCAGATACCGGCCACCTGTACCTCCGTTGCATCACGTGGAGCGACATATCCTTTTGCATGTAACTGCCCTTCCTCCGGATCTGGTAACGCCTGTTTATCTACCTTCCCGTTCTTAGTCAATGGTAGTACTTCCATTGTGATCAATGCTGACGGGATCATATAGCCCGGTAAACGCGCTTCCAGATAGGATAACAACACGGACTCCTCATAACCAGGTGTGGGTACGACATAGGCTACCAGGCGTCTGTTACTACCGTCTCCTCTCACTACGACCACAGCCCGGCTGCAATAACCACTCTCCTGTAAGACACCCTCTATCTCACCCAGCTCTATACGGAAACCCCGTAGCTTCACCTGGTCGTCCGTACGGCCAAGATAGGCGATACTACCATTGGATAAAAGACGCGCCAGATCTCCCGTACGGTACAGTCGTTCACCTGTAGCAGGGTGTGTGATAAAACGCGCTGCTGTCAGCTCCGGCTGACCAAGATACCCTTTGGATAAACCTGCCCCACCAACATATAGCTCACCGGGCACCCCTACAGGCTGTTGTTCCAGCCTGTTGTTCAATACATAGGCCGTACGGTTTGATAATGGATAACCTATCGGAATGGGCTGACCGGCTATGGCACCGGGTACAGTATAGGTTAATGAGAACGTGGTATTCTCTGTAGGCCCATATCCGTTGATGATCTTCAGATCAGGATAGGCAGCACGCAAACGACTGATATGTGTCTCTGACAACTTCTCGCCACCTGCCATTACCGTCTTCAGGCTTCCGAAGATGCTGATATCCATATCGATCAGCTGATGCAGCCAGCCGGCCGTAAACCACATACGGGTAACACGGCGCGCAATAATTTCTTCTTTCAGCTGCACACTGTCCAGTAGTCTCTCTTCATGCGCCAATACAAGTGTGACACCGTTCAGCAGGGTACCCCAGTATTCAATGGTGGACGCATCAAAAGAAGGAGAACCGGTAGACAATAACACATCATCTGCTGACCAGTCCAGGAAACCACTGCCTACCGCCAGACTCACAATATTCCGGTGGGTGACCATTACTCCTTTAGGGCGACCGGTAGAGCCGGAAGTATACATCACATATGCCAGACTATCTGCCGTTACACGAACAGGTAGCGGTGTTGATGGCATTAATCCCAGTATAGGCTGCGATGCTTCCAGCGTCAGGATCTGTGCATCACTATCAAACAGTTCACGGTATTCACTACTGGTGATGGCTACTGTATAATTTGTCTCCGACAACATCTGCGCAATACGTTGCTGCGGATAACGGGGATCTAATGGTACAAAGGCGGCACCTGCTTTCAGTATCCCGAGTAAGGTAATGATCAGGTCAGCAGAACGGTCTATACACACCGGTATCAGGCTTTCCGGTGCGACGCCTGATTGTACCAGGTAAGTTGCCAGCTGATTAGAGGCAGCTTCCAGTTCTTCATAACTAAGTACAGTATCTTCATATAACAAAGCCGCTGCCGCATGGTTGGTAAGCGCCTGCTCACTGAACAATTCCCCTACTGTTTTCTCCGAAGGATATGTCAGCGCAGGTTGCATATTCCATCTCTGCAGTTTGCGTTGTTCTTCCTGGTTTAAGAGGGATAATTCATCTATGCGTACTGCCGGGCGCTTCACAATGTCTGCCAACAGGATGATATAATGCCGGAACAGCTGCTCAATACTCTCCGGAAGGAATAAGTCCGTACAGTATTCCACACTGATCATCAAACCATCCTGTTTTGCCACCACGGAAATGTTCAGGTCAAACTGGGCGGTATCACGCTCCATTTGCTCCATTGTCAACAACAGGTCTCCCAGCTTCAATGCAGGTACTTCCGGCATATTCTGCACGTTGAACAGTACCTGCACCAGCGGGTTACCACTACGGTCATGTTGTTGTCCGGCCGCTTCTACGATCTTTTCAAATGGCAGGTCCTGGTGCCCATAGGCATTAAGAGTATTTTTCTTTACCTGGGCCAGCAATGTCAGAAATTCCGGATTGCCCTGCAGGTCATTCCTGAGTACGATCGTATTTGCAAAAAATCCGATGAGCGATTCCAGTTCGCTGGATGTCCTGCCTGCGATAGCCGTACCGACACTGATATCGGTCTGTCCTGTATAGCGGTGCAATAGTACATTGAATGCTGCCAGCATTGTCATGAACAGGGTGGTATGCTGTTCATAGGATAATGCAGATAATCCTGCCGCCAGCTCCCGGTTGATGTCAAACCATGCAATACGCCCGTTACTACTTTGTACGGGCGGTCGCTTAAAATCGAGCGGCAGCTCCAGGCGGGTGACATCCTGTAAATAATTTTTCCAGAAGCTGGTCTTTTGTTGCCAGTGACCATTGGCCTGTTGCTGGCGTTGCCAGATGGCAAAGTCTGCATATTGTATCGGCAAGGGCGATAAGGAAGAAAATCGTTGATGGATACGGGCGTCATATAACTCCGCCAGTTCACGCACAATCACCGAGAGCGACCATCCATCCGCAGCAATATGGTGCATAGAGAGCACCAGTACATGATCATCCTCCGCAAGACTTAACAAATGCGCCTTCAGCATATAGTCTGCCGAAAGATCGTAAGGTTCATTAAAGATCCGCTGGATCTTGTCCTGCAGGGCGGCAGGACTGTCAGCCAGTTCGGGCGCCGCCTGCAGGACCATTCGCCAGTCATCAGCCTGTATTACAGACTGAAAAGGCGAACTACTCTCCTGGCGTATCACGGTGCGTAATACTTCGTGCCGGTTCACAATTTCCCGCAGGGCATCCTCCAGGGCATCTTTATCAGGTACTCCTTTTAGCCGCAACGGGATCAATATCTGGTATTGTTTGCTACCATCCAGCTGATCAATGATCCAAAGTGCTTCCTGTCCGTATGAAAGCGGAATCCTTTCTCCGGGTAACACCGGAGATCGCTGAATAGCGGTGTTTACGGAACGTCTGTCCTCCAGGTCATATTTCAGAAAGTCACTGATCTCTTCTTTATACTGTCTGATCTCAGCCATCAATGACTGATCGATCAGCACATCCTTTTTTACCTTTACTTTGATCTTGTTCTCTTCCAGGTATACTTCTACCCCGCTTTTCCTGGCGTTACTCAATACATTGATCGCCTTACTGAAATCCGTCTGCATGGTATTCAATATTAGAAACAGGTTAATTAAAGTTCAAACACATCATAGTCAGCTACAGCTGTCTGTTTAACAGGAGCGAGTACATCCAGATAGGATGCCAGCATGGCAACGGTGCGGAATTCAAAGAGACGTTTCACCGGCACATCCAGTCCGAGATCTTTTTTGATCCTTGCATTCACGCGCATCAGTATCAGGGAATGTCCGCCCAGTTCAAAGAAGTCGTCATGTACACTGATCTGTGATACACCGAGCAACTGTTCCCAGATGTTAGCCAGTAAAAGTTCCTGTTGGGTGCGTGGCGCTACATATTCTTTTTGTGGCGCAGCGATGGCTGCATCGGGTAAGGCCAGTTTATCGATCTTCATATTTGACGTGAGGGGCCATTTCTCCAGCGGGACAATAACAGATGGCACCATATGCGGAGGCAAATGCTGTTGCAGCTGTGTCAATAAAGCCACTTTATTGTATGCTGCCGTAGGAATGACGTAGGCCACCAGTTGTCTGGCGTTACCTTCTCCTTTTACCAGCACCACAGCCTGGGATACAAACGGCGTATTAGCAATGTGCCATTCTATCTCACCAGGTTCAATACGGTATCCGCGGATCTTCACCTGGTCATCGCCACGACCGAGGAAGTCCATCTGTCCGTCTTTGCGCCAGCGGACCAGATCACCAGTACGATAAAGGCGCACAGGCGTATCAGTTCCGACTGTATGCAGGATGAACTTTTCTGCCGTCAGTGCAGGTTTATTGATATAACCCTGTCCCAATCCATCACCACCTACACATAACTCGCCGGGTATACCGACTGGCAGGAGGCGTTGCAGTTTATCGAGTACATAGGCGGTACGGTTGGCTAAAGGCTTCCCGATAGGCAGATCACCGTCATAGTGTTTCTTAACAAGGTGGCTTGACAGGGAAATCACTGAATTTTCCGTAGGCCCATAAGCGTTGAACACCTCCAGGTCAGGCAGTGCCTTTCTTAACTGATTAATATGCCTGGAGGATACTTTTTCACCACCGGTGAAGAGCATCTTCAGCGGTCTTAACAGCTGAATATCGGTTTCTATCAGCTGATGTAACCAACCGGCGGATATCCACATTTTTGTGATGCCCAGGGCAGCTATTTTATGCTTCAGGATGTTGCTGTCAAGTAGTTCATGTTCCGGCGCGAGAACGAGTTGTCCGCCGTTCAGTAACATGGCCCAGTATTCGAGCGTACAGGCATCAAAGGATGGAGAACCGGTGGAAAGCATGCTGTCAAAAGGTCCGAAGCCAGCAAAGTTGCCACCGCGTATCAGGCTGATAATATTCTTATGAGTGATCGCAACACCTTTCGGCTGACCGGTTGATCCGGAAGTATACATCACATAGGCCAGGTCATCCGGTTGTGCTGCTGCCACCACGGGCCAGTCTGCCGGCATTGTTTCCCATATATCCGGGGCATCAAGGCGTTGGAGCGTATGTGCGTCCTGCAATAGTCCACCTATGGCCTCCTCAGTTTCAGCGGTGACAAGTACTATCCTGGCACCAGCATCTTTGAGCATATAGTCCAAACGTCCCTGCGGATAGTTCGGATCAAGCGGCAGGTAGGCGCCTCCTGCTTTGAGCACACCCAGTATACCGATGATCAGTTCTTTGGTACGGCCGGTGCAGATACCAACCAGTGCGTTTGCCTTTATTCCCTGCTCCTGTAACCAGCCTGCTACCTGATCCGCCTGCTGATTCAGTTCACTATAAGTAAGCACGGTGTCATTATCTCTCAGTGCAGGCGCTGTAGGTGTCCAGAAAACGTGTTCTTCAAACAGCGTGGTGAGGGTCAGGTGCGCCGGATAAACTACAGGCCCCGGATTGAACTGGTGCAGTAAGGTATTGGTTTCTTTTTCACCGAGTACATACAACCTGTTCACCCGCATTTCATACTGATACAGATAGGCGTCGAGAACAGCCGTAAAATAAGTATGTATACGTTCGAGAGATATATCCGCATACCACGCCCTGCGTAGTGAATAGATCACATTCAGGACCCCACCGGTGACACTCACCGTGCAATCGAGGAAAGTGTTTGTTGTTTCATTTCCATTGTCCAGCTGTGATGCTTCTTCATAGGTAGCTGTACCTTTATCGAAGATCGCATCCTGCAATCCGTCATAGACGTGAAAGTTAATAAAGTTGATAATCACATCGAAGAAGGGATTCCGGTCATGTCCCGGCTCGCCCGTCTGCCTGGCTATTTCGGAAAGCGGCGTACGCTCGTGTTCCTGTAAACGCAGGAGTTCACCCGCCACATTTTCAAACCAGTCTTTCCAGGTCAGTCCCTCTTCTCTCGTATAGTAACGGAAAGGGATGGTATTCAGGAAACAGCCGAGTATTTTATCACCATCTTCAATAGGCGGACGATTGTTCGTCACAACACCAACTGTGATCTCCTCTTCAGCAGTGATCATACCCAGCGCATATAATTGTGCAGCGAGGAACAGTGCCTTCAGCGATATTTTATCTGTAGTGGCTTTCTGCTTCAGCTGTTCAAGGTACTCAGCAGGATGTGTCCGCACAAAACGTTCGTCCACCACTTCTTTTGTGAAGATGTCCAGTCGTTTGTACCCATCCATTTCCTGCCGCCAGAAGAGATCACCCGCAGTACGTTTCTTCTCCACCAGGCTGTCAATAACGAAGTCTTTGTATGATGCCTTTAATGGCGGCAATGCTTTCATATTATTGTCACGGAGCAGCGCCAGGTAGTTATTATTGAATTCCGTATTCAGACTGGCTACACTCCAGCCGTCCAGCAGCGCATGATGGAACTGAAGCACGAAGCTGTACTGATCCCTGGACCGGATCAGTGTACATCTCCATAGCGGCGCTTTTGTCACATCAAAGGGCTTCGCTCTTTCAGCAGCCAGGTATGCCTGCAGCTGTTCACCGGCATGTACCCGATCAGTAGCGGACCAGTCCAGTTGGGTAATATGTACAGGAATGCTTTTATACACCACCTGTACGCCCTCCTCATTAATATCCAGGTTAAACGCTGTTCTCAGGATGCTATGCCGTTGTACGAGCTGCATGAAGGCCTGTGTCAGCAATGCGGGCTGTGTGTCGATAGCGAACGGGTAAATAAACTGATCATGATAGACGCCCTTCCCGGGGTTTAATAATGATGCGTATATCATCCCGCTCTGTATATCACTCATAGGATATACATCTTCGATGTGATGACTGTCGGGCAAGACCGCTAAGGCATGTTGCAGTAATGCGGCCATTTCAGTCTTTACCTCGTTACGCAGGCCGTCTTCCCCATCATCATCCTGCGACCGCAAATCGCTGATCAATGCACTTAAGCCGGCGATATGGCCCGGACTATACAGGTCATATAGTTTTATCCGGCTGTCAAAGTGTTTACGCAGACTGCTCACAATACCAATTGCGCGGATAGAATCACCACCCAGCTGGAAAAAATCATCATAAATACCAACACGCGCTACGTTCAGTGCCTGTTTCCAGAGGTCGGCCAATGCCTGTTCCATTTCATTACGCGGCGCTACATATGTATCTCTTTGCTGACATTCGCTACCGGGATCAGGCAACGCCCGTTTATCCACCTTGCCGTTATTCGTTAAAGGCAATGCATCCAGTGTGATGATCGCAGCAGGTATCATGTAGTCAGGTAAACGAGTGCCGAGATAGGATAATAAGGATGTTTCATCGTAACCATCCGCCGGTACGATATAAGCTAACAAACGTTTTGTACTGTCTTCTCCCTGGAGAATAACAATGCCGTGATTCACCATTCCGCTCTCCTGTAAGACCTGCTCTATCTCTCCCAGCTCTATACGGAAGCCACGCAGCTTCACCTGATCATCTGTACGGCCCAGGTACCCGATACTCCCATCCGGTAATACACGCGCCAGGTCTCCCGTGCGGTACAAACGTTCTCCACTCACCGGGTGGATAATAAAACGGGCTGCAGTCAGCTCCGGCTGACCCAGGTAACCGCGCGACAACCCCGCACCTCCGACATACAATTCACCGGGTACGCCAACAGGTAATGTCTGTAACCGGTTATCCAGTATATAAGCCGTACGATTCGACAGCGGATAACCTATCGGAACAGACTGTCCGGCTGTCAATTCTTTTATACAATAGGTCAATGAGAAAGTCGTATTCTCTGTAGGACCGTAACCATTGATAATGGTTAGATCAGGATAGGCGGCGCGTAAACGGCTGATATGCGTTGCCGATAATTTCTCACCTCCCGCCATGACCGTTTGTAAACGACTGAAAATGCTGATATCAGTATCGACTAACTGATGTAACCAACCCGCGGTGAACCACATACGTGTCACGCCATGGTCAATGATCGTTTCTTTCAGCTGGCTGCTGTCCAGTAATTTATCTTCAGCTGCCAATACAAGCGTAGCGCCATTCAGCAATGTGCCCCAGTACTCTATTGTAGAAGCGTCAAAAGAAGGAGAACCGGTAGACAATAACACATCATCTGCTGACCAGTCCAGGAAGCCACTGCCTAACGCCAGACTCACAATATTCCGGTGTGTGACCATCACCCCTTTAGGACGACCGGTGGAACCGGAGGTATACATCACATATGCCAGACTATCTGCCGTTACAGGCACAGCAACAGGAGCAGCAGGCAATAATCCTAATAAAGGTTGTAAAGCTTCCAGCGTTAATACCTGCACCGTGTTATTGAAGAATCCGCGGTATTCACTATGCACAATAGCGATCGTACATTCGGTCTCCGATAACATCTGTTCTATACGCTGTTGTGGATAACGAGGGTCTATTGGAACAAAGGCAGCGCCGGCTTTCAGAATACCCAGCAAAGTAATGATCAGGTCTGCAGACCGGTCTATACACACCGGTATCAGACTTTCAGCACCCACCCCCAGCTGTACCAGGTAAGCAGCCAGCCTGTTCGACCAGGCATCCAGTTCTGCATAACTCAGGATGGTATCTTCAAATGACAACGCCGCAACAGCAGGATGAACGCTAGCCTGTTCACTGAATAGTTCCCCCACTGACTTATCAGCCGGATAAGGAATAGTACGATTGCATATCAGCGGAACACGCGCCGGCGTTACCTCCAGTATAGCATTGCGGTCAGCGACGTCGTCATAGTGGTATAAATACTTCTCGAGTATTGCCTGGAACCAGCTATGAAATTCATGCAGCGTAACAGTACTCTTCAGTTGCTTACGTAATACGTATGAAACAGCCAATACGCCTCCTGTAAGACTCACCGCACAGTTCAGGAATGTATTGGTAGATTCAAATCCCGTGTTCAGGGTTTGCTTCCCCTCATATAGTGCGTCGATGCCGGCTGCCAGCAATCCTTTTTCGACATGACCGTCATCCAGGTTATTATACACATGGAAATTCACGAAGTTGAACAGCGTATCAAAGAAGGCATTTTCTTCCGAGAAGGAAGCACCGGATGCTTTCACGATTTCATACAATGACGTCCGGTCATGTTCTTTGAGTACGACGAGTCGCTGTTCTATGGCTGTGAACCAAGCTTTCCAGGTACCATCTGTATGTTGTTTCTGTATACGCAGCGGTACCGAGTTCAGGAAACAACCCAGCATCCGTTCTCCATCCGGTATTAAAGGACGGGTATTGGTCACTATACCCGTCGTAAGTTCCGGCTCATGGGTCAGCATGCCGAGTACATAGACATAGGCCCCCAGGAACACGCTCTTCACACTGATGCCATCTTTCTGTGCCTTTTCCTTCAGCATGTTCAGGAATGCGGCATCATATACTTTAGTGACCCGTTCGTCAGTATCTGCTGTAGTAAAGATATCCAGTCGCTGATAGCCGGACATTTCAGATTGCCAGAAATCTTTATGGAGGGCACTACGCTTCTCCACCAGGCTTTCAATGATAAAGTCACGGTAGCTGCTTTTAAGGGTAGGTAATGCTGCCGGCGCGGGTGCAGTCAGCAATGTGGCGTACAGGTTATTCAGTTCTGTATTGAAGGAAGCCATGCTCCATCCATCTATCATCGCATGATGAAATTCAAATACGAATACGTATTGATCTGACAGTTGAATAAGCGTACCTCTCCATAAAGGAGCCTGTTCCACATCAAACGGATGGAGTCGTTGTTCCCTGAGATAGGCAGCCAGGCGGTCAGCAGCATTCACTGCACTGATGTCTGTCCAGTCCAGTTGCGTGAATCTGACAGGAATATGTTTGTGTAAGAACTGTAGCCCTTCAGTATGTAAGTATAAATTAAAGCTGGTCCGGAATATTTCATATTTCTCTATCAGTAAGGAAAATGCTTTTTCCAGTACAGGTATGTTGAGGTCAGCCGGGAACACGTAGGCAAACTGATCATGGTACATGGCCAGTTCAGGGTTCAGCAGGGAGGCTGACACCATGCCGCCCTGAATATCACTCATGGGATAGATATCAGCGATATTACCAGTGTCCGTCAGCATGGACAGTATATTCTCTTTAAGAGCGGATACTTCAGCTTTAACAGCTATATGCTGCTCACTTTCGACAGGTGCAATAACTGCGGTCTGTTCAAGCACTACAGCCAGTTTACTGACAGACGGCTGCTGATACAGGTCATATAACCGTACAGCGCGATTGAACACCTCCCTGATCTTACTGATCACACCTATTGCTATGATAGAGTCACCACCCAGGCGGAAGAAATCATCATGCACTCCGATACGTTCTACATGTAATGCTTCCTGCCAGATAGTGACCAGCTGTGTTTCCGTAGCATTCTTTGGAGCCACATATCCTGCTGCAGATAACTGAGCGGCTTCCGGATCAGGCAACGCCCGTTTATCTACCTTACCATTGCTGGTCAGTGGTAACACGTCCAGGGTGATGACTGCCGAAGGGATCATATAATCAGGCAGTCGTTCTTCCAGATAGGATAATAAGGCAGCTTCTGCATAACCTGCTTCAGGCACTATATATGCCAGTAAACGCCGGGTACTTTCTGCTCCACGGAGTACAACAACACTCCTGCTGACATAACCACTTTCCTGCAACACACTTTCTATCTCCCCCAGTTCTATACGGAACCCACGCAGCTTCACCTGATCATCCGTACGTCCCAGGTAGGCCATACTACCATCCGGAAGCAAACGTGCCAGGTCTCCGGTACGGTAGAGCCTTTCACCAGTAACAGGATGTATGACAAAACGTTCTGCCGTTAGCTCTGGCTGTCCCAGATAGCCCCTGGACAGACCTGCCCCACCCACGTACAGCTCACCAGGTACACCTACCGGTAACTGCTGCAAACGACTGTCCAGCACATATGCTATACGATTAGACAATGGATAACCGATCGGAACAGGCTGACCTGGTATAATATCGGGTATGGCATACGTTAATGAGAACGTTGTATTTTCCGTAGGACCATAACCATTAATAATGGTTAACGCAGGATACGCTGCACGCAAACGACCGATATGCGTTTCTGATAATTTCTCCCCACCCGCCATCACTGTCTGCAAGCTACCGAAGATGCTGATATCGGTATCTATTAACTGGTGTAGCCAACCAGCGGTGAACCACATCCGGGTAACATGACGCGTCGAGATCTCTTCTTTTAGCCTTGCACTGTCCAGCAATTTTTCTTCACTCGCCAGCACCAGCGTAGCGCCATTCAGCAAGGTACCCCAGTATTCTATGGTAGACGCATCAAAGGACGGGGATCCCGTTGACAGCAACACCTCGTCTGCTGACCAGTCCAGGAAGCCGCTACCCAATGCCAGACTCACAATATTCCGATGGGTGACCATCACCCCCTTGGGGCGTCCGGTAGAACCGGAAGTATACATCACATAGGCGAGACTGTCCGCCGTCGCACGGGCAGGTAAAGGCGTAGCCGGCAGCAGGCCAAGGATTGGTTGTAAAGCTTCCAGTGTTAATATCTGCGCATCATGATGGAACAGGTCCCGGTATTCACTATTCGTGATCGCTATTGTATAAGCTGTTTCCGACAACATCTGTGTGATACGTTGCTGCGGATAACGGGGGTCGATTGGCACAAAAGCGGCACCGGCTTTCAGTATGCCCAGTAATGTAATGATCAGGTCCGCCGAGCGGTCTATACAAACAGCTACCAGGCTTTCGGGGGCCACACCCAGTTGCACAAGATAAGCGGCTAACCGGTTAGACTCCGCATCCAGCGCTTCATAGCTCAGCACAGTATCATCGCATAACAATGCAGTGGCGTCGGGCGTTGTAAGCGCCTGCTGACTGAACACTGCACCTACTGAATGATCTGCGGGATAAGCGACAACGGGTGGCACAGTCATTGTCTCCAGGGTAATGCGTTCCTGTTCACTTATTATGGACAGATCGTCTATCAGCGTCGCCGGTGCAGCAACTACACTTTCCAGTAGGGAGATGTAGTGTTTGAACAGGCGGTCTATACTCGCGGATAAAAACAGGTCGGTACAATATTCAACATTCACTTCCAGTTGCCCGCTCTTTTCCACTACTGTGATGTTCAGGTCGAACTGGCTGGTGGTATGTTGCCGGGACACGGCAGATAACGTTGCATTTCCCAATAGCAACGCTGGAATCTCAGGCATATTCTGCATCGTGAAAATGACATCATATAGGGGATGATGACCACGGTCCCGCTGTTCTCCTGCGACCTCTACCACCTTCTCAAAAGGAAGGTCCTGGTGTTCATATGCGGATAAGGTCGTATCCTTCAGCTGATGTAACAGCGAGCGGAAAGCAATAGCGCCGCGTACCTCACTGCGCAATGCCAGGGTATTCGCGAAGAAACCGATCATGGCTTCCTGCTCCTGCTGTGAGCGACCTGCGATCACTGTTCCTACACAAATATCTGTCGCACCACTGTAACGATACATGAGCACCTTCCATGCCGCAAGCAGCGTCATGAACAGCGTTACGTGTTCCTCCTGCGACAAGCGATGAAGCGCCGCACTTAAAGATGCGCCTATCTCATATTTGGCCAGGGCGCCACGCGTGCTTTGTACAGCAGGACGGATGAAATCATAAGGAAGAGAAAACCGTGTGATGCCATGCAGCTGTTGCTCCCAGTAGCGCAACTGTTTATCCAGTATGCCGGTATGCACCAGCTGCCGTTGCCAGGCAGCATAGTCAGCATACTGTATGCGCAGTGCGGGTAAAAGGACCGCCTTATCACTGATCATTGCTGCATAAATAGCGCTCAGTTCATTCACCAGTACAGATATGGCCCATCCATCCGCAGCAATATGATGCATGTTGATCAGCAGCAAATGCCGCCGTTCCTCCAGTTTAAACAGACCCGCACGCAACATATAGTCTGCTGACAGGTCAAATGGGCGGGAGAACCAGGCGGCTAACAACTCATCCGATACAATTGCTTCAGCCGTATAGTCAGCGACTTCCAGGTGCCAGTTATTCCCGTCCAGTATATACTGATAGGGCGCACCGGCATCCTGCCGGATGACGGTACGTAATATTTCATGACGATTAACAATGTAACGGAACGCTGCTTCCAGCTTTGCGACCGCCAGTTCACCCTTCACTGCAAACAATGCTTCAATATGATAATGTGCACTTCCATCCAGCTGGTCGATCAGCCACAGCCCCTCCTGCCCGAAAGACAGTGGCAGGCGCGTTACTTCCCTACGGTCTACGGGATGAATGTGTGGCAGGACTTCCTCTCCCCTGTCAAGATCATGACGGAGTAAATGCATCAGTTCCGTTTTATGCTGCCGGATCTCATCCAGTAACACATCGTCTATCTGCACCTGCTCATTTGCCCTTATTTTCAGTTTGTCATTTTCTATGAAAACAAATACGCCGTTCGTTCTGGCCTTCTTAAGGATATTGATCGCCTTCTTTGAAGATGTATTCATGACGGTTATTTTTTGGAGGAGTAATATGCCAGGTGCGGCGTTTATATTTCAAATACCTGTGTAGCGTTTTCCATACCGGTGTCTGTATCCCGTGCGATAAGTTCATCGAGGTAAACAGCCAGTTCTTCGATCGTCCTGTAAAGAAACAGCCGTTTTATAGGCACATTAACGCCCAGTTCCTTTTTGATATGCATGTTAAGCCGCATTGCCAGCAATGAGTGGCCGCCCAGTTCGAAGAAATCATCCTGGATACTGATCTGCGTTCTGCCTAACAACGAACACCAGATAGCAGACAACTGTTTTTCTGTTCCGGTTGCAGGTAGAACAAAAGTTTTCTTATCGCAGGACTCATCCGTCAGTTCGGGTAATGCTTTTCGATCCAGCTTACCATTTGCTGTCAACGGGATCCTTTCCAGCGTAATGAGTTGTGAAGGCACCATTACAGCGGGCAATTTCGACTGCAGGTAGGACTGCAATACCTGCGTATCCAGTCTGCTCTCAGGGACGATGTAGGCCAGTAACTGTTTATTACCATGTGCATCCTGTTGCATCACTACAATCGCCTGTTTTACCCCCTCGTGCCGAAGAAGTACCTGTTCTATTTCACCGGGTTCAATACGGTAGCCTCTTATCTTCACCTGCTCATCGGCACGGTCCAGGTATGCCATGTTACCATCCGGAAGCCACCTGGTCAGGTCGCCCGTACGGTAAAGCGTTATATGATTGTTCAGCGGATGGCTGATAAACCGGGCAGCCGTCAGTTCCGGACGATGCAGGTAGCCTTTGGACAAACCCGCACCACCGACACATAGTTCTCCGGCCACACCCAGTGGAAGCAATTGCTGTTGCTTATCCAGTACCCAGGCGGTACGTTGCTGTAGCGGTCTGCCGATAGGGATGTCTCCTTCCGGCGCAGTTGTAGCTAATATATAGGTAAGTGAGAAAGCAGTATTCTCTGTCGGTCCGTATCCATTGATGATCTCCAGTTGCGGGTATGCCTGCCTTAAACGGGCAATGTGCCGTGGGGATAATCGTTCTCCTCCTGCCATTACTGTACGCAGGCTCCGGAACAACTCAATATCTTCTTCTACCAGCTGATTCAGCCAGCTGGAAGTGAACCACATTTTTGTAATACGGTGTGTGCGTATCGTATCTGCCAGCAGCTGCGTATCCATTAAATGGTGCTCAGGACAAAGTACCAGGCACCCACCATTCAACAGTGTACACCAGTATTCAATAGTAGTAGCATCGAAAGAAGGAGAACCGGTAGACAGCAGCACATCGTCGGGCGAGAAAGTAGTAAAGTGACTGTCCTTCGCCAGGCTCACCACGTTGTGATGGGAGATCATGACACCTTTGGGATGCCCCGTAGAGCCGGAGGTATACATCACATACGCCAGCTCATCCGGAGATGTCTCTGCGCCACCGCTTCCGGGCTGCGTGTTCACAGGAATCGCATCCAGGAATACAGGCCGGACGAGCGCCGGTATCCATGATAACAGTTTCTCCTGTAGCCCGGTAATAGTAAGCAGTACGTCACTATCAGATTCTGCCAGCATGGTATTCAGTCTGTCAGCGGGATAAGCCGGATCCAGTGGCATATAGGCAGCGCCTGCCTTTAATATACCCAGGATGCCTGTGATCAGCGTGGGAGAGCGCTCCAGGTATAGTGGCACCAGGCTTCCCTTTCCTACGCCGTTGGCACGCAGATATGCGCTGATATTACTTGCGGCGGCATCCAGTTCCTGATAGGTGAACAACTGTTCTCCGAATGCCAGTGCTATTGCCTGCGGATCTTTCCGGACCTGTTCTTCAAAAGCGGTCGTTATTGTTTTAACAGCGGGTAATAGCTCAGTAGTGGCATTTGCCAGGGCAGCCATAGCATCCAGTTCGGCGGCAGGAATGATCGCCTCTCTGCTGATCAGTTCATCTGACTTGTTAAGATATGCCTGTAATACGGCATCAAAATAAGCATGCAGTTCGGCGGGTGTTTTTCCTGAGCGCAACTGTTTCCTGATCGTGTAGATAACCGATAATTTATTACCAGTGATATCTACGGAGCAATCCAGGAAAGTATTGGAAGTCTCATGGTTAAACACCAGTGCTTCATCGTTATGATCACCTATGTTCATTGACAGCAGTTCTGCATCAAGTCCTTCAAAGACGTGGAAATTGATGAAATTGAACAATACATCAAAGAATGGATTCTCCTGTTGTGCCTGTTCCTCATTCAACTGTGTGATCTCGACCAGTGATACACGCTCATGTTGCCTGATGGTCAGCAACTGCTGTTCCACATTATTAAACCATTGCCTCCAGGTAATTGCTTTGCTTTCGGTAGAGAAACGGAAAGGCAGGGCATTAAGAAAACAACCCAGTATTTTATCTCCGTCTTCTACCAGTGGCCGGTTATTCGTGACAATACCAATGGTTACCTCATCTTCATATGTCAGCATGCCAAATACATACAGGAAGGCGCCAAGGAATACACCTTTGAGAGACAGATTATCTATAGTAACGTGTTCTTTCAGCGCATCAAAAAATGCGGCATCGTAATGCATGACGATACGCTGCTCATCATCTGTCGTAGTGAAAATATCCAACCGCTTATAACCTTCCATTGCCTGTTTCCAGAAAGCGGCACTGTGATTGGCCTGCTTCTCCGATAAACTTTCGATCACATAATCTTTATAAGAGGCTTTTAATGATGGTAACGTAAGTCCCGGTGATATTTTCAGTTGCTCGTATATATTGCCCAATGCGGTATTGAGTGTGGCTGCACTCCAGCCATCCAGCAGCACATGATGAAACTGGAAGAGCAATACATGCCGGTCAGACATTTTCACGATCGTCCCTCTCCATAGCGGGGCTGCCGTCACTTTGAAAGGGCGGCCCCGTTCCTCCAGCAGGTAGCGTTGTATAGCGATGGCTGCTGCATCAGCCGGCAGATGTGCATAATCAAGCTGATTAAATACAACAGGTATTTCTTTGTATACCACCTGCATTCCCTCCTCATGGATATTCATATCAAAGGCTGTTCTCAATATACCATTCTGCTGCACCAGCAGTGAGAACGCTTTTGTCAGTCTGTCGATATCAAGATCCAACGGCAGCATGTAGGCAAACTGATCATGATAGATGGATCTGTCGGGATTCAACAACGAGGCATATATCATCCCATTCTGTATATCACTGATTGGAAAGATATCTTCAATAACAGCCGCATTGGGTAGGGCTGACAAAAGCGTTGTTCGCATAGCGGACAATGTATCAGCTACCGCTTTCTTTCCATTATCTGCTACAACATCGACAGGGCGCTCCTCTATGAGTATAGCCAGTTGCGCCAATGTTCCTGACCTGTACAGATCATATAATTTGATGTGATCCCCAAATGCATGACGCAGCCGGCTGATCACACCGATAGCGGTAATAGAGTCTCCACCCAGCCGGAAGAAGTCATCATTGATGCTGACACGGTCCAGCTGTAATACCTCCTGCCATATAGCTGCTATCTGCGCTTCTGTTGTATTACGTGGCGCCATGTAGCCTGCTGATAATCCCGCCTCCCTGTCAGGATCAGGCAACGCCCGTTTATCCACCTTGCCGTTATTCGTCAAAGGCAATGCATCCAGTGTGATGATCGCAGCAGGTATCATGTAGTCAGGTAAACGACTACCGAGATAAGATAATAAGGATGTTTCATCGTAACCATCCGCCGGTACGATATAAGCTAACAAACGTTTTGTACTGTCTTCCCCCTGGACAATAACAACGCCGTGATTCACCATTCCGCTCTCCTGTAAGACCTGCTCTATCTCTCCCAGCTCTATACGGAAGCCACGCAGCTTTACCTGGTCATCTGTACGGCCCAGGTACCCGATACTCCCATCCGGTAATACACGCGCCAGATCTCCCGTGCGGTACAAACGTTCTCCACTCACCGGGTGGATAATAAAACGGGCTGCAGTCAGCTCCGGCTGACCCAGGTAACCGCGCGACAACCCCGCACCTCCGACATACAATTCACCGGGTACGCCAACAGGTAATGCCTGTAACCGGTTATCCAGTACATAAGCCGTACGATTCGACAGTGGATAACCTATCGGAACAGACTGTCCGGATGTCAATTCTTTTATACAATAGGTCAATGAGAAAGTCGTATTCTCTGTAGGACCGTAACCATTGATAATGGTTAGATCAGGATAGGCGGCGCGTAAACGGCTGATATGCGTTGCCGATAATTTCTCACCTCCCGCCATGACCGTTTGTAAACTGCCGAAGATACTGATATCAGTATCGACTAACTGATGTAACCAACCCGCGGTGAACCACATACGTGTCACGCCATGGTCAATGATCGTTTCTTTCAGCTGGCTGCTGTCCAGTAATTTATCTTCAGCTGCCAATACAAGCGTAGCGCCATTCAGCAATGTGCCCCAGTACTCTATGGTAGAAGCGTCAAAAGAAGGAGAACCGGTAGACAATAACACATCACCTGCTGACCAGTCCAGGAAGCCACTGCCTAACGCCAGACTCACAATATTCCGGTGTGTGACCATCACCCCTTTAGGACGACCAGTGGAACCAGAGGTATACATCACATATGCCAGACTATCTGCTGTTACAGGCACAGCAACAGGAGCAGCGGGCAATAATCCTAATAACGGTTGTAACGCCTCCAGTGTTAATACCTGCACCGTGTTATTGAAGAATCCGCGGTATTCACTATGCACGATAGCGATCGTACAATCGGTTTCCGATAACATCTGTTGTATACGTTGCTGTGGATAACGCGGGTCTATTGGCACAAAGGCAGCACCGGCTTTCAGAATACCCAGCAGAGTAACGATCAGGTCTGCAGACCGGTCTATGCACACCGGTATCAGACTTTCAGCACCCACCCCCAGCTGCACCAGGTAAGCAGCCAGCCTGTTCGACCAGGCATCCAGTTCTGCATAACTCAGGGTTGTATCTTCACATGACAACGCCGTCGCATCTGGTGTTGACATTGCCTGCCGGGAGAACATCTCCCCTACTGTTTTGTCGGCAGGGTAAGCCAATACTGCTTCTTTTACCTGTGCAATACGTGCGGGTACTGCCGACAGTACACTATCACGCTCAATAGGCTCTTCATAGTGATACAGGTAACACTCCAGCACTGCATGCAACCAACTATGCAACTCTTCCAGTGAAGCACCACACTTCAGCTGCTTACGCAGCGAATAGGTGATGATCATAACATCATTGGTAATACTGGCGGCGCAGTTCAGGTAGGTATTAGTGGACTCAAATCCGCTATCCACGGTATCATCCTGGTGTACGGATGAGATATCCGACAGGAATAAACCGCCTTCCAGTCTGGTGTATACATGGAAGTTCACAAAGTTGAACAATGTATCAAAGAAGGCATTTTCTTCCGCAAAAGAATCACCCGTTATCTTCCTGATCTCAAACAATGACGTGCGGTCGTACTGTTTCATCGCTACCAGCTTTTCTTCCACCGTAGCAAACCATTGTTTCCAGGTAGTATTGATTGGGCTCTTAGTGATGCGCAGCGGTATTGAATTCAGGAAGCATCCCAGCATACGCTCTCCATCAGGGATCAGCGGGCGGTTATTCGTGACGATACCAGTGGTCAGTTCATCTTCATGGGTCAGGATACCCAACATATACAGGTAGGCGCCCAGGAACACACTTTTCAGTGATATCCCATCCCGCTGCGATCTTTCCTTTAACTGTTCCAGGAATGACACATCATAGACCCTGGCCAGGTGCTGATCGTCAGGGTCCTGGGTAAAGATATCCAGTCGTTTATATTCATGCAGCTCCTCTTTCCAGAAAAGGTCCTGCTGACTATTCCTTTTCTCTGCCAGACTCTCAATGATAAAGTCGCGGTAAGTGCTCTTTAATGCGTGCAGGGTGGTAACAGATGCACCAGATTTCAGCTTTACATACAGATTATTCAGTTCTGTATTAAAAGAAGCCATACTCCATCCGTCTATCATGGCATGATGGAACTCAAACACGAAGATGTAACGGTCGGCCAGTGCAATTAATGTCCCTCTCCACAACGGCGGGTGCTTCACATCGACCGGATGCTGTCTTTGCTGTTCCAGGAAATGCGCGAGCTTTTCCTTGGCATGTTGACCATCCAGATCAGACCAATCCAGCCGGGGAAAATCCACCGGCACTTCATGATGTAAGATCTGTACACCTTCAGCGTGTATATCCAGGTTGAAGCTGGTACGGAAGATCTCATACTTTTCTATCATTAATGCAAAGGCCCGCTCAAATACAGGAATGTCCAGGTCCTTTACAAATGAATGGGCAAACTGATCATGATATACAGCCAGCTCAGGATTCAACAGGGAAGCCGATACCATACCGCCCTGTATATCGCTCATCGGATAGATATCAGCAATATTATCCCTGTCTGTCAACATGGATAACAAACGTTCTTTCAGCTCCGTCAGCTCCGCCCTGACCGTACGATGTACCTCACTTTCAACCGGGGCAATCACTGCTGATTGTGCCAGTAACGCTGCCAGCTTATCTATCGATGGCTGCTGATACAGATCGTACAATCGTACAGCACGATTGAACACCTGCCGGATCCTGCTGATCACGCCTATCGCGATAATAGAATCACCTCCCAGGCGGAAGAAATCATCATGGATGCCGATCCGGTCTACCTGTAGTGCTTCCTGCCAGATGTATACCAGCTGTGCTTCCATGGTATTCCTCGGTGCTACATAGGCTTCTGCCGGTAATTGCGTGGCAGCTGGGTCGGGTAATGCCCTTTTATCTATCTTTCCATTGCTGGTCAGGGGTAACGCCTCCAGGGTGATGATGGCCGACGGCACCATATAATCAGGCAGCCTTTCTTCCAGATAGGATAGTAATACAGATTCCTCATAACCTCTACCAGGCACCACATAGGCCAGCAAACGCCTGTTACTGTCATCTCCGTGGAGCACGACAACACTCCTGTTCACATAGCCACTCTCCTGTAACACACTTTCTATCTCACCTGGCTCTATCCGGAATCCACGCAACTTCACCTGATCGTCAGTACGTCCCAGATAAGCAATGCTTTTATCCGGTAGAAGACGTGCCAGATCACCTGTGCGATATAAACGTTCACCAGTAACAGGGTGGATAAGGAATCGTGCGGCGGTCAGTTCCGGCTGACCAAGATATCCCCTTGAAAGACCTGCACCACCCACATACAGCTCACCAGGTATGCCCACAGGTAGCTGTTCCAGGCGGCTATCCAGTACATAGGCAGTACGGTTGGACAGCGGATAACCTATCGGAATAGATTGCCCTGCTGTAATTTCCTTTATAGCATAAGTCAATGAGAAAGTGGTATTCTCTGTAGGACCATAACCATTGATAATTGTTAAAGCAGGATATTCGGCACGTAAGCGGCTGATATGGTTGTCGGATAACTTTTCACCGCCTGCTATCACGGTCCTCAGATGACCGAAGATGGTGATATCTGTGTCAATGAGCTGGTTCAGCCAGCCAGCAGTGAACCACATACGTGTGACACCACGATCAATGATCTCTTCCTTCAGCTGCGCAACGTCCAGCAACCTGCTTTCATCCGCCAATACCAGTGTAGCACCATTCAGTAAACTACCCCAGTATTCTATCGTAGACGCATCAAAGGAAGGAGAACCTGTGGACAGTAATACATCTTTTACGGACCAGTCGAGGAAGCCACTGCCAAGCGCCAGACTCACAATATTCCTATGCGTGACCATCACCCCTTTTGGACGACCGGTAGAGCCGGAAGTGTACATCACATATGCCAGACTATCTGCTGTCACCCGGACAGGCAAAGCTGTTGACGGCAACAACCCTAATAATGGCTGTAATGCTTCCAGGGTTAATACCTGCGCCTCGCTATTAAACAATTCACGATACTCACTATTCGTGATAGCCACCTTGTAAGCTGTCTCTGATAGCATCTGCTCAATGCGTTGCTGTGGATAACGGGGATCGAGTGGTAAAAAAGCTGCTCCTGCTTTCAGAACACCTAACAGGGTCACGATCAGGTCGGCACACCGGTCCAGGCACACCGGCACTAAACTTTCCGGTGTTATACCTATCTGCACGAGATAGGTGGCCAGCCGGTTTGACTCCGCGTCCAGCTCTTCATAGCTCAATGCAATATCTTCAAATAACAGTGCAGCGGCACCGGGCGTGGACGCTGCCTGTTCACTGAATAGCTCTCCCACCGTCTTATCTGCCGGGTATAGCACGTTCGCTTTCGGGAAGGATGTCAGCCCGCTTTCTTTTCTGAGAGACAGCTGTTCCAGCGGTAAGCCGGGATTCGTCACTGCTGAATTCAGTAACGTCATATATTGTTCAATGAAGTGATCGATACTCGCGGGCAGGAAAAGATCCGTACAATATTCAACATTGATCTCAATGTGCGCTCCTTTCTCCAGCGCCGTCATATTCAGATCGAACTGACTGGTGGTATGCTGATGTGGTATTACCGTTAAGCGTGCATCTCCCAGAGATAATACCGGAATTTCAGGTGCATTCTGCATCGTGAAGATGATGTCATACAAGGGATGGCGCCCGCGGTCGTGCTGGGCTCCTGATAACTCCACGACTTTTTCAAAAGGAAGATCCTGGCGTTCATAACCGGCCAGTGTCATTTCTTTTACCTGATGCAACAACGTGCGGAAAGACATCCCGGCATTGAACGTACTACGCAGGGCGAGTGTATTGGCAAAGAATCCGATCATCGCTTCCTGTTCCTGCTCCGATCTTGCCGCGATCACTGTTCCCAAACAGATGTCAGTACTACCACTATAGCGGAAAAGCAACACCTTCAACGCTGATAACAACGTCATAAACATACTCGCCTGTTCCGTTTGTGACAACTGCCGGATACGGGTGGTCAATGCCGCATCTACCTGATAGGTGGCCAATGCCCCCCGTGTACGCTGTACGGCAGGGCGTATAAAATCATATGGGAGTGATAAAGGGGTTACCTTTTCCAGTTGTTCCTTCCAGTACACCGTCTGTTCTTCCAGTAGGCCGGAAGCCACCAGGTTACGTTGCCACAGGGCATAGTCAGCATATTGAATACGAAGAGCAGGCAACAATACCGGCTGATCACTGATCAGTCCTGTATAAACTGACCGGAGTTCATTGATCAGTATCGAAACAGACCATCCGTCCGCAGCAATATGGTGTGTATTGATGAGTAGCAAATGGTGGTCCTCTTCCAATTTTACCAGTGCGGCACGCAGCATATAATCGGCTGACAGGTCGAATGGACGTGCAAACCAGGTGGACTGCAGTGCGGTGAACTGTGTATCACTCGGATCGATAGCCGTGGCATCGGGCCATTCAAGTTGCCACCCAGTTTCATCCATGATATATTGATACGGTGCGCCGGCATCCTGACGAATGACCGTACGTAGTATCTCATGCCGTCTGATAATAAAACGAAAGGTCTCTTCCAGTCTGGTCGCATCCAGCTTGCCGTTAATACGGTAAAGAGAGGGCATATGGTATTGTGTACTGCCTTCCAGCTGATCAACCAGCCATAGCGCTTCCTGTCCGAAAGATAACGGCAGCTGTTCCACCCCTGCGCGGGCAGCAGGATCTATAGGAGGCAATGTAACAGTTGTATGTCCAGGGTCATTGTGCAAAAAATCTATGATCTCTTCTCTATGTTGCCTGATCTCTTCGAGTAACTGGGGGTCTATCTCAATATCATCATTTGTCTTCAGCTTCAGTTTCCTGTCGTCCAGGAATAGTTCCATCCCCTGCTTCTTTGCTTTGCTAAGTACATGTATAGCTTTACTGAAATCAATATTCATGATTACGTATTTTACAGTGTGTGTGTGGAGCGGGTTATATCTCTATGATCCTGGCAGGGGTTTTATCATTCCGGGCTACCGTCGTCGTGTGCACTAGTTCGATGTATGCGGCCAGTCTGGCGATGTTTCTGCATTGAAACAATACCTTCACAGGTATACTGAGACCGAGTGTACGTTTAATATAGGCATTCATGCGCATGGCAAGTAGTGAATGACCACCTAATTCAAAGAAATCATTCAGGATACCCACACGTTCCACCCCCAGCAATTGCTGCCATACCTCACAGAGCTGTTTTTCAGTTTCGGACTGTGGCGCCTGGTATTCCGCAGAGACATCCGCAACGATAGGCATCGCTTTCAGCGCAGCTTTGTCAATCTTACCATTCGGTGTTAAAGGCAGTGTGTCCAGTATACTGATCACAGCAGGGACCATGTAGGCAGGTAAATGAGCAGAGAGATATGTACGAAGTGTCTCTTGATCAACAGCCGCTTTGAGTACCACATAAGCGCATATTCTTGTTACGCCTGCGGCATCTTTGTTATCAGTCACGACTGCCTGGTTTATCCAGCTGCTATTAAGTAGTACCTGGACAATCTCATCCAGTTCGATACGGTAGCCATGCAGTTTCAACTGTGTATCTATGCGGGCAATGTATTCAATATTACCATCAGGCAACCACTTTCCCAGGTCACCGGTTCTATACATCCTTGCACCAGGGGTATGACTGAATTGATCGGGCAGGAATACACTATCGGTCAGCTCCTGCCGGTTCAGGTATCCCTTCGTAACCCCCGCTCCGCCGATATATATTTCACCGGCCACACCTACCGGCACGGGCTGACCTTTTACGTCCAGTATATAAATGCTGACATGCGGCAACGGACGACCTATCGGCACTGTTTCCATCTGGCTGATAGCAGCCGGATCGCAACGGTAGATAGCAGCAGAGACAGTCGTTTCGGTAGGTCCATAAATATTGTAAAAGTCCAGTAGTCCGCACCATCTGGCTGCCAGCTCTTTCTTACATACCTCACCACCACTGATCACCCTTTTCAACCCGCTGTAAACACCCGGTGTCAGGTGTTCGATCAGACTGGGTGTTGCCTCCAGGTGAGTGATCTGCTGGCGGTGCAGGAGTTGCTCAAGCAGCTGTATATCGCGGATCACTTCTTCCTTGCATAGTACGACGGCAGCACCATTGAGCAAGGCGAAGAACAGTTGTTCTACAGATGGGTCGAAACAATAGTTTGCAGATAACAGTATGCGGTCTGCAGCCGTAATACCGTATTGACTGCTTTGGTGTCTGATCAGGCTAAGTACCGGTCCATGTGCAGCCAGTACGCCTTTAGGTTGTCCGGTAGAGCCGGAAGTGTAGATGACATATGCCGGTGTATCTGCTGTAGCATCAGCGCTGACAAGAGGGACTGTCTTCATCGGCAAATATGACATGCCATCCTCTATTGTCAGCACAGCTGACGCACCTGCTGCTTGCAGTTTACTGGTATGTACCCCGTTGGCGACTATAACAGTCGCCTGAATATCTTTCAGGATATAGGCAATACGTTCGGCAGGATGAGCAGGATCAAGGGGTACATAGGCGCTGCCTGTTTTCAGTACAGCCAGTATACACATGACCGTCTCCGGCGACCTGTCGAGGCACAACGGTACCAGGGACTGCCGCCTGATGCCGTTCGCTGATAACCAGGCAGCCAGACGGCCTGCCTGCTCATCAAGTTCACGGTAACTTAATTTGACATCTTCAAAGATCAGCGCTGTAGCATCCGGGGTCGCGGCAACCTGCTTTTCGAAAGCGGCTGCCAGCGTTCCGGTTACTGGTATGATGTCTGGTTGACTATTAAAAAGGCGAAGCGTTTTCTTTTCTGTAGCCGGATATACCGCTTCCCGGTCTATTGGTGCATGTCCATGATCGAGGTATTGCGTGATGACTGCCTCGTAGTAATCTGCGAGGTCACCGAGCGACTTACCTGATTTCAGTGTCCTGTTCATCTTACAGATGAGCAGGAGGTTATTTCCAGTCGTACTAATACAGAAATCCAGGAAAGTATTGGTTAATTCATGGATGGTAGACATCGGGGCTTCTTCATCTCCGGCGGCTATATGGCCCTGCCGGAATAGTCCATCCTGCAGATAATCGTATATATGGAAATTGACGAAGTTGAATAACACATCAAAGAAAGGATTGCCGCCACTCACAGATTCACCTGTCAGTTCAGTGATAGCAGAGAGTGAGATGCGTTCCCGCTCTTTCAGCCGTACCAGCTGTTGCTCTACCTGCTGAAAGTAGCTGATCCAGGTCTGCGCCTTTTTACTTTCCTGCTGACGGAAAGGAACCGTGTTCAGGAAACATCCGAGTACCTTATCTCCGTCATCCAGCAGGGGCCTGTTATTCGTTACGACGCCTATTGTCACATCTTCTTCGTAGGTCAGCATTCCCAGCACGTATAACATAGCCCCCAGGAACAGTCCCTTCAGGGATAGCTGGTCAGTTGCTGCCTGCTGCCGGAGCCTGTCGAAAACAACGCTATCAAATGATCTTACCAGCTGGAGCGAGACAGTTTCCTCATTGAAAATATCCAGGCGCCGGTAGTTATCCAATTCACGGCGCCAGAACGCCTGATTTTCCGCATGACGCTTCTCCGCTATACCCTCCAGCACAAAATCCCTATAAGTGGCCTTTAAGGGCCGCAAATCTGGCAAATCCGGGGTAGCCCGTAAAGTGACATACAGGGTATTCAGTTCCGTGGTGAGCGTCGCCAGGCTCCATCCGTCGAGCATGGCATGGTGGAACTGAAATACCAGCCAGCAGGATCGCTGCATGTGCAGAAGCGCCACTTTCCACAGCAGGGTATTGTTCAGCTCAAACCCGGTCTTACGCTCATCGGCCATGAATGTCTGTATCGCCTGTTGCTCATGTGCTTTGCCGATGTGAGGCAGCATTATATCGGCTATGTCGAAAGTCACCTCCTTATAGACGATCTGCAACCCGCCGTATAACGGATGCTGATCGAAGACGGTGCGCAGAATGGCGTGTTTACGCACCAGCATACCTAATGCCTGTGATAAAATATCTTTATCAGGATCATCCGTGATCCGGAAGGTGATCTGGTCATGATAGACACTTTTATCGGACTGCCACAGCGATGAGTAGATCATACCGCTCTGGATATCGCTCATGGGATAGACATCTTCAATATTCGTGGTATCGTCCAGTTCTTTGCATAGCTTATCTTTCAGCTCAGCGACTTCGGCCTGAATAAGTGTTTTCAGATGAACAGCCTCCGTTGATACCGGTTGTAACGTCTTTATCAGCTCACTCAGTGCAGCGATGCTACCTGCCTGATATAGATCATACAAACGGATATTCTCACTAAACTGCTTCCGCAACTGACTGATCACACCAATCGCACGGATAGAATCTCCTCCCAGTCGGAAGAAGTCATCATGAATACCAATCCGGTCCACCTGCAATACCTCCTGCCAGATATCTGCCAGGCGGGCCTCTATCGCATCCCGTGGCGCTGCATATCCTGCTGTATGCAGCTGTGTAGCTTCCGGATCAGGCAATGCATGTTTATCAACTTTACCATTATTGGTCAATGGTAAGGCGTCCAGTGTTATCATGATGGAAGGCACCATGTAATCCGGCAGACGGCTCCGTAAATAAGCTAACAGTACAGGCTCCTCATAACCGGATGCAGGCACAATGTATGCCAGTAGCTGTCTGCCGCTACCTTCTCCGCGAACAACCACTACCCCGCGGCTTACATAGCCGCTCTCCTGTAGTACACTTTCTATTTCTGCCGGTTCTATACGGAAGCCGCGCAGCTTCACCTGATCATCAGTACGACCCAGGTACGCCATGCTTCCGTCAGGCAGCACACGCGCCAGATCACCAGTACGGTAGAGTCTCTCACCAGTTACGGGATGTAGCACAAAACGTGCAGCAGTTAGTTCCGGCTGTCCCAGGTACCCCCTCGATAAACCGGCACCACCGACATACAATTCCCCGGGCACACCAATTGGCTGTTGCTCCAACCGGTCGTTCAGCACATATGCCGTACGATTGCACAATGGATAACCTATGGGAATGGACTGTCCTGTGGCGATATGTTGTATGGCATGGGTCAGTGAGAACGTAGTATTCTCCGTGGGACCATAACCATTGATAATTCGCAGATCGGGATAAGTATCACGCAGCCGGCTGATGTGCAGTTCTGACAACTTCTCTCCGCCGGCCATAACTGTTCTTAAATGCGCAAAGATGCTGATATCAGTATCGATCAGCTGATTCAGCCAGCCAGCAGTGAACCACATCAGTGTAACACCACGGTCCATGATCGTTTCCTTCAGCTGTACGCTGTCCAGCAATCTGTCTTCATCAGCCAATACCAGTGTCGCTCCATTGAGCAAGGTACCCCAGTATTCTATCGTAGAAGCATCAAAGGAAGGGGAGCCGGTTGACAACAATACATCTGCCGGCGACCAGTTAAGGAAACCACTGCCTACTGCCAGGCTCACAATATTACGATGTGTCACCATTACCCCTTTGGGCCGCCCTGTCGAACCTGACGTATACATGACATATGCCAGACTATCAGCTGTCGCACGCACCGGAACAGCCACCGCCGGTAGTAAGCCCAGTATTGGCTGTAAAGCCTCTAATGTTACTACCTGTTTGCCATTATCGAATAACGCGCGGTATTCTGCGCTGGTGATCGCAATTGTATATGCGGTCTCTGACAACATCTGCTGTATACGTTGCTGTGGATACCGCGGATCAACTGGCACGAATGCGGCCCCTGCTTTCAGAATACCCAGTAGTGTGATGATCAGATCAGCAGATCTGTCCAGGCAAACGGGTATCATACTGTCTGCTGTTACGCCTGTTTGTAAAAGATAAGACGCCAGCCGGTTAGATTCGGCCTCCAGTCCTTCATAACTCAGCGCAGTATCATTGAACAATAAAGCAGTGGCAGCTGGTGTAGCCGCCGCCTGTTCAGTGAATACTTCTCCCACTGTCTTATAAGCGGGGTAGTTATCTACCCTTACTTTGGTGATCATATCCAGCTGCCCACGTTCTGCCGGCGGCAAGATCGTTACCTGCCCAACCGGCTGTTCCAGCTTATCGGGAAACTGTTCCAGGATAAAAAGTATACGAGCGCCCAGTAATGTTATTTCTTCCTGCGTAAAATATTCATATCTGAAATCGAAACGCAGTTCCAATGATTGTTTCTCTGTATAATCCCACCAGATCATACGAAGCGGTTCAACCTGGTACCGACTGAATAATACGTCAAAGTCAGCCTGTATACCTTCACCGAAATCCAGGTCAAGATCAAGCAGCACATAATTGACGATCACATCCAGTAGCGGACCAGCAAACGTGTCATGCCGGAGATGCCGGGCCAGGTCCCCGATGAGGTAGTCAACGTGTGCATAGTCTGCCTTCTGTGCAATGGCTATTGATCGTATAAAATCGTCCAGCTGCAGGTCGGGCGAGTAGCTGCCTTTGAAAGGAACAATACCCGTAAAGTGGCCCATAGTATTTCGCTGTACGGCACCTTTTCTTTTATGCGCAGGCGTTCCCAAGACCAGTTCGTTCTTACCCGTTGCCGAGGCCAGATAGATCAGCACAGCAGCAATCGTAAGATGCGGCAACCGGACGTTCAGTGTAGTAGCCAGCTGCTCCAGCATATCACGTTGTGCAGATGTCAGCTTCAGTACATAACTGCCGCTCTCTGGTACTCCGGGTTCCGGCCTGGCATAATAGCGTTGTAAAAGTCCGGCAGGATCTTCTGCGATCATTTTGTGCCAGTATTCAGCATGCTGGCCATATGTTGCAGACTGATAAGCAGCGGCTGCATCTGCAACCGCTGTTATATAGGAAGGTGCTTCAAAAGCGGGTATCACCCCGTCGTCCAGTCGGGCGGCCCTGTAGCTACCCGACAGGTATTTTGCCCAGATACGCCAGCAATAGCCATCAAATATGAGATGATGTACTTTGAAAAAGTAGTAGTATGCCTCGTCTGATAACCGTAACAATGCGTGTTCAAACAAAACATTGTCCTGGTCTACCTTAAATGAACGATCTGCACTGCCCTGCATCCATTGTCTGGCAGCAGCCACGGGATCCGCCTCACCACTGCAATCTATCAAAGGTAATTCCGGTATATCACCTCTCATCGTGAGATAGGCAACCGGTACCTCGTCATCTAAATTGAAGCGCATACGGAATATATCAAATACATCAGCGGCATTATTCAGTATCCGGCGGAACAGGTCCATGTCCAGTTGTCCTGTTATACTGATATAAGCCAACACATTGTAATTAGGGCGCTGCGGATCGATGGCCTGATCCAGGAAAATATCACGTTGAACCGGATGCAGGGGTATGATGTGTGAAGACATAAGCTTCCCTTTATTGAAATTTTATAGAAAAAATCAATTCATTTAAGCCGCAGTAAATATGGAGGAAACGAAATCAGGCAACTACTGCTGACAGTTGTTTGTCATACAGCAATTCCTTTTCACCAAAGAGTCTTTCGGCAGTGATACCTTTCTCATGGCAAAGCTGGATGAGTCGATTAGACTGAACAATGGGATTAGACTCGTCGGTGTACTTGATGCTACTGATAAACTCTACCCAGGGCTCCTGTCCCATAGCATATACATAGACTTCCTTCGGATTGAAAATGTTTACCAGCGACATTCCCTTGTCACAGTCAGAACCGGATAGCCTTCTGCTATTGTCCTGTTCACGCGACAGCTTTTTAGTCAGCAATGGGCCATATAACCAGGACATCGGTGCACCGTCGCACTCCATGCCCAGGAACATTACATCCGGATCTCCGGTAATACGCTGGATGTGTTTATATAATGACGATTCGAGGATACGGGAGTCTGCCAGGAACACCAGCCGGAACTCACCTATCTGCACAAAGTAACAGGACTTGGTGATGATATTCATGTCGCTGTGCTCTCCGGTGAAAGGAATACCAGTGATGGTGGCATCAGAGAATTTAACCGTCTCCATCTCATCGATAGAGATTACATTATTGAAGCCGATATTATTGAACATCAGCTTCAGGTCCGGATCTTCGAGTTTGCCACTGTTGGTGTGAGGAACAATAATATGTTTGATCTTATGGCGCAAAGGCAGTAACGTCTCAAAAAGGATATGGTCCTGGTGATTATGCGTGATCAGTACATAATCGATCACGTCAGGCAGGTGCAGATCTGAAAAATGATCTACATCAGAATGATAACCGTAGTAGCTGATCAGCGGATCAACCAGTATGCTGATATCCTTTGTTTCTACCAGGATGCAGGCGTGGCCAAAATAGCGCATACGGATCTTATCTCCGGTGTAGGGCTCATAGCGTTCAGGTGCTTCCTGTGTAAAGAATGTTTCAAACAATACCGCATCTTCAGGAGAGATACTGAGCAGTTCTTTAATGTACGACAACGTTTGCGGCGTACGTTTCATCTTCGCCAGTTCATCCAGCCCGGCATGATCAAACGGGATCTGTAGTTGCAGTACATTGGGCTCACCAATACGTGGTGTACTGAGTACGAATGGGCGGTGATCATTATCCGTTACCCACAGGGCTACACTCTGGGAGTCCTTGTTATAATAGGGACTATTATAGAGCAATGCCTCAAAGAAACGGAATCCCGGATGATTGTGGCGGTCATAATAGAGCTCCACATAGCCTTTTAACAGTTCAGGCACCTTTTCATACAAAGGCTCCATTACATATCCCTTTGCTTCTGTGTGCAGGAGTTTATCCAGTTCCTTGATGGCTTTGGCCAGCTCTATCAGTGGCGCCTGCTTGTCGACAGTTTGCTGATAGATAGCTTTCACTTCACCAACACGTTCCACGGGAATATCCATAAACGGACCTCCCCGCAGGTTAGGATTTAACACAGCTTCAGCATGAATGTTAGGCGCCATCATATAAGACTCCATGATCGTCATGTGTCTTCCTACAATATTCATGGCGGCAGTCGCCGGAGATATCAGGTGGCTCCATGCGTACCAGTTGTCCACCAGGGGTTCCATTACTACATTCGGGCGGAGATAATACAATTGTTCCTGCATAAAAAGTGGATTTTATACGGTATTTTTTTAAAGACAAAGGATTCCTTTTCCCAGGCACAATGGGTATACATACGTCAATGCAACAGCGTGATCACAATTTATATGTGCTATTTAGTTTTGTTGTTTCATTTGAGTTGAGGGACACTCTTTAGTAGTGGCCTGTGTACTTAATTTTTATTTAACGGGTCCAACATAGCTAGTTAATCATAACAAACATCAATCTCTTCTGTTAACACGGGTCTTCATCCAAACAACTTAATGCAAAGTTCATGAGCGGTGGTGAAAGTAGTTCTTTACATATAGGTTTATCAATGTCACGATTTCGATTAAGTGTTCGCTAAATTAGTATTTATGATTTGAATAATCAAAAACAAAAATCACTACGTCCACTGCAAATCGTAGCATCACGGAAAGCAATGCAAATATTCACCGCAGTCTGAAACCTGCTTCAATAAAGCGTTTCAAAGGAATTACAGGCTGTGTGAAAAAATCAGGATGCTGCGTTAAATATTCCTGCGGACATTTTACGCCGCTGCAACGAGAATGCAGAATATGCATCATTACGACCCAAATCGCACTGATATTGACAGGAAAATATGCATACTTATTACCGGAAACGGTTATACATTTTAACCGGGTAACTGGTTAGCATCAACGCATCACTGCAATCGTCACGATATATTTAAAAGAGTGCGTATAACGAAGTAGGTGATATAATTATTACTGATGTGGTGATCAATTGATCAAGCTTAATTTCCCTGCTTTCCGGCAGCACGAATATCGCAGCAGGTATCGATATATGCGATAAAGGACTAAACTGTCAGGTTAATCGGGCCAGCTGCTGTTTTAATGCTGTTATCTGCCTATATTGGATGAGCATTTCAAGTGCCTGTCGTTCGTTATCGGGTACAGGCAGGCGTAATATTTCTTCCAGCAAACCGTCCTGGTCTTCTTTTAACAATACACCGGTATGATGGAGTATTATAAAATGGGGGTCCAGGCAGTCACTTACCTCCCGCCCTATCTCCGCACGACAGACGCATACAAGATTAGAGAGGCCGTCTCGGGAGGGACCACAGCAACCAGTTAGTCTGCTACGGTCGTTATGATAAGTCAGATGATGCTTATCTCCAATATTTATATAAAAATCCCCGTTTGCATCTATACTATATTGTTCCATGGCAAGCAATGGCTCATTAATATTTTCAACCGTGTCCGGCAGTAACACTTTTTCCTTCAGCAATTTGGTAATTCTGTTCCCACAAATCCGGCAAGTAAGAAACACGTTCATTTGACCAACTATATATATTGCGTGATATATTATTTATTAAGGGAAAGCGATCGGGCAGCATTATCCCTGAGATTTCACTATCGGTTTTACCGTTGCAGCGGGCTCCGGCTGAGATGCCGCATCATCTGCCACAGGAATCACCTGATACTTTCACCTCTTCCAGCCTATGCATGGCACCACCCTCCATTGCAGGACCTGATCTGACATAAAAATATTCCGGAAGTCTTACTGCACTGAGACGTCCGCTTCTCTCATCCACCGTAGCATATGAGGAAAAGGTTTAGTATCATTCACCTTTGCCTGCTGTGCGTCATAGCAGAAACCGGCCCATTGCAATACCGGTACATATAACATATTACCAGCAGTATATTGCTCGATATACCAGTCCGATGATCCCTGATAACCCGCACGATGAAACACAACCGCAGGATCCATATTCAGATGAACGCATGCTGCGTAACTCCAGGCAATAGCCATCATCTCCTCACCATCAGCCTTATTCTTGTCATTCATTGCACCTACATTACCATGCATCAGTAGCCTGTCTGCTGGCATGGCCACTGCAATATGCCCTGCTTCGTGCAACAGGTCGCCGGGATAAAGTAACTGATCTGTATCTACTATGATAGTGCCTTTAGATATTAAGATGCCAGGCACGAACATATCAGCCGTGATGGGTTGAAAAGCAACAGGTATACCAATAGATCTGATAAACTGTATGATGTTTGCTGTAACGTTATCCAGTTGTGTTTCAGACATAGCTATTTAAATTAGCGCATAAATGTAAGTCATCTGCCTAATATATTCTATTTCCTCTCTTTCCCGTAAGCATCTCCCCATTCACACAAGTGCATCCATAACCGGGATCAGCCGCTTTCCTGACTCCGTTAGTTTATATTCCACCTATGGCGGTACCGTCATTTCCTTCAATACACAGCAATAAAAAATTCTCCTGTGACCTGGAACAATATTAGCCTTCATGCTACGTTTATAAAGCGAATAAAACGTGTATTTAAATGAAGTTCTTTGTTAATCCCAACGACATTGTCCTGGAATTCTGGACAAGAAAAGGTTATAACCCCGCACCCTACCAGGAAGTAAAAGGTTTCTATTTCACTGAAGAGGAAGCTGCCACAAATGTAGATGCTGTCAATCTCTTTGATCATTTCCTGACATTGGCAGGAAGGGATGGCTATCTGACGTATTCCAGCCATGAATACACAAATCCGGATGGCACTCCCATGAAGCTTTATTCTCTCACTCCTTTAGGTAGAGAACTCGGACAGAGACTACAACAGGCAGCCACTGCGTGAACCGTTACAGCAGCTACAACGACCTGATATATTCATCCAGCTCCTGTTCTTTTCCAAGTTTTAGCTTCTGTTTGATCCGGTAACGCGACATCAGTATGCTTTTGGGAGCGATGCCCAGCTTCTGGGAGACTTCCTTATTAGTAAGCCCCAGGTAGATATAGGCGCAATGTTTCAGGTCCAGTCTGGACAACAGGTTCCCAGAGTTGTCTTTTAGTTTCTCAAAGAAATCCGGGTTGATATTTTTAAAGTCGGCTTTACTGTCAGCATAATAGGCATCCAGTTTCTTATCATGACTGATGATCAGGTCCAGTTGCGACAGGACAGATCTGTCATTTCTGTTCTCTGCGATCTTTTTCTGTAATGTTTGCAACAGTTCAGCCTTTTGCTCAACCTGTAAAGTACCAGCCAGCAGTTCCTTCTGAAGACGTTCCTGTCTCTCCTGGAGGAGCTGCTGTTCTGCTATCAGACGCAGGGCCTCCTCTTCTTTCAATCGTGCCTGCAATTCCGCCTCCTGTTTCTCCATGGCCAGTTGCCGGTTCTCCTGTTGCCTGAGCTGAGCCTGCAAAGCGGCATCTGCTTTTTCTTTCTCTGCCAGCCGGAGCCGGAAGCGCAGGGAACGGAATAAGAAAATAGCAGCTGTCACCGACGCGACGCCCAACCCGATGTACAAATATCCCAGTCGCCTGTGCAGATCAGCCGTCTGCTGTAAAGTATGCAGGGCAGTAGCACTCTTCTCTGCCTGGTACTTCGCCTCCAGCTCTTTGGTCAGGTTAAGCTTCTCCTGGCTGTAAAGGTCCGCGTATAGGCTGGCATACTGCCTTTGATATAACAATGCTTCTTTATAATTACCACGTTTCTCTGACAGATCGGACAATGCTGCCATAAACTGGATCTTTGTAGCCAGATTGGGGAGACTGTCCTCATTGACCACCGCTAACCCCTTTTGCAGAAGTGCTGCCGCATCATCATAGTTACCTGCCGCTGCCTGATAGTCGCTTTTCATTCCGTAGTAATTAGAGATCACTTCCAGGTGATGCGTTTCCTCTCCTATCTGCTTCGCCAGATCAAGATAACGAAAAACGCTATCCCGGTAGGAAGGCGGATAATGCTGCGCATAGAGATCGGCGGTGTTCAGCGCAATGATGGCTACTGTACTATGATAAATGACCTGATCCCTGTGCGCCAGGAATGTATTTAATGCGACCCTGTTATAAAAGAATGCAGAGTCAAGGGCCGCCTTATCCTCTTTATGCTCCATATAATAATACTGCCAGTAGGTACCCAATGTCTGATAAGCCAGTAGCAGGTTATCATCATCTTTATCCTTTCGTGCTGATTCCAGACATAACAATGCGTACTTTTTATGTAGCGGACTATCATACAGGTTCGCATAGATACTGGCCATCACATAATAAACTGCTGACTGGTAATTAAACGCGTCCGTCTTTTCCAGGTATCTAAGTGCCTGCTGGGCACTTATCAGTGCCTCCTGTGGCTTACCCTTAATATTTTCCATCCAGCCTTTCCTGTACCAGGCCATCCCTTTTGCAAGCCTGCTTTCCGTCTTCCCTGCATACCATAATGCACTGTCCACTACCTGTGCAGCCTTGGAAAGATCATCCTGCTGGAGATATATAGGCGCCAATATGGCATAAGCCATCGATGTATATTGTGCATCCTGTAATGTACGGCTGAGTGCCACTGCCTGCATTCCTACATTGATCGCATTACTGGTTTCTGTAATAGAAATAGCCCTTGCGAGCTGGCTCAGTGTGGCCACTCTTTGCGCAGGTGTCAGGTTTTTTTGCTTTAGTGCAGCGCGGAGCGCATCGGCTGGTGTGTTACCAACACAAACTCCCACAGAAAAAATCACTCCTATAACAGATATGGCTATCTTATTGATAATGTGCAACATATTAACTCACGTAAAGGTTTTGTAGCTGGTATTCACCGACGCTTGTAGATCATTTGTAGATACCAGATTTTCAGTTTCGCTGTTCACGATAATTAATTTTGGGACAAATAAGCACGCATAAATATAAAATAAGCAAACAAAAATCAGAGGGGTAATGACGCAATATTTTGAATACAGGGAGGAACAGATGATCTGTTTTTATGAGATCACGCTGGAGAATAAGATCGTCAGAACACGATACGGACAAAAAGGCACAGACGGAACTACGAATGAGAAAGTGTTCACAGACACGAATACAGCCGTACAGGAATACGAACGACTGATAGAAGAGAAAAAAGAAGACAGCGCTTTTTTCTTCAGATTAGGAGATGACTATAGATTATAGATAAGGTATTATAACGGGGACGATCATATGGCAAAAAGGAAAATGTACAGTGTGTACATTTTCCTCTTATCCTATTCTGGTATCCAACCGGAAAGTATTGCAGACTTTGTGTAGGCAGCTGCTTCGGTGGCCGTCAACTGATGTGCCCAGCCTACGCGGCCGGGACCCGCGGCACCCTCCCCGGTATTATTGTACTCCGCATAATATGCCGAGTGTTCATTGTCAGTTTTGCCCCAGTTATTCCAGCCCGCGGGAATGACCGTCCCGGATAGTTCGCAGCCGATAAAGGCGGTCTTCGCCCAGGGTCTCCAGGGCCGCCCGAGATAGAAGGCCCCTGCCGGTGCATCACCCACCACCCTGCAATGCATAAACACATATCCGAACGCCTTCCCCTCAGGTGTCGAAGCAGCTGTGTAGTAACCTCCCTTTTTGCCATATAGCGTACAGCTATCAAACAAAACGGTCGCAGCTCCAAAGATAAAGTCCACCGTACCCTCTATATAACACTTATAATAGTACTGCCTGCTATCCGCCCCATGGGTATATAACGTATCCTGAAACCCCAGGAAGCGACAATTAATAAATACGGCCCTGTCACCTGTTACTCTAACAGCCACTGCCTGTCCTACCGGACCGGCACTATTCTCAAACGTAATATTCTCTGCCCGGAAGCCTTCCCCATAGATAAAGCAACTGGAAGAACCGGATGTCCCTATATTATTCCCCGCACTGTCTTTCTTTGAAGCATGATCATCGTAAGTCAGGATAACGTCCTGCAGACTTTCTCCCAGAAAATGTACATTACATTTGGTAGCTGGCAGTACCAGTTTCTCCTTATAGGTGCCATTCCTGATAAAGATCAGCGTCGTATCAAAGCTGTTATCTGCCACGGCATTGATAGCTGCCTGCACAGTTGTATAATCTCCGGTACCGTCTTTCGCCACAACGATCTTCGCCGCCTGGCAAAACAAAACTGGTGATAATAACATCAACAGTAATCTCAAACATTTCCTTTGCATGTGCTATGTGGTTCTATTCTGTTAAAGGGACGGCGTTCAGTGTTTCGTCGCACGGTTACCGTCATGTGTTAAACTATTCAGATAATTTTCCAGGTTCGTGTATCCATTCGCAGAATATCCATTTCTGTCTGCTGCATTCACCGCATCCAATCCATTAGCGGTCTCATAAGCATCCGGCATACCATCATGGTCACTGTCTGCCGGAGCAGGTACTGAGCATAAAGAAGGCCATGCATTGACCGTCTGCTCATAGGCTGTACCATGCGGGTAGCCCCCCTGTACATCAATGATACGGCCGGTACGGTTACGTACGTTGTCTGTTATGCGCTGGTCAAGTGTATCGCGTTGCGGCAGGGAGCAACCTGCTTTTTGTAACACCGCCGTAAATGCATCCGCGGGTGCTTCTGTTGCTACAGCATAACCAATATCAAAAGGCGTCACTGCTTTTACCTGCGTTGTATCGGCCGCACTTACGCCACTCCAGTTATTGGCGGTATTAGCAGGAGAACCATCTACATAGTTGCCACTCACATACCATTTGCCAAAACCGGCAGCAGTGCTCATACCCGGATTACAGATCCGGTACCTGACACCGCTTCCGGTATTAGGTCCATATTTATAATAGTTATTCACCACGTTATAATTTCCACCTTCTCCTCCATACACCGTATTGATCCCCCAGTTATAGATGACATTGTTACGGAAATCCACATTCTCTGTACCCGGTGTATCAGGTGTATATGTACTCACGCCTGCAAAACGCGGGTTCCTGTTGCGACAATGGGCGATCAGGTTGTGATGCATACTGCCATGCTTAGCGCCCCAGATGCCTCCATAGCCATGCTTTTCATACGCTGTATCTCCCGCTTCGAAGTGATAGGAATAATTCAGTGGCTCAGATATCACACACCATTGGATGGTCAGGTTATCTCCCCGGTAGATCGTCAGGGCCTCGTCTGTGCTCCAGCTGGCAGACACATGATCAACAATAATATTACTACGACCTAATCCACCGAAGGCATCATCACCGCCACTGCCATCTACCGGATCACCGTTTGCAGATGTCTTCTTCTGATACCTGTCCCCCAAGCGGAAACGCATATACCGTACGATCACATTATCCCCACTAATACTCACCGGGTAGTCGGCCACACATATCCCCGCCCCTGGCGCTGTTTGTCCGGCGATAGTCGTATTCGCCTTTATTCTCAATGCGGATGTGAGATGGATGGTTCCTGAGACCCGAAACACCACTGTCCGGTAAGCTGCATTCGCTGTCAGTGCATACCGCAAACTACCCGGCTGTCCATCATCCGATAGATTGGTAACTTCCATTACACTTGTGGCCGTATCTGGTGTTCCCCTCCCTCCGGATGCATACATACCGGCGCCCTCCGCACCTGGAAAAGCGGATTGCTGAGCAGAAAGAGACAAGGTGAATAGTAAAAGGCTGAAAAGGGTGAATGGCGTTTTCATTGACAATGTTTGTTTATCATAAATAATAGCAATTACGAATAATTGCGTCAATATCCCGGGTTTTGCGGACTCAGATTCGGATTCACATCACGCTGCGTCTGCGGCAGTGGCATCAGCTCACTTTTATTAGGTGTAAACCCGCTGGCAAAAGCATTTGTAAATGTCTGTGCAGCCGGCACGGTCGTGCCGCCCAGCCACCAGGCTACCCTTACCAGACCGGCAGGTGCTGATTCAACGGGTCCTGGTTTATAGAAAGAATACAGAAAAGGATTGAAGTCATCTATATTCGACCTCGGCGGCGTCTTCATGTAATACAGGTAACTGGGAAACTGAGCAGGATCACGTGCATAGGCGGGTCCGTCTTCCATGTAGCTGTAAAGGGGAAAAGCAGGGTGCAAGGCATCTGTGGCATTGGCCCATGCCTGTAAACGTGCACGTGTCTCCTGAATAGCTGTAGCCAGCAGGTTCCAGCGAAGCAGGTCATATTTTCGGATCCCTTCGCCACCAAATTCCAGCAAACGCTCCTTCACCAGGAATTTAAAGAATCCAGCTTTATCCGTAGGGATCACGGGTGGTGTTTCTGTATATCCGCCGCCATGACCGCGTTTATTCACCTGACTTACCGCCGCTATCGCAGCAGCCGTGGGACCATTATTCAATTCATTGTCAGCTTCTGCAAACCAGAGCAGCACATCTGCAAACCTGATCAGCGGCCAGCTTAGCTGCATGTTCTGCAAACTGTTGTTAATAGCAGGCCTGCTGGAAGTAGCGGAGTTACCCGCACTGAAAACATAGCCGGGATTTGTCACCCATTCCTTTCTGAACTTCCCATCATTGATCGCATTGATCGCATGACCTGTTTTGATCGTATCAAAGGTGATCTCATAAGGCACACAGGTAATATCTCTCCTCACATCCGTAGAGTCAAACATATAAAAGTACGTAGGTAATATGCTCAGGTTACCACCTCCTACCCCATTCACACGGGTGCCGGTCTGAATGCCGAGTTTACTGTCGGAGTTGGTACCAAACGCCATAGATGCCACCATGATAAATTCGCCGGCCGGATCATTTAAATTATGCGCGAGCAGGTAGTCCTTAAACAAACTTTTATAAGACGCCATCAGGGTATGCTGCGCCGGGTTTGCGATCAGTTCAGCACATTCATCCCGGGCTATCTTATAATATGTAAGATAATCCGCCGGCCGCACCATCGTCTGCTGAGATACAGACAGTGAATATCCACCTCTTGTCAAGGCGATCTTCGCACGTAAGGCCTTGGCAGTTCCTTTGGTAAAACGCTGGTCGACCGGGTCGCCGATACCCATCACTTCCATACGCCATGGCATCAGGTGCTGTGCCTCCAGCAGGTCTTTCAACAGATGATCATAGATCGTATCCCTGCTGGTACGTGGTTTATACAGATCCGGCTCATATTGAGATGGCTGCCATTGGGCGGGTACATCACCGAAGTTCCGGCATATTTCGTAATAGTACTGCGCACGCAGGATCAGCGCTTCTCCATGCATCCTTTTCAGCTGCGCCTGTTCCTGTGGAGAACCATTAACGTACTGCTGCATCTTCGGTATATTATAAATACACAGGTTCGCACGTTCAATACCCTGGTACATCTGGTTAAACGGATTCGTGATCTGCAGGTTGGAAGGAATACCCAGGTACTTTGCCAGCAACTGCCCTTCGTCATTAGTATTCGGATTCGTGCCTTTCTGTATCTCATCAGCATCATACGGCCAGTAACCGCTGATACGAATACCATATCCATAGTCGCCGGAGAAAGACATATATGCGCCCAGCAAGGCCTTCCGGGCATTCTGTACATTATCAAAGATGTACTCCGTGTCGAATGAGGATACCGCTTCCGGTTCCAGGAATTTGCTGCAACCTCCAGTGATAATCATGATCACCATCAGTATAACGATAAAAATCCGGTTCGTCTTTATGCTATTCATATAATAAACTTTGGGATAATTAAAAATTGACATTCAGTCCCATTACATAGGTCCTGGCCCTTGGATAAGCCGCGTAATCCACACCTGCCGTAGTAGGGTCAGCTCTCCTTGTATTTGCATCAGGATCATAACCGGTATAACCGGTGATCGTCGCGACATTATTTGCCGTCAGATAGACACGGATATTATTCATGCCAATGCGACGCAACAACTCTTTCGGAAGATTATATCCCAGTGTGATATTATTAATCCGGATGTAGGAACCATTCTCCACTGCATAGCGCTGTGAATAGAAACCGTTCACGCTTGTAGACGGGAACCATAGTCCTGCATTCCGGTTGATGTTACTCAGTGTAAGGGAATCAACCCCAACAATGATATTATTACCACCACTGCTCACTGCCCGTTGTATCAGCTGACCTTTTTCATCGATCATTTTCCACCGGTCATTCGCAGCACGCAGGAGGTTGACCTCACTACCATAAGCACTGCCATATTCCAGCTTGTTGGCATTAAATACTTTATGGCCGGATACGAAGTTCACGAAGATGTTCAGGTCGAAGTTCCTGAAGGTGAGCGTCTGATTAAACCCACCATAGCACTTGGGCTGAGAGCGGCCTATGATCGTCCTGTCATGATCCGCATCGATCACACCATCTCCGTTCAGATCCCTGAACTTCGGAGAGCCGGGTTGCAATGCATCTGCCAGGATACCTGCATTGGAAGCGACATCCTTCTTCAGTATATACTGCGTAGTCAGTCCCGGATAATTAGCATTCGCATAAGGCGTCGTGGTGAAATCCGCCGGTGTATAAAATCCATCATTGATATATCCGTACATTGTACCCACTTCCTCCCCTACCTTCAGGATATAATCAGCCGGGAAGTTATTTCCACTGAACCAGCCTGAATTACGCAGGATGATGTTATTGCCTCCCAGACTCGTGATCCGGTTCTTATTGAAGGAAATATTAAAACTGGCGGAATAACTGAAGGATTGCCTGCGGATAATATCTGCCGACAATTGTAACTCCAGTCCTTTATTACTGGTAGCACCGATATTCTGGAACTGTGCGGTATAACCGGTAGAAGATGGAATAGCCTGGTTCAGGAGCAGGTTTTTAGAACTGTTGTAGTATACGTCCGCTGTCAGACTCACCCTGTTATGGAAGGCAGTCAGATCAACCCCGAGGTTACGAGCGATCTGCGATTCCCATTTCAGTTTATCATTCCCCAGGTTAGAAGGATTATAAACGCCATTCAAGACCCCATTCAACCCATATCCACCATTCGACGGACTAATATACTGTGTACGGTAAGAAAACGGTGTAATACGGTTATTCCCGGCAATACCATAGGAAAGCCGCAGTCTGAGATCATCCACCCACTTACTCTTAAAGAAAGGCTCCCCGCTCACCCGCCAGGATACGACACCGGAAGGGAAGTATCCCCATTTATTCTCTTCACCGAATAGTGAAGACCCATCCGCACGCATGGTAACTTTCGCATAATACTTTTGTGCGTAGTTATAGTCGACCGTCGCAAAGAACGACGCCAGTGTAACCGGTACCTGGGAGCTGGATGGCTGCTGTTGCGGATAAGCGGTCGTAGACGCCGCTGCCAGTTGCAGGTTATTAAAAGCACGATCAGCAGTGATGCCGATAGGAAAATAGCGGATCGTCTGATTATTTGCGTTGGTCGTCGTCTGCTGTGTCTCCTGTCCCAGCAAGACATTCAGGCTATGCTTCGTCTTAAACAGGGCGGTATTTGTGTACGATAATACGTTGGAGTTCACCAGCTGACTCACCTGGTTGTCACCCAGTACAACCACCGGCTGCTTATTGTTACTCTTCGCATTGTTCGTGAGCGTATCATCGAAGGACCTGTTGTTTGTATTCGTTAGATTGAAAGCCAGCTGAGAACGGAAGCTCACATTCTTCACCAGTGCAACGGAAAAATTAGCATTCAGGTTCAGCTGATTGATATACCGTTTCCTGACTTCCGCATCTGCCAGCAGCAAAGGGTTCAGGATATTAAAACCGTTACCGGCGTTATTCAGGTCAAGGGTCGGGTCATAGGAGTCATCTTCTTCTCCGGGCAGTATAACGGGCTTGTACCGGGTATACTGCCGCAACCTGTTGGCGCCAGCACCACCTGCATCAGAAGTACCTGCGCCGAGGATCAGCTGGCGGGTATAGCGGGTATTGAAACCAAAGCGAAAACGTTTGTTGGCCTTATGGTCTATACGAAAATTCAGGTTCTTCCGGTCCAGGCTGGAGTTGATCAGGATACCTTCCTGTTTAACAGCCGTCAGACTGAGATTGTAGGAAGTATGCTCATTACCACCTGTCACGCTCACATTATGAGAATACTGCAAGGCATTATCCCCCATTGTCCTCTCCTGCCAGTCAAAGCCCTCACCAAACGCAGCAATGGTATCATAGTTGTCCGGCACACGGATATATCGTTTAATAACACCGGCCGTATCACCTCTCCACCATGCTCTTTCATACTGATAATTCACAAAGTCACGTGCATTCATCATATCTATTTTACGGGCCAGCTGCTGGATACCATAAAACGTATTGTACGCTACAAGTGTGCGTCCGCCCGTATTACGTCCGCCCTTTGTAGTGATCACGACTACCCCGTTTGCACCCCTCGAACCATAGATCGCGGTAGACGCAGCATCTTTTAGTACGTTGATAGATTCAATATCCTGCGGGTTCAGGACATTCAATGCATTGTCCATCGGGATGCCATCTACCACGTACAGCGGCTCGCTGCTTTGGGTGATAGAGCCGCGTCCGCGTATATTGATCACAGGCTCCGCACCGGGTGCTCCTTCTGACATGGTGATCTGCACACCGGCCAGTCGTCCCTGCAGTACTTCTGCTGCATTATTCAGCGGATTTGTTTTCAGCTCTTTTGCCGTTACGCCGGAAGATGCGGCGAGCAGATCACCTCTACGGAAGGCCTGGTATCCGACAATCACCACGTCATTCAACCGGGATGACTCAGCAACCAGTTTAGCGACCAGTGAGGTAGTCGCCCCTGCTCCTACCACATGCCCTTCGATATGTTGCGTAGCGAAACCTATACTGCTGAATGTAAAGCGGTACGATACACCAGCGGGCAACCGGGAGAATACAAACACACCAGCGGTGTCCGTCTGTACACCTGTCTTAAATGCTGTTTTACTGTTGACAGCCGTCACTGTCACTCCCGGTAAAGGCGTACCGTCTTCATCTCTCACTAGTCCTTTCACCGTCCCATAGCTATCCTGGGCCGTTACCTGCGATGGCTGGACGCAACAAAGCATAAGTGCAGCACAAATGCTGACAATCAATCTTGTCATACTGTAAGTAGATCTGGTTTAAGAAATAAATTTGGCTTTCGGGTTACGTGGTCATCCCTTTGCTTTTACATAATAGTTGTTGTCGGATCGCTTTGTTACGCTCAGATTGTTCAACAGGGCAATCGTTCCCAGGACGTCCTCTATGGATTCATCCGGCTCGAATCTGCCGATAAAAAACAAGTTTTCCAACGTGGATTTATTATAATGAATATGCACCCCATGCAGTATTTCCAATGTGGTAAATACATCGGCGAGTGGCTGACTCGTAAACTCGTACCAACCTGTAGGCCTTATGTCCGGTGTGCTATTCTTTTTTCTGTTACTGATAAGATCCGTCCCTTTCTGTCCCTGCAGGAAATACTGCTGCATAGGTCTATAGGTATTTAACGGAATAACCAGCTCCTGTCCCGGCTGAAGGTATCTGGTGAAGTGAGGTAATAACTGGCCATCACGTGCTACAGGTTTCACTACTACCTTCCCTTCATATAATCTGACTTTTACGTCTCTGTCGTGATGATGTTTCTTTACGGAGAATATCGTTCCGAGGGCCTGTACCGAGAGGTTATCGCAATAAACAATAAAGGGCCGTCCCTGCTCTCCCGCCACATGAAATACCGCCTCTCCTTCTACCAGTACCTCGCGGACAGTACGCCATTGCCGGTGACTCAAACGCAACAAGCTATGTGGTTGCAAACGCACAAGCGTACCATCATCCAGTGTATACTGCAGCGAGCTATCGCTGTCATTGCTGCATACGAAGCTGTCAGTCACTTGCTGCACCTGTGCATACTGTACTTCGGCGACCGGACCACTATGATCAGACAGGCCGATATATACAGCCGTGATACAGAAACAGATTGCCAGTCCGTAAGCTACCCGGGTGATGATATATCTTCTCCGTATTTTATCCGTCACAGCCTTCCACATAGCATCCCAACCGGCAGCAGGCAACTGTTCACCAGTCTCGCTGCACCAGTCGCTCTCTTTATAATATTGATCTGCTACATGGGGATGCACCTTTAACCAGTCGGCCACCACCCGCGCCTCCGCTTCATCACACTCCTGGTCAAAGAACCTCCGGATCATGTCATCGTTGATATCCATAGAAAGTCCTTATATGTTAATACGCGGCAAAGGCTATAATACCTCCGGTGCTGTCAAAAAAAATCTGAAAAGAAGGGGAACTGTAATAAGAGATTGATCAATACGGTCTTTCGGATCAACCGCATCGCTTTCGTTACATGATTGTCCACTGATTTAACCGTAATAGATAGATGAGCGGCTATTTCAGCATAGGAAAGCCCATAGAACCGGTGCAGTTCAAATACCTTTCTGCGCATGCCGGGCATTGCATCCAGCACATGGTATAATTTCTTACGCAGGTCAAAGTCCTCAGGGATATAACAGACCTTTTCACTCACGGTATGCTGTTGCCATTTGACAACACTTTGTCGTTTGCGCAGATAGTCGATAAAAACGGTCCTTGAAATACTGAATACATGCTGCTCTGTAGAATTTGCTTCATCTAATGTGTGGCGATACTGCCAGAGTTTCAGGAAGGTGATCTGCACCAGGTCCCTGGCATCTTCGTGGCAATGCGTTTTTCGTAAGAAGAATCCGTAAAGTCGGCTGCGAAGCTGTAAGAAGACCTGCTCGTACGCAAAGTGGTCCCCCTTCTTAATTGCGCCAATCATAACGTTTGCTTTTTTTCTCGTGGAAATACTGTGTATTGACAGATATGCGTCGTGCGCAGCATTGCGCGGCTATTGTATAACAACAGTCAGCATATTTACGGATTAATTATCATTTCAATAGAAAAAACTACGCAATCGTTCCCGAACGAAAATCAGTCTACTTCGCGCTGATACAGGCGAGTGTACATTCCCATAAAAATACATATAGCCCGAAAATAGCAGTATTGCCGTAATTGCAGCATCTTTCCGTTTTATACCGGAAAGATGCCCATTGGCGATGCAGGGCAGGGAATGATAGCGGACAAATCATTCACACCCTCTTTTTAGCCGTTTACAGGCTGTGTAGCCATTGCACCCTCCCCTTGTCTCCTGATCAGCACATAGGCGAAAATTACGCCTCCCATAGCCATTAATGTGCCTACCAGTACAGGGGCATTATATCCCATGCCTATGGTCAGCGGCAATCCACCGAAAAAGGCACCCAGGGAGTTGCCGATATTAAATGCAGCCTGTGTCACAGCAGCGCCCAGCATCTCTGCACCTTTCGCTGTTTCAATCATCAGTATCTGGATGGGAGCCGCCAGGGCGATCGAAAGGGCACCGGCAATGAATGTGAGCAGTAATGACACTACCTGATTACCAGAGAAGAAATAGATACACAGCAAGGTGATGGCCATGGCAATCAGCAGACCTGCACATGTCTTCGCAGGGTCAAACCTATCCGCCATCTTTCCACCTATAAAGTTACCTACCACCATCCCAAAGCCGGCCAGCACCATGATACTTGATACATTGTCTTCATTGAAGTGGGAGATGTTCGTCATCAGCGGTGCGATATAACTGATCCAGGCGAACAATCCGCCGGTACCGATCGCAGTGATCAGCACGATGAGCCAGGTCTCTGTGCTTTTGAACAGGGTGAACCGGGAACGGTTATCATCGGGTGCCTCTACAGGCAGGACAGGTAACCATAATTTAATGAACAGTATCGTGACCAGTCCGATCACTGCCACAATACCGAATGTATACCGCCATATAAAATGGTGTCCTACCCAGGTACCCAGCGGTACGAATAAAAGGTTGGCGATAGTCAGTCCGGCAAACATCATCGAAATGGCCTGTGCCTGTTTGCCTTTATCAGCCAGTCGGCTAGCCACTACCGATCCTACACCGAAGAATGCACCATGTGGCAGTCCGGAGAAAAAGCGGGCCATCAGCAAAGTAGCAGGTGTAGGCGCGAAAGCAGATAAACTGTTAAATGCCGTAAACACGATCATCAGTGCCATCAGGATCTTCTTTGGAGGATAGCTACCGCTGATCATCACCAGTAAGGGTGCACCTATTACGACACCCAGCGCATAGGCGGAGATCATATGTCCTGCTTCCGGTATTGTGATGTGCATATTCGAAGCAATATCTGGCAACAGGCCCATCATGACAAATTCTGTTGTACCAATCCCCAGTCCCCCGAGCATCAGCGGGAATAAGCTCTTCTTCATTTCCTGTTTAAAATTTTTAAGTGTACTGATGACAACATCACCATTCAGTCTGCAAATTAATAATAGTACAACAGCTATTCCGGCTATTAAATGAATGAGTAACCATGGTACTGTTGATGAAGTGATCTGCGTCGCCCTGGCTATTATAAGGCATGCAGAGAGGGAATTTATAAAGGGGTATCACAAAGATACGGTTTCAACCGGAATTTTATGATCGCCGGCTATATACCCCTCCAGGTCCTCAAACACCGCTGATCGCAACTACAACACAATAGTAGCGAGTATACATTGAATTTGGTATTAATGAGGTAAGCTTTCACTTACGTTTCTCTTACGTTTTAAAACGTAGGAGAAACGTAAGTGAAAGCTTACCTCATTAATACTTATACCTTACCAGTACATGACTTTGTAACTATCGCCGATTATACCTGGTAATCCCTGTGTAGAGAGCCGGGAGTAATACCTGTATGCCCTTTAGGTGATCAGGGAGGCAAGGATCAACTAACGGCGCTATATATTCAGGAGAGTAGCCGGGAGCGGATTTATTCGTCCTGACAGGCAGAGAGACGAAAAAAGGCATACCAGCTATCGCTGATATGCCTGAAACTCTTTTTATAGCTGCAATGGATCATTTACTTTCCAACAGTACCCATGGGCTGCTATCTTCAGACAGCAGATCACAATGCCCGCCATACAGTTCGTCGAGTTGTTCAATATCCCCGCTCCACATGGCGAAGCCGATCAGATAGTTCTCACCCAGGTTCGCCCAGCTGGTGTAGTTATGCAATAGCTCCCAGCCGAACTTGCGGATGTTACGCATCGCTTCCTCCCTTGACAGGAAACCGGCATCGTATCCCCAGCGGCAAAGGTTAATGGCGCGTCCCAGATCCCAGGTGAGGGCATCCAGCTTGCATTTCTTTCCTTCGAAGCAGTCGGATATTTCGCGGAGGTGTTTATAACATTCAGAGATATTAACTGCATACTGTTCTATCGAAGCATCATCACCTTTAGCAGCGAATTGCTGTTGCAGCTTGCCGAGGGCTTCAGCGCGATCTCTCACTGGCAGTGTGGTAAGGATCTGCCAGATGGGCTTGAAATATACACGGTGACCACTGGTGGCCAGCCAGTCGATGGTGTTCAGCAACTTGTCGCGGGAATTAATATGCCAGTCTTTTCTCAGCATATGCCTGATCTCGTCCTGGTCGCTGCCCGTCTCCAGTGTATCCAGTCTTTCCCCCCGGAGGTAGATCTGGTTAGCACCACAGGCAATATATTGCCTGTCATGCAGTGACAAGGTACCATCTTCACTCAGGAGTGGCTCCTCATCCTCTTTCTTCAGCAGCTCACGCTCCTTCATAGCCTTGGTCGCGATTTCCTTCGCACGGCTGTTGAGCTTCATTAATTTTATGATGACAAATACAATGTAAACGGCGGCGACTACTCCGATGATAATAAACGTTTTCATGTGGAATCTGTTAAATACGGCGTCCTGGTATATAAGGGGGACGCGTTGATAGTTTACTAAAAGCTGTTTTTCTCTCCTGACTAAAAAAAGGTACGATATGCCTGCATAATGATCTGCCTTTCAGGCTTTGACGTCTTTCATACTCCCTGCAATATCGCATTTTTACGCTGAATATTCCTCACTTCCCTCCGGCTCCCGGACCCAATATCACGTTTTTTTGTAAAAGTATCCGGCTGTGGCTGGGACTGCTATTCTGCGGTTGGCACAATATTTACCTGCAATAACTTGACTATAGCAACAAAAGTTACCGGAAAACAGCGAAAAAAAGGAATGGAAAAGAGAATTATCTTTGCGCACCAACATTTAAGAATGTAACACAATCTATTATGAAAAGAGGCTTTTTTGCATGTATTATTGCTGCCGCACTTATTTTACCTACTACTGGTTGTGAGACCTCACAACAGATACTGAATAACCTGCCTTCCTATGGGCAGCTAAGCTCTACACAGATCGCAGCCGGTCTGAAGGAAGCATTGACTATCGGGACGCAGAACAGCGCGAACAAGCTGTCTGCTGCTAATGGCTTTTTCGCCAATGCAGCCCTGAAAATCCTGCTGCCACCAGAAGCACAGAAGGTTGAAAGCACCTTACGTAACCTGGGTATGGGTAGTGTTGTGGATAAAGCCATCCTCTCCCTGAACCGCGGTGCAGAAGAAGCTGCAAAATCTGCCTCTCCTATTTTCATAAACGCCATCAAACAGATGACGATCACAGATGCGCTGGGAATCCTGAAAGGCGGTAACAATGCTGCTACCAACTATTTCAAGGATAAGACGACAGCATCCCTGACAGCAGCTTTCAAACCTGTTATCAGTGAAGCGCTGAAAAAAGTAGATGCGACCAAATACTGGACTGACCTGTTCACCGTGTATAATAAATTTTCCTCTACGCCGGTGAATACAGACCTGACAGCGTATGTAACAGAGAAGGCCATTTCCGGCATCTTCCAGGAAGTAGCGGCGGAAGAACAGAAGATCAGGCAGGACCCTGCCGCGCGTGTAACGGACCTGCTGAAGACTGTATTCGGCAGCGCGCAGGCAACGCAGCAGTAAGTTTTCTAAATTTATATAGCAAGGTGGTCCCGTCAGTTCAGGCGGGACCATCTTTTTTATTATTTTACGTCCTTATCCCTAAATCCCAGCTGCTGGTAATGCCAGCTGTCACACACTATGATTCAACAAGCGCTCCGCTTTACCCGGATACTGTCACACGTTGTCGTATTCATTCTCCTGACTGTATTTACACAGGTAGGTGGTATAATATACCTGCTATCCCGCCGTACCCATCCGCTGATCATGCGTAAGGTCAGCCAGCCTGTATTACAGCCGCTGGCGAAACTGGGAATCTTTCTGTTGATCTATGTTGTCAGTACCCTGGCAGTCATTCCGTTACTTGCAAAACCTTTTGGTAAGGTACCACTACCCCTATTCCGTACCAGCCATCTGCAGCCGTTACGACTGGCTACCTGTCTGATGAACAGACACTATGTTAGACCGGCATTAAAACAAGCCGTGCTGGAGATCGCCGATAAAATGGGGAGACAGCACCCGGAGACAACGGTTAACTACCTGGATGGCGGATTTCCTTTCTTTAACAGTTATCCGATGTTGCCGCATCTGAGTCACAATGATGGCAAAAAGCTGGACCTGGCTTTTCTATACCTGGATAAGACCAGTGGTGCGCCATCTGACAATGCGCCATCCATTATCGGATATGGCGTTTGCGAAGAACCACGACCGGGAGAGCTGAATACAGCTGCCCGCTGCAGGGAACAGGGGTATAAATGCTATGATGCCCTGCGTCAGATCGTTCCGCAGCAGCATAAACAACATTATGTGTTTGATAGTATGAGAATGAAGGAGCTGATGAGCACTATCACTGCTCATGCGGAGATACACAAAGTGTACATTGAACCGCATCTACGGACACGGCTGGGCCTGGACAGTGATAAGATCCGTTTTCACGGGTGTGGTGCGGTAAGGCATGACGACCATATACATATTCAGTTATGAGCCGGAGTTTGATGATCTAATTGTATAGGGATCGATCAATGACTGAATGGTTCCATCTGCGTGTTTCAGGTACTATAACCGTCATCGTCATACGCAGGAATACATCCTGTTACGCAATAAGCAGGAACTATAATTCCGGTAAACTGAAACACGCTATTCAAAAAAACAGCAGGGAGATTAGGAATCATGACCGTAACTAAGTCCTGATCTTTGTATATTAGTATACGTATTGAAGGACCCACACAAACAAACACCGATCTCATGAAATACAGGAAACTGGGTAATACGGATATCTCCCTCCCTGCCATAGGACTGGGGTGTATGGGCATGAACCATGCTTATGGAGAAGCGAATGATATAGAATCGATGGCTACACTGGAACGTGCTATTGAACTGGGCGTTACCTTCTGGGATACTGCAGATATCTACGCCAATGGAAAAAATGAGGAACTGGTCGCAAAAGTATTAAAGCCTAACCGGGATAAAATATTCCTGGCGACAAAGTTTGGATTCACATTCACAGGAGACAAAGCCGGCGGCTTTGACGGTTCACCTGCGTATATGAGGAAAGCAGTGACAGATAGTCTCAGGAGATTACAGACAGATGTTATTGACCTGTATTATGTACATCGTGTCGATCCGAATGTGCCTATTGAAGAAACAGTAGGTGCAATGGCGGACCTGGTGAAAGAAGGTAAAGTGCGTTACCTCGGATTGTCAGAAGCAAGTGTCAACTCCATCAGGAAAGCACATGCAGTGCATCCTATTTCCGCCTTACAAAGTGAATATTCGCTACTGACAAGAGACGTAGAAAAAGAGATCTTGCCTGTGTGCAACGAACTGAAAATTACTTTCGTCCCTTTCAGTCCACTGGCGCGTGGACTGGTGACCAATACACTTGATCTCTCTGCACTGAAGGAAAACGACTTCAGACGCTCCCTTCCCCGGTATCAAACGGCCCATGCAGACAACAATCAGTCACTGGCAGCAGCATTTGCAGCACTGGCGGCTGATAAAAACTGTACCGCTGCACAACTGGCCCTGGCATGGGTACTGAATCAGGATGAACACCTGATACCTATCCCTGGTACCAAACGCAGGAAATACCTGGAAGAAAATGCGGCCTCGGTAGAGATTATTTTGTCGGAGACTGATAAAAAAGAAATTGACGCATTGCTGGCCAGGTACCCTGATACCGGAGAAAGGTATGGGGAGGCGCAGGCGAAGATGGTGGACAGATCATGAAAAATCAGGAATCAGGAACTGGCTGGTCTGTTTCGATAACTGGAAGAGCTATATTCACCAAAAATTCCTGATTCCTGCTTATTACAATTGATCAAAAACATAGTCCAGTTGCGCTTCTTCCAGCACTAATCTATTCACATTCCTTCCTTCCAGCTCCCATTTCACCAGACGGATCACACCTTCAGTGATCTCAATTCCTGTGATATCGCCATCACTGAAGCAACAGCAGCCGGTATTAAAATAACTGGGGCTGACCATCGTCTTCACAAACTCCTTTCCAGCATACGCTGACTTTCGTTTATCCAATGCGGTCTGAATAGCTGTTATCCGTTCCTGGTCTCCCTGCTGCATTGCCTTCTCCAGCTGTTTTGTTAGTCTGTCGATATGGTCCATAGAAGCAAAAACCGGCCTATGGGTGTGCCCTGATATCAGCAGCATCTTCCTGTACTGCTGGCTCCATTCATACATCATGACGTTATGTCTATCTACAAGATCAAAACTATCAGATACATTATCCAGACGTATGTTCAGCCAGCGTTGCACCGGCGTCCATATAGCAGCGACGAACCATTTACTGAAAGCATTACCGTCGGCACGCTTATCCCCCTGGTGTCCATGTGCCAGGAATATGGTTTCATCGGCATCCTTATATTTCATCTTCAGGGCAAGCCCCTCATATACCTTCAGCTCCTTACCAAATAACGGTTTCAGAAACTGGTCTCTTGGTATCTGGTAGGCCCATTCCAGGTCATGATTCCCGAATATGCGATAGTAACGTTGCTGCTGAAGGAACAATGCCTCCTCCAGCAGTGCGGACCGGTTCTTCTCTATGACAACGGATGGCTTACTTTCCCACAGTTCCTCACAGTCGCCGAGATTGATCAGGGTAAACCCTTTATCATAGTAATAACGCAATGCAGTCAGATAGGAAGTCTCTGCCAGCATAAAATCATCCGATCCATCTCTGCCGCCTTTATGCTGATCGGAGAAAATAATGATGGAGGCTTTTTCGTAATCGTAAGTCAGCACAAGTCCCTTATCCGTTTTACCACTTTCTATCTGTTTATAGAGTTGCGTAAGGGATTCAAATACCAGTTTCTGATCAGGCTTGGAAGAGAAACGCCGGGATAGTCGCATAATGAGGTTACGCAGTAATTTCTTCATAATAAAAGCTAAGATTGCTTAATGGTCTGGCACAATATTTCAGGAAGTTAAGTTAAAATCCACATGTATGCAACGTAAAACTATTTATATCAACTATAACGGAGAGAACACACAGGTTGATGTGGAAGACACGGGAACGGAGCGTTCTTTTTTGGTTTATATTGCCGGAGACGAAGGGCATCTGAATATCTCTGTAAAGACGGACAGTGAAGGTAATGAGAACTGGTATGAAGGCGAGCAGGCGACTCCAAGAGCAAAGGAGATCGGTGAGTTAATAGAGCTGGCTACCATGTAATCATATACGTTGAAAATCCGCAGGTCCTACCAGGAACCACTCTCCATCCAGTTCCAATACGTCCCCCGGAGCAACAGACCGGGTACCTTCCGCCACAGCAGTATTCGGAGTAACCTCCTCCCTGGCTGTCCATGGCTGATCCGTATTCTGGCATATCTCATACGCTTCCCGCACATCTGCAACATCTACATCTGCTATATGCTGCAGATTTTCAATTTTCACCTCGTCGCCGGTGAGCGGAAAGCCCAACGTATAATCTGGATTAAAATATACTCTTACCATACTATTAATTTAACTCTTTTATTCCTCACAAAAAAAGTTCCAGTTCTTTAACATTTCTTTAAAGGGTTACCTTTTGCGGGTTCATGGTATAAAAAGTAAATAACAACTTTATGCGTTTTTCCCTATGTTACATGGCGCCTATGGCGCTCCTGGCCATCTCATGCTCGGCCGGCACCAGCTCTTACAGCGAAGCTGCAGATACAACAACCATAGCTGTTGCAGATTCCACAACGTTTTCCAATGACATCACTTCTCTAAACTCCCCATCACGTAAAAGAGTACGTACTGCAGATGTAAGATGCCGCGTCAGCAACGTTTTCAACACGGTATCCGCGCTGGAACACGTAGTAGCAGGTGTAGATGGTATAATAGCAGAGAGTAACATGCAGAACTACGAGGTTACTGTTAAAGATGTGCCGTATGCTACCGATTCATTAAGGCGTATACAGCTGTATACACCAGTAGCAACAATGACATTACGGGTACCAGCTGCACATCTCGACTCAGTTGTACACACATTAACGTCAATGGCTACGTTCATTGAGTTCAGGACGTTAAAAGACGAAGACAAGACACTTAGTTATCTATCAAACTCCATGAAGAATGATGGCCCGAAATCACCAGCGGTAAAGCCGACTCCTTTTACCAACACAGTCGAAGCAGACGCTTACAGGGATGAGAAACACGTGACAGAAACTGACAGAAAAATTGCGAACATGGCTATCCTGGATGATGTACATTACGCCACATTCACAGTACAGGTATTCCAGCCGCAAATGGCTGACCAGCAGGTCATCGTTAATCCTGAAAGGATCACCCGCACCGGATTCGGCACACAGATCCGGATGGCATTACGCACAGGACTGGAAAGCATCGGCGCATTGTTTATATTGCTGATCGCCTGCTGGCCTTACCTCCTGTTACTGGCACTTGGATTTTATTTCTACCACAAAGGGCTCCGTAAAGTACTCCGCAAAAAACTGACTACCTTGTAATCATTTCGCTCTTTTGACGGAACATGATTTCTGTCATATTCTCTATGGTAGGCCTGCCATAATTTACATTCCCGTAAACTGCTATTATGAACAAGATGTCCCGTACCTGTTGCGGTCTGCTATTCCTGTTAGCAGGCTGTAACACCCTACCTGTTGTACCCACATTTCTGAACGCATCTCAACTCCCTTCTCAGCTATTGGAGATCAATACAGAGAGAGATACGACTGTAACACTCAATGATGGAACTATCTTAACGATTCCCGCAAACGCGTTACATATTGACGGCAGTAAGATCGCTAAACTGGAAGTAAAGGAGGCACTTACTCCCGAACAAATACTGGCTGCAGGATTACGCACGCAAAGTAATGGAGAGCCGCTCAGTAGTGGTGGGATGATCTACATCAATACAGCCGATAACAGTAAACTCAGCTTCAATCAGCCGGTAAAAGTAAAGATACCGGCACGCAAAATAGTAGACGGCATGCAGCTCTACAAGGGTGAAGTAAAAGCGTCAGGTATTGACTGGAAAGACCCCAAACCACTGCCAGTCCAGGAACAGGAAAAGGAAAATGCAAAGAAGAAGATCTATGGCAAGGCATTATTTGAACAGAACTGTATGTCCTGTCACAACGTGACCAGACAGGTTACCGGACCTGCACTGGCGAATGTAATGGAAAGATGGAAATATGATACTACCACCGTTTATGCATTTATATCGAACAGCTCACAAATGATTGCAAGCGGACATTGTTATGCGGCGAATCTTTTCTATGCATTTAACAAACAGGTAATGCCAAATTTCATTTCTTTTACCAAAGATGATATGGACGCATTGTTTGCATACATTGACGATGAATCGCAAAAACATCCGGAATATAAAGACAGTAATCAACATGCATTTGACCCGGACAGCTGTGCTTATTATAAAACGGTCGTACAACTGGCAGCTGATCTGACTGGCGCAAGAGAAGGTCAGGAATTTACGGTTGTGAATTCCTTCAGCCAGACCGGGATTTCTCTCCCATCTGTTGTAAGTGGAGACGAAATTATCTTCACCCCCCTTCAGCCAGCACCAGATCAGGTAATACCCGAACGGAAAACTGGTGTATATTATAATTTCACTATCAATGCGCCGGGATGGTATAATATAGATGTCCTGACGAAGGACCTGCCAGGCTTCAGCCCCTGCCACCTTTCCGTAACTGTCAATGAGATGAAAGACCAGAACGTCGCCGTATTCCTGCTGATCCCGGCTGAAAAGGTTGTGCTCCAGGGTGGACTGCAAAAAGACGGGAAGACCTACGGATTCTACAAAAACGACGGCGAAATATCACTTCCATTGGGAGCAGAAGCCTTTGTGGTCTCTTTTGCAGAAAATACCGGTAAAGCGCAGCTATATTTTGGTTCGAAACGTTTTATTATTGAAGAGAAGCAGATAATTGATATAGCGATCCAGCCTTCAGATGAAAAAACGATCTATGAAGAAATTAAAAGATTGAGACTACCAGATCTTACATTAAAAATTAACAAGCTGCAGCTAACTGCCGAACAAAAACGAATCGCCATAGAGGCTGACCGGGTGAGAGACCAGGTAGCACTTTGTAATTGCACGACGGCAACTGACTCCGCTGCTGTTAGAAAATAAATTCCATCTATCCCTATACAACAAGAAGACCCGGCCAGAAAGCATCTGTGCCGGGTTAGTTTTTTATCAACCATATCAGAATCAACATCTTATAATTTTTCTGATCTATTTTATGGAATCAGAAAAATTGGTGCATCATACAGTCAGCATATCAACCAGGAGAATAAATCTATATTTATGTAACCTAAAATCTGATACCTTGAAATACACTATACTCCTTCTCTTTTTCCCAACCCTACTGACTGCCCAGGTAAAGACCCGGGTAGATCATGTCGTATCGAAGGACTATCAGCAACAGATCAGAAAACTGAGGGGTGGCATTGATCCTGTGGATTCTGTCGCGAATGCGAGAAATACAACCTACACACTCAAAGGACAATTCTCGCCTAACGTAGCTATAAGGAGACTGAAGACCACTGGTGATGAAATACAGATATCACCGTCTTTAAGCCGTTATATAACCCTATCAGGCTCCTATAGTGGCACCATTGAGTTACAGACCCATAACAGAATGCCCCGCTTGCAGGAAACCTATGCACAGGGCAGGTCAGATAATGGTTCACTGCAATGGAGAGGACCCGAAACAGGAGAATTATTCAGCTACGGCCCGGCAGTGAGCTCACTTGAATTTGACGGTAATCCCTATCCCTATGATCAATACGGAAAACTGGTCCCATCCGGCCAGGGAAATGGCAAAGCAGCGAATATATACACAGAAGATATCTTCCGTCCGGCGCTGTCTCATTCACATCAAATGAAAATCCAGTCAGCACTGCACCGATATGGTCACCGTACCTGGACATTTAATCTGAAGCTGGCACGCGAAGACAAACAGTTCATCATCCGGGAAAACAAAGGCTCCTCTAACAGTCTGAGCAGCGATATCAGCACAAATATCAAATGGCTGACCGTAAAGGGAACCTACATGTTCAGCCAGGAGATCCGAACTACCGGCAACCGAAACGGCATACTGAACAGAGCGTATCAGAACGCCCTGCTTACGCCAGCCACATTCGACAATCAGCAACAGGTAACCTTAGGCGAAGGACAACGGAGTTATAGCGCAGAGGCCGATAATCCCTGGTTCCTGCTCAGAGATAACGATAACGGATATAAAGAACACGAACATAATGCCGCACTCACCTTATCCCTGCAGACAAGGAAATGGCAGGCAGGTATGATACAGTCACTGAATGATAAACAGGAAAATAATATCGAACAATTCAGGCCCGGTACCTCCGGATGGAATGCAGGCATGTATACTGACAGAAATAAACGTGACCGGCTGTATATGATCCAGTCCAATGTAGTCAGGGAGATAGAATACAACAACAATCATTTTAAAACAAAAGCCCAGCTGCATCATATTTATGGCAATGCCAATACACGCATTGCTTATCTGCCGGAAAACAAAACCTACAACTATCAGCGTACCTCACAAGACCTGTTCCTGAATATGGCCAGCACCTACACAGCAAGGGGCATCACCATCAAACTGAACACGGGTAATAAAGCCTATATCTCCAATACCTGCAGCAGGAATAGTTTCCTCCTGCCTGCACTGGACCTTGGCTTCCGATTTGATGATCTTCCAGGTGATCTCGTACTGGATCTGTCATCTTCCTATCACGTTGTCAATAGTGAACTGCAAATCAATAAATCGCTTACCTATACCAATCTGCTACAGTATACACCCGGCCAGCTATTCAACTACAGACCGGTAACGGAAGTCAACGGATACAGCCAGCTGTCTCCCATACAGGCGAAGGAATGGAACGGTAAACTCAGCCTTTCCTACCAAAACATCTATCTGGATGGTAATTTTTATACTAAAAATATCAGCAACGATGTGCTCCCTATATATGAAAATGGTCAGTTACAGCTGAAGAACATGGCTGATATGACAACGAAGGGGCTGGAACTGTCTATACATCTTTATAATAAGTCCATCAGCAGAAATATAAATACAAACACCACCCTGTCGTTCTTCAAATACCGTACAGATGTCACCAAAGTGCGTGATGGATATAATTATACGCCTATTGCGGGCTTCAGCAGTGTATACAAGACATTGGTAGAAGGGCAACCCCTGGGCGTGATAGTGGGAAATGCATACAAAAGAGATGCAGCCGGCAATATTGTTATCGGAGACGATGGGTTTCCATTGGCAGATCAGTCACCAAAAGTAATAGGTAATACCATTCCTGATTTTGTCATAAAAGCCAGCAATACCATCTTCTGGAAAAAATTCTCTGTACAAACCAACCTGGAGTGGAAAAAAGGTGGTCAGGCATGGAATGGAACACAGGCGGCGCTGGATTACTATGGCCGTTCGGCAACGACAGGCGCAGAAAGGAATACAACAGGTTATGTATTCCAGGGTGTAAAACAGGATGGACATGTGAATGATATACCTGTTGTATTCTATGATCCGGCAAAGCCTGTAACGTCTAACCGCTGGACCAGGAATGGCCTGACCGGTATTGCAGAAGAATATATCCGGCGCACCGATTACATCAGATTGAATACATTCAACATCACCTATAGAATAAATCTCAAAAAAAGCCATCAACTCTTCTATCTGGCGACCTATGTACAGAACATCCTTTTATGGTCTCCGTACAAAGGCGCAGATCCGGGACAATTACTATACGATCAACCCAATACCACGGGACTGGACTACTTCAACCTTCCTGCTGTAAAGACCTTCGGATTTAATGTTACCTATCAATTCTAAGACGATGAAGAATAATATAAAAGGATTTCAGCTACTCATGCTGATACTGCTACTCCTTTGTGGCAGCAGTAAAGGGCAACTTGCAGACTACGCTCAAAACAAAGAGAAGATATATATACAGACGAATCACGTATTCTTTAAACCAGGTGAAGAACTTTTCTTTAAGATATACCTGGTGAACGCAAAAAACAACTTCATCTCTGTACTGAGTAACGTAGTGTATGTAGAGATCATTGGTCCGTCAGGAAGTATCGTTGAGAAACAGAACTATCATATAGAAGATGGATACGCTGAAGGCAGTTTTCAGTTCGGCGAAGAAGTGCCCGGCGGTATGTATAAGATCAGGGCTTATTCTAACTGGATGCAGAATGAAAAAGAGAATACGTGGTTCACAAAAGAGATCACTGTACAAAGCGTACTTGCTCCGAGGGTACTCATGAAACTCGAGTTTCCTGAAAAAGGTTATGGCCCCGGTGATGAAGTGACTGCTGCCTATGCTATCCGCGACCTGGGGGATCGCCCGATTCCGGGATACAGCGCGAAATACACTGTTTCGATACAGGGGCAAACCATTATAACGGATGCCGTTAGAACAGATAGCCGTGGCAAGGCAGCTATCCGTTTCAAATTGCCGGCTGACTTAAATTCCAGCGACGGTTTATTGAATGTCACCGTTAATGTTGATGGATATACGGAAGCCATATCCAGAAGCATTCCAATCATAGTGAATAAAATTGACCTGCAATTCATGCCGGAAGGTGGAACATTTATCGCGGGCATTCCTGCTAACGTTGCATTCAAGGCGATCAATGAATTTGGGAAACCAGCGGATGTAAAGGGTCTGATAAAGGATGAGCTGAATAATACTATCACCTCTTTTGAAAGTACACATGATGGCATGGGACAGGTAGCGTTTACCCCGCAGGAAGGAAGAAGTTACAGGGCAGTATTGCTTAAACCAGCCGGTGTAGTGCAGCATTTTGATCTGCCAGCCGTTTCCAGACAGGGACTGGTGATGCATATCAGACGCAAGGAAAAGCTGCTGCAGGTGAGTATTACGACCACCCGGGATATTGACATCAGACTGGTAGCCCAAAGTAAAAACGATGTGCATTATTACAAGGAACTCTCTTTGCAAAAAGGTACACAGGTGGTAGAAATAGATCCGGCTACATTCCCCACCGGCATCGCCAGATTTACCATTACTACAGCAACACGTATTCCACTGGCGGAAAGGATCGTATTCCTGCATGCCGACAGGATACTGAATGTAAAGATCACTACTGATAAAGAGAGATACCAGCCCAGAGAAAAAGTAACACTACACCTGAAAACAGTTGACGAAACGGGACAGCCTGTTGCATCAAATTTCTCACTCACTGTGATAGATGACAAATTATGGTCACTGGCAGATGATAAGCAGGACCATATTCTCTCCTGGCTACTCATGAGCTCAGAGCTGCATGGAAAGATAGAAGAACCACAGTTCTATTTCAGGCAAGACAAAAAAGCAGCGGCATCATCACTCGACCTGGTGATGCTAACACATGGCTATCGGTATTTTGACTATATCGATCATGTGGAAAGAACCGGACAGCCCAAATTCGGAGCTGATCTAAGTAATATACTCAGCGGTGTGATAGCCGACATCAATGACAAGCCGGTTAAGTCAACTGTATATCTCATCCGTAGCTTCGACAAAAACAATACAGCAGCCAGCAAGATCATTAAACAGGAAACAGGAGAAGACGGCAAGTTCTTCTTTACCGATATAACACCAGCGGCCAACTATTATATTATGGCCCGCTCAGTAAATAAAAAAGAACATGTCTATATCAGGGGAGTGATGCAGGGAGCTGAATACATTCCCACACCAGCAAAAAAACTAAAAGATCCGTTTGCTGATGATCGTCTGCCAGCGCCGCTAATGGCTGACGTAAATAAGAACATTGACAAAGGATTGAACGGATTCTTCGCACTGGATATACCCAAACAGGATGTTATGGAGTGGGCCAAAGATGCAGATAGAAAGCTGGAAGAAGTAGTAGTGATCGGGTATGGTACGCAAAGAAAACAACAACTGGCGGGTGCAGTTACGACCGTGAACAGTCAGGAAATTGTTACGAACGTAAGCAACATGTTGTATGGAAGAGTAGCCGGCCTCGAAATTAAGACTAATCAGCTCTACAACAGCGACGAGTTTCATATCAGAGGATCACAATCCATTTCAAACAGCAATCAGCCGCTGATACTACTGGACGGTATTCCTGTTGACAAGTTATCTGATGCGATCAATCCTGCGGACATTGTTTCTATTACCATTCTAAAAGATGCCTCAGCAACGGCACTCTACGGTAGCCAGGGCGCAAACGGCGTCATACTGATCACTTCCAGGAAAGAGAACTATCCATCTACCATTATTAATTTAGAGCCGACTTACTATTATACATCAAAAGCGATTCAGCTTAAACAGGACAGGTATACCGTTACAAAAGGTTTCTATGCACCAAAATATCTTTCTCCTGAGACCCAGGTGAGGGATGATTTCAGAGAAACTATTTACTGGAATCCGGTGGTACAGACTGATAATAAAGGAGATGCCACTGTGGAGTTTTACAACTCTGATGCTAACACAACATTTCGTGCAATAGCTGAGGGTATTGGGTATAACGGCAAACTGGGCAGAAGTGAAAAGACCTATTCGGTGAAGTCTCCATTAATGGTAGATGCTAAAATACCACCTTATATGACAACGGGAGATGTGGTACGCATTCCGCTTGTCATCAGGAATAATACTGAAAAGGCGGTCACTGCGAAAGTCCTGGCACTGCTACCTTATAATGTTACGCAGGAGCCTCATCCTGATTCAGTAAGTGTTCCGGCCGACAGTTCAGTACAGGTCCTGATCACAGTAAAAGCTAAATCTGCTGTAAAGGGCAATTTCGAATTCATCGTTACAGCAGATAAACGCAGAGAATTTATTTCCCTTCCGGTAAAAATAGTCAGCAATGGATTTCCTGTTATCACGACACTATCAGGCAACAAATCCTCCGAGACAAAGTTTACAGTTGATCATATGATGGAAGGCACCCTGGCGACCGAGCTAAAGGTCTTTAATAAAATAGAAGACCGGTTACTAAGCGATATCGAATCCATGCTTAGAGAGCCATATGGTTGTTTTGAACAAACATCATCCACCACCTATCCCAACATCTATATTCTCAGGTTCCTGCGTAATTCCGGGAACCGTAATCTGACAGTAGAGAATAAGGCCATGGACTATCTTAAAGCGGGCTACAAGCGGCTGATAGGCTTTGAGACAGCACAAAACGGCTTCGAATGGTTTGGTCGTACGCCACCGCATGAAGCATTGACAGCCTATGGCTTACTGGAATTTACAGCTATGAGCGAATTCCTCCATGTAGACAAACAGATGCTGGCGCGTACGAAGAAGTTCCTGCTCAGCCGTCGCGATGGCAAAGGTAACTTTCAGATCCATAAACAGGGCCTGGACGCTTTTGCATCTGTTCCGGATCACATTGCCGGTTGCTACATTGTTTATGCTTTGACAGCAGCGGGTGTGAAGACAGAGATACAGAAAGAATATAACACCGCTGTCAAACAGGCCATGGAAAGCAAGGATGCTTACCTGTCATCCATGATGGCACTCGCTGCTCATCATATGGGTCAGCTGAATGACTTTAACCAGTTATTATCAGCAGCTAAACAGGCGAAACTGCAATCAGCAACAAGTGTAACAAACTCAAGAAACACTTCTCTGCGTGTAGAGACCATTGCTCTATATGCCCTGGCCCTGATGAAGGAGCAAACGCCTGATATGGGGGCCATTGCCGACCTGATAACAGGCATCATGAAGGAGAAAAAGTATTACGGCTATGGCTCTACACAGGCTACAGTACTCGCATTACAGGCAATAGTCGAATATCAGAAAATAATAGGAGATAAAATAGCTGCCTCCCAGATGGAGATCAAAGTAAATAACAAAACCGTCTTCCTAGGTAGTCAGCCACAATCAGCAGTTGATAACATCAGGGATGGTAACAACGTCTTTTCTATCAGATATAAAGACGAAAACATCAATGCGCCTTATCAGCTGGAACTGGCCTACTATACATCCCTTCCCCCTACCGATCCTCAGGCAGAATTAAAAATATCCACCAGTCTTTCGGACTCGAGTACCAGGGTGGGTGAAACAGTCCGGATGCAGGTAAAAGTTACGAACACCAAAGATATCCTTCAGCCGATGAGCATTGCGAAAGTGGGTATTCCGGCAGGGCTTACCGTACAGCCATGGCAGTTGAAAGAGATCCTGGAACAGGAGAAGATCGCATACTATGAAATATTCGACAACTACCTGGTGTTGTACTGGATGGGATTTGCACCGGGAGAAACAAAGACGGTCAACTTTGACCTGAAAGCAGAAATAGGCGGCAATTACAAAGGAAAAGCAAGTACTGTGTACTTATATTATACGCCGGAATTCAAACACTGGATATCTGGTACAGCAATTACTATAGAATAATTACTGTTGTATGCAATTGATGGCAATGCGGCTGCCCGTTTCAACGGGCGGCCGCTCATTTTTTACAGTAGTTTGTTGTTCTTAACATTGCCAGGTATTTTTGCGACCATTTCATACATACATTTGCGTGCTACTGACTTCATTAAATCACTATGTCTATAAGACTAACAGCAGTCATAAAGGAGACTAACTGAAAAGAATAACCATTTCATGTTCTTCTATTTTCATTACATATATAGGAAGATTATATAAGTTTGCAGCCGGCTTCAACCGCAGCAGAAAAAATTTTAGTTGCAACAATATTTTCTTTGCGGAGTCATCCAGATAAACTGTTTTAGCGCCAACAGCACTAATATTATTTTGTTAAAAACTAATACGCACGTATCACATGATTTTAGACCTATTGCCAGGCTCTAAGCCGACCAGAGCCAGTTTTATGAAACCCCTCGCCACAACACTACTTGTTTTAGTAACCGCATCAGCTTTTATTGCCTGCCGTACCAAAGCAACTGCTTCTTCAGTCACCGATCCGGCATCTGAAAATGTAGCCACATCTACACCTGCGGGAGCAACCAGTCTGTCAGAGAACTTTGAAACCGGCGGTAAGACGTCTTACGCAGCAGCAGACGTGACCCTGAGCAGCGGTAGCTGGACATTTGACGACGCCCTGATAGGTAATTTACCCGCTGACGCAAAGACCGGTTCAGCCGCAGCCCGTATCCGCAATATCGGATCCCTGACAATGAACTTCAATGCCAATGGAGCAGGCACGGTGAGTATTTCCCATGGTACATACGGCTCAGATGGTAGCAGCACCTGGCAGTTGTGGTATTCGGTCAATAATGGTAAGACCTACAAACAGGCAGGTGGTATGGTCACCAGCTCTTCCAACACGCTGCAGACCGCTGTATTCACGCTGAATGTAAGTGGTACAGTACGTCTGTCTATCCGCAAAATCGGCGGAGGCACTAACCGTCTTAATATTGACAACATCATTATCAATACATCTGGCGTTACCGGCGGCACTACCGAACCAGGTAATACGAATGGCGATAAACCAGGCGGTAATAAAACAGATGAAACAACTACTGGCCACCATGCGCCCGGCAAAGGAAATACTGGTGGTACAAAAGGTAGTACCGGAGATAATAGTCACCTGCTGATGGGCAATCCAAGTGGAGCAGTAGCCAGCACCAGTTCCCCAACCAATTACCTGATGAATGAGACCTATTACAGCATCTCCTATAACAATGCTAAAGGCACCCCTAACTGGGTTTCCTGGCATCTGAACAAGGCTGATATTGGCAGCACACCACGGAGAGATGAATTCAGACCTAACGCCGCACTGCCTGCGGGCTGGTACCAGGTAAATGCAGCAAGTTATGCGAGCAGTGGATTTGACAGAGGACATAATTGTCCGTCGGGCGACAGGACCTCTTCTACAGCAGCAAATGCCGCTACCTTCCTGATGACAAACATGATCCCTCAGGCGCCTTCCAATAACCAGAAAACCTGGAACAATATGGAAGTATACATCCGTTCATTGGTGAATGCGGGCAATGAAGTGTATATAATAATGGGAAGCTATGGTATAGGCGGTACAGGAAGCAATGGTGGCGTGACTAAAACACTGGATAATGGCCGTGTAACAGTGCCATCGCATGTATGGAAAGTGATCGTAGTGATCCCTGATGGTAATGATGATATCAAACGTATCACGAGTGCGACCCGTGTGATCGCAGTCAACACACCGAATATCAACAGCATCAGCCCTGACTGGAAAAAGTACCGTACCAGTGTAGATGCCATTGAAGCCGCTACCGGCTATGATCTGTTATCCAGCTTACCAACCAGCGTACAGCAGGTAATAGAAGCCAGAATAGATAACGAGTAAAAATAAGAGCAGGAATTACGAATCAGGAGATATACTGCCACAGCAACAATATATTCATCCGATTCGTAATTCCTGCATATTAATTTCTATTACTAATTACAGCTTGATATAGCCGACTTTCAGTCCGCCAGTCAGTGTCGTATTAGTGATCTGATAAAAGTTAGATGAAGTTGTACCGGCAGAAGATACAGTCGGGAATTTATAATTCGCCAGTGAACCCGTTCCTTCGGTAGCTACGGCACCATTTTCCAGGTAGATATAGTACTTAGGATAGATAGTACCTGTACCATTCAAAGGAGCAATGAACACGTTGCTGTTGATCACGTTCCTGCCAGTCTGACCGCTGTAACCATTGATACGCAGTGTGTTACCTTTTACGTTTGCAACAGTATTGTTAGTAAACGTTACAGCTGCACCACCTGCCCCTCTCATGCTCACACCATCACCTTGGTTATCAGCAAACAGGTTGTTTTTAACGATGTGTACAGTACCTGAACCGTAAAACTGATACAGTTCACCCCAACCGTTACGAACGATATTGTCGTGTGTATTGGTGTTTGTAGTACGGCCACCGATCAGGATACCACCGTTGTGTGCTGAGTTCTTCTGCGTTGCCCAGTTGGTCACAGTGTTAGAATAAACTTCCAGTTTATCGATCGCAGAAGTCTGAATACCGTCCAGACCACTGTTAGATACGACGTTGCTGTAGATCTTTACATTGTACCATTTGATTGGCTGTACATACTTGTGACCAGCAGTCATACCGGAAGTGTTACCATAATAAGGAATACCTGAAGTCAGGTCCCAGTAAGTAGCGGTATGACCGATATACATTGCCTCATTTCTGGTGTTATTGATGGTAATACCGTGAATAGACAGATTGTACATCTGAGAGTTAGGCCACTGAGAAGATAAGTCTGCACTTGTAGGCTCGGTTTTAGCTACGATACCAGTACCACCGTTGTTGATGGTCAGGTTGTACACTTCGAAATTGTCTGTATGGTTACCCAGGTGAATGTTGAAATATGCTTCTCTCGCAGCGGAAGTAGAACCGTTAACGAGGAAATACGCTTTACCATTCGGGCTACCCAGCTTGATGTAATGGCAATTTGAGAACTGAAGCGCAGCCGGATAGCCGCCGCCACTCCAGGATGGATTACCCACATTCACAATAGTACCAGAGGCGTTCTGAATTTTAATAGGAGCAGCAGCAGTACCACTCATATTAGAGATCACAACAGATTTAAAAGTTCCTTTCAGGTTAATAATGTCCCCAGCTTTATAAGTGCCGTTCTTGTTGTCTATGGTCAATATCCCGTTTGCGTCCGGGCCTAATGTAAATGTCCTGCCTGTCGTGGTGACACTAGTCTCTGAGTTCTCGATGGTCTTATCGATACTTTCGTCTGCTTCTTTTTTACATCCTACGATAAATGTTGCAAGTGCTGTTGCGGCAATAATCATGTGCCTGCGGTAGTCATGTCTGAATTTCATGGTTCTTCTATAATGTTATGGTCATGCAAGCCGCCATCCTTGCATTTTCCCCTGCAAGCGGCTCAAGCGATATGGTTTTTAAATATTAAATTCCCCTTTAATGTTGTTGGCTAAAATGTTTTACTCTAAATATTGGCTTTTTTTCTCTGCAATATGCTTCGACTGATAACAATACCCCCTTTTTTTTAAAAGTTTTTCAAAAATCGTTTAAAAGTACCCTCTCCAAAACGGGAGCTAAGGTAAAATATTATGCTTGGAATAAAAGTTTTTTTTCGCTCCAAACAGCAGAATATCAGTATCTAATATACAAATTAAATATACATAAAAAGTTATAATGTGTTAATTATTTTTAAAATTAACCGGACCCGGCAGAAAACGGACGAGTCGTTTCATAACGGAAAAGAACATATGTAAAAAAAGCAATTTTGGGACAGAAATAAGGGTATCTTATGCGTAATGTTACTAACGGAAAAGTATATATACCAAAATAAATAATACATAATAACATTCTATGTATCCGGTCCCTGCCATAGGTTTCACTACATTACATTTATATCCTTATGCGGTGTTATCTGCCTCGTTTCGTATATGATTTTATTGCTTTTACTACCACGGTAATGCTATTAACTACCCCTTTCAGGATATAACACAACGTGACCAAACACAACACAAATGCATCATAATCAATAGCTAACACATCTGGAACCGTTTTTGCAAGCACTACCATATATATCAGGCATATAAAAGACCAAGGATTTTACATGCCTCATTTATTCAGCAAAACAACTTTATATGATGACGAAAGCACAGTATGTTGTTGCGGTTTGGCTGGCAAATTTTAACCATGAGAAAGAACTGCGAAATTACCTTGAAGTCAGGTACGATGAAGATGGCAACAGCCAGTCAGGCTTCGGCCATGCCGTTGGTCTGCAACACTTTGACAGCGACTTCCTGGAACATACCTCATTCACAAATGGAATGAGACCAGAAGAGATTATTAATGGCTTTTCCTTTAGTGAATACTTTAAAAACGATCTCTCAACAATGATCAGTCATGATACGCTATATGATCATAACACCATCATCTTCCTGTATGGTAAACAGGACAGATACGGGGCCATCAACGAACATGTATTCACGCTGGCCAATAGTCCCTGGCGACAGTTGCCATTTAGTTTCATTGGTACGGTAAAATTTGAGATCGAAAACCAGTAGAGGAAGTGTAGGAATCAGAATGGGAAATGGGGAATCAGGATACTTATTTTCTTCAATAAATCAACGGGGCGCATCAAGTAATGATGCGCCACGTTTTTATATATTCAATCACTACTTCACTATTACCATCTCATTCACACCATCCTCTGCTGCATTCAATTCTAATCCTGATTACCTAATGCTCCCACTCTCCTTTATTCTTCTGAAAACTATAGATCAGATAAAAAAGTGCCGGCAAGATAAAAATACTTCCAAGCAGCAATGCCATCGCCAGTGAATAGATCGTCTTCTCCTGACCCGCATGCTCCATCAGTGACAGGTACTGTCCTCCCTTCAGGATCACAATATTCGGATAATGCCGCAATGTAATCGCCAGCAGGATCATCGTTACCTGAAACCCAGCCAGTACACGGATGATCAGCACCTTTCCCTTCTGTAATAACAGATACCATAACAATATCAGTGACAACACGGCTGCTACCAGTGATACAATACCTACGACGTTATCAAACAACCACCTATCCAAAGGAATGGCTTCTGCCTTTGCTGACAGGAATACCAGCCCACCAAATACGACTGCTGCTCCATTCATCTGCTTTGCCTTCCGTATAAACCGTTTTCTGCTGGCATCATCCCTGGTCTCCCCGATAATGAATATAGCTGCCAGATACCCGCAGATAGCCACGGTAAAGAAGCCGACAGTTACTGAAAACCAGTTTAGCCAGCTAAATACATAAGCTGACAGAAAATCGGACGCTCCGGGGTCTATTTTGCCTGATACAGCACTGGCAGCGATCACCCCCAGAAAGAAAGGTGTCACAAAACTTGAATACACAAAGATCTTGTTATAGACCTTCTGCATATTATCCACCACCGCGTCATAGTTACGGAAGGTAAATGCTGTACCCCGCGCAATGATACCAAACAACATGATCACCAGCGGTATGTGAAGATGGGTGGATACTGTTGTATAGATCTGCGGAAATCCTACAAACAGCACCACAATAGCAATGATCAGCCACATGTGATTGGCCTCCCATACCGGCCCGATAGCCTGATACATCGTTGTACGTGTATATTGTTTATTTTTTGCAGAAGTGAACAGCTCAATGATACCCGCTCCAAAGTCAGCGCCTCCCAATAAAATATACAGCAGAATAGCTGCCCATAAATATGCGATCACTACATAAATCATGCTACTGAAATTTTAAACTGCCGGTGAAACATCATATAACTTATCAACCATCCTGATCTGCCTGTACAACAGAAAAGTAACGATCACGGAAAGCGATATGTACACGGCTGTAAAGATGTAAAAAGAATAGGCAATACCCGGCATCGGTGTCACGGCGTCGGCCGTACGCATGATACCATTAATGATCCATGGCTGACGTCCTACCTCTGTCACTGTCCATCCCGCCTCCACCGCAATAAAGCCCATCGGCGTAGCCAGTACGAATGCCCGCAGGAACCAGGTCCGCTGCATCCACTGCCGCTTTCTCCAAATGGCTATAAAATAGCATACAGCTATCAGCAGCATTACCATCCCTAGTCCCACCATCACCTGAAAGGCATAGTGTGTAACAGCCACGGGGGGCTGATCCTCTTCTGGTATTTTATCCAGTCCGTCAACCGGTGTCTGAAAATTACTATGCACCATAAAACTCAGCATACCGGGCAACTTGATCGCAAACTTTACTTCCTTCGCTTCGCTATCGGGAATACCCCCTAATATCAGTGGCGCTGCCGCTTCCGTATGATAATGTGCCTCCATCGCTGCCAGTTTTGCCGGTTGCCGCTTCGCTACGTCCTTCGCAGAAATATCTCCACTCAGCGGTTGCAGTAAGGCGGCCACACAGGCAAATACAGCCGCGATCCGGAACGACTGCGTATGAAAACGGATGTTCTTTTTCTTCAGGATCATCAGTGCATGGATACCTGCCACGGCAAAGCCAGTTGCCGAAAATGCCGCTATACACATATGCAATGCCTGTGAGAACCACGCATCGTTAAACATCGCCCTGATCGGATCTATATTCAAATACTGACCATTCACATAATCAAATCCCGCCGGACTATTCATCCATGCATTCGCTGCCACAACCAGTATACCAGATACTAACCCGCTGACACCTACTACCACACCGGTAAACCAATGAAACCACCGGTTGAACCTGCCCCATCCATACAAAAAGAAACCCAACGCGATCGCCTCGATGAAAAAGGCGGTTCCTTCCAGGGAAAAAGGCATTCCGAAGATCGGCCCCGCGTGTTTCATAAACTCCGGCCATAACAATCCCAATTCAAAAGATAACACGGTTCCTGATACCGCTCCTGTTGCAAAGAAGATGGCGACTCCTTTACTCCAGGCTTTGGTAATATTCCTGTATACAACATCATTTGTTTTTAGCCAGTAAAAGTGCGCAACCGCCATAAAAAAGGGCATCACCATACCAATACAGGAAAATACGATATGAAAGCCCAAAGACAGCGCCATTTGCGACCTGGCAGCCATAAAATCATTCATGCAAACCCGATTTACGCCTCAAAGCTACTAAATACCCGACAGGCGACTATGACAAATATCATCTGAGAAAAAATGACTATAAAAAAGGCTTTAAGTGTTACTTAAAGCCTGTTCAATTTAGTAATCCGTAAACGATGATTTCATGATCTTCTCCTCTTCCTTTATCCTGTTCACCAGGGGGATCAGGTAAAGCAGCAGTCCAGCGATCAATGTTACCCAGGCATGAAAGAAAAGGGCATACCCTATCAGCTCAGGGATTATGTTCAGATAATAATTAGGATGTTTGACCAGGCGGAATAATGGCGACTTGTTGATCCTGTGGTGTGCTACCGGAGCAATGATCAGTTTCACCGTCCATACATGCCGGATCGAATAGATCACATAGTACAGCATGATAATAGATATGACAAAAATAGCCATACCGGTGTAGCTGACTGTGTCATAGAAAAAGGCGCCTCTAAGCGCCCCTTCTGTCACCGCGCCGACGTAGTACAGGGTATGTGCCAGTACAAGGAACATAGAATTCTTTTTACCATACTCTATGGCGCCCATTTTCTTTAGTTTACGCTCATTGGTACCTGAAATAGCCAGACTGCAGAACCGTGCAATAACGGCGAGGAAAAAGATGGTGGTGATAATGGTGTTCATTGAGTTGTCGTTGTGGCTTCTAAAATATGCTTATTTATCGTACAATTACTGGAAAGCCCTCCATCCCGGATCAATATTTGTACTAAGACCCCGGGAGTTCCTGCTACGGCCACCATCTTCGTTGATACTTAAAACCAGTTACATGAAAGTGAAACAGTTTGAAGATAAACCGCTCTCTCATTATTCCTATGCCATACTGCATGCTGAAGCAGCTGTTGTCATACTGATTGACCCAGCCCGTAACCCGCAGCCTTATCTCGACTTTGCGGCGGCGAATTATGCGAAGATCACGGCGATCATAGAAACACATCCGCATGCTGATTTTGTCAGCAGTCACCTGGAATTAAGGCTAACGACCGGTGCGGATATCTATTGCTCCGCACATGCAGCTGCTGCCTATCAACACCTGCCCTTTGACGAAGGACAATCTATTGATCTCACTGATATGACGCTCCGTGCGATCAATACGCCCGGACATTCTCCGGACAGCATCTCTGTCGTACTCAACTACAAGGGCAATGACCTCGCAGTCTTCACCGGCGACACGCTTTTTATTGGTGATTGTGGCCGTCCGGACCTACGGGAGGGCAATGGCAACCAACAGGCACTAAAAAAAGACCTGGCGGTAAAGATGTACCACTCCCTGCGGAATAAACTGCTGCCCCTGGTTGATAATGTGATCGTATATCCTGCTCATGGCGCCGGTACACTATGCGGTAAAGACCTCCGCGATGCCAGTCAGTCCACCATCGGGGAAGAAAAACAATCCAACTGGTCCCTCCAGCCCATGAGTGAAGAAGACTTCATTGAAACACTGCTCAGCGACCAGCCATTCATACCCCAGTATTTTCCATATGATGTAGCACTCAATCTCCTGGGTGCACCTGCCTTAGAAAAGACCCTGGCTGCGATCAATATCATCTACCCCGACGCATCTTTTATTCCTGATGAAATCACTATTGACACCAGAGATGCCGCCCTCTTTAAAGCCGGTCATCTCCCCGGCTCGTTTAACATCATGCTGGATGGAAAATTTGAAACCTGGCTGGGCGCCATCATTCCTCCCGGTGACATGTTTTACCTGCAGGCAGCTACACCTGAAACCCTACAGGAAGCGATGATCCGGACAGCCGCTATAGGGTATGAACCTTTCATCAAAGCAGGGCTTGTCATGCATGCCGGCAGCGAAAAGCAAACCCCGTTTGACGTCAAGTATTTCCGCGAACACCTCCAGGACTATACTATCATCGATGTACGTAATACGCCAGAAGTAGAAAAAAAGCAGATCTTCAGCCATGCCATCAACATCCCGTTACCAGCATTACGGTTCCGCCTCCGGGAAATACCACTGGACAAACCAATCGCCGTTCATTGTGCGGGCGGTTATCGCAGTGCAGCTGCCAGCAGTATACTGGAAGCCGCCCTGCCTGATAACCTGGCCATCACCGATATCGGAGAACATATCAGTGAGTTTTAAACTCGCATGTTACTATTCCGCCTATAGTGCAACGACGGAATATTGATCATACCGGATGTATAATAACTCCGCTGCTGCGACATTGCCGGACGGACAGTTATATTGCCGGACTTAAACCACCTGCACTTTATAATGAAACCTTCTGCAAAAACCCTCCTGCTGTCAGCACTGTGTACAGCCTTTGCTGCCGACAGCTACAGCCAGTCTTCCTGGCAGATGCAGCCTGTGGCCATACAGACCCGCTGGGCAAAAAACGTCACCCCTGAAAACGTATTACCCGAATATCCACGTCCACAGATGGCCCGTCAGCAATGGGTCAATCTCAATGGCCTCTGGCAATACGCCATCACCGCCAAAGAAGCCACTACGCCAACCACTTTCGACGGTAACATCCTGGTGCCGTTTGCGGTAGAATCGGCCCTGTCCGGCGTCAAAAAACCAGTATTACCCTCCCAGAGGCTCTGGTACAAACGCAGCTTTGCCAGACCCGATATCAAAGAGGGAGAACACGTCCTGCTTCACTTTGGAGCGGTCGACTGGCAAACAAAGGTATATGTCAATGGAAAAGAGGCTGGTCAGCATACCGGCGGTTATCAGCACTTCTCTTTTGATATTACCGCACTGCTGCAGGAAGGCGATAACGAACTACTGGTCGATGTATATGACCCAACAGACCAGGGCCCAAATCCACATGGCAAACAGGTACTCGCACCTAAGGGCATCCGCTACACGGCCACTACCGGTATATGGCAAACGGTATGGCTGGAAACAGTCCCGGCTACCTACATCACTGACCTGGTCATCACACCAGATACAGATGGCGGTTATCTCTCGCTCACCGTACACACTTCCGGCGATACTAAATTTACCATAGAAGCTGAAGCCAGTGCAGCGGGAAAGATGAGCGGCGCCATAAAAGGCCCTGCCAACCGCACCCTGAAACTGCCACTGCCTGATGCACGCCTCTGGACGCCGGAGAATCCCTATCTATACGATCTGTCCATCAAACTGGTCAAGAACAACCATGTAAAAGACGAGGTCACCTCCTACTTCGGGATGCGGAAGATCCAGATCAAAAAGGACAATGCCGGTCAGGAACGCATTTTTCTCAATAACAAATACACCTATAATCTCGGCGTACTGGATCAGGGGTTCTGGCCGGATGGCCTCTACACCGCCCCTACCGATGAAGCATTACGATTTGATATTGCGGCCATCAAAAGCATGGGATTTAACACCATCCGGAAACACATCAAAATAGAACCTGACAGATGGTATTACTATGCCGATAAAATGGGTATGCTGGTATGGCAGGATATGGTCACCTGTGCCAGTCTGGAACCTGATGCAAAAACTGCCTTCGAGAAAGAGAATGAGGCCAATGTGAAACAATTATATAATCACCCCTCTATTATTTGCTGGGTGTTATTCAATGAGGGATGGTATAGTTATGATCAGCCCCGGCTGACAGATTGGTTCCATAAAAAAGACCCAACCCGGCTGATCAACGGGCATACCGGTGAAAACTATGATAAAGAGGGGGCGCCGACGGTTGTCAACAAATGGCCGGGCAGTGATCTCGCTGACATACATGACTACCCTGGTCCGGGCATTGCACCTGCTGTACCGGGCAAAGCGCGTGTACTGGGCGAATGGGGCGGCGTAGGCGTACCTGTCAGGGGGCACCAGTGGAATGCTGCTGCCGGCTGGGGCTATGTCAAGATCACCCCTTCCGAGATGACCGATAAATACGCTTCCATGGTGAAAAAGCTGCACCAATACGAAAGGGATGGCCAGTCGGGATCCATCTATACAGAACCTTTTGATGTGGAAATAGAAGAAAATGGCCTGATCACCTATGACCGGGAAGTCATCAAAGTGCCCATGGAAATATTACGCCAGATCCATGCCCCGTTCACCCCCCAGGAATGGAGTAAGGTACTGTTACCCAGCCTGGTACTGAAAAATGCGGATACCAGCTCCATACCCGACCCGCACCGCAGGCAATTCCTGGCGTTGCTGGAAATGGATGCGGAAGTGAAAAAGACCCGTAACTATAAAATACTGGCGGACACCTTAACTGACTACCTCTCTCATGGAGGCAGCAGTTTCTCTCCCGCTAAAATAGCCGGTATGGCCAGAAAAGTATTTGAGGGCACCAGTGATGTTGCCCTGTTAAACCAGGCCCTGAAATGGATGGAAAAAGCGGTAGATATGGAAAGGAATTCCTTTACCATGAGTGTGTATGCCAACCTGTTATATAAACTGGGCAATAAAGAGGAGGCATTAAAATGGATAGATAAAGCTGTCATGCTGGCACCAGTGGAAGAACAGGCTGGTTATCAGTCGATCATGAATAAAATGCAGCAGGATCAACATACATGGCCGAATTAATCAGGAATTGGGAATCAGAGATACGACATGTCATTCCATAAATAACAAGCGTTGTTCCATTTAAATGAAACAACGCTTGTTATTTATAGACAGATCCTTTTTACGGAAATAGTCAGCCTGTTATAATCCCTGATACTTACTTTCTCTTTCTCTTCGGCTTCGCCCCTCTTGTCTTGGGCTTACCATATTTCTTTTTCATTTTGTCGGCGTGGGACACCCTCACGTTCACCTTCTTATTCTTGGCCAGTTTCTCGTGGAAGGCAGGACCGGCTTCTTCCCTGGTTGGCAGTTTAATAAGGAAGTTCTTCATCTTCACCTGTGGCTTCTCATCTTCTGTCAGTACATCAGAGATCTCCAGCTCTTCCGGTAACGGCATCACCGGGATCTGATAATTCATCAGTTCTTCTATCCTCTCCCTGTTTTCCTGCTCCCATGGCAGTTTGGTAAAGAGGATAGAATGCCCCTGCTTATCGGCACGACCGGTCCTACCGATACGGTGCATGTAGCTTTCCGGAGACTCAGGCGTATCAAAGCTGATCACATGAGATACATCTGAGATATCAAGACCTCTGGCGATGATATCAGTAGCAATAATGAACCGGTAAGTACCGTCCTTGAATTTATTAACTGTGTTGAAACGGTGATTCTGGGCTTTATTAGAGTGGATAACGTTTGCCTGCTCCGGAAACTTTGCTTCCAGTTGTTCATACAGGTCGTTCGCCATTTCTTTCGTTGCTACAAAGACCAGCACCTTATTCATAGTACTGTCTTTAGCCAGCAACAATTCCAGCAGATTGACCTTCGTATGGAAGTTTGGCAGTTCGTACACAGTCTGGCTGATGTTCTTCAGTGGTGTACCTGCCGGTGCGGCTTCCACCGTAACCGGGAGGTTAAAGTGTGTTTCCATCAGTTTCTCCACTTCCTCGGTGATCGTTGCTGAGAAAAGGAGGTTCTGTCTTCTTACGGGTAACAGGTCAAGGATACGCTCTACCTGCGGACGAAAACCCAGGTTCAGCATTTCATCCATCTCATCGATTACGATCCGCTTGATCGCCTTGAGTTTCAGTGTACCGCTGAGTACAATATCCACCAGGCGGCCCGGGGTGGCTACCACCACATCCAGTTTGCCGGCAGCGATCTCCATCTGCGGATTCATATTCACACCACCATAGAAACCAGCTACCTCCACACTCATGTACGGAGTCAGTTGTTTGATAGCATCTACCACCTGCACTACCAGCTCACGGGTAGGCACGATGATGAGCAACTGCGGAAAACGTTCTTTGGTAAATTTAAACTGTCGCAGACAAGGCAACAGATAGGCGAAAGTCTTTCCCGTACCAGTCTGGGCAATGCCGCATACGTCCTGCCCGGACATCACTACTGAGAATACCTTTTGCTGTATGACCGTAGGTGTTGTATATCCCAGATCACCCAATGCATTCAATAAAGGTCTGCTCAGATTTAAATCGTCAAAAGTCATAATACTGATAAAAATGAACGGCAAAGGTACTGCTAATCCCGCACATTCATTACCAGGAGGGCATTATCTGTCAAATCGAAGCCAGGAAGGGAAGTAGGACGCTAAACAAGCAGCATCGGCCATGGCACGCAGGCGGGAACTCAGCAGCTGCAGCACCAGCAGTAAAACAGCTGTCATCAGGATGGTGATGCAACTGAAGCTGCCTGCCGGGATGTCCCGCGCATAGAGGTACATATTATATTCCTGCGTATCCATCAGCAAAAATATAAACGCACCTGCTGTATATGTGAAGACTATCGTCATGAGTGATTTGGCGATCCGCAGCCAGTAGCGGTCCTCCCTGGAAGACAAGAGCTCCGCAGTATTGATCATCAGCAGGGTGATACTGAGCCCGTAGGTAAAGATCCGCTCCTGGTATATGACTTTCCGGTCCGCCTCCAGCAGACTACTCTTGAAACCCAGATAAAGTACGTTGTTCGGGATCATCATTGTTAACCAGTAAATTATGCCAAACCCCACTACAACACCGATGTAAGGAAGAAACCCGCGGAATGCCATCAAGGAAATATTTGGCACAAATATATAAAACTAACAATATATATGTTTATACCAGCTATCCTTTAGTTATGCAGAACTTATCCCGATTTTTCTATCTTTTATAGCCCGTTTCCGTTTAAAAAACAACGTTGTTAATGAAAATCAGATATTTAAGTCCGGTAATGCCCGGCCACGGAGCAATGTCGACGGGAACCCAATACGCGCTGGACTGCGCCACGTACCACTAATAAAAAAAGGGGCTTTACCGCCCCTTTATCGTTTAATTATTGATAGCGCCCTGTTATTTTTATCAGCCGGTCAGGATAGTCGGTAATAATACCATCCACATCCATCGACATCATTTTCTGCATATCCGCGGGTTCATTCACCGTCCATGGTAAAACTTTTATTTTCTTTCCATGTGCTTCCTTCACCAGTTCCGGTGTTACCATCAGATAATAAGGACTGTAAATAGCTGGCGTAAATCCCAGCTGCTGCAAATTAGTACCCAGGTTATCCCTGTTCATGACCAGGTACGCCAGCACCTGTCCGGGATCTGTCTTATGAATGACCTGCAGCGTACGTACATCAAACGACTGAATCGTTACCCTGTCGGCGATCTTCTTTTTCTTAATTACCTCCATCACCATGCCTGCAAACACCTCCGGCCTGGGATGAAATTTATCATCTCCTTCCGGCGAGCACTTCGTCTCGATATTATAGTTCACCGGTTTGAGATGATGTTTTTTCACATAGGCCTCCACACTATCTATCAGCTCGGACAGCAACGGTTTGTATGTCTTCATCTTTACCTGTTCAGGAAATTTCGCGTGTGGCTTTGACCCTGCGTCAAATTTCCTGATACTGTCATACGTCATGGTATATAGCGCATATTGTTTTTCTTCTTCTTTCCTGATATCTGTACCATCGGGTTTCCTGATAAACTCAGCAGACATGAACACATCATGCGACACTACTACCTTTTTATCGGAAGAGATCACGCAATCGAGTTCCAGTGTCCGTACACCCAGATCAATCGCATGCAACATAGCAGGAATCGTGTTTTCAGGCATTAATCCCCGGCCACCCCGGTGGGCCTGCACTTCTGTCTTTTGTTGTGCATGGACATTTGCTGTAAATAGCACAGCGGCTAATGGTATAAGAAAAGTACGTTTCATCTGCATCATATTATATGCGGCAAGTTGATACTTTAAAGAAGAAAATTAAAATTATCTTACTGTTAAGAGAATGTATAACGCGGGTAGTTTACTGTTATCGCGGAATAATTATCCCCAAGGCATTTCGTACCTGCTTCCAGGTGTAATAACGCCTACTTTGCACCATCCAGGGTACTTTGCTTATAGCTATTGATCAGCGGACGGTACTTCACATTTTCAATCCTGATCACCACGGGATTCGGCCATTTCCTATCCGTATAGAAACGTTGTCCGTTGACAGCGCTGATGAGTAATCCTACTGGTGTAGACTGTGAATAGATGCCTGCATCAAACCCCTCTTTATACTCCACCAGCTCGCTGGCGTAACCCAGTATTGAGACTTTTGTTTGTGGGGTGCCTTCCAGTGTACGCAGCACCAGCTCCTTACGTTCACCGTATTTCCATTCCTTCCCACCCGGCACAAAGGCGTACACGGTACTGGAATCTTTCCCACGCGTGAACCATACATTGCCTTCACGCGCTATATGCCAGGGCCTCACGCCATGCACCGACTCTTCATTGGCAAGGTTCCAGAGTGCCAGTTCACGCAGCAGTGCTTCCTGCTCTATCTGGATCTCTCCATCGGGTTTGGGGCCCACGTTGAGTAAGAGGTTGCCTCCTTTCGCACGGGTTTCTATCAGCATATTGATCATCTCCGTACCGGATTTCTGAGGATCGTTGGTCGGTTTATACTGCCAGTCTGTTCCCATGGTAAAACAGGCTTCCCATGGCCCCGGCATAACGCTATCGGGCAATTCCTGCTCAGGCGTGTTCATTTGTCCGCGAGTCACGACAATATCCGGCTGCAGCTCCCAGGCATATTCCTTCAGTCCTTCCGCAGGACCATCAAAAAATATAAAATCGATCTTACCGTAATTGGTCAGTAATTCTTTCAGCTGGGATTTATCATAAGCCATCAGCCCCGGGTTCTTTTCCGGGAAATGTTGTGGCAACTGCATTCTGCCTATCGGCACTTTATGCTTATAGAGATAGTAAAAGTCTTCCGGAGAAAAGTACACCCCGATCGCAATACCCTGCTTCCGGAAGGCATCAAAAATGGCCCGGGTCGCATCCTTCTTAAAAGGCGTATTCATGATATTGAACGGTGTAGTTTTGGTATCCCACATACAGAACCCTGCATGGTGCTTCGCTGTAAAGACCACATACTTCATACCAGCCAGTTTAGCCAGCACAGCCCAGTCATCCGGATTGAACTTACGCGGATTGAACGTTTTGGGCAGTTCTGTGGTAAAACGTTCGAGGTATTGATCAGAAGCGCCCGCCATAGAATGGCTGATCACTGCCCCCACCTGTACGTCTACACTCCAGTGGATGAACATGCCTAAACCAAGGTCCATGAACCACTTTTCCTTCGCAGGGTCATTCGCTGTTTTCTGTGCGCTTGCATACACACACACGACAAGGCAGGAGGCTGCCAGAAAGATTCTTCTCAACATAATTTGTTCACTTTTGGCTGAATGATAATAATACACAGAAATGTCAGCAAGTGCAAGCCTCCTTTCCGGGGTAAAATAGTAAGCACCGCTACCATAGGGGTATCAGGTAAACTCACCGTTAATTCACTATCAATAACAGGTAAAATCCGACAACTACCGAAGGTGCCTGATAATCAGAACAATCAGTGTGGTCATTCGCTGTATTTTAAGCATCAGCGAGCTGCTAAGTAATAATTTAACAGATATTTAGGAATTAAAAACTTTAACATATCACACTAAATTACATTCTCTTATATTGTATATTTAATCGTATTTTTGAGCCAATGCTGACGTATTATATCCTACTTCCGTTTATCTATCTGATCTCCCTATTGCCGTTCCCGGTATTTTATGGACTCTGTGATATTATGTTTGTACTATTGTACTACGTAATCGGATACCGCAAGAAGGTAGTGTTGCAGAACCTGCAAAACGCCTTCCCGGATAAGTCTCCTCAGGAGATCGAGCAGATCCGCCGCCGCTTTTACCGCTATTTCTGCGATCTGTTACTGGAAACGTTCAAAACACTGACTATTTCCCGGGAAACAGCTATCAAACGCTGTAAACTGACGCCGGAAGCGCAGGCTTTATTTGACCGTTATGCAGCTGAAAACAGCAGCATCATGATCGTAATGGGACACTATGGTAACTGGGAATGGGCAGGCAATACGTTCAGTCTGCAGGGTAAACATCACCTGTATGTGGTGTATCACCCGCTTACCAATAAATACTTCAACGGACTGATGTACCGCATGCGTACCCGCTTTGGTACCGGTCTGATTGCAATGAAAGATACCTTCCGCGATATGGTAGCGCACAAAAGTGAACTGGACGCCACTGCATTTATTGCTGATCAGACGCCCGCTCCTACCAGCGCCTACTGGACCGACTTCCTCAACCAGGATACTCCCGTATTCCAGGGAACTGAGAAGATCGCCCGTAAAATGAACTATCCGGTAGTATATGTTCGGGTACAGCGTGTGAAACGCGGCTACTACGAGATATCTGCCCGTACCCTCTTTGACCAGCCGTCTGCCACGAAGGATGGAGAGATCACAGCAGCACATACAAAGGCGCTGGAGCAGGATATCTGCGCTCATCCGGAATACTGGCTGTGGAGCCACAGACGCTGGAAACACAAACGTCCGGTACCCGTTAAAGAAGCAGCCGTTACGGCGTCAGCCATATAAATGATGGCACGAAGTCAGACCTACAACGAAAGAATAATAAGAACTATACATTACAACACAACCAATGCTAACTGGAAAACAATTAATCCTGGCAACGAAGGCCTATGCAAAAGAAACGAAGTGGAAAAGCTGGTATTACACCCTCTCTACCGCTGCGATCCTGATGGGTCTCTTTGCAGGTATCGCTTTTTTGCCTTTTCTGCTGTTACGTATTCCGTGCAGCATCATGGCCGGCCTCGTCATAGTCCGCATGTTCGTGATCTATCACGATTTCCAGCACCACACGATCCTCTATCAGTCCAAAGCCGCTAATCTGCTGTTCAGCGCATTCGGCATCTTTATACTCGCACCTGCCAGCATCTGGAAGCGTTCACATGACTACCATCATGCGCACAACTCCAAACTGTTTACTGCCAGTATAGGATCGTTCCCGATCATGACACAGCAGAAATTCATGGAGTCTACTCCTGCTGAGCGAAGAGCTTACCTTGCAGCACGTCATCCGGTAACCATTCTGTTCGGTTATATCAGCATGTTCATGGTGGGGATGAGTGTAAAATCCTTTATGAGCAGCCCCTCCCGTCATATGGACTCACTGCTCGCGCTCGTACTGCATTTTACAGCAGGCGCCCTCCTGTATATCTACATGGGCTGGTTAAGTCTGTTACTGATAATGATTGTGCCGTTCTTCATCGCCTGTGCGATCGGCGCTTACCTGTTCTATGCACAGCACAATTTCCCCGGTGTTACTTTCAGGGATAAGGAAGGCTGGTGCCATGACAATGCGGCTATGGCTTCTTCCAGCTACATGCTGATGAGTCCCTTCTGGAACTGGGTGACTGGCAATATCGGCTACCATCATATCCACCACCTGAATGCCCGTATCCCATTCTACCGTCTTCCGGAAGCAATGGCCGGCATTCCTGAGTTACAGAAAGCAAAAACCACGTCCCTGTCTCCAAAGGCGATCATTGCCTGCCTGAGACTGAAGATCTGGAACCCGGAGATCAACAAAATGATCACCGTCCAGGAAGGAAAAAACCTGCGTTACGCATTACAACCGGCTAACCGCAGCCAGGTTCCTGCGGCATAATGACCAGCGCTAACGGATAACAGGAAACCTGTCCGCCAGGGAGTAATGGCATCTTTCCGGTGGGCGCTTCGCCGTCGCTAGTTCGTCGCTTGTTCGTCGCTTGTTGCTCCAAACCATCAAAAGCGGCCGATAGGGGTATACAGGACAAACAACGCTACGCCTGCATCGCAAAACATTCATTTTCCATTCCATATTACTATAAAAGGGCTATCTGCTTGTGCGGGTAGCCCTTTTTACCTATTACCTATCTGCCGGGCACGGAATCCCCTCCTGATCGGCTTACCTACCTGTTACCAAAAGGGCACTTCAAGGGCACTTCAATATCCCGGGGATATTGAGGTGCCCTTGAAGTGCCCTTTTGGTAACCTATAAATACCCTGTTTGTATGGATATCAGCACAACATGTAGCCTGTATCATCCTCATCACAGACTCATCCCGTTAGCTTCCCGGATACCTTAACAATGACAACCCGCCTGACCATTGCCCACAACTGATCCGCCAGTCCTCTTTGCTGACTTCCTATGCACTATTCCTCCCTTCCCCGGGATCAGGTATAACTACGCATCATTTTCAGGTACTTTCTACCCACGATCTTACTTTTTGCCTGTATACCTTTGTATTCATCGCTTAACCCCCAAAAAAACCTATTTCCGTTTCACCGTCTGATAGTACACCACAAAGCCCACAAATGCAAAGCGACCGTTCCGAAAGGGAAACGGTCGCCTTTTATATTATTCAGCTGTTACTAGTATTCTCCGGATGCACCACCACCACCACCGGTACCACCGCCAAAATTATACTGGTCAGCAGGAGGCGTTGCCGCCTGACTCATTGTCTGTGCGATGATCAGTGATTCTATCTGTACAGCTTCCATTGTATGACGCTCATCAGAAGAATCGGCAGTAAACCCATGACGGGCCACTTTGAGATAACGGATCAATCCATAAGCCACGGCGATCATACCGATACCACCCAGCGTCATCGCTACTTCCAGCGGTGCAATACTGTGATAGTAACGGATAGTGTATACCATTGCAGCTATGAGGATTAATCCGATACCGATCAGGATCCTGTTCTTCTTCCGGATACCCAGGCCGATATACACCAATGGAAGGGCGATGGTTAGTACCCAGAAGATCCAGCCACCTGCGATATCCTGTCCGGGCTGTAAGTCGAGATTGAACATCTCTATACTCAGTTCTCTAACGATAAAATAGTTACCACCGGCGTACAGTGTCAGCAGCGCGAGGCATTGCCACATGTCCAGGCAGTTTGTATAATGCCGGCAGGCATGCGTACGTGATAACTTCAGTGCCAGCAGATACACTGCCAGAGAAACGATCATCACAGCAAAAGGAATAATGACCTTACCGGCAGTACCTGTATCGATCAGTAATGAGAATATCGATGCTAATAGTGCGCCATGCATCACAATGGTCATGCTCACGTCCGCGAAGCGTAATACAAACCAGCTGGCGAGCAAGAGCGTGAGTAAACAATACACTAATGGATGTGCCTCAACTTCTGTGATGATCATGAACCCAGACAGTATAAATCCTCCGGAAGACCATATCAGGGCGGCATCAGCACCTGACTTATAATGACGTTTCTCCTTCACCATCACTTCACCTATCACATAGGTGACGATGCCACAGAACAGGCAGATCACACCAAAGCCGGTTTCAGAACCATTGTCTATCTGGGTCAGGCAAAGGATACCGAACGAGAACAAGACAATAATAAGCGTGAGTATAAAGATGCCGAAACGGATGTACATATTCGGCGAATAAAGATCTGACGGATAGGCTTCTTTAATAGCAGCCAGTTCTTCCGGCGTGATGCAGGCCTTGTCTCTGGCGCTTTCCGCCTCATCCTGTATATGCCTGTTATCTAATGCAGTAGTGTTATAGGAGATCATGCTTTCTTCAGTTTTTTGTTCATCTTTACCAGTAAAACAATAAAGGAAATACCGGACGTAACGAAGTACAGGAATCCGGCAAACAATGCGCCGATAGTATCGTCTACGACTTCGGACATCCAGCGGACAATCAGCAAGCTCAGACCGATATAAACATAGAGCGTAACAATAAACACGAAGTAAAAAGACTGTTTTTTCATCGCCTGCTGCATGAAGAACGCCCCTGCTCCCGCCAGCAAAAGGAACCACAGTGCATATCCATATCTAAGCGTAGCGATCATCGCTGCCAGTGTGGCAATCATAAAGACATGTACACCAAAGTTGCTGTAGGTAAAAGCAAAATGCGCCTTGAAATGTTTGTGATCACTTAGCCATGCCGCGGCTATTAAGAGTACGCCTAATAACATACCACTGTAGATCAGCGGGAAGCTGCTGAAATCATTCTGGCTTAATAAGTGCAAAGGTGTAACAGATACGCCCATCCAGGCGGCTAGGTTGGTGATAGCCATACTTAACACCCCCAGGTGATCAAAGTAATAGGCCGTACAAAACAACACGATCATCGGAATAAAAGTAGCCATTCCATATCGGGTGCCGAAGACGGTATACTGTACCTGCAGATACGTGATAAAGGTGATCAGCAGCAGGCAACCCAATAGCAGGATGTAGTCAAACAGGGTATTGGGCGCGGGTACTTTTTCTCTGGAGAAGGGTAGTTTATGCCGGTAGGCATAATAAAAACAGCCCATGCACCCGAGCGCGATCGCCGCCAGAATAGCCTGATGGCCGATCGTATCTATATTCTTGTAAACAAGTATACCTAATCCGCCGCTTAGTAACAGCACCCCCAGGTATAGGATCGTTTTGAGTTCCCAGTGTACAGAAAACAGCCTGTTGGCTGATATGACCCGTACCTTTTCTGCGGATTCGGCAGAGATAATGCCTTCTTTTTGAAGTTGTTCAAACAATTTGTGGTCCATAGCATTCTAAATGACCGGGGAAAGTATAACAAAAAATTCATATCAGCAAGTATATACGTTAGAGGACGATAATAAAAAAAGCTGCCGGCAGGACTTTCGTTCTACCGGCAGCTTTGCAGTGATACTAACGGACTTAGTTACCCCAGGTCACATTGATGTTATTTGCTTTGGCATATGCCTTTCCAAGATTAGTCAGTTTGATAAACAGTTCTTCAAACTTCGCGGCATACTTATTTTCTATTTCAAGCGCCAGCGCTGAGACATCATCGTTTGGAGCACCACTGTCACATAATTTAGCCAGCGCCATATATTCATTCTGATAAACGGGCAATACCATTTCATGCAAGGCAATAGACGTCTGCAGCATCTCTTTTGTCTCATCGGTCTGCTTCAGCGCCTTTATATCTTTCAATGCTTTCTCAATGTATTTCGCTTTGTTGTCGACAATCGTTTCTGCGGCCCTGGGTGTAACAGGTATACCTTCATGCTTTACATTCTGGGCGATCAGTTCTTTCGTAAAACGTTCACTGGCGAAGTCATTGAACATATTCGTGTTCAACACTGCACGATCAAAATAATTTTCCGGGGTAGCAGTTGTACAAGCTGTGAAACCAAGGAAAGCTCCCAGGATAAACAGGTACATCATGTGTTTCATTTTCATGTTGGCGTTTTTAGACGGCGTAAGGTAGCAATTATCGTTCCATGTTAAATGAAATAACGACCCTGGTATGAAGGTCTCCTAACTATCTCTGGCCCGAAGATTGCCGGCAGATAGGAGTACTAATATTCGCATTTTTATCAAAATATAATCAAATGGAAAGCGAGGCTAAAGAAATTAAAACCGGAACATCTCTGCCTGTCATCCTTCCGGGTCTGGGCTCCGCTGGCTTTCAATGGTTCTTCCAGATCAGCAATACGGAATGTGCTGAAATCAGGCCATACGATTATACCGGGGACAAGATCCGCCAGGAAGTGGGCATCAGCAATGAAGAAGCTTTTGTTATTCAGGGAAAGGCGCCCGGAACGACGACCATTATCTTTGAGCAACGCCGGGTATGGGAGAAAGAAGGGGCTGCTATTAATGCCAGAAGATTTGAAATAACTGTCATCTGATCCGGTTTTTTGGAATCATTCTACTTAAAACCTACCATCTTCAGACCCCGATAGCTGTAAAAACAGTCTATCCCTTACCTGTTTTAATTATTGAAATAAAAAATATATATTCTCTCTACCCCCCTTTTTTTTCTTCCCCAAGTATTTACTGGTGATAAGTTAACTGTTGCTGTCGGATGCTTCCTTCAGAGGCTTCCGTTATTGTGCATGGCCGTATGCCGATACCCTGCCAATTTATTGACCGAAATCTAACGACCGTTCATGAAGCGCATCTTTACAATTACCCTATTATTGTTCATTTATACCGGCACGCAGTTAGTGTATGCACAAACTTTTACACCGATACCCGTTACAGGTTACAACGCAGATATTGTGGCGGAAGCGGGTACCAATGCGGTAGCTGTGACCTCTACGGTGATAGATGCCAGCAATCATATCTTATATACCCAGAATTTCGCTGCGGCCAATGGTCTTGACGGCGGTATTATCAATTCCGGTCTTTTCATCAGTGGCAACCGTGCCTACCAGATGAGCCCCTATACTGCTGCGAACGGCTTATATCTTTCTGCCAATGGCAATGTACCGAACACACTGGCGGCAGGCACGCTGACACTCGCTACGCCAGCTATGTACAGTCAACTGAGTATACTGGCATTCGGTACGGAAGATAACAGTACAGTGATCGCTACGCTGCATTACACGGATGGTACGTCGGCCAATGCCGGTACGCTCCAGATCACGGACTGGTTCTATGGTACCCCCTTTATTTTTAACGGGATGGGCCGCCTGACACGCACCACTACGTCGCCTACCGTTGATGGATTACCGGGCAATCCGCGCATGTATGCTTTTGATTTTAACATCCCCTGTGCGGATCAGTCGAAACTGGTGAGTTCCGTTTCCTTTGTTTATATACAGGGGCCTAACATCAGTTCCAGGGCACTGATCGTAGGGCTGTCCGGTGTAGTATTCTCTCCGCTCACCGTCAGCACGACAGCTACTGACGCTACCTGTGGTGGCGCCAGTGGCAGTATTACTGTCGCTACTTCCGGCGGTACGCCCCCTCTCTCCTACTCCTGGAATACGACACCTGTACAAACAACGCCCAACGCTACCGGATTACCAGGTGGGAATTATATACTGACCATTACAGATGCGAATAACTGCGTCACCACAGTAAGAGATACTGTAGCAACGTTGTCAATGGCCACGCTGACGGCTACCGCTACCCCGGCAGCCATTTGCGCAGGTGAGACCGCTACCCTGTCTGTTACTGCCAGCGGAGCGGCCGTCAGCGACTATTCATGGACTCCAGGCACCTATACCGGCAGCACGACAACCGTTACACCTGCCGACACCACTTACTATGTTGTCTCCGCACAGGATGCCTTCGGATGTACCATCACCGATACAGTCGAAGTTGCGGTTAAACCTGCACCTGTCGCTGACTTCACCATTCAACCGGCGAGTGTCTGCCTGGGAACAGGGAATGTGATCACCTTCTCTGGTACAGCAGCCGCCAATGCCGTTTACAACTGGCACAACTTTGCTGGCGCCACTATACAAAATGGTACCGGTGCAGGACCATACGCCATACAGTTCAATGCTACAGGACACTATCCGGTACAGTTGCAGGTAACGGAAGACGGCTGTACATCAGCTGTCATTACGCACGATATCACGGTATCACAACCGCCGCTGGCCACATTCACAGTCAGCAACACACCAGTGTGTGCAGGAGGGTCTACTATCATCACTTTTACCGGTAACAACGGTCCTGCGGCTGTTCCTACCTGGGACTTCGGGGGCGGCACAGTACAGCGTGGCAGCGGGTACGGGCCATATACTGTCCGTTATCAGCGGAGTGCTATCGTCACATTATCCATACAGGATGGTGTATGCGCCGATACCGCAACCCCGGCAGCCATCACGGCTATACCGTTACCAATACCGGCATTCACGGCAGATATCACCAATGCCTGTGCACCTGCGGCGATCAGCTTTGCCAATCAGACGCAGGGTGCAGATGCCTATCAATGGTCTTTGGGATATGGTCCGGTGATCAGTGAAGAAGACCCCGTGGCGCATTTCACTGCACCAGGTACATATACGGTATCGTTAACAGCCACTGCGGAAGGTATGTGTTCCAGCACCATTACAAAAACAGCTTACATCAATATACAGGAACCGCCGGTAGCAGACTTCAGTGCCGCACCGGGCGAGAATGTACCTGTTGAGTTTAAGAACGGTTCGTTTACGTTCAATAACCGCTCACAATCTGCAACAAACTACACCTGGGATTTTGGAGATGGCAACACAGCCAATACAGAAGACGCGCAACACAAATACCAGCTGCCCGGCAGCTATCGGGTCACCCTCTACGCAGCGAATGAAATAGGCTGTACCGACAGTATCAGCCACGCCTGGTACATTGTAACGCCGGACCTTGTACTGGATATTCCGAATGTATTTAGCCCTAACGGAGACGGCGTCAACGACAGATGGAGTATAGATGGTCTGAAGGCAAGACCACAGGCGACAACAGAGATCTACAACCGCTGGGGACAGCTCGTCTTCACCGGCATTGGTTACATCGCATGGGATGGTACCAGGAAGGGACAGCTACTTCCGGAAGGCACCTACTATTATGTCATCAAAACAACAGCAGGCGAAAAGCCCTACACAGGATGGGTCGCGCTGCTACGGTAAATAAAATTTAGTATCAACCAAAAATACAATTGAATGAAACGTGTTCTTATTGTTGCCTCCATGCTGGTCATCTGTGCCTGCAGGTTATACGCACAAACCTATACGCCTATAGCCGTAACGGGTTTCAACAATGATGGCGTGGCGGAAGCCGGCCTGGATGCCCAGGCTGTCACCACTACAGGACTTGACATCCAGCAAAAGATCCTCTATACCTTTGACTTCGCAGCGCTTAATGGTCTGCAGGCGGGTATTCCCAATGATGGTCTTTTTACAACGGGGTTACGTACCTACCAGATGGCCGATTATACAGGCAACAACGTACTCTATCTTTCAAAGAACGGGAATGTCGCTAATACCACCGGCATTGATACCCTGACGTTTGTTACGCCCGGCGCCTACAGCAAGATCAGTTTCCTGTGCTACTCTACGGAGCAGACAAGTACGGTTTCTATTACCTTCAACTATACCGATGGCACGAGTTCCGTTCCGGACACTTCCAGCATCCTGGACTGGTTCGGCGGGATCAACCCCGTGTTCGACAGCTACGGCCGTATCAAAAGGCAGCCGGCGGGGCCCTACAGTGTAGAAGGCCTCAGCTCCAACGATCCACGTATCTATTGTATTGATATAGCTCCTCCCTGTGACCTGCAGGCAAAAGACATTGCCTCTGTGACCATCAATTATGTGCAGAGCGGCGACTTTACCAATTCTTCCAGGGCGGTCTTCCTGGCAGTATCCGGTCAGGCGTTTGAGCCTATTGTAGCCACTACTGACGTGGTAAAGGCTACCTGTGGCAATAGCGATGGCAGTGTATCTGTTGCGGCTACAGGCGGTGCATTCCCCCTCAGCTATGTGTGGAACACCACGCCGGTACAGGCGACGGAAACCGCTACGGACCTGCCTGCAGGCTCGTATACAGTGACCGTTACGGACGCAAATGGATGTCCGTCGGATTTCACAGCAGATGTAAGTGAAGAGTCCATGATATTACTGAAGGCACTGGCTAAACCAGGTGATCTTTGTACCGGTACAGCCACTAAACTCTGGGCGATCCCTACCGGTGGCCGTATGCAGTCATATACCTGGGAACCAGGCAGCAGAACAGATTCCAGCTTTACCGTTACCCCTGACACCACTACTACTTTTAAACTGGTGGGTATTGACGAGAATGGATGTCAGGTTATAGATAGTATCAGGATCACTGTTACTACCAAACCAGCGGCGCCACTGATCACTGCACAGACGATCTGTCCGGACAGCACCATTACCCTGAAGATCACCAATGCGACAACACCATTCACCTACAACTGGTATACCTTCCCATCGGGCGGTAGCGTAGAAGGCAATGGAGATACGTTTGTTACGCCACCGGTAGGTACAACGACCACCTGGTATGTAGAAGCAGTCAACGGCCCCTGCGCCAGCGACAGAACACCGGTGACGGTTACCACTTATGACAGGGCGGTTACGCCTGTTGTAAAAGCCGGTACCATCACGAGTACAGGTGTGACCTTCAACTGGGACCCTGTACCAGGCGCAACAGGATATATTGTATCTGTGGATGGCAGTCCCTATGCAGCACCGAGCAGCGGCAATATGGGCACAACACACGTTGTAACCGGCATTACCACACAAACATCTATCAATATAAAGGTCATCGCACTCGGCCCTCAGGCTTGTCAGAACAGTCTGCCGGGGCTGGCCAGTGCTAAACCTAAACCGGGTGAGATCTTCATTCCAAATGCCTTCACGCCAAATGCAGATGGCAAGAATGACTATTTCAAACCGGAGGGTACCAGCATCTCAGCTATTGATATGAAAATATTCAATCAATGGGGAGAACTGATCTATCAGACGAATCAGCTGACTGGCTGGAATGGTACCTATAACGGTAAGCTGCAGCCTTCGGGTGTGTATACCTATACCATCAGGATCACTATGAATGACAAAACACAAGTAGTTAAAAAAGGAGCCATCAATTTGTTACGATAAACCTGCAACAGACCCGTTTTATTCCCGGGGTTGTCCGCCATGTGCGGGCAGCCCCTTTTTTATGTTACACTTCTTTGACAACTACAACCAGTGAATTAAATAGTGCTCACATGAATGTGTGAGAAAACAAACCAAAAACACCACATACTATTGACTACCAATTACATAATACCTACTACAGACAGCTGTACCCCCATTCCGCCACCGTTCTTAAAAAACTTTGAATTTTACAACTATTCATTTGAATGGAACAATAAAAAGAACCGGATTCTTGCCAATTTTACAATGGAATTTTCAGGTACTCAACGGACAACAAGACAGTAGAAAAAAGAACCACGTATGACCAGTGGTTCTTTTTTTATAAGTGTAGAAAGGTATTGCTTCAAGATTACTTCAAATTTTAAAACGAATTATGCAGCTTATATGAAAGTTCTGCTCGTTGAAGATAATATGGAACTGGCCGGCAGCATCAGTAGCTTTCTTGAAAAAGAGGGTTACCTGTGTGAAGTGAGCCATACCAGTAAAGAGGCGTATGATAAGCTGACGACGTTTCAATATGACTGTGTCCTGCTGGATATTACATTGCCTGATGGCAACGGCCTGGAGCTGCTTCAGTTCATGCACCAGGAGAAAATGGATAGTTGTGTACTGATCATCTCAGCAAAAAACTCGCTGGATGATAAAATAACCGGACTGGAAGAAGGGGCGGACGATTATCTCACGAAACCATTTCATCTATCCGAACTGCATGCACGCCTGAGAGCCATATTCAGAAGGAAAAAATTACAGGGCAGCAATATTGTTACGTTCAATGAGATCATGCTGAATACCGATACGCTGGAAGCGTCTGTGAACGAGATCATGCTGGATGTGACACCCAAGGAATTTGATCTGCTGTTATACTTTCTTGTCAATAAGAACAGGGTATTATCCCGTCAGTCGATCGCTGCGCATCTATGGGGCGATTATACCGACAACCTGGCCAACTTTGACTTTGTATACCAGCATGTAAAGAATCTCCGGAAGAAGATCCACGCCGCTGCTGGCACTGACTATATTAACACGGTGTACGGATTAGGGTACAAATTTAATACTGCTGCATCATGAAGCTGATCAACAAATTCACACTCTGGTACATCTGCATCACGCTGACAGCGATGCTGGTAGGATTTGTGATCGCTTACCACAAGGTGAAGTCCGGAATAGATCAGGCGGAGATCAACCGGCTGAAGGTCAATAATGACCAGATGGCGAAGCAGATGCGGAATGGTGTATCGCCGGATACCTACATGCGCGGCAGGCCAGTAGAGATCACACAGCTGCAGAATGAGATTCCGGTGGATAAGTACAATGTACGTGAATACACCTTTTATAACACCATGTTACAGCATAGAGAGTGCCGGCTGACGGTCACCTCTTTCTACAATATTAACGGCCACTATTACAGTATTTCGTCTTATAACTACATCACCAAGGCGAATGAGATATTACAGGGCCTCTTAAGTTCTTTCATCTGGATCTTTGCGATCCTGCTGACATTGACGGTATTGTCCGCCCGCTTTGTATCAAGGCTTATACTGGCGCCTTTCCATCAGACGCTGAAGAAAGTGCGCGCCTTCAATCTCAAGGACAAAAAATCGCTGCAGCTGCCGAAAGCCAACGCTGCGGAGCTGAATACGTTGAACTGTTTCCTGAGTACGATGACAGATAAAGCGCTGGATGATTACCGCTCACTGAAAGAGTTTACAGAAAATGCGTCACACGAGCTACAGACACCGCTGGCAGTGTTACGCAACAAACTGGAACTGCTGACAGAATCTTATCTCCAGGGTAAAGAAGAGGGCAGCATTGTTCCCCTGATCGGAGATATGCAGAACGAGATTGATAAGTTATCCCGGATCAACAGCTCACTGACATTGCTGGCCAGACTTGAAAACAACGAGTTTGCCACCCGGCAGCCCATCTCTATGTCACAGCTGGTAACAGATGCGCTGCAGACATTTTCCGAATTGATGGATATGAAATTCATTGCACTGGATACGCACATCTCTACAGGCGTGGAGGTACAGCTACATCCCGCGCTGACGGATATCCTGCTTGGCAATCTGCTGAGCAATGCCATCAGACACAACGTGCAGGGAGGTAAGATCAGTGTACAGCTCAACAGGTCGCAACTGGTGATCAGTAATACGGGCATGCCGCCGGAAGTGCCTACCGGACAACTGTTCCGGCGTTTCAAAAAAGGAAGCAGGAACAGTGATTCAATTGGTATAGGTCTGGCCATTGTCAAACAGATCTGCGACGTCAATCATTTCAACATTCAGTATGACTACACCGAAGGGTGGCATATCATGCAAATAATTTTCGAGGAATCAACAGAGAACGTAAGGCAGCAGAAGGAAGAAAACAGCACACTTCTTCCCGAAAAGCAGCTGTAAGGTTCATGGTCTTAATGTTTAAGTATTATCATGCAAACAAAAAGAATCGCGGTAGTGCTCTTCCTGCTGTTATGGCACGGGTCTATGGAGGCACTACACGCACAGCAGGTACTGACGTTAAAAGACGCAGTACAGACCGCGCTGGCCAACTACGGTACCGTCAAGGCGAAAGCCAACTATCTGAACGCGTCAAAAGCCACCGCTACACAGGCGAAGCGGGAATATTTACCTAACCTGAACCTGTCCGCCCAACAGGATTATGGTACTGTCAACGGGCAGTTTGGTCCGTCTTATGGTCTGAACGGATTAGGGGTGGCCTCTTCAGGACCTACGCTGCCGTCACAGAACTGGAATGCAGCTTTTGGCGGACTTTACCTCGCCAACATCAACTGGGATTTCTTTGCCTTCGGCAGAGCAAGGGAAAGGATCAAAACGGCACAGGCAGCTGTAGCGAGAGACCAGGCTGACTGGGAACAGGAACAGTTCCAGCACTCCGTAAGAGTAGCGGGCGCTTACCTGAACCTGCTGGCGGCACAGCGTCTGACCAGGTCATGGGCAAATAACCTGGAGCGTGCAGATACATTCCGCGCTGTCGTAGTGACAAGAGCTCTGAATGGCCTGATACCCGGAGTAGACTCTACCCTGGCCAATGCAGAGGTATCCAATGCAAAGATCTCCTACACGAAGGCGAAAGATGCCGAGCAGACGTACGCCAATCAGCTGGCGCAACTCATGGGTGTTCCACCTACCACCTTTACACTTGATACTGTATTTATTACCCGTATACCATCCGCACTTTCCGATAGTGTGAACGTGGGTGTACAGGGACACCCTCTGCTGAAGTACTACGAAAACCGTATCAGGCTGAGTGATGAACAGGCCAGATATATACATACACTGAACTTCCCGGCATTTTCTGTATTCAGTGCCGTACAGACAAGAGGTTCCGGTTTTAATGCTGACTACATCACCGACCAGACAGCTTACTCGAAAGGCTACTGGGATGGTGTAAAGCCGAACCGTACCAACTATCTGCTGGGAGTAGGCGTTACCTGGAACATTACCTCTCCACTGAGAGTAAAACACCAGACCGCCTCGCAGAAATTCATCTCCAAAGGCTTACAGGATGAATATGAACTGGCCCGCCAGCAACTGACAGCACAGCTATCATTATCAGACAGCAGGATCAGGTATGCGCTGGACAACTACGCAGAAGCACCTATCCAGGTAAGCGCAGCGAGTGAAGCGTATAACCAGCGGACAGTGCTCTACAGGAACGGTCTGAATACCATTGTAGATGTTACACAGGTATTCTATACACTGAACCGTGCAGAAACCGACCGTGATATTGCCTATACCAACGTATGGCAGGCACTATTGCTGAAAGCAGCGGCGAGTGGCAATTTTTCTCTATTCATCAATGAATTCTAATTAAATGAACCTGATAAGAACAGCATTACGCAAACCAATATCCATACTGGTAATAGTGGCTGCCCTCTTCTTCTTCGGTATAGGTGCCGTAAGAACGATCAAGGTTGACATCTTCCCGAAACTGGACCTGCCGGTGATGTACATCGCGCACCCTTTCGGAGGATACACCCCTACCCAGATGGAAGCATACTTTGGTAAACAGTACATCAACATATTGCTCTATGTAAATGGTATCAAGGCCATTGAAACAAAGAATATACAGGGCCTGACCCTCATCAAGGTGAGTTTCTATCCCGGTACGAACATGGCACAGGCGCAGGCAGAGCTAAGCGCTTTCTGTAACCGTATCCAGGCTATCTTCCCACCGGGCTCGCAGCCGCCGTTCATTATACGTTTCGACGCCTCTACCCTGCCTGTAGGTCAGCTGGTACTGAGTAGCGAGAAACGCGGTAATAACGAACTGCTTGACCTGGCCAACACGTATGTACGTGCCTCCTTTACACAGATCCCTGGTCTGGTATCGGCTCCTCCTTTCGGTGGTAACCTACGTACTGTAGTGATCAAGGCCGACCCTGAGCTGCTGCGTTCTCACAATATGACGCCTGACCAGCTGGTAGAGGCACTGCGTATCAATAACCAGACGTCTCCTTCCGGTAACTTGCGTATCGGCGATGTGAACTATATCACTCCTGCCAATACGGCTATCAGAACGGTAAAAGACTTTGAAAATATCCCACTTTTCAAAGGTGGTGTACAGAACCTCTATCTCCGCGATGTCGCCACTGTAGAAGATGGTGCGGATGTAACCGCCGGTTATGCACTGGTGAACGGACGCCGTTCCGTATATCTGTCCGTAGCAAAATCCGGTGATGCTTCCACCTGGGAAGTGGTACAGAAACTGAAAGCAGCATTACCGAAATTCCAGTCGCTGCTGCCGGAGGATGTGAAACTGACATATGAATTTGACCAGTCGGTATATGTGATCAATGCGGTGAAGAGTCTGATCAGTGAAGGAGCTATTGGTGCGATCCTGACAGGTCTGATGGTACTGTTATTCCTCGGTGACCCGAGAGGCGCACTGATCGTGATCCTGACCATTCCGACGTCCATTATTGCGGCCGTGCTTTGCCTGAAGCTGGCGGGGCAAACCATCAACATCATGACCCTGAGTGGTCTGGCACTGGCGATCGGTATCCTTGTGGATGAGAGTACGGTAACGATAGAAAACATACACCAGCACCTGGATATGGGTAAGCCGAAGGGACTCGCCATCTGGGATGCGTGTAAGGAGATCGCTTTCCCTAAACTGCTGATCCTCTTCTGTATCCTCGCGGTATTTGCACCCGCATTCACTATGGGAGGTATTCCAGGCTCGCTGTTCCTGCCACTGGCACTGGCCATTGGTTTTGCGATGATCATCTCTTACTTCCTGGCACAGACCTTCGTACCTATCATGGCCAACTGGCTGATGAAAGACCATGGACATAAAGCCGGAGAAGCAGTATCACATCATGATAAAAAAGAGCTGGTAGAAAGAGCAGACTTCAATAATGACGGTAAGGTCTCCATGTTCGAAAAAGTACGTAACCGGTTCATGCGCTTTATGAACAGGATGATGCCGGCACGCAGGGTGATCGTAAGCATTTACCTGATCGGAGGTATCGGTCTGGTAGTGCTCCTGCTCAACAGCATTGGTCGTGACGTATTACCACGTGGCAATGGCAGTCAGTTCCAGCTGCGTTTGCGGGCGCCGGAAGGTACCCGGGCAGAGAAGACAGAAGAGATCACCATCAAAACGATCGAGGCGATCAAAAAGATCGTTGGTCCTGAGCATGTGTCTATCTCTTCAGCTTATGTAGGTCAGCACCCGGGACAGTTCTCCATCAGCCCTATCTACCTGTTCATGCCGGGTCCGCAGGAAGCGGTGATCCAGGTGGCACTGGAAGAAGAATATAAGGTGAATATGGACGAGCTGAAAGACAAGATCAGGGATGCGATGCAGCAGGAACTGCCAGGTGTGAAGCCGTCTTTTGAGCCGATCGAGTTGACCGATAAGATCCTGAGCCAGGGTTCACCCACCCCGATAGAGGTGAGGTTTACTGGCAGGAACAAGCAACAGAACGAGCAGTATGCGAAAAAACTGATAGCCAAACTGAAAGAGATCCCTTACCTGAGAGATGTTCAGCTGGGACAGTCTACGAAATATCCGTCCCTGCGTGTGAACATTGACCGTGTACGTGCCGCACAGCTGGGAGTGGATGTAAGTGATATATCCCGTTCACTGACCGCCTCCACTTCCTCTTCCCGTTACACAGAAAAGAATATCTGGATCGATGAGAAATCGAATCTGAGTTACAGTGTACAGGTACAGGTGCCGGAGAACAAAATGACGGATATTCAGTCCATTGCGGAGATCCCGTTGCTGAAGAATTCCAGCAGACCGGTATTAGGCGATGTCGCGACCATCGTTCCGGATACAACATATGGTGAAGCAGATAACCTGGGGGCTATTCCAAGTCTGTCGGTAACTGCGAACACCAACAACATCGACCTGGGTACAGCGTCTACGGATGTACAGGCAGCCATCAACGCCATTGGCGAACTGCCACGTGGTCTGAACGTAGAACTGATCGGTCTCAGCTCTACACTGACCGACACGCTGGACAGTCTGCAGTCAGGTTTGTTGGTGGCGATCGTCGTGATCTTCCTGATGCTGGCGGCGAACTTCCAGTCATTCAAAGTATCAGCGGTAGTACTGGCATCCGTGCCGGCAGTACTGATCGGATCACTGACCTTACTGGTGATCACCGGATCAACACTGAACCTGCAGTCTTACATGGGTATCATCATGTCGGTGGGGGTATCTATTTCGAATGCGGTGTTACTGATCACGAATGCAGAACAGTTACGACTGGGCAACGGTGATGCGCTGCTTTCCGCAAAAGAAGCGGTAGGTTTGCGTCTCCGTCCGATCCTGATGACCAGCCTTGCGATGGTAGCGGGTATGATACCAATGGCGAGTGGCCTTGGAGAGTCCGGCGACCAGACATCTCCGCTCGGACGTGCGGTGATCGGTGGCCTGATCGCATCTACCTTCAGTACGCTCTTCATACTGCCACTGGTATTTGCGTGGGCACAGGGTAAGACAACGACCCAGTCCGTATCACTTGATCCGGAAGATAAAGAAAGTAAAAACTATGTACCATCCTTACACGAATAATATGAACAGTCTTAAAGCACTCGCTATCACAATAAGTTTACCTGCCACACTACTTTTCAGCAGCTGCGGTCATACAGAAGGTAAATCAGCAAAGAAAGGAGAAAACACACAGGAAGAAGCAGCTGTAGCGGCCATATCACTGCAGAAGGGTAAGCTGACCTCTTCCCTGCAAATACCTGGTGAGCTGATCGCTTACCAGAATGTAGACATCTATGCGAAGGTGAATAGTTTCATCAAGAAGCTGCATGTGGACGTAGGGTCAGAGGTAAGTCAGGGGCAGCTGCTGGCTACGATGGAAGCACCGGAGATCAGCTCACAGCTGGCTGGTGCAGAATCCAGGATCAAATCGCAGGAAGCGGTATACCTGGCCAGCAAAGCCAACTACGACCGCTTGTATAATACCAGTCTGACACCAGGCACCGTATCTAAAAACGACCTGGACATTGCACAGGCACGCATGAAATCGGACCTGGCACAGTGGGAGTCCGGTAAGGCAGCTTACCGGGAGATCGCTGACAACAGGAACTACCTGGAGATCAGAGCGCCATTTGCAGGCGTTATAAGCGCGAAAAACGTAAGCGTGGGCGCCTATGTCGGCCCAAGCGGAAAAGGCTCTGAATACCCTTTATTTTCCCTACAGGAGCAAAAGAAACTGCGTCTTGTGATCTCCGTTCCGGAAGCCTACACCAGTTACCTGTCTAATAACAGCGAAGTGAAGTTCAATGTAAAGGCATTTACCGGTAAGAGCTTTACCGCGAAGGTGAATCGTCTGTCCGGTGCACTGGACACGCGTCTGCGTTCCCAGCGTATTGAAATGGATGTGATCAACAATGATAAGAAACTGCTGCCGGGCATGATCGCAGAAGTGAATATTCCGATGGATGCGGCTGACAGTACATTCATTGTACCGAAAGCAGCAGTGGTTAATTCTACTTTAAATGTATTTGTGATCAGGGTGACAAATGGCAAAGCTGAAAGAGTGCAGGTACAAACCGGTCGCGATGCAGATGGCAAAGTGGAAATCTATGGAAATCTCAACGAAGGCGACACCATTCTGGCTAGCGCAAACGAAGAAATAAGAGAAGGCGCTGAACTGAAGCACGTAAAAATTGGCAAGTAAGTAAGGATGAGATCTACCGCAAAAGGCTGTCCACCAGATTGGTGGGCAGCCTTTTTACATATTTACAGGGAGCTGGTCGTTACTGTATGACAATCTTTTTCGTGTAATATTTTTTCCCGTTTGTTACCAACAGCATATAGACGCCGCCGGATACGTTACCCGTGTTCAAAGAAAAAAAGGTTCCCATGAAAGACTTCGTTATATCACAGGAACCTTCAAAAGATGTCTTTCCCAAGCAACATGACATGTGGGTGCAATTGAAAAGTTCGGGATTTGTTAATTATGTTGACTTATCTGAGAGTGAGGATATTCTTATTTATGCCGAACAACATGGGGTTATTCCACTAAGTAAAGCAAATCAATAATAAAACTTGCTATAAAACAAAACAGCGGGGATGCCATTGCATCCCCGCTGTTTTGTTTTATTCTTCCTCTACCAGTTTAATACCGGTCTGAGTGAAGACGATCTTTCGCTGTTTATACAAAGCACCTGTTGTCATCTTAAAGGTCTTTTTACTCATGCTGAAGAATTCATAGATCTCTTCGGGATCTGATTTATCGTGATAAGGCAGATACCCATCATTTTCTTTCAGCAGTCGCAGGATCTTATCAGCTTCACTTTCCACACGTTCATAACCAGGTTTACCAACGACAACGTCGATCTTATCCCCTTTAATGGATTTAACAAATCCTTTGAGTTTGTCGCCTATATCCAATGTACCGAATACTTCGCTGTAATGCAATACACCGGTATGCAGATTGTTGATGATAACAATGAAACCAATTTCCGAACGACGGTATATGATCATGTCAACAACATCCATTTCCTTTACAGTCAGGTTTTCGTTGCTCAGATAAGGGTCTATTTTCTCTGTAGCGGCTACCCTGTTTGTCAGTTCATCCAGGTAGATCTTTACGAGGTAATCCTGGCCAGGATGCATTTTGCTGATCTGTTTAGACGCAGGAACAAACAGGTCTTTCATCAGTCCCCAGTCGAGGAATGCGCCTTGTTCTGTCACCCCGGTAGCTTTCAGGTTCACAATATCACCCACTATGCCATAAGGCTCCTGGTTGGTAGCGGTCAGCCTGTTTTCAGAATCGTGGTAAATGAATACGCTGAGTTCATCTCCCTTTTGGGCGCCGGCAGGTACGAAACGTTTGGGCATCAGGATCTCCTGGTCTCCGCCATCAAGGAACAGGCCGTATTCGCTTTCCTTCTTTACCCGTAAAAGGTTGTATTCACCTACTTTATACATGTAATCACTTTATTTTGCCGCGAAGGTACTACTTTCCTTTATTTGATCGGATCATCGTGCCATAATCGTGTTTACGGGCCAGTCCGGTAATGGACTGAGCGATACGTTTCGCCTTGGTAGGTGCAGTTTTAGCACTCTCTATCCATTTGAGGAAATAGTTTTGATGACCTTTGGTCAGCGTGTTGAAGAACGCCAGGGCTTCCGGCTCATCCTGCAGGCATTCCATAAATTCCGGAGATGTCACGGGATCCGGGTTATCATCTTCCTGTAGCTGTACATTCAGCTGTGCACCTACCCTTTTAGCGATCCCTTTGCGGATGTCCGCATTCAATGGCAGGATAAAGGAACCATCTCCCATCGGCAACAGCGCCAGCGCTTCGATGGCATATTTATCGAGCTTTCCCTTTACGCGGAAAGTCTTTTTATTACCCGGCTTTAGCTCCTGTGCGATATCTTCAGGTATAACGATATATGTCCAACCAGTCTTTTTCCCCTGCTTCTCAAACTTCAATATGGTTGTGGTGTACTTAACCATCTTGCTTTTTTTTGCTAACTTACTTAATAGCTGTCAATTTAAAGAACTTAAGAAAAAGTACTATGCTTATTTGTGAAACAGCCCGACTGGACATTCGCCGGTTTACCATTGACGACGCACCTTTTGTATACCGTTTGCTCAATTCGCCTACCTGGCTTACCTATATTGGTGACAGGAACATCAGAGGGCTGCATGATGCCCGTAACTACATCATCAACGGACCACAGGCAAGTTATGACCAGTATGGGTTCGGACTATACCTGATTGCGCTGAAAGAAGATAAAACACCTATTGGCATGACGGGATTAATTAAGCGGGATGGGCTGGATGATGTGGATATCGGGTTTGCCTTTCTGCCTGACTATACCGGCAAAGGGTATGCGTATGAGGCAGCCAATGCAGTAAAGGAGTATGCCCTTACTACATTGAAATTACCCCGGGTAGCAGCGATCACCACCCAAAAGAATGTACACGCTATTGCGCTGTTGAACAAGATCGGCCTGCATCATGAGAGGATGATACAATTACCCGGCAGTCCAGCACAATTCATGTATTTTATCAACCAATAACTAATGCATCAGCTTATGGCTGAGCACCACGACTGAGCGCGCATCCACATTGATCTTCTGTTCCGCCTTATATTCTTCACTTCCAGTCTGGACCTGCATATCACAGGTATCAATGATCTTCGTCCAGGTATGTCCATACTTCTGTGCCGGAAGGCAAAATTCCAGTGGTTCATAATGGGCATTGAAGATGATATAAAAATTGTCATCCACTATCTGCTCACCTTGCGGGCCACTGGCGTGCAACCCTTTTCCGTTGAAGAATACCGCCATGGATTTGGCAAAGTCATGACTCCAGTGTTCATCGGACATCTCGGAACCGTCGGGAAGGAACCAGGCGATATCCTCCAGTCCTATGCCCTTAATGGGTTGGCCCTGGAACCATCTTCTGCGACAGAAGGCAGGATGTGCCTTCCTCAATGCGATCAGCTGGCGGGTGAATTGCATCAGGTCCTGATCTACATGCTCCCAGTGTACCCAGGACATTTCATTATCCTGGCAGTAACAGTTATTGTTTCCCTGTTGGGTGCGACCCTGCTCATCCCCTGCTACTATCATCGGCACGCCCTGGGACAATAATAAGGTTGCAAAGAAATTACGTTGCTGGCGACGTCTCAATGCCAGCACGACTTCATCATCAGTAGGGCCTTCCGCGCCACAGTTCCAGGAGCGGTTATGGTCTTCTCCGTCCCTGTTGTCATCGAGGTTCGCCTCATTATGTTTATCGTTGTAGGAAACCAGATCATGTAAGGTAAATCCGTCGTGTGCTGTTACGAAGTTGATACTAGCCGTCGGACTACGGTAGTCATTCTTATAGAGATCAGAGCTACCGGTAAATCGTTCGGCAAATTCACCTAACATGCTATCCGCTCCCCGCCAGTAGTCCCGGATACAGTCGCGGTACTTTCCGTTCCACTCCGCCCATCCGGGAGGAAATTTACCTACCTGATAGCCGCCCTCGCCAATGTCCCAGGGCTCCGCGATCAGCTTTACCTGGGAGATAACAGGGTCCTGATAGATGATATCGAAAAAGGCACTTAGGGTGTTGACTTCATGCAGTTCGCGGGCAAGTGTAGATGCGAGATCGAAGCGGAAGCCGTCTACATGCATGTCCTGTATCCAGTAGCGCAGACTGTCCATCATCAGTCGGAGTACATTGGGCAGATAAGCGTTCAGGGTATTACCGGTACCGGTATAATCCATGTAATAGCGTTTATCTTCCGTGAGTCGATAATAAGATGCATTGTCTATTCCCCGGAAAGATAAAGTAGGCCCCATGTGGTTGCCTTCACCAGTATGATTATACACCACATCCAGGATCACCTCGATCCCTGCCTTATGCAGCGTTTTCACCAGATGCTTGAATTCACTTACCTGTTCACCCAGCACACCACTGGCAGCATAGCGGGCATCCGGTGCAAAGAAGCCGATGGTATTATAGCCCCAGTAGTTGGTTAGTCCTCTGTCTACCAGGTGACGGTCAGCTACAAAATGGTGGACAGGCATGAGCTCCACTGCCGTGATACCCAGTTCCTTCAGATAGTTGATAGTCACCGGGTGTGCCATACCAGCATACGTTCCCCTGATCTCTTCGGGAATTTCAGGATGAAGTTTGGTGAACCCTTTGACATGCGTCTCGTAGATAATGCTTTCATTGTAGGCAATCCTGGGAGCGCGGTCTCCTTCCCAGTCGAATGACTGATCAATCACGACACATTTCGGAATGAAGGGCACACTATCCACATCGCTGAAACTCAGGTCTTCTTCGGGGTCTCCCATTTTATAGCTAAACAGGGCATCGCTCCAGTTGATCGTACCGGCGATTGCTTTGGCGTATGGATCTATTAATAATTTTTTTGCGTTGAAGCGGTGTCCGTTCTGAGGTTCATAAGGACCATGTACGCGGAAGCCATATAATTGTCCTGGTTTCAAATCGGGGATATAACAATGCCATACCTGGTGAGAGCGTTCCCTGATCTTGATCTTAGCCGCTTCTACTTCATCAGCAGTTGTGTTAAAGAGACAGAGTTCTACGCCGGTCGCATTATCTGCATACAGTGCGAAATTAACACCTTTGCCATCCCATGTGGCTCCGAGTGGATATGGGCTTCCAGGATATACTACAGTGTGGTTATTCATAATACGACGATTGGCCTCCCACTTTCCCTTCCCTCAATGAGGAAGGGAAAGCATGGAGTATGTTTATTTAATAATTACTTCAGACAGCAAGCTCATTGGATTCGAGGCTTGAGTTTTCTTCTTTTATTTTGTCCGCCGGAATGGTTTCGGCAAACGCCTGTTCCTCGTCCTGTAAGGGCGGCAGGTCAGTCGGCAGTGGTCCAAAGATCAGTGCCTGGTAAGGAGAAAGCGTAACTGTATCGTTTTCGATCTTGAAGGACAGCATATTATTTACCAGTGGTTCAGTACCAACATCAAGCACGAAAGGTAATTTATACAACACTTCTTCTTTTGAAAAGTTGAGAACGATCAGGAGTTTCTCTTCATCCAGTGTGCGGGTATAAGTGTATACCTGCGGATGATCGGCATCCAGCAGTTCGTATTGACCATATATCAATACCGGCTTATGTTTGCGTAACAGTACAAGTTGCCGGAAATACTGCAATACAGATCGTTCATCTTTATCCTGCTGAGCGGCATTGATGAATTTGTAATTCTCATTGATCTTGAGCCAGGGCTTGCCGGTAGTGAAACCGGCATTAGGCGATTCATCCCATTGGAACGGCGTACGTCCGTTATCTCTTCCTGTGATAGCGGCATCTCTCAGGAAATGCGCCAGATCACCACCTTTACTCTCGATATATTTATACATATTGATGGTCTCAATATCCCGGTAGTCCTCTATCTTTTCGAAGCGGATATTGGTCATTCCCAGTTCATCACCATAATAGAAAATAGGCGTCGCGCGCATGGTAAGCAGGAAAGTGATCAGCATTTTAGAAGAGATCTCCCGGTATTGTTCCTCATCACTTCCCCAGCGGGTAACCATACGTGGCTGATCATGATTACCGAGATATATTGTACCCCAGCCATCCTTTGCGAAGATCTCGTCCCATCCGGTATACAACTGTTTCAGCGCAGGAAGATCCAGTCCTTTCGGATCGAGTCTTTTATACCCTTCTTTAGCAAAGCCCAGCTGCACGCCCTCAAAATGATAAAGCATGTGCAGCTCTTTGCGGTCTTCCTTTACAAAATCGGGAGCTTCCTGCCGGGTAATACCTGATGCTTCTGCGAGCGTCGTGACATCAGGTCTGTCCAGCGTCTCGCGATGCATCTCCTGCAAATATTCATGGAGATGCGGACCATGTGCGTAGTAGCCGGCCCAGTCATCATGATATTTCTCTTTTACGAGTTGCTCCACATCGGGCCAGCTGGTATCTTTGGAGATGTAACAAATAGCATCCATTCTGAAGCCGTCAACACCTTTGTCAAACCAGAAATTCATGATCGCATAGATCGCTTTCCGTGTTTCCGGATTTTCCCAGTTGAGGTCCGGCATTTTTTCAGAGAAATAATGCAGGTAGTAGGAGTCTGTTGCTTTATTATATGTCCATGCGCTACCAGTAGCGTCGAAATGACTGTACCGGTAAGGAGGCTTACCTTTTTCGGCAGGCCACCAGTGATAATAATTATAATAAGGGTTATCTCTGGACTGCTTAGCCTCCTGGAACCAGGGATGCTCATCACTGGTATGGTTAACCACTATATCCATCATCAACCGGATCTTTCTGTCATGGAGACCTTTCAGCAATGCGTCAAAATCAGCCATTGTACCCACCTCCTTCATGATATCATAGAAATCGCTGATATCGTATCCATTGTCATCGTTGGGGGAAGTATATATTGGATTCAGCCATACCATGTCTATACCCAGGCTGCTGATATAGTCGAGTTTGGATATGATTCCCTGCAGGTCACCAATACCGTCTCCGTTACTGTCTTTAAAGCTCCATGGATATATCTGATAGATAATCGATTCTTTCCACCAGTTCTTGTCCCTGACTATATGATTTGACATAGATAGCTATACATTTCGGGTTAATGTCATTATTCCAAGCAAAAACCCTGCACTCTTCAATCTGCTGGGTATCAACCGGTAAAACGAACTTTTTCCCGGGCATACTGTAGAAATAGTGCCGCACAATTTCTACATTACCCGTTAACGGGACAGCGGCATGGCGGCACACATCACTGGCATATTATTTTCACTTCTCACGTTAAAAAATACTTTGGCAAATATTTATCCTTTTGCAGGGGCTGCTATACAGTCCGATAGTACATGTAAATTCAGCGTCTGGGCACCCTTCCGAAAGCAGGTCTCATTATCAATCATAGCACCGCAGCCGCAGATCCACCCTATGCAGCCAGATGATAAGGGTTACTGGCACACAAGTGTAGAAGGGCTCTCTTCAGGAACACAGTACAAATATGTCTTAGACGAGGAGGTCACATTACCTGACCCTGCATCCAGGTACCAGCCGGAAGGAGTGCATGGTCCATCAGCAGTGGTAGACAGCAATTTTGAGTGGACGGACGATAGCTGGACGGGGCTTGATATGTCCGAACTGATCATCTATGAATTACATACCGGTACTTTTTCCGGGACGCATAATTTCCAGGGTGTTATTGACAAGCTGGATCACCTGCGCTCGCTGGGTATTACGGCGATTGAGATCCTGCCGGTAGGACAATTTCCTGGCGACAGGAACTGGGGATATGACGGTGTTTATCCGTTTGCTGTACAAAACTCCTATGGAGGTGTTAATGGATTAAAGGCACTGGTCAACGCCGCACATCAACATGGCATTGCTGTGATCCTGGATGTGATATACAATCACCTGGGACCAGAAGGTAATTATTTCTCTCAATATGGTCCGTGGTTTACGGATAAGTATAAAACACCCTGGGGCCCGGCATTAAATTTTGACGATGCCTGGTGTGATGCTGTGCGTGCATACTTTATCCAAAATGCACTCATGTGGCTGGACGAATTCCATATCGACGGATTAAGGATGGATGCTGTGCATGCGATCTGGGATTGCGGCGCCAATCATTTTACAGCAGAACTGTCTGAGCTGGTGGACGCATTGCAGGCAACGTCGGGCCGTAAGAAATTCCTGATAGCTGAGATTGATCTGAATAGTCCAAGATATATTATGCCGCGGGAAAAAGGAGGCTATGGGATGCATGGTCAGTGGGTAGATGAATTTCATCACGCGCTGCATAGTCTGCTGACAGGAGAAGTGAATGGTTACTATGCAGATTTCGGCGGACTAACACCGCTGGCCAAATCCTTTCAGGACTCTTACGTTTTCACCGGCGCCTACTCTGATGTGCGTAAAAGGCATTTTGGTGCATCACCAGGAGATCTCCCCTATCATCAGTTTGTTGTATTTGCACAGAACCATGATCAGATCGGCAACAGGATGCTGGGAGACAGACTGACGACGCAGGTTTCCTTCGAGGCACAAAAGCTGGCAGCAGCAACTGTGCTATTATCACCACATATACCTTTACTATTTATGGGAGAGGAATATGGAGAGACAAAGCCTTTCCAGTTTTTCACCAGCCATAGTGATAAAGACCTGATTGCAGCGGTTACCAATGGACGCAGAGAAGAGTTTGCATCTTTTGCCTGGGAAGGAGAAGTACCCGAGCCACAGGAGATAACGACTTTTGATAATTCTACACTAAGCTGGGAGACACAGACGGAGACAGGTGCTGCATTGATAGAACTCTATCGTTTTCTGATCGCCTTTCGCAGAACAAGGCAAGCCATGCGAAATACCACCAGAGACAGTGTGAAAGTGCTGATCCCGCAGGCGGAAGAGCAACTATTACTTGTTGAGCGTTCCGGTGGTGATGACAGGCTGCTTATCTTATTCAACTTCAGTGATCATGTAGTACCCTATCAATACACGGGACCAGGCACATTACAGAAGAAGTTTGACTCTTCGGCAGCCATCTGGCATGGTCCGGGCACACTGGCACCAGACGAAGCTACTACCTCTTCTGCTATCTCTTTACAACCATTCTCAGCTATCGTATATGAAATCGTTTAATCCACCGTCCGCTACTTACCGTTTGCAGCTGCATGCGGGCTTTACTTTTAATGACCTGAAAGAGATACTGGACTACCTGCATCAATTGGGCATTTCAACGATCTATGCTGCGCCCATTTTCACGGCATCGCCCGGAAGTATGCATGGTTATGATGTAACAGAACCGCATCAGATCAATCCTGCTATTGGCACACTGGAGCAGTTACGGGAGATCAGAAAACTGTTGCAGGAAAAAGGCATGACCTGGTTGCAGGACATCGTACCGAATCATATGGCATTTCACATGAGCAATCACCGCTTATATGACGTCATGGAGCGGGGACCGTTATCTCCCTACTACGAATATTTTGATATAGACTGGCAGCATCCATCCCCTGAACTGGCTGGCCGGCTGATGACACCTTTCCTGGGAAAATCACTGGAAGCATGTATTGCTGATGGCGAAATTAAACTGGTGTATACAGAGAAAGGACTTGCCATCAGTTATTTTGAGCAGCTGTTTCCATTATCGATCGCCGCGTACGATGTATTGCAAACGATGTTGATTGACAGTGATGCGTTGCCGGTAAGCAGGTTGTTTAATGATCTATATCAGCAAGGTACCAAAGGGATCGCGCTGAAAGAATGGGACCAGGTGAAAAAGGAACTGTATGCAGCTGCGAATCGGCCCGTCCTGGAAGGCGTAGCGGCGAAGATCAGTGAAGACAAGGCATTATTATTACAGCTGATGCAGCAACAGTATTATTATCTGTGCAGCTGGCAGGAAGCTGACACGCAGATCAACTACCGCCGTTTCTTTACCGTTAATGAACTTATTACACTGCGGATGGAGTCGCCCGCTGTGTTTGATGAATACCATACCTTCCTGCATGGTTTGTACCGTGAGGGACTGATACAGGGATTGCGTATTGATCATATAGACGGACTACGTGATCCGGCGACCTATATACAGCGGCTAAGGATATTGTTTGGCAGCAATTGTTATCTCATTGCGGAAAAGATACTGGAGAGTGAGGAAAGTATCCCTTCCGACTGGGCATTACAGGGCACCAGTGGTTATGAGTTCCTTTCTTTTACGAATCACCTGCTGACCAATAAGGAGGGGGAAAACCAGCTGGCAGCCTGGTATCAGGAACTGGTACCTGAGAGCCCGGCCTATCAGGATATCGTCGATGAGAAGAAAAGGCTGATATTGGAACGATACATGGGGGGTGAATGGGAGAACCTGGTACGTTACTGTTACACGCTAAAACTGGCCGATGCGCGCACGGACCGGGAGCTTTTAAAAGAAGCTATCGGGCTGTTTGTTGTTTGCCTGCCGATATACCGCCTCTACCCGTCCCAATTCCCGCCTGACGACTATGCGCAGGAGATCATCCATACTACCTTCACCCGGATACGTGCCGTGAACCGGCAGGCGGAAGCGGCTATCGGCCTACTGGAAGCACTGTGGGAAGAGATCCCGGATCAGGAACGGGCACAGAACAGGCTGTTATTCCTGCAACGCCTGATGCAGTTTACCGGTCCTGTAACAGCGAAAGGCGTAGAGGATACGACCTTCTATGTGTACAATGCATTGCTTTCTCATAATGAGGTAGGTGATAGTCCGTCGATAGGCGACTTTTCTGTCAATACCTTCCATCAGCGTTTAGCGGCCCGTCAGCAGCATACACCGGCCTCACTGAATACAACAGCCACTCATGATACGAAACGCGGAGAAGATGGTCGTATACGCCTGAATATGCTGTCTCTCCTACCGGGGGTATGGAAGAAGCAGGTTGCGGCATGGAGGGAAACCTATTCAAGCAGTCTCACTGCCAATGACGTGTATTTCATTTATCAGTCCATTATCGCGGGATTTCCTCCGGATGGCCAGGTGACTGCTGCATTCACCGAACGTTTACAACAGTATATCATCAAAGCCCTGCGGGAAGCGAAAGTAAATACTACATGGGCCGCACCAGATGAGGCTTATGAAAACAATGCAACAGCACTCATCCAGCGCCTGCTGACAGACGATAGTTTCCTGTCTGCCACCCATGAGCTGGTTGGCACCATCAATCAACATGCATTCTCCGCCTCACTCTCCCAGGCGCTGATAAAAATCACTGCCCCGGGCATTCCTGACATCTACCAGGGATGTGAGCTCTGGGATTATAGCTATGTTGATCCTGATAACCGTCGTCCGGTAGACTACCCTCTCCGGAAACAGTGTCTCGATACCATCATCGCTAAAGAAAAAGAGCCTGGCTTTTTTGCCTATCTCGCTTCCAATCGTTCCACCGGGTTAGAGAAAATGTTCGTCACCTGGAAGGCATTAACCTTCCGCCGGTCCCACCCGGATATCTTCCTTGATGGTGATTACCTGCCCCTGCAAACCAATAATGACAGGATCATTGCCTATGCAAGAGTGCATCGCCAGGAATGGATTGTTGTAGTAATACCTCTTCCAGGAGATGTTCCTGCAGATGGGGCGGTATTGTTACCTGCGGGTGCTCCGGGGACGTGGAAGAATATCTTCACCGGGGAGACGGTGAATAGTGGCGGGCAATTGCTGGTCAATGATGTGTTTAAAATGTTCCCGCTGGGGCTGTTGAAAAGTGGGATTTGAAAAAAAATTTGTTGGTTTAAAAAAAGATTATACATTTGCACTCCCTGACACGGAAATCAAAGATGCCCAGATGGCGAAATTGGTAGACGCACTGTGTTCAGGTCGCAGCGCTCGCAAGGGTGTGCTGGTTCGAATCCAGTTCTGGGCACAAAAGCGGAAAGGTCGGAGAAGTCTCCGACCTTTTGCTTTTTATCGGCTTTTAGGTCCGCTCTAGGCCTCGCTATGGATCAAGTTGAAAACTTGGGGACCTTCTACCTCCCTATTCTATTTATCGTCCGAATCATCTTTTGGCTTCGTATCGACATGTGTACTGGCTCTTTCGATTACATGATAATAGTAGCTAAATGGTTTGTTGTATAAGATAATCTGCCTTTTTTCAAAACTAATATTCCTTTTACCCTGTCTTTGTAAAATAGGATTACCGCATTCCTTAATCAAATCATAATATACTTTGCTACGACCTCTATCTAATCTTTTAATCTGTTTAATCGAATGACTGTTAGCAGTCAATTCCTGAAATCCATTTTTCCAACACATTTCGTGAACTATAGTTGCATAATTCCAAAGTTCTACTCTGCCTACGGACATCCCAATTAACCTCCTAATGACAGATTCTGCAATAGTTCCACGGCTAACTCTTTGACCATTTCCAATAGCACCCATCGTTTTCTGAAATATCTCTTTTTGCTTTTTCAGTTCTTTCTCTAACGAATTTTTACGTACTCTAATTGCACCATCGTAATGCATTTCGTAACCAACAAATCCTATCCAGGGGAAACCTTCATTTTCAACGCTATCCCATTTGTATGGCCCTTTCGATTTTCCTTTCCAAAAAGGCTTTAATGACTTGCCAGCCATATATTTTTTTCCCTTTTTAGGTTCTCCAATCAAACATGAAGACACCTCATGCGGTGCCAGCTTTACTTCTTCTAATGTTTGCTTGTATAACTGCATACCCCTTTCGCATACATCCCTATCAGGATGCATAATTATCATATCGTCGCAGAACCTTATGTAAAACAAGTCCTTAAAATTATTAACCATTATATTGTCGGCAATATTTAATACTATATTTGCAATAAGACCGGAAAGTGCACCGCCTTGCGGGATACCGATTCTTTCTTCTATTACATCGTCATAAAATCCAAGCTGCTTTATTTCATTTTCAATCCAACCATATTCGCCTTGAGGGATATTGAATTCTTTCCAATAATCCAAATCGTCATTTCTAGGAAATACATCGTGATTAAAGCTATAGCAATCCAAATAGGAGACAAATATTTTCCTGCAAATGTCAAATTTTAAATGCATTTTTTCCCGCTGAGCTATTTCTAATAGTTTATCAAACTGCTCTAATATTAATTTGTGATTCACCGAATCATAAAATTTTTTCATATCACACTCTGCGACCCAAAGAGGCGTGTCGGTATGTTGTTTTTTGTATTCAATTATCTTCCTAATTGCGGTGTGATGATTAACTACCTGATGAGGTATCGCCCTAAATGCCAAAGAGCATTCATCAAAATATTTATCGAATAAACGAGTAAGGTAGTTATTTGCAAAACTCAATATTAGCCTATCTTTCAGATGAAATAATGACAATGGACGACAAGTATTTCTTTCATCACCTTTCAATTCATGAAGTCTCTTTTTATCTTTGGCCTTCGGATAAATCGTAGGCTTACTAACCGAATAATTTCCGGTGCGGATAGCTTGTTGTATATCCTTTACAAATTCATCTAACTTAACTATGAAAGTCTCTTTAGGCTCCTTCAAACGATAGTATTTCACTGTTTTAATGAGCGAATACAAATTCTTGTCGACGGTACTCAGCTTCTGTCTTGGTCCATTCTTTTTCATCTTGAGCCGAGATTTCTCCCCTAGCTTCTTCCATTTTCTCCTGGGAGGCAATATGGAATTTAAAAGGTTCAATAAATCCTTTTCATATTTTGATTGCAGATTCGCTTGCTGGGTGTGATAGTTATAATTTTCATTGCTGGTAAGAATGTGAAGTGTATGCTTCTTGTTACGCTGCTTAGCAAGTTTTGCCCTTACACGGCATATATAACTAATGATGTCGTAATCTTTAAATAATTCTTCAAATTGCTGCATTAGAAAAGATGGGGTTCCTGTGAAACAGAGTAATAGATTACTCGTCATACCATAATACTGACAAAAAGTCGTCACACTTTCTTTAAAGCCTATAGTCAAGAATGTAAAGCTTACCATTCTCTGTGCGAATGACCGTTAACAAGGCTGAAACTTACGACGTGCTATTGCTAGCAGCCGTCTTCGGAACCCCATTCTTCTTGGATTGATCTTTATAGCCCTTTAGCGCCGCGAAATGTAAAATTGTGCTAAAATGTATTTGGCCGGACAAGTTTTTATAGCAGTATTCAAGCATGTTTACACTGCCTATTTCGTCAAATCTGTGACCATCAAGCTTACAAAGCGACAAGTAGTATTTTCTACCTATATCATATGTAAAAGAATCTGCAATGGAAAAAGCAACTCTATACCACTCCTCATATGAAGCAGTAATACTTAAATTTCTATTCCTTAAATAGCGTATTATTGATTGAATTATTCTTCTGTTTGTTTGGCTATTTTTATTCAGGGGATTAAATAATACGTCCTTATTAGTTTTGAGGACAGCTCTTTCGCTCTTTTGTGTTGTTAATTTCCGTCTATTAATAAGCATTTCATTTTCATTAATCTCAAATGCCTGTATTGAATTCTTTAAACAAATATTAGGATCAAAAGATAAAAAGCATAACCTTGTGGTATCACTGCCACTTTCATCTAGTTGTATTTGATAAGTATCAAAAAAATAAGTTGAAATCTTTTGAAAAGAGCTTCTATGAATTTCATCTACTTTACTATTTTCAATATTGAAAGTATAAGAGAGTGCGATTAGCCCCTTTAATCCTTTCTGAGAGGGTGATTCCCAATATGTAAATACATACTTATCCGAATACAAGACATTTTTTGCTCTTAAAAACTCTTCCTCATTTAACTTATCTATGTCAATTACAATGATATTATTGTACTCCTTTAAGAATTCCCTTTTCCTTTTATCTTGAAATGTTGCACAAAATGTAACAGATGGTAACGTTTTTTTATGAATATTATATCCATCTATGTCTCCACCTTCCAAATGAATCCTTAATTTCTCGACTTGGTCACGATATTTGTCGCTTTTTATATCTGTAAGGATTTCAGAAATTGAAAGTTCTCTATCTATTGGACCCCATATTTTAGATTGAAATGACACCTTTCGTTCTAAAATACGTTGTAAATTCATAACGTTCTCCATGTATTGTTACAATGTTGTGAGGTTATCGACAAATAAATAAACCTGCATTCGAATTTTACAAAGATTACTTCCTTTATTTCGGGATTAGAGGCTCATAAACTAATTAATAATAAAACCATTCACAATTAAGCGAAAGTAAACAGCCTAATATTTCGGTCCATATCTGGTGAAAATAAGTGGCTTTCCAGTTTTCTCAATTCCCATATTAATTAATCATTTTTACCGTTAAGTAAATCTCCCTCTAATTTTACCACCTGCTTAAAATTATGTGACAGTAGCAATGTGCTTTCATCCTTTGTTATCTCTATACGATATTACCCTTCCTTAATAGAATTTTTATCGTTGGTCATTAATTTTTCCTCCTTAATTATTTCCTTTCCCATACAGCTACCTTTTCTGTAAACATTTCTTGTTTAAGCGCCCTCCAAATCCGTGCGGTTCCAACTGTAGGCCAGTCCACTTTGAGACTCAGCTTTTCTACTATATCGTTTTCAACCACGCTCTCATTTCCTCAGTATTATTAAAATCTGCGGTTGCATCTAGAATATCGATAGCCCCCTTTACAGTTTCTCAAAGCTTCCAGGGAGCAGAGAGAAAGTAGAGGCTCGGTTTATAGAGACCGTTCGATCTCATTATGACGATTTAGCTCGTATAGCTGATGATATTGCAGAAAACGGATTTAAGCAGGCTGCCATGATTTCCCCTCTCCTCTTTCTGTATCTGGCACCATTCTTTAAAAATTGACATTAATGACTATTTTAATATAGGAGCCATCGAAACTCCATTAGTTGATACTATAGGTTGCAGTAAGGCAAAAAAAATAACATTGTAAATAGCAAATGCCTATAAACGATTGACATACTGATCCGCAAAGAACAAAACAAATAGTGAGTTGTATGCTCTATACATAATTGCTAATCCCATAGATGCCTAGATCTATTCCCAAATATCTAATAAGAGACTTACTGCTTATTGAGGATGTCGAACGGCAAACGGAGAATAATATCCATATAAAAATTCAAATATATTATCAACAAGAATGAGATTACAACTATGGGTACGGTAACCCAACTACTCATAACTTACTAATAATCAGAACCAATTGGTTCGAGAATAATCCACTACTGGGCACAAAAAATGCGAAATCCGCTCTGATAGCGGATTTCGCATTTTTACCTATCTTACTCAGTTCCACAAATAATTCATACTCAATTCAAAACAGGTTCGATAAGCCGTGATAACAAATCAAGTTCACAAATTTGCACAGTTGATAAATGAATGTCAGATTAAATCACAACTTCTTCAATTTAAAATAGGATTAAACGCGCTTTCGTCACTCGACAATACGTGTTATCAATGATGTTGTCTCATCTTGGTTATGATCTCTATTTTAACTCCTTAAGGATTGTTTCCTGCAAAAGACCAATTTTAACTTTATAAGCCTCTTCGGATAAAAGTTCGAATTTCGACAAAGACGACATCCAACTATTAAGTTCAGTCGTCCGCATATTAATTGATATCAGTTTCTTCCCACGTAATTGGGATTCAATAAACATACTATCCCACAAATTATCACTTGATATCTCTATTCTCTGAAATATTTTTTCTCCATCCGATATTCGAGACATCAGACGATAACTAAATTTACTTGAATCATTTGACGCATGCCTCCTAATATTGTTACAGGTGCCTAATGCAAAAGAAAGATTCTCGTCAAGTTTATATATTAGCTTCTTCAAATACGTGGAGTCTTTTAATATTTTTGAATTTGAGATCAAATAAACGGTATCTATCTCATGTCTCACGTAATCTGCAAAATTATTCAAATATCTTATCTGTGATAAAATATCTTCGCTTTCAACCATTAATTTTCGCAAATAAAGTACAACTCCTAAGCTTGACTTAGCTAAAATGTAAGCATCGTAAATTTCTTTGGTACCATATACAGCGATTTTAGACGGATAAATTACAGACAATGTAGTATTGTTAGCCGAATTTACAAGGGAATCGTATGTTGCTGTTCTTTTGAACAATTCTAATGTAGATATAATATCAGACGATAATTCCATCAACGCATTTTTTTTTTTGCAGCTTAATTTCACTCCTATTTTGGACAGTAATAATGATAAATGGAGTAAATATTGCAATCGCGGCAAAAAACTTGAATATTAACTCCCATATATCTTTCACCTTAGTTGATAAACCTTGATTTCTAATGGATTTTCTTTTTACTTCGATCCATTCTTCATTTCGATATTCGTATTCCCTTTCAACATCAATCCAAGTATTTTTTTCCATAAATTAATAAGTTGATTATTATATTATATTTAAAATTTAAGTGTCCTGTTATACTACAACAGATACTCACTGATTTCATGTTCATCACTTATCGGGCCTTCTACGCAAAATATAAAGGATACTATCAATAGAAAATACCAAGTAGTTTGTATTTTATGATTGCAGACAAGATGCGGACGCTTGGATTACATATGTTAATTAGCCAGCCAGACTACCACAGTTTACGGAATTGGCATCTGTTGCTCAGAGGTTAAATGAAGTGTAGTAGAAAGTAATCGTAATTCCAAAGATCTTTGGAATTATACCGTATTGAATGGCTGCTATGAAACGTTTTCTTCACCTCATTGGATTTTATCCTCAATAATATTCAACTTAGTGAATTTTTAACTTGGCTTGCAGTAAGCATCAATCCTAATGCTTACTGCAAGCCAATTAAGATTACGGATCATGGATTTTTTTGGGTATGATTTATTGGATCCGCCTCGTGATACCAATGTGTTAAAAAATTCCGGTGAGTTTAACAACGTCATTCCATCTGACTTAAATCATTTCGGTTTAATGGATAAATGAAAAGATAATTGACATCGATAAGTCATTATTAAAAAGTTCTCCAGACGAGGAATATGCAGATACGAATATTATTAAGCCATGGAGGCATAAAATTATTGGAACCTTGGAACAATAAATATGAGACTAAGAAAAGGTAAGTATCCGGTAGACAGCACCTATGTAATGATTTTGGAGAGCGTTACTTTTGCTTCGTGATCCAGATATGAGGTAGGAGCTCTTTGATTCTGTTGATGGGATGGTCGTTAATGACCATTAAAACGTCCTTTAGCCAAAGGCTGGGATTAATGTTATGTAGTTTACAGGTTCCGATCAGGCTGTAGAGCATTGCAATTCGCTTTGCTGATTCATGGCTCCCGGCAAAGAGGTAATTCTTTCGGCCTATAACAGTCGCTCTTATAGATCTCTCAGCCGCGTTATTATCTGGATGTAGCTTTCCATCATACACGAAGGCACAGAGTTTATCCCAGCGTTTTATACTATAGGCAAGGGCTTTTCCTATCGGGCTTTGTGGAAGTACCTGCTTGTATTGGTCTTCCATCCAGCTTCCTAATTCCTTCAGTATAGGTAAGGAGTGCTTCTGTCTTGAAGCTGCTCGTTTTTCATTGTCGTGATTTAACGCCCGGCTATCGCGTTCAATCTGATAGACGAGCTGTAACTGTTCCAATACATATTCTGCTCTTTCCCGGTCGCTATAAATAGCGTCAGAAAAGTACCTTCTTGCATGAGCAAGACAGTGGATCAATGTTATATTATTGGTATCAACAATGCTATTATATGCGGAGTAAGCGTCTGTTTGCAGCGTACCATAAAAATCTTTCAGCATTTCTGCGGGTCCTTCCCGGCCACGCCCGGGTTGATAATCAAAGACAAGCAGCTTGTTAATACTATCCTGATAGAGCCAATAATACCCCCGATGAGTGCTCCCTTTCTTATCCTTGTCGAGCACTGGTACCGAGTCGAGTAGGCAAGGGCATTTCAGCCCAAGCCTCTCACAGCACCGTGCGTGATAGTCTCCCATCACACGGCGCTTCCAGATTAGCAATACAATTAATATGGGCGAATAAATGACCAGTGTTCAAATAATCGGGGATTGGTTTCGTAGACTCTTACAAGCCATCTATGCGCCCGTCCCTTTCCAAGCTTTCTATTTTCCATTATCCATCTTACCAATTTTAGATTTAGCCAGTACCACAATCCATGTGTTGTCCACTTTGAGTATACACAATAATACTGATACCATCCCCTGATTTTAGGGTTTAGTATCCTTGCGATGTTCAAAATCGTGCCTTGGAAACGTCTTCTTACTACCTCTCTCACTTTTTGCCTAACTGCTTTTTTAGACGAGTCACTCATACACGGAAAATACATAAGTTTCCAGCCATTCTTAGTTGGTCTGCCTAATGGTCGAAAAGTATAACCCAGAAAGTCAAATCTTACACTTCGATGTGCTTCAGTATGTATATGATTTTTGCAGTAAACTATACGCGTCTTTTCCTCATTCAGCATCAACCGACAATCTATCATCCTCCTGGTAATTGCACCTTTGATGAAATTTGCCTGTTTTTCTGTCGTACAGTGTATAATTGCATCGTCACAATACCGTTCAAAAGGCATGTTTGAGTGATTCTTTTCCATCCATTTATCAAATACAAAGTGAAGGAAGATGTTAGCTAGTAGCGGGCTTATTACTCCTCCCTGAGGAGTGCCCTTTTCCCCACGTCTAACTTCTCCGTTACACATAATTCCAGCCTTAAGCCATCGCTTAATATACATTAGAATCCATTTCTCTTTTGTATACCACTCGATTGCCTTCAACAACAGTTCGTGATCTATACTATCAAAAAACGCTCGAATATCAATATCAACCACCCAACTATAATAACCACACCGTGCAGTGGCTTTCTCCAAGGCCTGATGTGCATTCTTACCGGGACGATATCCATAACTATCCTCATGGAAGCTGCCTTCCACGATAGGTTCAAGATAATTTTTCACAACCTGTTGAGCTATGCGATCTGATATTGTAGGTATGCCAAGAATACGCACACCGCCAGATTTCTTTGGAATTTCAACGCTTTTCACAACTGGCGGGTAATAACATCCAGATGTCATTCTGTTCCAAATCCGGTATAGATTCTTTGACGCATCAATCGAAAAATCTTCTATACTTTCTCCGTCGATTCCACCACTTGCATTATTTTCCTTTACTTTCTTGTAAGCATCCAGTACCATTTTCTTGGTCACCGGATGTTGCTTTGTTTCATAATAATCAATCATCCATTTTACTGTTGTTGGTTTTATAAAACTAATCTGGCTAAGCCCTTCCCTCCACAGCCATTACAGCAGCTTCAATAGTACTACGACTTAGTCCGCCTCTGTACAGGATATTGGTATTTAACCTTGCGGTGTCTCCGCTTGAATTGTTCCCTTTGCACTCCTGTACAAATTCCCTTGTTCCATTAAATCGCCTGATTTAGTGTCCTGCTACCTATGTACCGCCTGTCATCTAGCCAACACCAGGTTACTGTCGCTAAACTTAATTTGTAGGTAAGAAACTGTTACCTGCTTTCGACAGAATAAGTGCGATATCGATACTTTACTATGGCAGTTCACTTTCGTTCAGCTCACTAAATCTTACCTGACAGATTAATTCTGCCTTTTCCCCTATCGCTCAACACCTTTTCCTTTCGTCCAAAGCATCATAGGGTGGTTTGTAAGGTATGCCTGTCATCCCTTACGGTGGGCCTGCCACCATCAATCTAACAGCATGTAACTTTTCATGTTACTTCAAGGCACACTGTCTCATCAGCCTGCAAATAGTCAGCGTTGAGTACTTCTGTTACCAGCGCTCTGTAAATAGGAGTAATTAACGCAGCTGTCTTAGCAAAACCATCACTCAGCGTTGAGTATGGTAGCTTTATACCATCTCTTTCCAGACGTTGTTGCTGGCGATGCACGGGGAGATGATCGCAGATCTTCTCAACAACCAGTTGAGCCAGTAAGCCTGGCCCCATCATCGATTTTGCAACTGGTAATGTTGGCAAAGGTCCAACAATAATTTTTGACGACGTCTCATCCGCAGATGGGAGAAGGTACTTGTTACGGATGTAACGGACTACATAAATTTCGGCGGGTTTGTATTCCAGCACTTCAGTTTCAGTGGTGCCAATATGTTTACTACCAGCTGGTATATGGTCTGGATCTATAATTACATCTTCTCTTCGTAAGTGAGATGGTATGGTATGACGGCTATCTCTCCCTTGAGTCGCATCTTGTTTTACAACTTTGACATAAGTCACCTTCTTTGCATCTAACACGTTGCAAACAACAGCAGATTGTTCTGTTGGAATATCGAGTGCCAGTTGATTCTTATCTGCGGGAATAAATCGCTCCTGGCGAACTCCGAAAATCATCTTCTTGAGCTGATTCAATTCATGCTGCAGCTGCTCAACCTTGTTGATGGCAGACTCATAGAGCTGTTTGTAATCATTATCTTTTGCTGACGTACTCATTGCAATTGCAATGTTATCAAATGGAAATCAATTATTTGTTAGCGCGATGTTAATGATCGGAAGATTGTCGAAAATACCGCCTGCGGTACTGGACTTTATCCATCTGAATGCCTTGCAGAATAAGCATCAATTGTGTAGAAGTAAGCGAGGGTTGTACCCCACCTGGTTTAGGAATCTCAAATGTTCCCTTCTCAAGCCGCTTGTAATAAATCGCAAATCCATCTTGCTGCCATTGAAGTAGCTTGATATGTGTAGCTCTGCGGTTAAAGAAAATATAGACATCCCCGGTTAAAGGATCCAAATGCATCTGTTGATTGACAATAGCCGCCAGTTTGTAAAAGCTACTACTTATCATGATTGGCTGAGTATACAGAAAATACCTGCATGAGGACGAGAGTGCCAGCATTTATTTACTGTTTAGTAGCTCTTTTAGCATGTCTGTGTTGACCGCCGAATGAAAAATTATCCTGTTACCTGATAAAGATACCACCTCCGCGAATGGAAGTGCAATATCTGGTATACTCGCCTTAGAAGGTGTCAGCTGAATGAAATGTTTTCGTCTGGGAACTTTTGCAGGAGTGGCAAACTGCTTCCTCCAGTTCTTGAGCATGGAGACCGTGATTCCATGATTATCACAAAACACTTGCATCTTTACGTTTGACTGGCTCCATTGCATCGCGATATTCTTCTTCTCCGATATTGTAAATGAACGTATCGTGGAATTATTGGTTGGTTGCATACAGGGCATATTTAAACAACGCAAACATAAACCCTCAGACTTACATGCCGAAGATGCTGTCTACCGGAACCTTACCTGTTACCTGATAAAGATACCACCTCCGCGAATGGAAGTGCAATATCTGGTATACTCGCCTTAGAAGGTGTGAGCTGAATGAAATGTTTTCGTCTGGGAACTTTTGCAGGAGTGGCAAACTGCTTCCTCCAGTTCTTGAGCATGGAGACCGTGATTCCATGATTATCACAAAACACTTGCATCTTTACGTTTGACTGGCTCCATTGCATCGCGATATTCTTCTTCTCCGATATTGTAAATGAACGTATCGTGGAATTATTGGTTGGTTGCATACAGGGCATATTTAAACAACGCAAACATAAACCCTCAGACTTACATGCCGAAGATGCTGTCTACCGGAACCTTACCTGTTACCTGATAAAGATACCACCTCCGCGAATGGAAGTGCAATATCTGGTATACTCGCCTTAGAAGGTGTGAGCTGAATGAAATGTTTTCGTCTGGGAACTTTTGCAGGAGTGGCAAACTGCTTCCTCCAGTTCTTGAGCATGGAGACCGTGATTCCATGATTATCACAAAACACTTGCATCTTTACGTTTGACTGGCTCCATTGCATCGCGATATTCTTCTTCTCCGATATTGTAAATGAACGTATCGTGGAATTATTGGTTGGTTGCATACAGGGCATATTTAAACAACGCAAACATAAACCCTCAGACTTACATGCCGAAGATGCTGTCTACCGGAACCTTACGTTCACCGAATATTGTTCCTTTTGGGCTTAAAGGAAACGATATCGTTGATCTATCAATACCTGGTGCATGGGAAACCTTACTAAGAAAGTTGACAGATCAGTATACTTATAAGTTCGCTGAGGTTGCGCCAACTCTCCCAAAATTTGGCACTGTTAAAATCGAACCATTTAAGCCAACAGATCCTGTATAAATAACCAGGGTTGAAGATCGGAAATGCCTATCAGAAATTGGGGTATGATCCGTCATGTAGTAGCTTTGAGATTACATCTTGTAGTCTTAAAGCTACAGTATAATAAACATACAATTATATATCCAACAATCCTGAATTGGGATTTTGCAGCAGCTTCGAATTTATTATTTCTCCAATATTGGGAAATGGCTTGGTAATTTCTGCATAGGTAAAAACATTTGTGGAACAATATTGAGCTTTGTGTCTATGTGTATATGGTGATACTTTAATTAATAATTGCTTAACAGAATTAACTAAAATAAATATACCTTCACCGGCAATTGACTCACTTAAGCTTAAGGCCGAATTCGTACTATATTTTGGGACCTTGGGATGTAGTTCTTTCGTAATTACCGCGTCACTATTGCGATCACCAGAATACTTATAACATCGTCCTACATTTGGAATGTTAACAACGATTTTAGGGACAAATTTTCTTGAGTGTATTTCCGCTCCTAGACATTCAATGGAACTACCTATAGTAATATGAGGCATTTTCTGTCTTTTAGTATATTATCGGCTTATCAATTTGCTAATTACTCTGTGTAAAGATTCTGTATCAATCGAAAACAGTTCAGAAACCTCATCAATTGTGAATTGATTCCCAATTTTCTCAATCAACTCACTGATAACATACAAATCCAAAACACTATCATTTGATGTCATTTCAATTATAAATCTATCTGGATTATCATCAATTTCTCGCTCGAATTCTTCTTCATTTATTAATTTGTTTGAGTAATCAAGATTTAACTGTAAGAAATGATTCTTCTTTAATAAGTTTTTGATTGCAGTAATTGCGTAAACATGCTTTAAAGCATTTATACTTTTTTCGATTTCCAGAGTTTTGAAATAAAGATCAACGCTTTGTTTTGGTAGTTGAAACTCCACAAAATTGCTCTCAGTAGAGTCCGACAACTTGACTTTCAGAAAATCATTTGGCGCTAATCGATCCTCAAGATCAATTGTTTGATTGATAAAGCTAGTGTGTTCTTCATAGTTTATAATCTCGTTGCTCATGATCTCAATTTTAATTCAGCAAATTTTAAATGATTTGCGATAACTGTGTTATCAAAAATTATTGGCTTGGGATAATGGAAATTAAATGCGATTGATTTTATAGCTCCATTAAGATATTCAAATGTGATGTTTGTGCTATGCACTTCTGATTTTTTTGATAGTCGAATTTGCGACAATTCTAAATCAGAAAGGGCAAATCCTTTGGTCTTCATTATCTTTATGAAATCACTATCATCATTTCCGTCAAGTAAATACTTGATATTAAAACCTATTCCTTTTATGGGAGTATGAGACAATAAAGACTGTATCTTATTTGATACTTCAGCAATGCGTTCAATATTATCTAAATTATTAGGATCTTTTAGCCTTAATTCAATAGCAGCAGTCTTAACAATTAAAACTAAATCATCATACTCATATCCGAATTCCATATCGTCCAAATTTACAAGACCATTTATTGGCTGATTTCCTTTGTATGAGAATAAGTTTGTCTCGACCCACTTTGCATTGAAAACCTTATAATTCCAATTGCCAACGAGGACGGCATTTAAGACTGTTATCTTCATTTTTTTTATTATATAGATATGTATTACAGTTATTTGAGTAAGGAACTAAATGTATATTGTCTAACGTTTGACCAAATATACGCATGAATTAAATATAAGCCAATTAAATGTCGCAACGTAAAGATTGAAATATTAGCCTTATCTAGTTGTCCAACCTGACTTCCTAGTTTATATAGGATAGTAATAATGAGCGGTGAAGAGACTGCTATCTAAACGTAGTATATAATGCTTTAACCATCTAAAAATTTCGCTCGGTCGCTTTCTGTAAGGTTCCGGTAGACAGCATCTTCGGCATGTAAGTCTGAGGGTTTATGTTTGCGTTGTTTAAATATGCCCTGTATGCAACCAACCAATAATTCCACGATACGTTCATTTACAATATCGGAGAAGAAGAATATCGCGATGCAATGGAGCCAGTCAAACGTAAAGATGCAAGTGTTTTGTGATAATCATGGAATCACGGTCTCCATGCTCAAGAACTGGAGGAAGCAGTTTGCCACTCCTGCAAAAGTTCCCAGACGAAAACATTTCATTCAGCTCACACCTTCTAAGGCGAGTATACCAGATATTGCACTTCCATTCGCGGAGGTGGTATCTTTATCAGGTAACAGGATAATTTTTCATTCGGCGGTCAACACAGACATGCTAAAAGAGCTACTAAACAGTAAATAAATGCTGGCACTCTCGTCCTCATGCAGGTATTTTCTGTATACTCAGCCAATCATGATAAGTAGTAGCTTTTACAAACTGGCGGCTATTGTCAATCAACAGATGCATTTGGATCCTTTAACCGGGGATGTCTATATTTTCTTTAACCGCAGAGCTACACATATCAAGCTACTTCAATGGCAGCAAGATGGATTTGCGATTTATTACAAGCGGCTTGAGAAGGGAACATTTGAGATTCCTAAACCAGGTGGGGTACAACCCTCGCTTACTTCTACACAATTGATGCTTATTCTGCAAGGCATTCAGATTGATAAAGTCCAGTACCGCAGGCGGTATTTTCGACAATCTGCCGATCATTAACATCGCGCTAACAAATAATTGATTTACATGTGATAACATTGCAATTGCAATGAGTACGTCAGCAGAAGATAATGATTACAAACAGCTCTATGAGTCTGCCATCAACAAGGTTGAGCAGCTGCAGCATGAATTGAATCAGCTCAAGAAGATGATTTTCGGAGTTCGCCAGGAGCGATTTATTCCCGCAGATAAGAATCAACTGGCACTCGATATTCCAACAGAACAATCTGCTGCTGTTTGCAACGTGTTAAATGCAAAGAAGGTGACTTATGTGAAAGTTGTAAAACAAGATGCGACTCAAGGGAGAGATAGCCGTCATACCATACCATCTCACTTACGAAGAGAAGATGTAATTATAGATCCAGACCATATACCAGCTGGTAGTAAACATATTGGCACCACTGAAACTGAAGTGCTGGAATACAAACCCGCCGAAATTTATGTAGTGCGTTACATCCGTAACAAGTACCTTCTCCCATCTGCGGATGAGACGTCGTCAAAAATCATTGTTGGAACTTTGCCAACATTACCAGTTGCAAAATCGATGATGGGGCCAGGCTTACTGGCTCAACTGGTTGTTGAGAAGATCTGCGATCATCTCCCCGTGCATCGCCAGCAACAACGTCTGGAAAGAGATGGCATAAAGCTACCATACTCAACGCTGAGTGATGGTTTTGCTAAGACAGCTGCGTTAATTACTCCTATTTACAGAGCGCTGGTAACAGAAGTACTCAACGCTGACTATTTGCAGGCTGATGAGACATCGGTACCAGTGCTCGACAAGGATAAGAAAGGGAGTACTCATCGGGGGTATTACTGGCTCTATCAGGATAGTATTAACAAGCTGCTTGTCTTTGATTATCAACCCGGGCGTGGCCGAGAAGGACCCGCAGAAATGCTGAAAGATTTTTATGGTACGCTGCAAACAGACGCTTACTCTGCATATAATAGCATTGTTGATACCAATAATATAACATTGATCCACTGTCTTGCTCATGCAAGAAGGTACTTCTCTGACGCTATTTACAGCGACCGAGAAAGAGCAGAATATGTATTGGAACAGTTACAGCTCGTCTATCAGATTGAACGCGATAGCAGGGCGTTAAATCACGACAATGAAAAACGAGCAGCTTCAAGACAGAAGCACTCCTTACCTATACTGAAGAAATTAGGAAGCTGGATGGAAGACCAATACAAGCAGGTACTTCCACAAAGCCCGATAGGAAAAGCCCTTGCCTATAGTATAAAACGCTGGGATAAACTCTGTGCCTTCGTGTATGATGGAAAGCTACATCCAGATAATAACGCGGCTGAGAGATCTATAAGAGCGACTGTTATAGGCCGAAAGAATTACCTCTTTGCCGGGAGCCACGAATCAGCAAAGCGAATTGCAATGCTCTACAGCCTGATCGGAACCTGTAAACTACATAACATTAATCCCAGCCTTTGGCTAAAGGACGTTTTAACGGTCATTAACGACCATCCTATCAACAGAATCAAAGAGCTCCTACCTCATATCTGGATCACGAAGCAAAAGTAACGCTCTCCAAAGTCATTAAATAGGTGCTGTCTACCGGATACTTACCGCTTTCTAATAATCTAAATTGTTTCCTATGACACAATTGTTACCTAGCAATTGACAGTCACAGTAAGAAGAAGTAACACATTAATTGACCTATAACAAGTTATATCCCTTGTAGAGTTAGAGCTACATACAGCAACTAGACTCATGAAAATTTACTAATAATCAGCCTCAATTGGTTCGAAAACCTACCGCTACTGGGCACAAAAGCGGAAAGGTCGGAGTTATCTCCGACCTTTTGCTTTTTATAGTCGTCTGAGCCCGCCCTGGGCCTGGTTATCAGCTCAAGTATAATATTTGGTTCGGTGGTTCGAAATTTGCTTTCTGAAAAAATCAGCGATCAAGTTGAATTCTTGGGGATTACGATCAAGCATAGAGTTTAATAAGTCTGAAAAGAAAAAGCTTATCATTGAAATGCTTACCTATGGACAGACAGTAATTAGTCTACAGATTAGTTATAGAAATGAGTGAATGAATTCAATATGGTGTTTGATTGAGATCTTTTTAACAATACCCAGTCCAGGGTAATGTCCTGTTGTATGTAAATCTTTATATTCATCAACACCAGAAGTATTCAAATGTGATGTAGCATCCAGATGCTTTTTCAATCTCTTTAATGCTTGATTAAATTTACCGCCTGGGTCAACTGAACTAGGAGGACTTAATATGTCGGACTTGAAATGTTTAACAACAAGGTTATTGTGCTTGTCTTTATCTGTTAAGTGTATTGCGACAACATACGCTGGCCCTCCCCCTTTGCTAAACTGGGCACCAATTATAGTAAAGTCCCCAAAGCCGTTATAGTTCAGGTCTATAGCATATCTGTTATGCAAATCATAGAAAAAATCTTCTTCAGGATATGCCTCATTTTTGCTTCTTTTTTTGAACCCATCACTGATTAGAATATCAGGAGCCTTGCTTGAAGAAAATTCTTCAACATAGTCGACACCAATATTTCCATCAATAAATATGTTGTATTTGTTGTTTTTATCTGCCGAAATTATTTCAGCGAGTTTCGTTGCGTCATTGAATTTATGAAAATGTATAAAAGCATGCTCATTGTTCGGGAATCTAGTAATAAAAGTTTTAACATCAGCTAAAGATGTGTCGGGTTGTATGATAAAGCCTAAAGTATAATTTTCATAATCTTTAAATACATTTGTAACTAAAGAATCAATAATTGTTTTGCTAAAAGAAACAGATGCCAAATCTCCGACCATAGGATTTGTAACAAGAATGAAGTGAATCCCTTTCTCCAAAATCCTCTTATAATGTTTTTCTACAATCTTAGTTACAGGTTCAATAACTGGGATTACTGATTTGTTTTTGTATGTACTATCTTTGACTTCAAAGATAGCTGCCAAGTCATATTGCTTAGCCCTGAGGTAGGGAAAATACATAATAACGGGGTTTAGTTGATTTTTTGCTCTAACCCCAATTTAACTAATTTGCAGTCATTATCAGAAAGTTTTTTTTCTATTAATAGATTTTTTAATGCTTTATGTGCATTATTTACTAAGTTGATTTGATCTCTCGAAATGCGCCTCTGTTTGAGAGTATTAATAAAGTAGGAATGAGCTTCAATATTTGAAAGCTGCTGAAAAATCTTTTTACAGGTAGCATGAATAATCGTTCCTGGAACTTTCGGAGTTTGCCCAAATGCCTTTTCAATAATGGATAAGTACTCTGATCTTCTGAGGCTATCAAATATAAGATCTTTGTCTAAAATATCTAAGTTTGATTTCGCTTCTCGGAATGTATCAACAGTCAGATCAGTATTTAGCATCGTTATACCAATATTAGGGGCTACTATTTTTTCAATTTTAGTAATGTTTTCTTTATTTGATGTAATGATTACTTTGTCAAATATTTTTTGATATGCCGATGTTTGAGAAATTAATCTGTCAAGACGGTCTATATCGGACTTGACTTCATAGACAATTGAAGTTCCGTTTAAAATAACAATATCTGCCTTTGCATTAAAGGATCTAAATTCTGTGAAATAGGATGCTTCCTGAAGGGTATAATTTTTTAATAGAACTTCGTTGAGTATAGCAGATTTATAAATATATTCACATCGATAATGGTCGTTCAAATAATAAAATATTTTGGGAAGAACCGATTTAACAGTGAGACCAGACCTTAACAAAGATTTAAATCCGGTCTGATTAAGCACATGTGTTAAATAAGGAACATGAGTACCTTTTATCATCTTTTGAGTAAAAGATGGTGAAAATAAATTTGCAAGTAGTGATGGGTACTTTACTTCAATGTGTTTAACCATTAAGTTCGGATGATTAATCTTTGCAAGATAGAGAAAATGTTTATAATGATAAAAAGATATGTAACAAACTCCAAAAGAGGATGAAATTATCAACTTGTCAATAATCAATGTAATTGGGTTTCAAAGCTACTGGGCACTAAAGGTCGGAGTTTATCTTCAGCGTTTTCTTTTTGCTTCTCCACTGGAACCCCAAGGGGTTCCAACACCAGGCGATGCTATTGCCTCCGGATTTAAATGAAATGGTAGCGAGTAACCACCCCATGCGGGTAGTAAACGAAGTACTTGACAAAATTGATGTCAGTCAGCAACGCTTATTTACATCTCAAGTTGTTTATTATCAATATTATTTGGTTCGAAAACGTTCCACTACTGGGCACAGAAAATGCAAAAGCCGCTCTAAGAGCGGCTTTTGCATTTTTTATAATTTTCTTACCTACGCAACTATTTAATTCTCAACTAAAAATAGTTCGATTCCTGTTTTGCTATAATAAACGCTAATTATAATACCGATTTGAATATAACTATTCCGTAGACATTATTCATCAATTATATTCTTACCAATACAAGGGTTTAAAGCTTTTAGCACTACGGTATTAATCTTCTTTCTTATGGGACTATATACCTCATCTAAAAATGCATAATTCATGGGAGAAATAGGCAATCTTAAAGTTTCGACTAAAATATGTAAACAACTATAATTTGATAAAGCAGAGTTACTCAATATATTTTACTTCAATGATCTTTGTCTTAGTCGTAAAACGCTCAACCAGTTCTCCCACTTCACTCAACACCTTCAGTACCTCAGGCATCCAAGGAGCATTATCTACTTCCTTCCCCTGCTTTTTCGCAATTTTTGCAAATGGTCCACCCAATGCCATTAACAACTCCACCAACGTCTCCTCACTGAACCGATCTGCATATCCCAGTATCAATCCCACCAAAGTATCTGCAGCTGGCTTCCTATCCCCTTTTAATATCGCTAATATATCTTCATCAGTATATTCAAAACCTGATTCCTGGATAGCGCCTACCGGTATGTGATACCCCCCTCTTAATAAGCCCCAACATCACTTCCCGCGATACCCGGTCCAATATTGCCTGCTTCCGATCTGGCGTTATCCAACTTGCCTGTAACAAAGTATAATAATGTCTTTCTTCAAGCGGCAATTGCTCTAATAATGGTAAAAGTTCATCCCAATAAATATTAGTCAATTCCACAAACCCCATAAAGCTATCTTTGATCAACGCAGATAAAGTAACCCTTTCTATTGCAAGATGACGCAATAAATGATGTACTAACGACACACTCATTCCACTAAAATCATTGATAAATAGCTTTCGTTCAACCAAGCCACTGCCTATTAACTCCAACTTGCTCTCATTTTTAAGCACCTTACCCATCAGCAGCGAGCTTATAATATTATCCAAGTCTTTCCCATCCTCCTGATCCAATCCTGTTGGCAATGGCGTATTAAACAACTCCTTATGCACACTCTCAATATAAACCATCAACTGCTCATCAACTGAATAATTACTTGTTGTCTGATAATACCGTATAATATTCCTCCAACTAGGTATAAATCTTGCATTCGCCAATAACAAATGATAATATTGTACTGGCAACAATCTTAGATCAGATACTTTAAAACTTACTCGTTCTATCACCCTCATCTTTGTCCCATCACTTACCGTATTATCACTCAACACAACTACCATCGTATTAGTATCCTCCTGATCATGATCTTCCAATGGGATAAAACTCTTGACCAAATAATCTTCTCTATCACTTTGCACATATAAACACAATGGAGAATGGGCCATTTTCAAAATATTAGTCAACTGGGCACGATTAAATTCTTTTAGATCAGCCACGTTTTCAAACCTATCTAGCATATAATCAATCATAGCAGGGTTTAATTCATACGAATGATGTTTATATACAGTAAGTATCCGGTAGACAGCACCTATTTAATGACTTTGGAGAGCGTTACTTTTGCTTCGTGATCCAGATATGAGGTAGGAGCTCTTTGATTCTGTTGATAGGATGGTCGTTAATGACCGTTAAAACGTCCTTTAGCCAAAGGCTGGGATTAATGTTATGTAGTTTACAGGTTCCGATCAGGCTGTAGAGCATTGCAATTCGCTTTGCTGATTCATGGCTCCCGGCAAAGAGGTAATTCTTTCGGCCTATAACAGTCGCTCTTATAGATCTCTCAGCCGCGTTATTATCTGGATGTAGCTTTCCATCATACACGAAGGCACAGAGTTTATCCCAGCGTTTTATACTATAGGCAAGGGCTTTTCCTATCGGGCTTTGTGGAAGTACCTGCTTGTATTGGTCTTCCATCCAGCTTCCTAATTTCTTCAGTATAGGTAAGGAGTGCTTCTGTCTTGAAGCTGCTCGTTTTTCATTGTCGTGATTTAACGCCCTGCTATCGCGTTCAATCTGATAGACGAGCTGTAACTGTTCCAATACATATTCTGCTCTTTCTCGGTCGCTGTAAATAGCGTCAGAGAAGTACCTTCTTGCATGAGCAAGACAGTGGATCAATGTTATATTATTGGTGTCAACGATGCTATTATATGCAGAGTAAGCGTCTGTTTGCAGCGTACCATAAAAATCTTTCAGCATTTCTGCGGGTCCTTCCCGGCCACGCCCGGGTTGATAATCAAAGACAAGCAGCTTGTTAATATTATCCTGATAGAGCCAGTAATACCCCCGATGAGTGCTCCCTTTCTTATCCTTGTCGAGCACTGGTACCGAGTCGAGTAGGCAAGGGCATTTCAGCCCAAGCCTCTCACAGCACCGTGCGTGATAGTCTCCCATCACACGGCGCTTCCAGATTAGCAATACAATTAATATGGGCGAATAAATGACCAGTGTTCAAATAATCGGGGATTGGTTTCGTAGACTCTTACAAGCCATCTATGCGCCCGTCCCTTTCCAAGCTTTCTATTTTCCATTATCCATCTTACCAATTTTAGATTTAGCCAGTACCACAATCCATGTGTTGTCCACTTTGAGTATACACAATAATACTGATACCATCCCCTGATTTTAGGGTTTAGTATCCTTGCGATGTTCAAAATCGTGCCTTGGAAACGTCTTCTTACTACCTCTCTCACTTTTTGCCTAACTGCTTTTTTAGACGAGTCACTCATACACGGAAAATACATAAGTTTCCAGCCATTCTTAGTTGGTCTGCCTAATGGTCGAAAAGTATAACCCAGAAAGTCAAAGCTTACACTTCGATGTGCTTCAGTATGTATATGATTTTTGCAGTAAACTATACGCGTCTTTTCCTCATTCAGCATCAACCGACAATCTATCATCCTCCTGGTAATTGCACCTTTGATGAAATTTGCCTGTTTTTCTGTCGTACAGTGTATAATTGCATCGTCACAATACCGTTCAAAAGGCATGTTTGAGTGATTCTTTTCCATCCATTTATCAAATACAAAGTGAAGGAAGATGTTAGCTAGTAGCGGGCTTATTACTCCTCCCTGAGGAGTGCCCTTTTCCCCACGTCTAACTTCTCCGTTACACATAATTCCAGCCTTAAGCCATCGCTTAATATACATTAGAATCCATTTCTCTTTTGTATACCACTCGATTGCCTTCAACAACAGTTCGTGATCTATACTATCAAAAAACGCTCGAATATCAATATCAACCACCCAACTATAATAACCACACCGTGCAGTGGCTTTCTCCAAGGCCTGATGTGCATTCTTACCGGGACGATATCCATAACTATCCTCATGGAAGCTGCCTTCCACGATAGGTTCAAGATAATTTTTCACAACCTGTTGAGCTATGCGATCTGATATTGTAGGTATGCCAAGAATACGCACACCGCCAGATTTCTTTGGAATTTCAACGCTTTTCACAACTGGCGGGTAATAACATCCAGATGTCATTCTGTTCCAAATCCGGTATAGATTCTTTGACGCATCAATCGAAAAATCTTCTATACTTTCTCCGTCGATTCCACCACTTGCATTATTTTCCTTTACTTTCTTGTAAGCATCCAGTACCATTTTCTTGGTCACCGGATGTTGCTTTGTTTCATAATAATCAATCATCCATTTTACTGTTGTTGGTTTTATAAAACTAATCTGGCTAAGCCCTTCCCTCCACAGCCATTACAGCAGCTTCAATAGTACTACGACTTAGTCCGCCTCTGTACAGGATATTGGTATTTAACCTTGCGGTGTCTCCGCTTGAATTGTTCCCTTTGCACTCCTGTACAAATTCCCTTGTTCCATTAAATCGCCTGATTTAGTGTCCTGCTACCTATGTACCGCCTGTCATCTAGCCAACACCAGGTTACTGTCGCTAAACTTAATTTGTAGGTAAGAAACTGTTACCTGCTTTCGACAGAATAAGTGCGATATCGATACTTTACTATGGCAGTTCACTTTCGTTCAGCTCACTAAATCTTACCTGACAGATTAATTCTGCCTTTTCCCCTATCGCTCAACACCTTTTCCTTTCGTCCAAAGCATCATAGGGTGGTTTGTAAGGTATGCCTGTCATCCCTTACGGTGGGCCTGCCACCATCAATCTAACAGCATGTAACTTTTCATGTTACTTCAAGGCACACTGTCTCATCAGCCTGCAAATAGTCAGCGTTGAGTACTTCTGTTACCAGCGCTCTGTAAATAGGAGTAATTAACGCAGCTGTCTTAGCAAAACCATCACTCAGCGTTGAGTATGGTAGCTTTATGCCATCTCTTTCCAGACGTTGTTGCTGGCGATGCACGGGGAGATGATCGCAGATCTTCTCAACAACCAGTTGAGCCAGTAAGCCTGGCCCCATCATCGATTTTGTAACTGGTAATGTTGGCAAAGGTCCAACAATAATTTTTGACGACGTCTCATCCGCAGATGGGAGAAGGTACTTGTTACGGATGTAACGGACTACATAAATTTCAGCGGGTTTGTATTCCAGCACTTCAGTTTCAGTGGTGCCAATATGTTTACTACCAGCTGGTATATGGTCTGGATCTATAATTACATCTTCTCTTCGTAAGTGAGATGGTATGGTATGACGGCTATCTCTCCCTTGAGTCGCATCTTGTTTTACAACTTTGACATAAGTCACCTTCTTTGCATCTAACACGTTGCAAACAACAGCAGATTGTTCTGTTGGAATATCGAGTGCCAGTTGATTCTTATCTGCGGGAATAAATCGCTCCTGGCGAACTCCGAAAATCATCTTCTTGAGCTGATTCAATTCATGCTGCAGCTGCTCAACCTTGTTGATGGCAGACTCATAGAGCTGTTTGTAATCATTATCTTTTGCTGACGTACTCATTGCAATTGCAATGTTATCAAATGGAAATCAATTATTTGTTAGCGCGATGTTAATGATCGGAAGATTGTCGAAAATACCGCCTGCGGTACTGGACTTTATCCATCTGAATGCCTTGCAGAATAAGCATCAATTGTGTAGAAGTAAGCGAGGGTTGTACCCCACCTGGTTTAGGAATCTCAAATGTTCCCTTCTCAAGCCGCTTGTAATAAATCGCAAATCCATCTTGCTGCCATTGAAGTAGCTTGATATGTGTAGCTCTGCGGTTAAAGAAAATATAGACATCCCCGGTTAAAGGATCCAAATGCATCTGTTGATTGACAATAGCCGCCAGTTTGTAAAAGCTACTACTTATCATGATTGGCTGAGTATACAGAAAATACCGGCATGAGGACGAGAGTGCCAGCATTTATTTACTGTTTAGTAGCTCTTTTAGCATGTCTGTGTTGACCGCCGAATGAAAAATTATCCTGTTACCTGATAAAGATACCACCTCCGCGAATGGAAGTGCAATATCTGGTATACTCGCCTTAGAAGGTGTGAGCTGAATGAAATGTTTTCGTCTGGGAACTTTTGCAGGAGTGGCAAACTGCTTCCTCCAGTTCTTGAGCATGGAGACCGTGATTCCATGATTATCACAAAACACTTGCATCTTTACGTTTGACTGGCTCCATTGCATCGCGATATTCTTCTTCTCCGATATTGTAAATGAACGTATCGTGGAATTATTGGTTGGTTGCATACAGGGCATATTTAAACAACGCAAACATAAACCCTCAGACTTACATGCCGAAGATGCTGTCTACCGGAACCTTACAAATTCGGACCTCTTCTTACCAGCCATACCACCAATTTTTCTATATAATCTGGCCGCATTTGCCGGAATTCATCCATAAAACGTATACCCGTTTCATCAAATTTTACGATCACATTAGCAATACCCTCTATTTTACCTTTAATATCCTCCCTATCCTCCCATTGAAGCATATAAGTAACAAGATCAAAATTTAGTATCGCAGGGCCAAGACAATCGTTCGCATTGATCCTTTGTACATGAAATAAAAATAAGCATGGACGGGAAAGGTCGGGCGTTGGATAATGTATGGATCGAACGACTGTGGAGGAGTGTTAAATATGAACACATTTACCTGAACGTACACGAAGATGGTCTTTCACTCTATCAAGGACTGACAGGATATTTTAATTTTTATAATCGTGCCCGCCTACATCAATCATTGGATTATTCAACTCCAATAGAAGTATATATGGCGAAAGCCGCATAATCCCCTGCCGGGGGGCTTGTATTAAATGATTCACTGGGCAAAGCCCAGTAAATCATTTAACACTTAAAAGCTTAAAAAGAACGATTATCGGTCCTAAGACTGGGGACCGCCAAACTAGGACGAGATCATTTGCTCCCGGTACGATTGACCGGGCAGTATGTATCATATCTCAAAGCATAGTTCTAACTGATAATACCAGTTGTGAAATTATATAATTTTAACAATTGGGACGATGACCACTTGTGTCTATTAAAATTTTCAAGCCATTCTTGGGAACTGTACCCAATTTGTAATATTTATTCACCCGAAGTAAAATTCTAAGTGTATGAGTCCTCAACATAAAACCAATGGTGGAACTAAAAAGATAAAATAATGGTTAAGATATTTTCGATTCTCTTATTGAGTATATTTTCCTCTAAGCTTCCAGCTCAGAATCCCATAGTAATCAATGCATGCTATTTATCAAAGGACAGTATTGGTCTGGAAATTAAGAATAATTCAGATGGTAACAGTTTTCTATTTTCCGTTTATAAACAGCATTTATTTGGAAAAAATTGGGAAACCAATAATTATGATATTTTTTGTAATATAGAGAATCCAAATACATCGGTATTTACAATCGGACCTCATGAAATACTCTTCTTCTCAGTTCCAATTGACGACTCCATGATCTGTACGAATAAGATACCTAGAAGGCATTATAGAAGATTGGCGCAAAGCATATCCTATAGATACATGTTTTGGGCGACAAAGGAAATGAATAATACCGAACATAAATATTATTCAAATATCTTAAACTAGATGAAATGCTGACCAAAATGTCAAAGGCTTGTTCAATCTATCCTAACAAAAAAGAAAAAACGCAGTTCTTTACAGCCAGGTCATGTCAATTCCCAGTATCGAGAAATATCGAGATCCGGCATCGACACGTGAAGGTATCGACGTTTAGAAGTAATTGTTCAGGCAAAGACTGCACGAGTGCAGATTGGGGCTATTTTACGATTAATGTGCAGTAATGATAAAATGTAATATTTCCTTTACTTACCAGAGGGAGAATCAGCCTTTTATTTGAAAAAACTCCATACAAAAAAAGGAGCTATCCCAATTTACTTTTGAGATAGCTCCTTCTTGTTATATCCTGTTGCTGACAAACTATTTATTTATTTCAGTCAGCTGAGCAAACAAAGCAAAGTGCTCAGTCAACGTATCTAAAAACTGAATGGATTTTGTAGCATCCAGAAAGATAGTATTTTCAAAATCCTCTAAACCTAAGATGTCTGTGTCATAAATTTTCTGATGTTCCTCCCATTTACCAGCTGTTCTGACGTATAGATTTTTTATATAAAAGTTTATTTCCTCTCCATCCTTATTTTTAATAGAAGAATTCGAAGCAATTTCAAATAAAAATGATCGCAGGTAAGGGATGTCCTTGATCTGTGTATCCCATATATGACTTTTCAGGTGAGTCTTTACAAAGGCCAGAATATCTGTGTGATCAAGACTTAATTCCTGGCTATATGTTTCTTCTGAAAGATTCAGGTACTTATTGTCAAATAACCATTTTACCAATAAGGAATAAGCTTGCGGGACAGTGTTAAACTTGTTTGCGGGATTGAAATAGCTATGAGCAAAGATCTCAGTATCTTCGATAATCCTTATTTCAATAGTCGTCACCTCTTTTTCATCGTTTGCAAACCACACTTTTATTTCCGCTATATCATTCAATGACTTTTCAAAAATTGTACTGCTGCGAGTACTTCTTGATTGATTGTCAAAATATGCAAGACATTCCTCTAAAGAACTCCCTGGGTTTATGAAACCGTCCCAAAAGCTTATCGGTTTAGGATCAACGAATTCTTTTTTCCCACGTGCTGGTTTGGAAAACACTACCATATTACTCAGGTAGTTGTCAAATTTGTAATCCTCATTCCTGACACTTACAGGTGGGTAGTAACTGTCATTGGTGATATCAAATTTGAAAGTGTAGTCTATCAGCTGCTGCTTGTCTTTGAATGCTTTTTGCCCCTGATTAGATGTGATTGTTTTAGGCGGTTTACCCAGATTATTCTGCTCAAATAGCTGTGCAATCCTTGGGTCCGTACTTTTTACTCCTATCAGACTTATTAAATCCTGCAGTATCATTTTTGTGTTTCTTTTAATTCTGTCGGGAAATTGGGATTGTTCCACCGTACCGGGCACAAAAGCGGAAAGGTCCGAGATGTTCTCCAACCGTTTGCTTTTTATAGTCGTCTAAGCCTGCGATATTCACTATTCCTTCCTACACTCAAAACAAAACTCAGGCAACACAATCAATACATGTCTCGCCATAAGATGTTCTGTTGGACATTCTTAAGATAAAGCCCTGCTAATCATAAGCTTCTGCCCCCCAACACGCTTATTTGTCTTTCTCTTCAAAACATTTCCATTTCAGCTTGATACAATCGTTCAGGCCTTTGGTCAATGTCTGCAGCACTTTTAGCAACCTAATTTATTGATAATATGAATTAAACGGCTCGTAAACTTACCCCTAATGGGCACACGAAAAGAAAAAGCCTCCAGTGACCTAATTAGCTTTCTTTTTTAAACAGAAATTTTCGATGCGTAACTCCCCAAGCTGAAATAGCGTCAATTACCCCGCTCAAAGTCTTACCATGTTCCGTTAGCGCGTATTCCACAGTTGTCGGCTTCGTATTCATCACAGTTCGGGACACTATTTCATTTTGCTCAAGTTCCTGCAACTCTTTAGAGAGCATTTTGGCAGCAATACCTTCTATCCCACGCAGCATATCCATAAAACGCACCTTACCATATAGCAGGAGCCATCCAATAATCTGAATTTTCCATTTCCCCGATAACAAGATCATAGTATCCTTTATTGCAATTAATTGCTCTTTACAATCAGGTACTTGCGGAGCTGGCTTTTTTGCATTCATATAATTCAAAATTACTGTAATCGCTTTATCAATAGCTACTTGATTTCATAGAGGAAACCAGTTTCCAAAAGGTAACAGATAACAATTGTAAAGCTATGTCAAATAATTTTGTGTTGTAATATTTAAACCATGCAGAAAGAAAAAAGAATTTATTGGATCATTACAATTATTGGAATCGCGTTGATTGTACTTCCATCCTATTTTGCTCCGCGGGCATACTTAATCGAATCCATACACAGACTTGGCTTCCCTGCTTATTTCAATCTTGAATTAGACATCTGTAAGATCGTGGGTGCAATAATTATCCTCATCCCTGCTATACCCAGTATGTTTAAAGAATGGGCTTATGTCGCTTTTGGAATATTACTGCTTTCTGCAAGCCTGGGACACTGGCTCGCTGATGGTGCTGCAAAAGGTATGGCACCGCTGATTCCGTTTGCAATACTATGCGTATCCTATTATTATTTTAGAAAAATAAACTATGCAAAATAAACCGCCTGCAGTAATCGCCGCTTCTCTGATATAAAGGGACTTTCCTCTCAAAATCTAACATGAGAGCTTTTGCAGAGGCCTATCCAGAATTTCAACAGCCACTATCAATTGATAACCAACATACCAGCACCTCCATATCAATGGTGCAAGCACTACTTGCACCATTGACATGATACCATCATTTTACACTATTTGACAAGGTAAAAGATTCAGAAGAACGGATCTTCTTATTTATAAAAATCCCCAGCATGGGTGGAGTTGAATGGTGCCTGTGTATCAGATAGAAGTAACTACCATCCCGGCCAGGTATACACCAGCAGGCCATAAACGAAACCGCCGGAACTATCATCCCCAACAGTGGACCTTAAAAAGTTGTTAAAATTTTTTTAACAGTTCTAAATTTTCATCTCAGTTTTTAAATTGCCGCCCGTTCCTACGAATCATACTGGTAACAACGCTAAACTGACATTTTTTGAAAACTATCATTAATAAATTTTAGTTATTGGATCATGTTAACAGAATTACTATTTACCCGTTCGCCCAGATCTTTTAAGAGGCGCTTTTCCTATTGTTTATGCATCGTTTTTTTCGCAGCGCACACACTTGTAAAAGCGGAAAAAGTACCTTCTCCTCCGCAGTCTACTGACAATTTCACCGTAAGGCTTATGAACATCGAGGCTGCGGCCAATGAAACGTTCCGTTATAATGCCACCCTACGTAATCCCGGCACTACGCCCTTAGTCTATCAACTCTCAGCAGCGGTTCCCGCCGGCTGGATGGTAGGCTTCCGTGTCCAGGGGATGCCGGTCACCGCACTCAATTTAACAGGCGCCAAGTCTGAAGAGCTATCCGTAGAAGTGAATCCTTCACCAAACGTAAAACCGGGCAAGTATAAAATTCCGGTCCACGCGGTATCCAGCCATGATACACTACAATTAGAGCTTGAGGCCGTTGTAAAAGGCAATTACGCTGTCACGCTTACAACACCTACCGGCCGCCTGAGTGATGAAGTCACTGCCGGTGCACACCAGGAGATCCACCTTACAGTGAAAAATACCGGTACGCTACCCCTGAAAGAACTCGAGCACTCCGCACAGCTTCCTCCGCAGTGGACATGCACGTTTGAGCCTGCAAAGCTCCAGCAACTGAACCCGGATGCCTCACAGGAAGTGATAGCCAAAATAAGTGTGCCCGACAAAACCATTGCCGGTGACTATGCTATTACCTTCAACGTAAAGAGCCAGGAAAGCAACGCGCAGGCTGCTTTCCGTATCACAGTAAAAACGTCCCTGCTTGCGGGATGGCTTGGCATCCTCATTATTTTAGTGGCCATTGGCATTGTCTGGTATCTCATCCGCAAGTACGGTAGGAGGTAACAGCATCTCCATCAAACATACGTTTCCATAACAACAAAACATATCATGTTACAGATAAATGATCCTGTCATACAACTGAAAGGGTTGACGAAATGCTATGGGAAGAAAAAAGCAGTGGACGACCTGGATCTCACCATCTACAAAGGCGAGATCTTCGGTCTGTTAGGGCCAAATGGGGCTGGTAAAACCACTACCATTCTCATGATGCTGGGCCTTACAGAACCTACGGCGGGTACCGTTCACGTGTGCGGATATAATGCGACCCGCTCACCTATCGCCGTCAAACGCAGCGTAGGTTATATGCCAGACAGTGTTGGATTCTACGATAACATGACCGCCCTCGAAAACCTGCTATACATCGCCCGTTTGAATGGTTTGCCAGAACATGAAATCAGGAAGAAGTGCATGGAAACATTGGCGTTGGTAGGTCTTGCAGGCGATGCTGATAAAAAGACTTCCACATTTTCCCGGGGCATGAAACAAAGACTGGGGCTGGCAGATGTGCTAATCAAAGACCCTGCAGTAATCATTCTCGACGAACCTACACTAGGTATCGATCCAACAGGTGTCAGGGAATTTCTGATACTGATCAAGCAGCTCAGCAGACAACGGGGAATTACCGTATTGATCTCCTCTCATCATCTGCACCATGTACAGCAGGTATGTGATCGTGTTGGAATCTTCGTAAATGGTAAACTGGAAGTAGAAGGTAATATCAATACCCTTTCAGGCAGTATGCTGAACGAGGGTGGCCATACGACTACAGTAACCCTGACGGCTCCGGTCCCGCAACCATGGCCACACATGGCGATCTTTTCAGGACTGGATGCCGTGAAAGAAGTGAACGTGCAAGACAAAGATCTTGTCTTTACCTGCACCCATGATATCACACCTGCCATCGTCCGCCTGCTGGTTGAAAACGGATGTGATATTACCGGCGTACACAAAAAAGACTATAGTTTAGATGACATCTATCAAAAATATTTTGAAAACAATGCAGCTGAAACTACAACTCATTAAACGTCCGCCAGTTTCCTTCACTGGACTGTCTCTTACAAACAAAGGGAGCAGTAACAGGCCTACCGTCCGGCAAACGCCTTCTCCGTTCAGCATAATGGTAAGTAAGGAGATTGCAGACCACATACGTAGCTGGCGCCTGATCGTTCTGATGTCGCTCATCGTGCTTACATTCGTAACCGCCATGTACGTATCGCTTTCTAACATTGGAGCTGCCACCGGCAATCTGAGCGACCCTGATCACACTTTTCTCTATTTAAAGCTGCTTACCGCTACTGACAAAGTAGTGCCGCCCTTTCATGTGTTTATCAGCTTCCTGGGACCGCTACTCGGTATTAGTCTTGGCTTTGATGCAGTGAATAGAGAACAGAGCAGTGGTACGCTCGCCAGGATCATGGCACAACCCGTATATCGGGACAACCTTCTGCTTTCTAAGTTTGTAAGCGCTGGCCTGGTTGTCACCGTCTTCTTTACGTCGCTGATATTGCTAATGGTAGGAGGAGGATTATTCTTCACCGGTGTGCGAATGGAACCACAGGAAGCCCTGAGAATTTTCGCTTTCACCGCCTTCAGCATCTTATATGTTGCTTTCTGGCTGGCGCTTTCCATCCATCTGTCTGTGCGCTTCAGGCAGGCTGCAACAGCAGCTCTAACAGCCATTGGAATATGGATCTTCCTCACCGTATTTTACCAGCTCCTTATTAAACTGTTAGTAAGGGCCATTCTGCCGGCAAATCCTGAGATACTACCGTCGGAGCAGCTCATCTGGTATGAAAATATGATCTTGAACCTATTGAGAATAGCACCTGGTCAGCTTTACACAGATGCCACTACTACCTTACTCATACCTTCCGTTCGCAGCCTGGGTCCGGTAACTATGGAAGAAATGGCAGGTGCTGTACCTGCACCCCTGCCGTTTAGAGAAAGTCTAATGATTATATGGCCTCAGGTAAGCGGGCTACTTGCAGCTACTACCGTCTGCTTTGCATGGACCTACTACCTGTTCATGCGGCGTGAGATCAGAAGCTAACTTCTTAACAGATAATTTTCAATGAATCCTTCCGGAATGAACCCAGCCTTCATGGCTTAACTTAGCAATACCACAATTAAGTGGTTCAATTATTCCGGCAATTGGCAAGCAAAGGCCCTGTAATAAATTGATTTACAGGGCCATTTTAAATTTACATCCTGTTTACCAAACAAAATTGAAGCCACTACGACTTTATTTGCATGTACTACCTTTTATTGCCTCAATCATCATTTTACGGTCAAAAGATCAACCAATCTTCTAAACACTTATTAATCGACGGAAATTACATTTATGGAATCCAGGCGTAATTTGCATCTCATAAAAAAAGAATAAATGAAACTATTACTCACTTTGCTACTGACACTCTTTTTAAAGGTCACCGTTTTCGCCACCGCCCAATATCCGGATAAGATCATCTACAAGGGGAAGGAATATGATATGCATAGTAATCCCATGGAAAGTTACTTTACCAGTCACCCAGATAAACGTCCCCGCGGAGGCATCGGATCCACAGCACTATGGCGTGGATACGTTGCGACGTTCGAAGTAAGCAATGGAAGTCTTTACCTTAAGGATATAGAGATCGAAGTGAGAGACACTACCAGTAAAGGTAGATACGATACAAAATTCCAAAGTGTCATGGAACAGGTTTTCCCCGGACAAACGCATATCAAAGTCGACTGGCAGACAGGCTTATTGGTCATCCCTTATGGCAAACTTGTCAACTATGTGCATATGGGATACGGATCCACCTATGAACACTACATCCTGTTGGAAATAAACAAAGGAGATGTGAAAAAAGATAAAAACCTCAGCGCCAGCCAATACGAAGCGTTTAAAAGCAAACAATTCCTGGCCTTTAAGAAAACAGATGAATACCAACGACTCAAAACATCCCTGTTACAACAGGAACAAATGGAAGAAGAAACCATTGACGACTTCCTCAAAAGTTTCATCATACAATATACATCCCAAATCCTGGTCAACTAACACCATATCTTCGGTACGCCATTATCATTGAAGGATTAGGAACACCCTATCCACATACGTTATTATACCTGCTTTTATCTCCCGGCAAACACCATAAACGATGTAAGAACCTACTTCGTACTGGCGTCCTCATGTTATCTTCGATCACAATGATCGGGTTTTAACACGACATCTGTACCATCTTCCTGCTATATAACACACCTCCATCCACGCCATCTCCCAATCACTATGAATCAAACAATCCTCAATGCAACAGCATATCCAAACTCCTTTCTCTCCGGCAATTCAACCTCCAACCCATTCTCCGTCCTCTTAAACGACAACACACTATCCGACGCCACTAAAGTCACTTTGCTGATCTCCCTCGCATACAACTCATTACCAGCTGCCAACGATTTTATAGTCAGCTTACCATTCTCCGGCCAGCGCATTGCGGTTGCGTACAAGACATTTCCCTTCACCACAAATCTAATATCCTGCTCCGTAAATTCCTTTCCTTTCCCTTCGTTAAATCCCTGTGCACTAAGCGGTGCTGACTGCTCCATAGCCGGCCCCTCACCGAATATCTTCCAGGGCCTCGTATCAAAAATACTTTCGCCATTTGCCTTCATCCAGCGGCCTATTTCTTCTACGATCATTCTTTCATCTTCATCGATAGTACCATTACCTCTGACTGGAATACTCAACAGCAGATTGCCATTTTTACTAACAACATCTACCAGCGTCTGAACAACTGTTCCTGCGCTTTTATATCCATGCCTGTCATAGATGCCGCGGTCATAATGCCACGCCCCAATGCAGGTGCATGTCTGCCACGGCAGGGGTTCACTGTTATTGCTTTGGCCACGTTCTATATCCCACACCATGCATTTCCGTTGCTGCTCATCCAGGATTTTACCATTGATCACAACATCCAATGCTCCTTTCTGCTGTATACTACGATTATAATAGTGTGCTGCTATCTTCAGCCCTGCATCACTGGCGGGCCACAGCGGAAGAGCGGTGTCGTCAAAATACAGCAGATCCGGATCATAACGGTTAATCAGATCGATCGTGCGGTTAAGGAATTTATCGCAGTACGCTTTTGAAGGAGGAGTTACCCCATTGCCCCAGTTCCATTGACGATGGATCATTCCGTCATCATAACTATTTTCACTCAGCGGATGATTCTGGGCATACAAGTCCTGCGGGTCCATCCCATCCCACCATTTTCCTTTCCCATCCTTCCTGGTTACCTTTCCATCGTAGGGTACACCGGCAAATGGGCCCGTTTTATCTGCGCGCTGTGCGGTTTCCATCCAACTCCAGGTATGAGCAGCATGCACGCTCACACCGAAACGTATATCCTGTTTTCTTGCAGCTTTCGCCCATCCACCGATCACGTCTTTCCTAGGTCCGACCTTTACACTATTCCATGCCGGCTGATATTTACTCTGATAGAGGTCCAGATTGTCATGGTGATTAGCAAGGGCTACAAAATATTTCGCGCCAGCATCCTTGTACAATGACAGCAGCGACTCCGGATCCCATAGCTCCGCCTTCCATTCGTTGATCACATCTTTGAATCCGAAGACGGACGGATGACCATATTTCTTCAGATGGAAATTGTAATGATGATTACCTTCCATATACATTTCCCTGGCATACCAATCACCGTTTTCCGGCTGACACTGAGGTCCCCAGTGCGCCCATATCCCAAATTTGGCGTTACGAAACCAGTCAGGAGTAGCGTACTGTTGCAAAGATGGCCAGGTGGGTTTAAAAGGCCCTGTCATCATTTCCTCCGGATAACCCAATGTAGCATCCGAAGCGCGAAGCTCCATGTTTATCATGGCTGCCGGAATAGCCAGACCAAGTTGTTTTAAAAGCGTTCTTCTGTTCAACGTGAAATATTTTATTATGAAAACAATGTCAATTCGTCCACCTGTAATACAGCTAATGCTCCTTCGTGGAAATCTAAACACGATCTCGTCCTAACACGCTGCCGGGCAGACGACGCATAACCCTCCCGCTATATTTTCAGAAAGAGCTTATTCCTATACAAAATATACAATAATATTAATTGCACAAAAGTAACCGACATCGCAGCCAATACCGGTTGCCATAACAAAGGCAGGTGCCGGATCGCCCCTCCAAAAATATAGTCGGCAGTATACTTAAAGTTCACCAGTCCCTCCGCACACATATAAATAAGTATGGAATTTGTACCGATTATAATAAATAGAAAGGCCCAACGCTGAAATCCTGCAACATCTATAACCCAATAGAAGATAGATAATAGCAGCAGACTCCACCCTGCTGTATATACAACAAAAGAGCTTGTCCATAAGCGCTTGTTTATTGGGAAAACCGTGTCCCATAACAAGCCGAGTAAGACGAAACCAATCCCGGCAGCGAAAAGAAAGCAGGCTTTCTCCCGCATACTGAACTTCCCATCCCGGAGAAATGTGCCGGTCAATATACCCATCAGCGCTGTTCCCACAGCCGGGATAGTGGACATGATACCTTCCGGATCGTGTATGCCATCATGTAACTTACCCGGAAGTAATAGCCTGTCAACATAAGACTCAAAAGATCCCTCCATTGTCAGTACACCCGCGCCATAACCTGGTACGGGAATAAATTCCATCATCGCCCAGTATCCTGACAGTATCGCCACCAGATAACATAGCTGCTTCCGTACATCATTATTTAAATATATCAGGCCGGCAAAGAACCAGGCGAGACCGATACGTCCCAATACGCTGGCAAACCGGGTCTGCTCATACCCCCTGAAAGCCAGTAAGCCATTCACAATACATCCAAGTATGATCAGCAGGAGGGTCCTCCGCAACATGGAGAGATACAATGCCTTTTTATCTTTCCAGGGCAATTCGAAAGCTTCACCGACACCTGCCAATTGCACCTTCTTCTGCATGGAATAAGGCATTGATATACCCGAAATAAACAGGAACAGCGGAAATATCATATCATAGAAGGTGAAACCATTCCATACCGTATGATGCAGTTGCGCCGACATGACCCGGAATACCGGCCAGTTCGTAGCCTTTGCCAACTCATGAATAATATGCTCACCACTCATGATCCAGAACATATCAAAGCCCCGTAATGCGTCAAGTGATACCAATCTTCCTCCAGTCTGTTTACTCATCGCTGGGCATATTTAGGACGATATAATTTATACATCTCCATCGCTATGGCAATACTATTTCCAACTGGTATATCAGTAAATTTATTCCGCCTGTTCACCCACTGCCACTCCCATTGCTTTATTCGCGCTTCAAATCCATTGAAATCAGCCGGCGCTCCTGCCCTCAGGGATAATTGCAACATATCCAAGAACTGTATCCATCTCTGTGCATAAAAGTCGTTAAGCAAACCGCTCCACTGTCTGTTGGAATATTCGTGTAACGGACTGTTCGCATCTCCCCATAATGTAATGAGGTCACGCGCATTTCGTTCATACAACGCTTTCTCTTTTTCATTCGTCCCCCACTTATTGGCGGAAGATAACCATGGACCAAGCATGAAATCCTTTCTCGTAGCCAGCAGCCGGTCCATGTCATAGATCAAAGTAATAAACTGCTTACTGTACAGCTGAAAGGCGGCGCTATCCTTTTCATTATATGCCTTCACCCACATCTGCTGCAAAGGATGGGCATAATTAGCCAATACCTGCCTTGTAATATCTACCAGGTCATATTGGAACCCATCTGCCTTCGCGCCATTTCCAGCCGCTGCAATAAAAAGATCCCATGCAGGCAACAGTTCATTCCGGTTATAGTTTAATTTGGTGCGGGTCCATTCGGTGGTAGAATCCAGGGTCGGCCTGCCCGTTACGATAGACTCAGCTCCATCCCTGATAAGCTGACCATTATACACCGTCCGTCGCAGTATGTCCCATGCCCGGACAAGACTGGTGTCTTTAGTACCATACCTGTTCAGAACATATTTTTCCAGCCACTCATGAATGATTATCGGATCGGACTGCCAGGTATGCTGCATCATCAACTCATACATCACGGGATTTTGCTCAATCGCTTCCATTGTTAAACCAATACCCCGCAGACGCCCGGAAGCAGTATCTTTTAATGCCAACGCCGGTCCGGCGGCTACCCCGTCCATACGCCCAAAAAGATTGACGTTTCCACCGAAGTTATTCAGCATATTCCATATCCATGGTTTACCATAAAATGAGGCGGTCCGCTTCCAGACAGGCTCTATTTCCGCAGCTAAATCCAGCAGGATCATCTTATCGTCGGGTACCGCATTGAGCAACGCCGCTATCTGCGGTGCGCCCCAGAACTTACGATCACTATAAAATAGCCATCCCTGCATCACCCATATTGCAGCCGTATCTGCCTGCCGCATACCATCGTATATTCTGGCGCTCAGCTGTGACAAAAACAGAGAATCATTTGATGGCGGTTCATTCTCATTAAAGGTATCAGCAGAATATAGGTGGTCAGTACCATACAACCGGGTCTGTACTTCGAGGAACTTCTTTCCTATCTGCGCAAACAGTGGATCTTCGGCATCAAGGATATAGGTATCCGCGAAACCATTTTTCCAGTTAGTTGCCTTTAACTTCGCCTCAGGAAATCTTTTCTTAAAAGCAGGCGGTACATGTCCGGTAAATGCAGGCAATACCGGTTTCATTCCCAAAGCCCGCTGGCGTTGCAATATCTTCACCTGTAAGTCCCTATGAGACTTTATCCACGACATGGGTAGCGGACCTCCCCATCCATCTAAATTACCCATCCAGAACCAGGCGGTGTAAGCTGGCCCGCTAAAAAAGCCTGCGAGCTCCTCATCGGTAAATCCCAGCTCTTTATACACCAGGTACCAGGTATATTCCTCTCCTGTGATCGCAAGGGGCATATTAATGCCATGTAATGCCATCCAGTCAATCTCCTTCTCCCAACGCGTCCAGTCCCACCATGCCATGCTATAGTTGAAAGTACAATAGTTCAGGTAGTAACGATAGGTATATGGTGTTGTATGCCTCACCTTCCCGTCGACTACAGGCAATGTAGCAGGCAACTTCAGATTAGTCCCATTCCAGGTGATCTGACAATGGCAATACTCCTCCAGATAATAATAAAGCGCTGCTGCAATCGCCACACCATTATTCCCCCTCAAAATGATCTTTCCATTTTTGCTTTCTACTTCAAAAACGTCTTTGTCTTCCTGTTGCTGTAAAGGCTGTACAACGAACTGTTGCTGATGTGCCGGCACTACTCTTCTTATGAGGTCATATGCAGCCGTGGTATGCAGCTGCCCATAGGCATAACTGGTTAAAAAGATAAAAACCAAACAAAACAATTTCTTCATAATAATATTATTGATTCCTTCGACGTGGCATGGTAACATTCAATGCGTGGCTGGCAATATGCTTCCCGTATATAGCAGATACACGGGAAGCATCAATAAGTGATCGTTACTAGTACCCTGGATTTTGCTTCAGTGCCGGATTAAGCTGCAACGCAGATGTAGGAATAGGGAAAATACGACGATTCACATCAGCATCTGTCTTGAATCCCCACTTGCTTTCATATTTACCAAAGCGGATCATATCATTCCTATGCCAGGATTCCCATACCAGCTCCCTGCACCTTTCCGCATATATTCCTTCCAGTGTGATCGCAGTAAGTGCAGCAGATGTCGTGCGCTGTGACCTTAACTCGTTCACCAGCGAAAGCGCTGTCTGCCCCATCGTAGCACTGCCGCCGCGTAAAATAGCCTCCGCCTTCATCAACAGTACATCGGAGTAACGCAACAACGGAATATCATTCTTCTGGTTCCTGTTCAGCGATGTTGCATCCGGATAGAACTTGATATTCCGGTATCCCATATTCCACGCTATTTCATCATTACCGGCATCAAATGAATTGACATCCTGTCTTAACACCACTTCAGGTTTGATATCTATCTGATAAGTATAGGGAGCCGCGCCATCTGCACCTGTATAGAACTGATCATATCCCTTTTTCGTTGTAGTAACAGTAGCCGGCGTAACCCCATCGGCCAGGAACTGGGGTCCGGTCAGCCACTGACGGTTGCGCACATCATTCGGATCATCGAAGTTAGCATAGAATGAAGGCAGTGTGCTGATGGCGCCATCTGGTGTAAACGGCAGTTTAAATTTAGTAGCTGCCAGTCCACGCGGTACATCGTAACGTGCATGCAGGTTCTGCGATCTGAATGGGAAAGTATTTGACCACGCAGGATCAAAGGGTATCGCAAAAATAAACTCCTTCATCTGCGGACCGTTATCAGGATAGAACATCTGCAGATAGGTATTGGCTGGCTCCAGTGAATATAGACCCGACTTTATCACATTATCGCAGGCTGCAATGCAATCATCATTTCGCTGCGTACCGGTATATATCTCCGCATTCAGGTAAAGCTTCGCCAATAAGGCATATGCCGTCCATTTGTTGGCCCTTCCATAAGTTGATACGCCACTGACCGCACTCAGATCAGGCAGACAGGACTTAATTTCATTTTCTACAAAAGTAAAAACCTGTGCCCGGGGAACATTGGGCTTTGCCGAAAAATCTCCGCTTACTGTATCAATGGGTACATTACCGTAATTATCCATCATAAGATAATAGGCGATTGCACGCACCATCCGCAGTTCTGCCAGCGTAGTCTTCTTACTGGAACCTTCCGGTATATTTTGTCCAAGGATAGCCAAAGACTGGTTCACAGTACCAATAATAGTGGAGAACCATACCCAGTTGCCGTTGACACCCGCATGATCTTTCGTCCATGTGTGATAATGATATTGCTGAAACTCCGCTCCGTTGAACCAGTTACCACCTCTTGCAGGAAAGATCCCCTCATCTGTTGTCAATGTTTGCATAAAAAAATATTCCACACCGATATTTCCCCGTAAAGCAACATACGCGGGGCCTGATGCCGCGATAAACTGTGTACTGTCTGTAGGAAAAACGTCTGGTGTAAGTGCGGATGTAATAGGAACTTCCAGTTTGTAACATGCACTGAAAACACACAACAAAAAGGAAATGAATATATAGCTGATTAACTTTTTCATACACTGTTTTTTAGATGCTGTTAGAATGACACGTTAACACCCAACATAAAAGTCCTCGTCTTAGGATAAAAGTTATTGTAATCCACACCAGGTGCTATACCACCCTGATTGACTTCAGGATCCACACCCTTGTAACCGGTAATAACAAAAAGATTGTTAGCCGTCACATATAGTCTTATACTTTTAATGTAAGGATGCAGGTTCCTGAAGTTATACGCCAGGGTGGCATTGTCGAATCTCACGTAAGTACCGCTTTCCACGAAACGGGTAGAATACAGGTAAGCGTTATAATCCGCCACACTTTCATTAGCCGCCTCTTTCAGGATATTGGTATACTGGGCAGTGTTCGGCCGGAAAAGATCAGCCCTCGTTGCATTGAAGATTTTATTCCCAAACACACCTCTCAGGAAAATATTGAGGTCGAAGTTCTTATAACGAAAGCTGTTTGACCAGCCCATTAATAATTTGGGCTGAGAGTTACCGATATAATGATAATCCGCGCCTATAATAGGTGTAGTAGTGGGCTTTCCATCTGCCGCTACGAACTGTGACACGCCATTGGCATCTTTGCCTGCATATATTGGTGAAAAGAATTGTCCCAGTGGCTTACCCTGTTTCAGTATTTCCAGGGAGTGGCTGGACTGGCCGGCACCCTCAGGAAAGGCAAGCAGTATAGAGTCTCCGCCGGAGAAAAGCGGATTGGTCAGACTGGTGATCTCATTCCTGTTATGCGCGAAGTTAATACCAGTGTTCCAGCCAAAGGTCTTGTTCTCTACTATGGCCGCATTCAGGCTCAATTCTATACCTCTGTTGCTCATACTGCCACCATTGGCCACAATAGTACCGGTAGGTACCAGGATCGGATCGACCCTGTAAGAATAGATCATACCGGTGGTTTTCTTATCATACAGATCGATCGAACCACTCAGTTTCCCTTTGAGAATGGCGAAATCCACTCCTATATTGGCTGTACTTGTTTTCTCCCATTTCAGATCAGGGTTAGCTGCCTGAATTGGCCCACTTGCAGATACAGCAGCTCCGTTATAATAGAAGATTCCCTGTGTACCGGAGATAAACCTTGCGGTAAAGGCATTAAAACCTGAAGCATTACCTGTTATACCATAACTCGCTCGCAGTTTCAGATCAGTAAATGCTGACTGATGCTTCATGAACTGCTCCTGGCTGATCCTCCATGCCAGTCCGACAGAAGGGAAATATCCCCATTGATGGTTCGCTCCGAACACGGAGCTGCCATCTCTTCTTAACGAAGCCTGCAACAGGTATTTATCATTAAATCCATAATTCAGACGCGCAAAATTAGATATCAGCCGGTTCTCCTGAAATACACCGTCAGTGCCCAGTCCAATCTGAAAACCGGATATAGCATATGGGTTACTCAGTGCCAGATTGGAATACCCGATATTATCAACCGGGAAATTACTGGTCGTTACCTGAAAGCCCTCCCCTATCTTGTTATTCTGCCATGAATAGCCTAATACCGCACTGATATTGTGCAAACCAAATGTCCGGTTCCAGGTCAGGAATGTTTCAAGGATCTTGCTGGTATTCTGGTATACACTCCTGGTCGCCTGTCCGTTCGCTCCGAAGGTTTGCTGACTGTGAAATCCTAATCCGGGATTAGGATTATCGTACATGCTGTTATAGTTAGTGGTAAAGTATTTATTATAGTACTCTCCATGTGTTGAAGTAAAGCCGATATAAGACAGGTTAAGGTCATAGACAAACCCGAAAGGCAGTTTGACCTGGGTATTAAAACTTCCTACAAGGTTATTGTATTTAGTATTCATCTGGCTATTATCGATCATCGCTACCGGATTGTAATACCCTTGTGTATTGAAGTTTTCAAAGTAGCTGCCATCCGGATTTTTCACAGGCGATACCGGCAGATGCAGGGCGGACTGAAGCAATACTACGTTACGGTAGGGAATGTCATTCGCGCTACTGTTTGAATTTGTCACATTCAGTGCAAATTTCACCTTGTCATTCAGGGCATATTGTTCCGCACTTAAACGTGCTACCACTCGTTCAAGATCACTGTTCAGCAGAATTCCTTCTTTTTTTATGTAACTCAGACTGGCGGCATACGTACCGTGATCTCCGCCACCACTGAAAGATATATTATGACTATGAGAGACGGCCTGCTTACGCTGGATCGCGCTCTGCCAGTCCGTATTGGCATTCTTATCATCTGTAGGAGCGAAAGACTGACCATTTCTGCTCAGGAATTCTCTCAGCTCAGCAGCATCCATCATATCCAGCTTATTTGACACCTTTTCCAGTCCTACGTAGCCATTATAAGACACGCGGGACTCGCCCTTCCTGCCTTTTTTAGTGGTGACCATGATTACGCCATTGGCAGCCCGGTTACCATATATTGCTGTAGCTGCCGCATCTTTCAATACATCGATGGAAGCAATATCATCAGGCGCAATAGCGGATATGTCGACCCCTGGCACACCATCGATCACATAAAACGGCCCCTGGGAACTGTTCAGTGTAGACGCTCCGCGCAATACCACTGTAGCCACCGCATTAGGGTCTCCACTGGCAGATATGTTTAATCCGGGCACTTTACCCTGTAAAAGTTGTCCAACGTCCGTAATCGCCCCCTTATTCAGTTCTTCGGCCTTCACCGTGTTCACAGCACTGATCAGGTTCTTTCTGGATTGTTTACCATACCCTACTACGACAACATCACCCAGACCGATCGAGGAAGAGACCAGTGCAACTGTGATATTGCTACGGCTCTTAACCGGCATCTCCTGTACCTGGTAGCCGAGATAACTGAATACCAGTATGGCATCCGGATCTATTCCGGTTAACTGGTATTCACCCAGGGAATTGGTCTGCGTACCTTTAGATGTACCCTTCACCTGAACAGATACACCCGGCAAAGGACTACCCTTATCATCGGTGACCTTACCAGTTATAGTCATGTCCGGACGGACCTCCCCTTCGGGTAACAAGGTATGTAACCTGGGTTTGATAATGATGGTCTTATCTACGATCTGGTAGGTAAATGGTTGTTCCTTAAAGATGATATCCAGCACATTGGACAGGTCTGCATTGTCTATGCGGATGGTTACTCTCTTAGCATTGTCCAGCATGTCCAGTTTGTAGAAGAACTTATAACCCGTCTTCACTTTAATTTCGCGCAGGACATCTTCCAGCGGCCTGTCCTTTAGCGACAAACTTAGTTTTTGCGCATATCCCGTAGCATTCACCTGCAAACAGGCTATTGTTAGCAACAAGACAATCATTTTCATAACAAGGAGTGTTTTTCGTGGTATAGAGCATAACTTTTCAATGCTCACTTTCTTTAAATAAAGCCATTTTACAGGCATGGCTTTTACATCATCATGCAATTGCATAGATTTGCAGTGTTTGGGTGTGAATGATAATTGATCTTCGTTGGACTTTTGTCAGCCGCAGAACCCGGACTTTACAGGGGCGGGCTCAATCGCCCCTGTTTCAACAGGATTACGGGCACATACTTCATGGTGGTACGTTCTTCATAAATGTGGCATTTTATTATTTTGGTTGACTATTATTACATACTACGGCCGCACCAGTATCTTGTGGCCTTCTACAGTAAACTTTACACCGCTTACCTCTAATATTTTCAGCACAGTAGCTATATCTGACTTTTTATCTATTTCACCACGGAAAAGCCCGTTTGGCACGCCATCAGGATAAACGATCTCCACATCATACCAGCGGGCGAGCTGTTGCAGCACTTCTGCAATAGTTACATCATCAAAGCTGAATGTTCCATTCTTCCAGGCCACGACATCGTCTACATTCACTGCTATTACATTCATTGCTCCGGCATTATTCATTTTCGCCTGCTGGCCGGGTTTGAGTAATACATCCTTATTGTTAACGGCAACTTTCACCTTCCCCTCCAATAGTGTAGTTTTGGCAAAAGACTCGTCGCCATATGCTTTCACATTAAAATGCGTGCCCAAAACGCTTACTTCCATCTCATTGGCCACAACAATAAAAGGCTGATGTTCATTAGCGGCTACTTCGAAATAAGCCTCTCCGGTCAGTTTTACCACCCGGTCCTTTCCGGTAAACGCAGTGGGGAAAACCAGCTTGCTGGCCGCATTCAGCCATACCGTCGTTCCATCCGGAAGCGTGATCTGATACTGGCCACCACGTGGTGTGGAAAGCGTATTCAAGGATGCCACGCTACCAGCATCCTTACCTTGTCCCTGCTGAAACGCCAGTTGTCCACTATTCAGTTTGATAATTTTTGTATTTCCCTGCTGTGCTAATACCCCGTTTTCTTCATCATTAAGAGTAATGGTATTACCATTCGCCATCACTAACGTAGCCTTATTGGTTCCTGGCACAATAGTCCCGCCGGATACAGATCCTGATTTTGCCAGTAACTGTTCCCTGCCCTTCTGTGTGTTATAATGATAATACGCCCCTCCGGCAATCAATAAGGTAATAACAGCCGCCGCCCAATACCACTTCCCTGTAATGATGCTATCTCCCTTGACACGACGGTAGATCCTGCGCTTCAGTTCAGCGGCAGCATGCACACTTTCATCATTCCACCGGACGTCTTCTTCCGGAAACGTATTATACCAGTTTTCAAACAATACTTTCTCCTCTTCACTAATAGTGCCTTTCAGTAATTTGTCCGCCAGGAGGGATATTTGTTCAGGAGTCAGATCAGGCATTATAAGGCTGTTTTATATATAGTCTCAGCAACTGATCAGCCACCCTTAGTCCAGGAGAAAAATTTTTTTAAGCAGAAGTCTGTAAGATCAATAAGCCGGATCAGAAAAAAATGTGGAGATATCTGAGGGATGCGCGCAGGGTCCTTAGCGCTTTACTCATGTGGGATTCAACGGTCTTCATAGATATATTAAGCGTTGCCGCTATTTCTCTTTCAGTTAATCCCTTTTCCCGGCTCAGCTTAAACACGAGCCGGCATTTCTCAGGCAGGGATTGTATCGAGCTTTCCAGTTCGTCTCTCAGTTGCTGGTAACTAAGCCATTGCTCCGTACTGCGATCAATCTCCGGAAGTTCCAGCCTTGATTGCCGCTCGGCTTCATTTTTACGCCTTGCAAGGAAAGTAATGATCTTATACTTGAGGGCACCACATATATATGTATTAAACGAATACTTTAGCTGAATATTTTCAGATCTCTTCCAGAGATCCAGGAACAGATCCTGTACGACCTCCTGTGCATCCATTGAAGATTTAAGACGAATATAGGCGATAGTGACCAGTTTCTCCCAGTAACGCTCATAAAGGATACTGAATGCAACAGCATTATGATTCAGTTGCAATTGCTGCAACAGTTCCTCATCACTGTTCTGGCATGTAACGATATCTAAGTCCCTTCGCATTTACAGATACGTAACTTACATAAATGTACTAAAGATATTGATAACAATATTCCTTATTGTTTTATCATGTCTATTCATGCACCCTGAAAATTAAGTGTTATATTCACATTTAAAGTTTTTTCAGGAAGGATGATTGGAAATAATACCAGAGAAGATATGACTTTACCTGTAAGCATCCTGTTTAAACATCCAGGGTTCATTCAGAAAACAGACCGCTATTGCTGATTAACAGGAATAACCCCGCCATTGTTTATGCACATCCACGGTTACGAAATACTAAAATGTTAAAAACAAATCTGTAATGACTATGAAAAGGCTGATCCTTGCCATTGCCACGTTATGTATGCCACATATGACCGGGCATGCCCAGACACCTGTTAACCATGCACCTCAGGGTTTTGACGTATTGCGCAATGATATTACCCACGGAAAGATTGACACCATCGTGTACGCTTCCAAAACTGTTGGTACCAGGCGTAAAGCTGTGGTATACACACCCCCTGGTTATTCAAAGAAAACCAGATATCCTGTTTTGTATCTCCTGCATGGTATTGGTGGAGATGAAAAAGAGTGGCTACGTGGTGGCACTCCCCAGGTGATCCTGGATAACCTGTATGCTGACGGCAAATTAGCACCCATGATCGTCGTTATGCCCAATGGAAGAGCGATGAAAGACGACCGGGCGACAGGAAATATTATGGCGCCTGATAAAATCCAGGCGTTCGCTACTTTTGAACAGGACTTACTGCAGGACCTTATTCCTTTTATTGAAAAGCAATTCCCCGTGTTTACTGACAGAGAGCATCGTGCCATTGCCGGTTTATCTATGGGCGGCGGCCAATCGCTTAACTTTGGATTGGGTAATCCTGACAAATTTGCCTGGGTAGGTGGTTTTTCGTCGGCGCCGAACACCCGTAAGCCCGAATTGCTGGTGCCGGATCCTGAAACGGCCAAAAAGCAGCTCAGATTACTTTGGATCTCCTGCGGTGATAATGATAATCTGATCAGCTTCAGTAAACGTACACATGACTACCTGTATGAAAACAAGGTGCCACATGTTTACTATATAGAGCCGGGTGGACATGACTTCAACGTCTGGAAAAACGGTCTCTACATGTTCTCTCAGTTGCTCTTCAAACCTGTTGATCCGGCTGCTTTTGCGAAATATACCGTCCTCGGTACTCCCGCCGCCACCAATGTACGCAATGCCGCGTATCCCCAGATACTTCCCGATAACCGCGTCGTATTCCGTTTGAAAGCGCCACAGGCACAAAGGGTGCAGATTGATCTTGTTAAAAAATATGACCTGGTAAAGGACACTGCCGGATATTGGACTGGCACGACCGACTCTGTTGGCGAAGGCTTTCATTATTATTCGCTCCTGATAGACGGTGTCGCCGTAGCTGATCCGGCCAGCGAAACTTTTTTCGGCATGGGCCGTATGGCCGCCGGCATTGAAATCCCTTTTGCAGATGGCTCATTTTATGCCACCAAAGATGTACCTCATGGTGATGTACGCATTAAACGTTACTTCTCCTCTGTCACTAACTCCTGGCGTCGTTGTCTGGTATACACGCCTCCTGGCTATGACAGTGCAACAGATCAGCAATATCCTGTGCTGTACCTGTTACATGGTGGCGGCGAAGACGAACGGGGATGGAGTGCACAGGGTAAGACCGACCTGATTATCGACAATCTCATTGCTGCCGGACAAGCTAAACCAATGCTGATAGTGATGATGGATGGTAATGTCTCGACAGGAAGCTTTAATGAGCAATCATTGCGGAATTTTGAGAACGAACTAATGCGCGTCGTCGTCCCTTATATTGAAAAGAATTTCCGTGTGGCAGCAACCCCTGGAAACCGGGCACTGGCCGGCCTGTCCATGGGTGGTATACAAACCCTTTATGCAGGTATTAATAACACGGACCAATTCGCCTATCTGGGTGTGTTCAGTTCTGGTTGGTTTGGTGGCAAACAGCCGGCTGCAGAACAACAATATGCTTTCATGAAGCAGTCAGCAGATAAAATAAATGGTAATCTGAAACAATTCTGGATCGCTATGGGCGGCAAAGAAGACATCGCCTATAACAACTGTCAGAATATGCTGGCCAGGTTTGATGAAATGAAGATTAAGTATAGCTACAGTGAATACCCTGGCGGCCACACATGGCCTGTCTGGCGTAACAACCTTTACAAGTTTGCACAGCTATTATTCAAATAATAGCACGCTACGCAGGACTGAAAAAAATGGTATACAGACATAAAAACACTGAGCATTGCTCAACGTCCCCCGCAGCGATACGCAGGCAATATGCCGCCGCGGGGGACTAACCCCCATTTTTTGCAAAATCAACAACTACATAAGTATTTTTTAATATATAAACCATACATTAGCCTCCTATTAAATTGATATCCCTACATCTATGTCAACAAATGCCAAAAAGATCTGGATTTCCATTGGAATCTTTTTTTTCGTGATAGGCGGCATTTCCAAATGCAACGATCACTTTAAAAAAGGCAAAACACGCAGCCACCACGCATCCAGTAAAGACCAGCAGGCTAAACCATTAGCGGTCGCTACTCAGCCAGCCGATTCCTCTAAATGGAAGTATTATAATCATGAAGACCGGATGACGTCTACCATTGCTTACTATGCCGCCGACCTTTATTCTGACGAAAGAATAACTACAGGCGGCTACTGGAAGGATCAGTCAACATCCACTACCACTACAAAAACAACGATCAAAGAGAAAAAGCCATGGTTTCAAACAAAAAACACAACTGATCGTAAAAAATTTGAAGCGACCACTACGACCACGACCACTAACGAATCAGGACCGGAATGGGTGTCCAACACCGGCTTTTTGTTCATACATCTTAAACATAATACCAATAAGAATACTACAGTTGAGATCCTGTCTTCTACCCATCTATTAGATGTAAACTTCAACACTGTCAGAATACGTTTTGACAATAACGAACCCATAAGGTTCAATGTCAGGTCTAACGCAGTAGACAGTGGCAGCGCGAACGGATTCTACATTAATTCGTCTAAGGAGTTCATTACGATGTTAAAAACATCAAAGAAAATACTATTGGAAATCGGTACGGAAGGAAGTGAATTAGCAAGAGTATTTACCTTCCAGGTAGCGGGGTTGGAATGGAATCATTAAAAGAGATCAATTGGCCATGCCCCCGACAAGTCAGTGACTTGTCGGGGGCACTTTTTTATAGGAAGAAAATTAAAACATTAACTGCCGCTTAAACTACCATAACGTCCACTATCTTGTTGCCGTTCCGGATATATTCAACGTTTGATAACTGCCGTTCTGATTCGTATACACCTTTACCTCGTTATTAAAAGACCCACTTCCGTTCAATTTATAGTATACCCTTATCCTTCCCTCCGATCCAGGCATGATGACCTCATTGGGTACTTCAACCTTGCAACCAAGGCGGTTCCAGCTATTCTTCACATCATAGATCGTCACAGGGTCGCTGCCGGTATTTTTGAAATAAAAGTCCTCATAATAACCCTTATTCACGCGCCTGCTGCCTACATTAACGGATTGTCCCTGTTGATAGATACTTGTTCCCGAAGAAAAAGAGGAAGATGAAAATGACAATGTAGATGACCTGCTTCTTCCAATGGTAGTACCTTTACCTCTGTAAAACGGCCGCGGAATATGTGTTGGCTCACGGTTCATCGCAATTGCCAGGCGCTTGAAGTAATTATATGTTTTATCGCCATCCATAGAGTCCGGTAAATAAACATTACTGGCATGCAGCTTTTTGTCAAGATAGAAAACATAGGCACACTCACGTTCTTCAATCGTCTCCGGCAAAAGGCTATCCGCAATTTTAAAAACTCTCATTTTCTTGGCGAGATAATACAAATTTTGATTTTTGGCATTCTCAGGCAGCTCATCAGCGAGAATAATGATATCGTTTGTCGGAGGATAGTTATCTGTAATTTCACGGATCTTCAATAGCTGGATACTTCTCCCTTTCACAGGATAATCATTTTTGATCCTTAATACGAATGTGCTGTCTGATGCTATACACTCCGATAATAGTTGCATCACCCCTTCGCTGTTCCTAACAGTCGCAACCGGATCAATATCAAAGGGCTCGCCCCGGGTTGTATCTACATTGTAGCAGCCAGATAAGCCGGCCACAATACTTAGTAACGCTAATAATAAGGCATAAGGGTTACGTCGATTCGTTAACACAGGAATAAATTAAGGTAATGGGATATTGGTTTCGGTCACGAAGATAACTGAATAAGATGAAAACGTCATTAAGGCGACTCAGGACGATCAATCGCCTGCATCGAAAGGCTACCGGCCAGAGAGACGCTGAAGCGAATCCTGCACAAACAGCACATCAACGGGGAGAATCTCCACTACTCCCGTGTCCCGGCTGATAACTCCGGCGCTCTTAGTATATATAAATAAAGCGTGCCTTCATGGCGGGTATTGATCTTGTCGATGATACTCCTGTCTACCTCCGGCATGTCATTACCCGTACTATCATAGAACTTCCATGAATGATTCACCGCCGACTGTAACACCGTATCAGTTCCACAGGAATTCCTCCATGTAGCCCTGCCGGGAACATAGTTTCCTCTGGTCAGTAATTTTCCGTTCTCATACCAATATGTCCACGGACCTATCTTATAATTATAGTAGGTCCTCGCAGGCCCTCCTGACTGACAATCCATAAACGCACCTATCCCGTATTCCCCCTGCGCATAAATGCTACCCGAGGGGTAATAATACGTCCAGACGCCCGTCATTAATTCCCGCCCTTCCGCAAGTGGGCCCCGATACATCGTTTGAAGTGGCGTGTAATACGGAGGTCGCATATATCCGCTATTATCAATAACTTTCGCTATTCCAGCTGTCCATTTCCGGCCGGAATGAATGTCCGTATCTGGACACTTCCATCCGCCAGAAAAAGGGAAGACAGCCACAGGAGCCATTATAGACGAATGGCAATCTTTTTGTTCCTACAGATTACATTAAGATTGCCACTATAATACCAACAACCATTATGTTAAAGAACTATCTTAAAATTGCCTGGCGGAACCTGTCCCGGAAGAAGGCCTATTCGGCCATCAACATCACCGGGCTGGCAATTGGCATCACCTGTTGTATCCTGATCATGATGTATGTGCAGGATGAGCTGTCATATGACCGGTACAATACCCGGTTTGACCGGATCTACCGGGTGACACATGCCTACCGGAATGCTAAGAATGCCGACAGGAACGTCGCCCCCTCCCCTGAAGAATACCAGGTATGGGGAAATGCGCCGACTGCTCCTGCCCTGGCGGCCGACTTTCCGCAGATAGAGAAAATAGTGCAGTTCACCAGCCCCAATACCTTCCTGCTGGAGCACGGTGACAAACACTTCCAGGAAGAAGGGATGGTATTCACCGACTCAACTGTCTTTGACGTATTCAGCTGGAAGATGCTGGCCGGCAATCCGAAACAGGCCCTCGTTGCCCCTAACAGCATCGTGCTGACACAAAGTCTGGCCCGGAAATATTTTGGCGATCAGAACCCCGTTGGAAAAACACTGCGCGTAGAAAACCAGGAGGCCTTCACCGTAACGGGTATGATCGAAGACGTACCTGCCAATTCACATCTTACCTTCCAGGCACTGGTCTCCATGACCACCTTCATAAAATGGCGTCCCGAGATCTTTAATGAATGGGGATACATTGACTTCTATACTTATTTCCTGCTGGCTCCTCACACAAATATTAAAACGCTGGCGGCCAAGATTCCCGACTATGTATCCCGTCATTACCCGAAGAACAATAATGATCTTTACACCATCGCTTTTGAGCCTTTATCAGCCGCATACCTGCACTCAAAAGCCCAGCGACAGCCAGGTCCTACGGGTAGTCTGTCGAACGTGTACATCTTTTCAATGATCGGCATCTTCATCCTGCTCATTGCCTGCATCAATTTCGTAAACCTCTCTACTGCCCGCTCCATGGAAAGGGCACGGGAAGTTGGTGTAAGAAAGGCTGTAGGCGCCTATCAGCGGGGCCTGATATACCAGTTCCTCACAGAGTCCATCCTGATCTCATTCGCAGCTGTATTGCTGTCCGTAATACTTACGACTATCGCCCTGCCATTTATCAGTGAAATATCGGGTAAGCCTCTTAACTATAAATTGCTTCTGTCCTGGAAGATCACACCTATACTTGCTATCATGCCCTTCCTCTTAGGATTGCTGGCCGGCACCTATCCGGCCTGGGTATTATCACGGTTCAGGCCTGTAGAAGTACTGAAAGGTCAGTTCCGTTCGTCCAACAAAGGCGTCGCCCTACGTAAGGGATTGGTAGTGGTGCAGTTCAGTTTATCTGTTGCACTGATCGCAGGTACCATGATCGTTTATTCTCAGCTCCGGCATATGCGGTCGCATACACTGGGCTTCCGTCAGGATCAGATGCTGGTGATCGACTATGGTGGCGACCAGAAAGTGAATGAATCAGTAGAAGCCATCAAAGCCGCACTGGCCGAAAACCCTGCGGTACAGTCCATCTCCGCGTCCAGGGCCGTACCAGGCGATTTCTACCCGAATGGCACCACTCATATTGAGTCCCGTAGTGGTGACATGAAAAGTGAAACACCTGCCATGTACGAGATTGACTACGATTTCATCCCGGTATATGAAATAAAAATGGCAGCTGGAAGGCCGTACTCCCGCAACTTCCCTGTTGATGCGGAAGGATCTCTCCTGATCAATGAAGCGGCCATGAAACAATATGGCTATTCAGATCCTCAGGAGATCGTCGGTAAACGTTTTGAACAATGGGGACGCAAAGGAACCGTCATTGGTGTGGTAAAAGATTTTAATTATCAGTCCCTGCACAAAAAAGTGGAGCCACTAGCCATGAGAATGGCGCCTTATCAGTCACTGAATAAGCTATCGCTCCGTATAAAGACAGATCATCTATCCCAGACTTTAAAAGCACTCGAACAGAGATGGCGTACCCTCGTACCACATCGCCCGTTCCTCTATAGCTTCCTGGACCAGTCGTTCAACAAACAGTACAAACAGGACGCCCGCTTCGGAGAACTGTTCGCAGCCTTTGCCGCCCTGACGATCCTGATCGCCTGCCTGGGACTATTCGGATTGGCGACCTACACCACCGAACAGCGGGTAAAAGAGATCGGCGTACGAAAGGTAATGGGCGCCTCTGTCACCAATATCGTTACTTTGCTTTCCTCTGATTTTGTAAAACTCGTACTAATAGCCATTCTCATCGCCACACCGGCAATATGGTGGGCTATGCAGGAATGGTTGCAGGGCTTTGCCTACCGGGTAGCCATACAATGGTGGATGATCGGTATCGCAGGGGTATTGAGCGTCATGACCGCACTGCTGACGGTCAGCCTGCTGGCAGTCAAAGCGGCACTCATGAATCCAGTAAAAGCATTAAGATCAGAATAACACCACCTGCACACCTGTAAAACTGCAACACACCAAAGTCAGCTTCTCTGCCCTTGGGTGTGTTGCAGTTTTCTTGCCTTCCTGCTAAACATATTCCCCTCTTTACGCTGCAGTAAATGAGTTGTATTTTTTTTGGTATTTGTTAGCCAATTCATCGTTTTCCTTCTCCCTCCATCAAATAATACCTCCATTCATTTTAACTTCCATCAATGGAAGTGTACCCAGGTATCATCCAACGAACCAACTTACTCATCGCACTGTTTGTTAGTTAATCATCGTACATCATGAAAGAGGAACAGAAAACGCCATCAGCCGAGAATCCTGTAAAGCTGTTAAAACTTGAACTGAAGCCTGCCAAACACTGGGCTGCCGGTATTCCGGCTGTATTAGCAGCGCTCAGTGATCTGCAGGAAGAGCGTATCGCCTTCAGGGGCATGAAAGCATTACTAAAGATGAACCAGCGGGGCGGATTTGACTGTCCCAGCTGTGCATGGCCTGACCCGGATGATGAACGTTCTCCGATAGGGGAATACTGTGAGAATGGCGCCAAGGCACTGGCGGAAGAAGCGACAGGAAAAAAGCTGACAGCCGAATTCTTCGCAGAAAATGCAGTAGCTGATCTGGCCAGTCTGACAGACTATGAAATTGGAAAGAAAGGCCGGCTCGCAGAACCGATGTACATGCCCAAAGGCGGAACGCATTATCAGCCGATCAGCTGGCAGGATGCCTTTAATAAGATCGGACAACATCTGAATGCGCTTGATTCTCCTGATGAAGCGGCGTTCTATACCTCCGGACGTACCAGCAACGAGGCGTCTTTTGTATATCAGTTATTTGTCAGAGAATTTGGTACGAACAACATGCCCGACTGCTCCAATATGTGTCATGAGACTTCAGGTGTTGCCCTGGCCGATGTGATCGGACTGGGAAAAGGATCTGTCACACTTGATGACTTTTATGATACGGATGTTATTGTCATCATAGGTCATAATCCCGGCACAAATGCGCCACGCATGATGAGTGCCCTTGAAAAAGGGAAGCGCAACGGTGCAAAGGTCATTGCTATCAATCCGTTGCCGGAAGCGGGATTGATGGGGTTCCGGAATCCACAACAGTTCAATGGTGTTATCGGACACGGGGTTAAGCTGGCCGACCTGTTCCTGCAGGTGAAGATCAATGGAGATATGGCCTTACTGAAGGCTATTGAACTACTCTTGTATGAAGCAGAACAGAGGGCCCCCGGACAGGTATTTAATCACGATTTTATCAATGAAAATACTGTCGGTTATCAGGCGTTCATTCAGCAGCTCAGCACCTATCAGTTACATGAACTGGCCGCATCCGCCGCTGTACCGGTAGCGGATATACAGGCAGCAGCAGATATTTTGCGTGACAAGAAACGCATCATCGTGTGCTGGGGAATGGGACTGACGCAACAGAAGAACGGTGTGGATATGCTAAAGGAGATCGTCAACCTGTTGTTATTAAAAGGAAGTATCGGCATCAGGGGAGGCGGTGTTTGTCCTGTCCGCGGGCATAGTAACGTACAGGGAAACCGTACCATGATGATCATGGAAAAACCTCGTCAGGAACAGCTGGACCGGCTGCAGAAAGTATTTGGATTTAATCCGCCGCGTGAACATGGATATGATGTAGTGAAAACGATAAAGGCCATGCACGAAGGCAAGGTAAAGGTGTTCTTCGGGATGGGCGGCAATTTCCTGTCAGCTACACCAGATACTACCTTCACAGCAGCTGCCATGAGAAAACTGAAACTGAGTGTACAGGTATCTACCAAATTAAACCGCGGCCACCTGGTACATGGCGAAGAAGCATTGATCCTGCCTGCATTATCCCGTAGTGATATTGACATGGTCAACGGCGTACATCAGTTCATCAGTACCGAGAACTCTATGGGCGTTGTACAATCATCCAAAGGGATGCTGAAACCAGTATCCGATCAGTTGCTCAATGAAACACACATTGTATGCAGAATGGCAAAAGCCACACTGGGAGACCGCTCGGTGGTGAACTGGGACCTGTTTGAAAACAGCTACGACGCCGTAAGAGATGCCATCGCGGCCTGTATTCCCGGGTTTGAAGATTACAACACGAAAGTCAGGCAACGCAGCGGGTTCTATCTTCCCAATGGCCCCAGAGAAGGCAAATTTAAAAGTAGTATTTCCGATACACGTGCCGCCTTTTCAGTAACAGGTGTACCGCTCAACCAGCTTGCGGCAGACGAATATGCCATGGCGACCACACGCACGCACGATCAGTTCAACACAACGATCTATGGGCTTGAAGACCGGTACAGGGGCATCAGGAATGAGCGCCGTGTCATATTCATGAATCCTGTTGATATGGAAAAGGCAGGCTTCGCAGAGGGCGATAAAGTAGATCTTTTCAATTATGATGATGGTATTGAACGGGTGGCCCGACTGTTCCTGGTAGTGCCTTACAGTATACCGGAAAAGGATACCGTCACCTATTTCCCCGAGACGAATGTGCTTGTCTCTATCAATAATACGGTAGACGAAAGTAATATGCCGGCATCAAAACGGGTGGTCATCAAGATCAGAAGACATCAGGAAGTTTAAAACAAGGAATATCATCAATAAATCAACTATTAAAGAAAGGTGTATCAGTCATTGGTACACCTTGTTCATTTAGATGGTATCGAGGCTTCAGGAAAATATAAACAGTAGCGGGAACGGTGTAAGTCCCGTATCTTTGCTGAGCAAACTGCATGAATATGGAAACAGGGAATACATCAAAAGACCCTTTACACGGCCTTACGCTCGAAAAGATCATCACACACCTGGTAGAAAGCTTCGGATGGGAAGAGCTGGGCTACCAGATCAGGATCAACTGCTTTATCAGTGATCCTTCCATACAGTCCAGCCTGAAGTTCCTGCGTAAAACGCCCTGGGCAAGGACCAAAGTAGAAGACTTCTACAAATACGCCTTACGCACAGGTAAACTGAAATAACGCACGATCCGGAAAATAAATAAAAAACGCCTCCTGAACTCAGGGGGCGTTTTCAGTTAGTTTAGATACGCACAGCTACTATTAATAATTGTGGGCGAACATACAACTAACAAACACTATAAAGAAGATCAGTGACATATAAACGGCACCGATCCCCCGTCCTGCATAATGTCAAATCCGAAGTAGCCAGCGGATACCCGTACCTGTTTGTATTATTCTCTGGAAATCCGGGTCCGGATCCTTATCTTAACAGGCATGGTCAATAAAATATCTTTCTTCAGCGCGTTACTGGTGACCGGCATCATATCCAATGGCCTGGCCCAGCAACCCGCTATCTTCCTGGCTGATCCAACGATCTTCGCTGATAAAGGAAAGTTCTATCTCTACGGCACCGGCAGTAATAAAGGTTTTCCTGTATATACATCAGATAACCTGGCCACCTGGGCACCTGTAAAGGGCACCACGGATACCCTTGCACTGAGACGTGGCGAGGCCTTCGGAGCCGGTGGCTTCTGGGCCCCGCAGGTCATTGCCCGCAATGGCCGATACTACATGGCGTATACTGCTGACGAGCACATCGCTATTGCCAGGGCGACGAGTCCGGCGGGGCCTTTCAAACAGGATAGCCTCTTTGCGCTCAGCGGTACGGGCAAGCAGATCGATCCCTTCCTCTTCTTCGATGACGATGGAAAAGTTTACCTCTACCATGTCAGATTACAGAACGGTAACCGGATCTTCGTCGTGGAAATGAAGCCCGACCTCTCTGATATCATTCCCGGTACGGAAAAAGAATGTATATCCGGTACTGCCGGATGGGAGAATACTGCCGGATCGGACTGGCCGGTCACGGAGGGGCCTACGGTACTGAAGTATGAAAATAACTACTACCTTATTTATTCTGCGAATGATTTCCGGAACAAGGATTACGCTGTAGGTTATGCTACTGCCCCATCGCCTGCAGGCCCCTGGACAAAGTATGAAGGCAACCCGATCATCAGCAGGCATACCATCGGGTATAACGGCAGTGGCCATGGGGACGTCTTTACTGATAGGAAACAACAGATGTATTATGTATTACATACACACCATGATCAGGAGAAGGTATCTCCCCGGGTAACGGGTATGCTGAAACTGGCATTTAAACGCTCGAAATCCGGTCCTTCTCTCCTGGTGGCAGATAAGACCTCGTTCCGGTGGCTGAAGGTAAAATAGCCGCCTCTCTGTCAATTAAACAGCGACGCCGGAGAAAGTCTCCGGCATCGCTGCTTATACGCTGAACAATATAATCTTATCCGGTCACTCCACACCCTTTACCCTCATCTGCAGGGTATATACGGCTTCCGAAGCGGTAATGAACAGCATGTTCCTTTTTTTGCCGCCAAAACACACATTACCCGTCCAGTTTGCAGATACCGGTATATTTCCTAACTTTTTTCCCGTCTGGTCATATACCGTCACTCCACGTCCTGTGATATACAGATTCCCCTCGTTATCCAGTGTCATCCCATCAGAGCCCTGTGGCACAAACTCCTGGCGATCCGTCAGGCGACCATCTGCTCCAATCGCATACCGATAGGTCTTATTCGCCTGTATATCGGCAACATACAGGTACTTTCCATCTGGTGTGCCTACAATACCATTCGGCTTCACCACACTATCTTCTACTATCACCGGCCTGCTGGCGCCTTTAGGCAGATAATACACCTTCTGACCCGGGATCTCCGGCTGCTTACGCTCCCAGTAATCACGTTGATAGTAAGGGTCTGTAAAGTAAATACCTCCCTTCGGATCAATCCACAGGTCATTAGGACCATTCAGGTGTTTTCCCTCGTACTCACTGAGTAACACCGTTACCTTCTTCCCCGGACCGATAGACCATAGTTCATTCTTCTCATCTGCGCATGCGATCAGGTTCCCCTGTCTGTCAAAATACAACCCGTTGGAACGACCTGTCTTATCCATGAACAAGGATAAATGACCTGCCCTGTCATACTTCCATATTTTATCATTCGGCTGGTCGGTGAAGTAAATATCCCCCCGCTTATTAACTGCGGGCCCTTCTGAGAAAGCAAATGTTCCGGACACCTTCTTCAACTCAGCACCCGGCGCCACTACTGCCGGAAGATTTGTCTGCTGTGCAGATACGCTTACTCCGGTAGCGGCTGCAATGAAATTAATTAACACAATAACGTGGATCCTGCTCATACGCTTATTTTGAGAAAGTTAGTAACTGTCCTCCAGATTACGAAATACCGGCACTATCACTTCCCAAAACCCTGTTAAACTTCCATCAGCCCTATCACCCGGATCAACCCATTGGCCCCAGGTTTGATATACTTCATGGTATCATCTGTCTCCACATATTGTGGGAAGAGCAGTCATTAAGCATACAACTAACAGAAGATCATTTATGAGAAGCGAAGTGAAAGCGCCTAAGCCCTCCGGCTTATACCCCTACCAGGAACGCGACCTTAATATACTATTTGAAAAGGTAACGAATGCCCCTAAAGGCAACAGGATCCTTTACCAGCTGCCTACCGGCGGAGGAAAAACCGTTATTTTCTCTGAAATAGCTAAATGGTATGTCACCTGTCATCACCGTAAGGCGATTGTACTTACGCACCGTGTTGAATTATGTGACCAGACAGCTGCCACGCTGAAGAAAGCTGGTATCAAAACCAGGGTGATCAATAGCAGTGTCAAACAGGTCCGGAAGAAAGATAACTATGACAGCTATGTTGCCATGGTGGAAACACTGCGTAACCGCCTTAAAGACGGCCTGTTCGACCCTTCACAGATCGGTCTGGTGATTATTGATGAGGCACACCATAATGCTTTTCAGAAGCTGCTGCATAAATTTCCTGACGCCATCGTTATCGGTGTCACTGCGACCCCTTTAAGTTCGGATGCCGACCTACCCATGAAGAAGAGCTATCAGGAACTGGTGATTGGCGAAAGCATCGGCAACCTGATCAGCCAGGGGTATCTCGCACGACCTGTCACCTGGCGGTATGATGTGGAACTAAACTCATTGAAGACGGGTATTTATGGTGACTTTACCATCAGCAGTTCCGACGAGTTATATTCTTCCAGAGCAATGCTCGAATTGCTGTTACATGCATATGAAACACACGCAAAAAATAAAAAGACGCTGATCTTCAACAACGGGATATTTACCTCAAGGAATGTCTGCAAACTATTTGAAGATGCAGGCTATCCTGTCAGACATCTCGACAACCGGCAAACTGCCGCGGAACGCGAAGACATTCTCAGATGGTTTAAGAAGACCAAAGGCGCCATTCTCACGTCTGTATCTATCCTGACCACGGGCTTTGATGAGCCATCCATCCAGGCGGTGATCCTGAACCGTGCCACGACTTCACTGACATTATACCATCAGATGATCGGAAGGGGCTCCAGAAGCCTGCCAAAGAAAAAGACCTTCAACATCATCGATCTGGGTAATAATGTTGAACGTTTCGGAGAATGGCAGGCACCCGTAGACTGGCAACTGATATTCGACAGACCGGAAGCATTCATGGCATACGTCCATCAGCAGTCAACCCGTGAGGCACATGTCATATCGGCCGACCTCCGCTCCGACTTTCCCAACACATTACAGTTCTCATTTGATGTGCAGGAAGCCTGGCAGCAGGCACTGGATGCCGGCCTGAAACCTGCCACCGTTATTAGGGACGCTATCAGGCAACACGTCGTGATGTGCATCGAGAACAGTGACTCTATTGCACATGCGATGGAACTGGCTGATAAACTGGACCAGGAAATACAATGGCGCGTAAAACAATACGGCAAATGCCTGGGAAAAGTGACAAAGAACTATACTGAATGGCTGGTATCCGACTATAAATCCAGGCTCAAAACACTTATTCAGAAAATAATGCAAAGAAATATGGCCAGAAAGAGCAGACGCAAAGCTGCATAATGATGTGGCTGAAGATAAACAGCTATAAAATGCTGCTGTGACTTAAAACCTCATATTCACCTCCGTACGAGCATGACTTACCAGCATTGTAACCCGGCACGTTTTTCGGCTCCCTTGCTATAGTGCATGGTCTCTAGCAGACTGCCCATTATAGTTTATTAATGTTAAACGTCGCTTATGCTCGCTATGAACTACAGAGGCCCTTTCAGGGTCCGTGCTGAACAGAAACCTGAACCGGAAATACTCCATCCGGAAGATGCAATTGTCCGCGTATTACGCTCATGCATTTGCGGATCTGACCTTCACCTGTATCACGGACTCGTGCCGGATACCCGCGTCGGATCAACCTTTGGCCATGAATTTATCGGCATTGTCGAAACCGTTGGATCTGGTGTACAAAAGCTGAAAACAGGAGATAAAGTCCTGGTGCCTTTCAACATCGCCTGCGGCAAATGCGCCTTCTGTAAACAGGAGCTTTTTGGCAATTGCCATGAATCAAATCCTGAGGCAACTGCTGTGGGAGGCATCTATGGATATTCACATACTGCCGGTGGCTTCGATGGCGGACAGGCGGAATATGTGCGCGTTCCGTACGCGGATGTAGGCCCGGTCGTGATACCGGAAGATATGCACCCTGATGACGCAGTATTGCTCACTGATGTAGTCCCGACAGGCTACCAGGCGGCCGAAATGGGCGGCATCAAAAAAGGGGATACCGTCGTTGTGTTCGGCGCAGGGCCTGTTGGTATCATGGCTGCTAAATGCGCCTGGCTATTTGGCGCTGGTAGGGTGATCATTATCGACCATCTTGAATACAGACTCGACTTCGCCCGTAACTATGCGCAATGTGAGGCATACAACTTCCGCTCCATGGAAGATCCTGTGTTATTCCTGAAGAAAACAACGGACTGGTTTGGTGCCGACGTTTGTATAGACGCGGTAGGCGGAGATGCTGCCGGTAATGCCATGCAAACCATCACCGGCAGAAAGATGATGTTACAGGCTGGCTCTGCCACTGCATTACACTGGGCGATCAATTCCGTAAAGAAAGGTGGCATCGTCTCTATTGTGGGTGTGTATGGTCCTACCGATAACCTGATCCCTATTGGCAATGTAGTCAACAAAGGTATTACTATACGCGCCAATCAGGCGTCCGTTAAACGGCTGCTGCCGCGATTGATAGAGCATATCAGGTCAGGTTATATTGACCCGAAAGCGATCATCTCACATCGTATCCCTCTTGAAGAGGTAGCAGATGCCTACCATATGTTCTCTGCCAAACTGGATAATTGTATTAAACCAATTCTTATTCCACCGTCTGCAAGACAATAAATATGCTTACTATGGACTTAGAGAAAAAATTTGCACATATCAAAGGTTGGGGCGTAGATGCGGATCCTGAAAATGAGCCCACATACCCCATAAAGAAATATACCGGCGATGACCATCAGCGGACCAACTGGGAACGCCCTCCGCAGCAACCGGTTACCGTTGAGATACTTCATTCCAATGAACGTCCGGGCGTTTCAGCTGTTTTCGGTACGTCCTGCCCACCTGAAGGACTAAGTGGCAATATCCGCCGGTATGCCTTTAAACACAGTGAATCCAGCTATGGCCACTGGCTCCCCTTGTTACTGGCCGACCGTGTAAACGTGGTGGAAGGTATTATCGATGATCTCAAAAAGGGACATGTACCCAACATCTTTGCAGAGAAAGGCTGGAAAGCAGCCTGGAAATACAATCGTGCCGGATTGATAAAAAAAATCGCACTAACAGCATTGGCCACAACAGCTGTGGTAATGCTGTATAAAAGTGCCAGATCAAAGAGCCGGTAAAATAGTTATCCGATGCCGGCGTTTGCTGATCTAAAGATCACTACAGGTAAATCACTACATAGTGAACACCCCAATAAGAGTATACCCGATTACGTTGCATATATCTTCGTGCCTGGTATGGTTTGACAGCTATTGCACTGGTTGTCCGGCCATACCAGGAAATATATAGCCTGTTACACAGCAGTCATCTATTGATCACTAAACAGTATTAAATAATTTCCAGCTGATCACCGGCATATAGTTGGCAGCCTTATTGTATAATAAACTCCCGTTTACAGCCAATTATCAATGACTAATTATTTACTACTTATGACCAACAGGCGCATACTAACTGTGCTGACAGCCTTCTTCTGCGTATATGCGATGACTGCCAACGGGCAGGAGAAGATCAATACAGACCGTCCTGACCAGACAGATGGCGCCACTGTTATTGACCCCAAAAGTCTCCAGCTTGAGACAGAATTCTACTACAATAAATTCAGCTCCGGGCAAACAGCCCTGATATCCTCTTCGTTACTGCGATATGGATTGCTCAAAAACGTCGAGGCCAGACTATTGGTCGAACAGGGCAAAGAACGGGATCTCTTTATCTCCGAAACAACACAGGGGCAGTATCCGCTGGCGTTAAGCACGAAGATCGCATTGCTGAAAGACAAAAAAAGCTTACCTGACATATCGCTCATCTCTTATCTGCACATTCCAATTACCTCGAAAAAAGGGAACTATGGCTACTGGTCGCCACTATTTGTGCTCGTGCTCGAGAAAGCGTTCGATAAACTCACTGTTGCCGCTAACGCCTCCTATAAACAGGAAGCATTTGAAAAGCAGTGGGGCTGGCAGCTGAGTGGAGATGTAAAATATGAACTAACAGATCATCTATCCGTCTTTGGTGAATACTTTGGACAGTTTGCTGCCGGAGAATCACCAGTTCATAATGCCGACGGTGGGTTCTTATATCACCTGTCAGCCGACTGGCTGGTACATCTGGCATTCGGTCATACTCTCTTTACTACAGAAAGTAATTACTTCGGTAACGCCGGACTCGCATTCAGGATCCATTGATCATTGATCCCTGGCGGCGTCGCTGTCTGTCATACAATCGTTGCCATCTTTGTATGTGTACCCGTGTATGCCTACCCTGGAAAACCATCATCTGCATAGGGGCGCTTTATGCAGAAAATAGTGCTGATCCCTCACTGATCATATCACAAATCTACACCGGAAAAAGGAAAAAAAACCTGCGGGAAATACGCAATTTCAGCCCAGAAAATTCAGGGAGGCATTGCGGTAGCAGTGGGTTATTTCAAGGTCAGCCTACCTTGTGTGCAGCATCGATCGTGTACTGTTCAGGTAAGCTTTCTCCTCCGTTTCTCCTCCGTTTAAAGACGGAGGAGAAACGGAGGAGAAAGCTTACCTGAAGCTTACCTGAACAATAACACACAAACACCCGATTGAACTACCACTCATCCTGCACTCAACGGAAATAACATACATCATTGCTGTGACACGCATGGCCAAACATCACACAAAAAATTGAATATAAATAATTTACGCCTAAACCTACTCCCATCACAGCACAACAACTGCCTCAACGTCCATTGTGGACCCATCCCCTATTTTACAATGAACAGATCCGCTTCCATTCCCCTGCCTGCATACCACCCATTACCACCACATGTCCGCCCAAAAAAATTATTCACTTCTGCATTTTTTTTACCCTATCTTAATCGGTCATAACACAACCGTGTACAAACGACAATTATTTGCTTCCTCATATGAAAAAACTGCATGCTTTAAAAGATCCAATTCTGGCATCACTGCTCTTTTCTGTGGCTTGCCTGCCTGCCTGTAAACAGGACAGTGGCCCGGCGGACAAACAGATCAAAAGAATGGACGCTACGCTGACAGCCCATCTGGCAGACTCTATTGGCACTATCGTGAAACCTGAACTGGCTGAAGGGCTGTCGCTCACACTGTGGGGTATCGACTCTCTCGTGGTCTCTCCTGTCGCCATCGATGTAGACGATCAGGGAAGGATCTATTACACCACCACAGACCGGCAGAAGCATTCTGAGTTTGACATACGCGGACACCGGGACTGGGAGATCCCATCGATCAGTCTGCAAACGGTAGAAGACCGCCGCGCATTCCTGCATAAAGAGCTGTCTCCTGAAAACAGTAAGAAGAACGAGTGGCTGGAAGACCTGAACCATGACGGCTCTCACGACTGGCGCGATCTTACCATAGAAAAAGAACTGGTATACCGGCTGGATGATGTCTCCGGTGATGGTGTGGCCGATCAGGCACAATTAGTCGTAAATGACTTTCACGATGAAGTGACCGACGTAGGTGGCGGTGTACTGAGCGATGGCGATGATCTCTATTTCGCCGTAGCCCCCGACCTGTGGCGTCTCAGGGATAAAAACCATGACGGCATTGCTGACGAAAAGACTTCTATCTCCCATGGATACGCGGTACACGTCGGCTTTAGCGGCCACGGGATGTCCGGTGTGGAAATGGGTCCTGATGGCCGTATCTACTGGCAGATAGGCGATATCGGCTTTAACGGCAAAGGTCCTGACGGGAAAGAATGGTCATTCCCCAACAGCGGTGTGCTGGCCCGCTCCAATCCCGATGGCAGCGACTTTGAGATCTTTGCCCACGGTATCAGAAACACACATGAATTTGCCTTTGATGAATATGGTAACATTATCAGTGAAGACAATGACGGTGACCACCCGGGTGAAAAAGAACGTCTCGTATATCTCGTGAATGGTAGTGACCAGGGATGGCGCGCTAACTGGCAATACGGTAAATACAACGATCCTGATAACAACACCTACAAAGTTTGGATGGACGAAAAAATGTACCTGCCCCGCTTCGAAGGACAGGCGGCTTACATCACACCCTGCATCAGCAACTTCGTAAGTGGCCCTGCCGGTTTCGTTTATAATCCGGGTACGGCTTTAGGCCCTGCCTACAAGAACACCTTCTTCGTAGCAGAATTCGTAGGTAACCCTTCCAACTCTGGTGTACACGCCTTTAAGCTCAACCCGAAAGGTGCTTCCTTCGAATTGGGTGAACATAAAAAAGTACTCGGCGGCATACTGGCTACCGGTATCGACTTTGGTCCCGATGGCGCCCTGTATGTAGCAGACTGGATCGACGGCTGGGGCACACACAACTACGGTCGTATCTGGAAACTGGATGATAAAACTGGTGCTGCATCCGCGGAGCGTAAAAATACCAAAGCGCTGCTGGCAGCCGACTTCAGTTCACGTAAGGAAGATGACCTGGCCGCACTTCTCAGCAATCCGGATATGCGTGTACGTATGAAGGCACAGTTCGAACTGGTAAAACGTAAAGACAAAGGAGTCCCCCTGTTTGAACAGGCGCTGAAACAAACTGATCATCAGCTGGCAAGAGTACACGCCATCTGGGGATTAAGTCAGCTGGCCCGTCAGGATAAAAAATACGCGAAAGTACTACTGCCATTGCTGCAGGACAGTGATCCTGAGATCCGTGCACAGGCAGCAAAATGGCTGGGCGACATCCGTTATAAAGAAGCCGGTCCTGCACTGGTACCTATATTAAAAGATACTGCCAGCCGTGCACGTTTCTTTGCGGCAGAAGCACTGGGCAGAATAGCCTACGCGCCGGCGGTGCAACCACTCATCGCCTTCCTCGAAGCGAATAATGATGTAGATGCCTATCAGCGTCATGCCGGTGCATTAGCACTCTCCCGTATCGGTCAGCCGGCCCCCCTGGTAGCGCTGGCCAACAGTCCTTCCCGCGCACTGCGCATTGCAGCAGTTGTGGCGCTCAGAAGAATGAGTCACCCGGGACTGGCTGCATTTGTAAATGATAAAGACGAATTCGTAGCAACAGAAGCAGCCCGCGCCATCAACGATGACCTGTCGGTGAAAGATGCGTTGCCTGCGTTAGCGAATCTGCTCGTCACCACCAGCTTTAAAAACGAAGCCCTGATCCGTCGTGCGATCAACGCCAACCTGCGACTCGGGACGGACAGCGCATTGCATAACCTGGTCACCTATGCACAGCAAACCGGTAGTCCGGCAGCGATGCGTGCGGAAGCCATCGACGCGTTAAGTGTATGGGCAAAACCATCGGTACTTGACCGTGTAGATGGCCGACTGCGGGGTGAAATAAAAAGGAATGCGGCGCCTGCGGTAAGCCTCTCTACCTCTCCGCTGATCGCCCTGCTGAAGGATAAGGAATTGCCGGTACGTATCAGTGCAGCAAAAGCAATTGCCAAACTGCAGATCAAACAAGCTGGCGCAGCCCTGCTCGCAGGTGTGAAAGCAGATAAAGACGCTGACATGCGTGTGGCCTCTCTGAGAGCACTTGTAGACCTTCAGGATGCTGGTGTGGAACAGGGCATCACCCTGGCCCTGAGCGACAGAGAAAAAACAGTGCGCGTGGCCGGTCTGGATATGCTGGGGAAACTACACATCTCTGAAGGTGTCATGGTTAACCTGCTGATGGGTGTGATCGCCAACAAGACCGCCGAAGAGAAACAGGCCGCTTTGCTCACATTAGGTAAACTGCCTGCGCAGTATACGGAAAAACCGCTCGGTGAACTATTAACCAAAATGTCTACCGGTAAACTTGATCCGGATATCTATCTTGAACTGGGTGAAGCGATCGATAGTAGTCGTTCCGCTACGCTGATCGCTCAATACAAGGCTGTGAACAGCAAAATGTCGCCGGACGACCTGATGGCTTCTTATAATAGTTGCCTGCAGGGGGGTGATCCAGGACGCGGCAGACACATTTTCTTCGATAACCAGAACTCACAGTGTATGCGCTGCCACTCATATGACGACAAAGGCGGCAATGCGGGCCCACGGTTAAATGGTGTAGCCAGCCGTATTACAAGAGAACAGATCTTACAGGCGCTCATCTCTCCGAGTGCACGGCTGGCACCCGGATTTGGTATGGTAACGCTGGACCTGAAGGATGGAAAGAAAGTGACAGGGATACTCCAGGGAGAGACTAAGTCAAGTCTGACCATCAAAGAAGGACAGACAGAACGTACCATTCCGGCTGATCAGATCACCAACAAGAAATACGCGCAGTCGAGCATGCCAGACATGAAACTGTTACTTTCAAAAAAAGAGATCAGGGATGTGGTGAGCTTCCTGGCAGAACAGAAAACAGACAATTAATATTTCAAATACCTGATCCGCCTGGCGGATGTATGAACAGGCTTTCTCTGCGGGGAAAGCCTGTTTTGTTTTGCCCTTACAGGGAAAATGACAGCTTGCAGGCAGTAAATAATACCTCCTGCCGGGATACACGGGCATGTTCCCCGGTGGGATATAATTTAATTAAAACCTGATCTGCATCAGCATATTCCAGTACCAGTACATCAATGCACCACCCAGTATGCCGGGTATCATGATACTTTTCAGCCAGATAACGGTGCGGTCCAGGTCATCAGGATCGGAGATCTTTTTACTAAAGATCCTGTGCAGAAAGTTATACAGGAAAATACAAAGTAAGGCGATCATTATCATCGGCAATATCAGGATACCGCCAAGCATGGCAGCCTGCAGCAGTGTCAGAGGAATGACATTCATAAGTATAGTCTTAACAGATCAATGGATATTTTTAAACCTACCTAAATGTAATGCAAATAATGCAGGAACAGATAGGATTAACCGCGCTGTTGCATGATTAAGAGAATACATTAACTTGCAGCTGAATATTCCCTTCACCTATTATTCAGTTACTCATGAAAAACAACACCCCTGTTGACCTTGGCTTGGAGACTGCCACTGGCCGTCTCTTTTCATTTGGTGGCTATACCGTTCACCTGTCTGCGGAGTGTTTCGAGATTAGGGAGCGCGTCTCCGGCCGTGTTATTGAAATAGGTATAGACCCGCTTCCCTTCATCTAACCATCCATGGATCCTGTTGGTATACTGTTGTAAGACCTTATCGGGATAACCACCCTTATAATCACCGGCTGGTCCGTGAAACCGCAGGTAGGCAAAGCGCACAGAAGACCTAATGTCTGGTGGCGTACTTTTAGGCATGTCATGGAGGACCATGGCGGCGTTGTAATCCGCCAGCAACTCGAACGTCTCGCTTTCATACCAGGATGGATGCCGGTATTCAATGCATATATCCCAGGAGGCATCCGGATCACATTGCCGGATAACATCCAGCAGCCGCTCCAGTTGCCCGAAACTGTCGAATACAATACTGGCCGGGAACTGGATCAGTAATGCCCCTTTCCTGTCGCCCACCTGATCAATGACCTGCATGAATTGTGTCACCACCGCGGGGTCGAAATCAAGGCCCTTGTTATGCGTAATTCCCCTGAATAATTTGAAGGTAAAGGCAAATCCCTCCGGCACTTCCGTTGCCCACCGCCTGGTCGTACCGGCCATCGGAATCTTATAAAACGAACTGTTCACCTCCAGACTATTAAACAGGGACGCATAGAAGGTAAGTCTGCTTTTGTCCTTATAGGCAGGAGGGTACGCCTGTTTATTGGGCACGGGTAATACCAGTCCGCTGGTACCTGCATAAAACTGATCAATCACATCCATATCTGAACACTTATATTTAAGTATGCAGGGTCCAAATATTACGCCAGCGGGAGAATTTACGGGAGGGATATCTGCAGTAAGCAAAAGAGGCCCGCTCTGATGAGCAGACCTCCTGTCTGTTGTAATCCCCCCGCCTATTTAGAAAAATTATTCACTTCGATGATCGCATCTGCGAATGCCTGTGGTGCTTCCTGCGGTAAATTGTGTCCAACTCCGCCACCGATAGTATGGTGGGCATACCTGCCAGTGAACTTAGCGGCATAGTTAGCCGGATCAGGATGTGGTGCACCATTGGCGTCTCCTTCGAGGGTCACACTTGGTACGGTGATCGCAGGTGCTGTAGCCAGTTTCTTTTCCAGTTCGTCGTATTTTGCTTCTCCTTTGGCCAGTCCCAGTCTCCAGCGGTAATTATCAATAACGATCTGTACATGATCGGGATTATCAAATGCGGTTGCAGACTGATGATAAGTGGCATCACTGAAATTCCATTTTGGGGAAGCAGTCTGCCAGATCAGTTTATTGAATGCAAGCGTGTTCTCTTTATATCCTTCACGGCCACGTTCGGTAGCGAAGTAGAACTGATACCACCAGTTAAGCTCTGCTTTAGGCGGCAGCGGTGCTTTGTTACCCTGCTGACTACCGATCAGGTAACCACTTACGGATACCAGGCCTTTTACACGTTCAGGCCATAGTGCCGCTATGATATCGGCGGTACGTGCTCCCCAGTCGAACCCGCCTACAACAGCTTTCTTAATGTGCAGGGCATCCATGAAATTGATGATATCGACTGCTACTACGGATTGTTGTCCGTTACGCGGTGTTGCTGCGGATAGGAAACGGGTGGTACCATAACCACGCAGGTAGGGGATCAATACCCGGAAACCTTTTGCTGCCAATATCTGAGAGACGTCCTTATAGCTATAGATGTCATAAGGCCAGCCATGCAACAGGATCACCGGCTCACCGTCGGCAGGACCAGCTTCTACATATCCGACATCCAGTACCCCTGCTTTGATCTGTCTGATATGATCGAATGCGGTAGTGGTGATTGCAGCACCAGTGGCTGCGCCCTGTGCTTTTACTGTTACTTTATTTCCCAGTACAAATGCGATGAGGACCAGGATAGTGACTAAAAGGCGGTTAGTGCTTACGCTTGTGCTGTTGTTCATAATATTTTCAGTTGATTTAGTTTGGTAATAGTCATGCTGCTCATTTTCCCGACAACACAACAAAGCTATATCAACCCTTGTTCTGCATCAATCATGAATACCGTAAACCGGACAGGATTGTCCGTGAATGAGACAACAGGCCGGGGGAACCTTCAGGGGAAAACTGAAAAAGTGATCCGCCGTGTTGGCGAATAACGTTCCGGCATCTTCATCAGTGAATAGTTCCCTTCATATGATATACCTTTTAAAGCCCCTATCACTGTCCGACCGGTGCCTGATACCTGTACTCCGTCTGTTGCAGTATATTCCCGTCCTGATCCCTTATCACATTCAGTCTGCCTTCCTGATCATAACTATACCGGGTGATCATATTACTTTCACTACAGCTCCCCGTAACGCCTGTCAGTGGATCGTATGACCAGGTAGTCACCGATCCCCCGGCCGGATATAACCGCAATTCATCTATCTGGCTATTACCGCTAAGTGTTACAACCGTTATCCCTGTCAGCTTATGCTCAAAATATGTCCAACCCCTTAGGGTTGTGCCTTTCAGCGGATAGCCGGATACCGTTCCCGCAACAAAAAGCGGCGTCGTACTTTTCAGCCAGTAAGACAATGTGTACGTCATACTGGCTGTTAAAGCATTGCTGGTGATGGCTCCGGCTGTCAGCTGATAACTATTCCTGCCTGTTACGGCAGTAGCATCCGACGTATGCATGCCAGCATATCTCCAGTTACCTTTATTATCCCCTTCGAACCCCGTATAGGCAACATCAGCCAGTCTGGCATTATTAAACGCAGCGACCAGGTAAGTACCCTTATGATCCCAGATATAGGCACTCACCTCTCCCCCTTCCTTTTCGATCTCACTGATATTGTTGCAGGCGTCATACTTATTCACGGCTGATCTCAGGTAGTAGACAGCGCTCTTTGTAATACCAGTACCTGCTACTGCAGAGGGAGCAAAGGGGGCAGCAGGGACCGTTACAGTACCTGTATATTGTTTATCCTGCAGTATGACCGGCCCGGCAGCCGACGCCACTGACCGGTAGGACTGATAGGTGGCACCCTGTAACTGTAATACGCCCGACGCAGTACGCTGTTGTTTATAGGTCTCTGTCAATGCATGGATGTTAGCTGTCTGCATGTCTCTGATCGCCTGCGCTTCGGCGGTTAATGTCCCCGCAGGAAGTACATAGTCAAGCGGATAACGGAAAGAGGTGATCACGTCCAAACCGGCGGCATTTTTCTCTATGGTTTTAGTCACCTGTAAATGCCGCACATTGTCATAGATCAATGCCATAGCTGTCGTCAAAACACGCGACGGAACATCTATGTCATAGTTATCTGTAATGGTGGAGTCCAGGTGAAACCACTCGGAAGGAAAGATCCAGTCCTTGCCGCTGGCATAAGCAGGATATGCACGATCATATGTAAGCACATTGGCACAGGGGTGTTTCACATAATAATCGACCGTGCTGGCCATAAATGAGGTATCCCCTCTGCTATCTGTGCTATAGACATTACGCTCCCTGTTCACCGGACTGCCCTGCGCATTGTATATTGTTTTGGCTATGAGGTAGCCGCTTCTCCAACCGGGATTGAATTCATTATTAAATAAACGGTTCTCATAATTGTAAATAATATAGCCATTCGCACCTCCCTCTCCGATAGATTCTCTGACATACGTATAGCCGACATGACTACCTGCTCCGAGGCTGGCAATACTGTTAGAAGATAACCGGATACCGCTCCGTTCAAAATAATCGCAGCCCTTCCCCTGTTGTTCAAAACGCTGAACGTTCTTTACATATAGCGGTGGGCGGCGTATGGTGCCACTGGACAATGCGGTATCTGAAGGATGGCGGTAATTGTAGGTTTTCACCATAGACAGCTCCGCAACAGGATCATATAATACCGTTCTTTTCAGCCGACAGCCACCTACTATTTTATTCTTACCAGTATTCGCTGTTACGCGAACATTCGCACTCATATTCGCCCTTACAGAAAACCCGGCATGGCGGACAGTGGTCAGCAGGAAATATCGTTGCCCCGCTTCCAGTTTCACATTGGAAGACCAGTTATAAGCACCGGCAGGTGACCAGGAAAATGAATAGCTGGCCACGGCCACACGCCCTGTGCGTTTGTAGAGTGTGATACTACCTCCTGCATGATCGATCAGCGCATCATCAGTTGCCGCACTACCCGGAACAGCCATTATACCATCAATACGCGCACAAAGACCACCGGGATGCAACACCGGATCGACGTAAAAATCCGTAGAACTATCTTTTACAAACAATGTAGTATTAGCTGCCACATAGGTAGATCCTATACGCTCATTGCGGTAACTGATAACAGGTGCTTCATAATCGGCTACCTCATGCGGCTCCCATTCAAAAGCGGCATACCCGCCGGTAGGATAAGTGATGCGCTCCAGCATACCCGCAGATGCATAGGCACCTTTCGTATTTCTGTCAGCACCCGGGAAATTCAATGTACCTGGCTGTCCCGCACAACTGTAACAATCAGGCGGCGTGGGGCCGTTCACACAATTCGTATAGGAAGGGATGAGCGTTGTGTTTTCCGCGCCGTTATAATAGCCCCAGTGATCCTGAGAGAGGGAGCTTTTCGCCGGCAATGGCATATTGTTATAACCGAGATGATAACGTTGCGCCTGTAAGGTATCCGTACTATTGCCACCATGTATATAGACGGCGGATAACTGCAACCGTTTATTATCTGCACCGGGAGCACCATTTGTAAAATAGCCGTAACGGAAATTAACTGTTCGCAATATGGTACCTGCATTATTCTTCACGACCATTGAACTGACCAGTGGCACGGCACCGTTATCCATCACGGCAAGATCCTCCCTTGTATTCCAGGAAATATTAAATGTCACGCTTCCCTGCCTGAAGTCGATCCTTACCAGCTGTTTCCCATTGATCAGGTTCTCAAAACTACTTTGTGCAGATTCAGCAGGTCCATTCCAGTCGCCTGAGGCACCTTTATAAAACTCCCTGGTAAAACTTACGCCACCGCCACTGACATAACGTGTATCAGCGTAGGAAAACAACACAGAGTCCGTACGATCCGCAGAAAGGATCTTCGTCAGGTACCATGCCACTATATTAAAAGACGCCGAATTTTCTGATCTGTTACGACTGACTTCCGGCGCACTAAATATGTACTTATTGCCATCGGGCGTTATGATGTGAAACTCATTTTCGCTGATCTTTGTAATGCGCGTATTTGTAAGCGGCAATTGTCTGAGCTGGTCCGCGATAATGAATTTACCGCTATATCCGGCGAAGTTATACATGTATAGATCCGGTACACCATCAATCGTATTATCCAGTAACAAAGGGGCCTGCCGGAAGTCAACCGGATTGCTGATGTCAAAGGAGGACTGCCTGTTCATTCTATCTGTTTGCCAGGTACCGTTATCTACCTTTCCCACAACTGTTCTTGACAGTACACCTCCTGCATTCAATGCCCATCCCAGACCGACGTTGGTCGCTTCCTGCTCCACCGTTATACCGGATGCATGATAAGAAAGTGTGACAGGTAACCTGACAAAAGCAGTACTGATCTCATACAGGGGTATATTGATATCAGGTGTACCGGTAAAGCCACTGACGGGTATATCAGTAAACTTCACCAACGCGGCAGTAGCCGGCGACGGTGCCGACAATTTAGCAAAAGGATCAGGTATCTTTCCCTGTTGCCCGTATGTTATCTTTCCGCCTGAGAAAATGAGCCTGATAATGATCATTGTGGTTAACAATCTGTTGTTTTTCATCTAAGTATAGTTATGAACGTTGTTTATGGAAAATGACGCCCTATTTACCCAATTGGCATGGATAAACAGCGATATAAAATATGTAAGTGAAACCGGGATCTATTGAAAGAAGATGCAAATACGGGATAACTACAGTTGCATGCTGTGAAGTAAATTTAGTGGATTTTTTTATTCACAGCAAAATAAAACTTTTTCCCCCTGTGCTATCCGCTTTACTGTCACACGGCTCATATTTTTAACATCTATTTTCAACGAAAACTATATAATATTGCAGCCACTTATCACTGATCCGGATCACTGTTCCCAAGAGACGTTGTACCGGCACAGTGATATCAGAAATGGATTTTATACGCCACCAAAAGAAGACATTATGAAAGCAACGATCAGATTCTCACTATCAGTCATTTCATTCTTTTTCATCAGCTTTGTGAGCTGTGATACCGGTAACAAAACGGAAACAGCAAGTGCGGGTACAACAGATGCCTGTTGCCCAACGGAACAGGGCTCCGCCAATGATCAGGACATCGAAGCACAGAATATCAGGATGCTGCAGGAGTTCTATTCAAAGTATGACGCTGAACTGGAAAAAGAACAAAATTATTCAGAAGAAGTGCTGGACGGGATCAAACAACAATACTGTACCAAAAAATTACTGGAAAGACTAAGGGCTGATCTGGACAGTGGTTACATCGATGCAGATCCGTTTATTAATGCACAGGATACAGACGGGCATATGATGGAGACATTGCGGATCGTAAAAGTGCCAAAAGAAAAAGATATTTATGAAGCGTCGTACCGCTGGGCTGATGACAGTACTAAGATTACGATACGGTACCAGTTAGTGAAGGAAGGAAGTACGTACAAAATAGGTGATGTGCTTTAGCGAAAGATACAAAAGGTGTATCAAAGTAAACGAACGTCATCCGACGCCTGCATGACCACCTGGTTCGATCGGGTACCTGAATAAAAAGAGGGTGTATCATAATACCTGATACACCCTCTTTTCTATTATATATCGATACATCGCTGTTAGCATCCACTACAATATATATATTTGCTGTCTCAAAAATATACCCAACTATGAAATATTTGTTCGTAATGCCTGTATTCCTGCTGCTATGCCTCATGTCTCACGCGCAGATCAAGATGAAAGCACAGAGCCCGTTTTTAGAGAATGATAAGCGTACCACCATTCAAAGAGTATTACTGATGAAAAATGGTTGTACTTTTTATCTGGGCATCAACAAAAAAGAGATGACTGTTAATATCTACAGTCCAAAATTCAAGCTATCTTCCAGCAAACAACTACCTCCTCCTGTTGGTAAAGAGAGTGCCTTTAAGGTCAAGGGCCTTTATGATACGAATGGCGACATAACAGCTTTAGTCAGTACGATACTGGAGCACCAGGTTGTATTAAAACGCCTGGTGTTTGATGGTAAAAACGGCGCCCTAAAAGAGGACTCAGTAATAAGTCAGCTGGAAAAAGTTTCCTACTTCAAGCATATGGGAGTAGCAGTAGGTGTACCGGAACCCGATTTCTTCTCACAAGCAATGCCCGAGGGGAATGGCTATGCAGTAGTATCCGTAAACAGTTTTCACGCTGACAGGAATAAGCGAATTGCTGTTTCTATCTACGGCACTGACAATAAAGAGCTTAGCCACGCATTTTATAAATCTCCGGAAGAGAAATACAAGTATATGGAATTCCTGGGCCTTGCACCTTTCGAAAAGGATAAACTTGGTATATTGGCATATGGCTATAATACTGCCGCATCAGGAGGAAAAGAATGTGAATTAATATTTGGTCAATTAATAGCCGGAGATACAGTGCTGACGATGGATAAGCTGGGAACCACAAGAAAACCGGCGAATGCCTCAATCGCGAAATATAATCCGGCATCAAAAAAATTGATGTTGCTGACCATGGATACACGAGAAGGCTATTCAACCACAGTAGTTGACCCTATCGGCAGGATAGCTAAAAGCAATCTGCTTGCTAAATACAAGGAATCAGGAGCACCACAGGACCTTTTTGCAAATGAGGACGGCACATTTACCGCCGTGTTTGAAAGTATAACTATTACGAACATACATACGTTAAAAAAATTCGAGATGAAAGACTATGATGTAAAAGTCTTATCTGAGAAGGATATGGAAATAGTACAACATTACCGTATTCCAAGATTTCAGCGTCGCGACAATACGTTAAGGTCGATTTTTTTCCAGAACGCAAATGAGTATTTTGAACTGGCTTATAAAGAACCCTCCGCAATGGATGCATTTAATTACCTTAGTGCAAATGGTAAAAATTACCTGTTCCTGAATGACAATCCCGACAATGTAGAAAGAGGACAGACAGGAGAAAAATTACGCGAAATAAAATCATTAGAGAAAAACGATGCCTTCTACTATAAATTAAGCGGCACAAAAGAAGTACCTGCAGTCGACTATCTTTTTGACAAACCAGCTGAAAACGGCGATCATAACCGTGGTGTGTTCAAAGCTTGTGATTACAGTGCAGATAAACAACTTTATGTAGTGGTAAAAGCTGAAGAGCAGGGTAAACATACCGGCAGCAGATTAGTTTGGATGAAACTATAGCCCGTTCCCTTAAAACTATTCCTGTCACAATGCTTTTGACCGGTGAACGTTTTACATTACTTCCTGTCAGCACCATCCCGATGCGCCATGTCGCACCGGGGTGGTGCTGCTAACGGGCACGTCACATAAAAATGAAACCCGACCTTTTGAGACTATTCTCAAGAAGTCGGGTTTGATGTTGGAAGGGGCCTTAAACCCGTATCCCTGACGAAATAGTGCGGCGTTCTTCCTGTTAAACTATTCGTTCAATATCATGACCACCTGCAAAAGATTGGATGCCTATCTGCCAAAATAACTGCGGAAGGAGGTAGGCATCGAACCTACATCTCTGAACTAGCAGGTCAGTATTCTTCCATTTTAACTACTCCTTCCATAAGATCTTACCTGCAAAGGGGAAGGATTCGAACCTAAATTTCCGGCTTGCAGCGGCCGGCGTTTTTCCAGTTAAACTACCCCTCATAATGTGTAGAGAGAAGGCAGGACTCGAACCTGCTCTTCCTCCGTGACAGGGAGGCGTCTGTCCAGATCGACCCCATCTCTGCTACACGGCGCAAATATAATATAAACATTCATATGATCTAAATGTATAATTCCAAATTAATAGACCCCAGCTATTAAACAACCATCATCCTATAAATTTCATCTATGGCCCATGATATTATTCGATGACTACGCATAATTACCCTGCTTTATCTAATATTGCTACAAAACCATCAGACCATGGATATATTTGAAGCAGCCAGGACCAACAATATCGCGGCCCTCGAAGGCTATCTCAACAGTGAACAGATCAACGCCAGAGATGCCCGTGGCGCTACTCCACTCATCATTGCCGCGTATTATAACCATACAGCTGCTGTTACAGCACTGCTGGAAGCTGGTGCAGCCACTGAGATACAGGATGCTATGGGAAACACGGCGCTCATGGGCGTATGCTTTAAAGGATACACTGACATTGCAAGGATATTACTGGAACATGGCGCTCATGTAGATACAGAGAATGGCAATGGCGCCACTGCATTGACCTTTGCCGCTACATTCGGTCGAAATGATATTATCGAACTATTACTAAGTCATGGTGCATCCCCGCTGAAGAAAGATAAATTCGGCAGGAATCCTATTGACTATGCTTTGCTACAGGAAAATCCGGCCGGGTATGAAGCGCTTGTTGCGGCGGTTCAGCAATAAGGAACGGATATATATATTGACAAGGCTTTTACAGCTTTCTACATGGACCCTGCGACAGGCAACAGTGAACTATGCTTTGCCGTACAGCACGTTCGGCAAATAAATAATAACAAACCATGACCATCGTACAATTTGAATACATTGTTGCGGTAGATACCTACCGGAGCTTTAATCTTGCTGCCAAAAACTGCTTTGTTACCCAGCCGACGTTAAGCATGCAGATCCAGAAACTGGAAGATGCACTGGGTGTCAAAATATTCAATCGCAGCAAATCGCCGGTCACACCCACTGAACTAGGCATAGAGATCATTGCGCAGGCACGTACGCTCCTCGCAGAATATCAGAAAATACAGGACCTGGTGTCCGACAGAAATAAAGAATTATCCGGCGAACTGAAAATCGGTATCATCCCGACGGTGGCCCCCTACATCGTTCCGAAGATCATTACCAGGTTCATCGAGCAATACCCGGCTGTTAAATTAGTGGTATGGGAGCAGAATACAGAACAGATCATGCAGCAACTTAAACTGGGACTGATAGACTGTGGTATTGTATCCACTCCTTTACATGATGCGCAACTGAAAGAAACACCGTTATTCTACGAGAACTTTGTGGCATATGTATCTGATGAAAGCCAGCTGGCCAGAAAGAAAAAGCTCAAACCGGAAGATATCAATGTGGAGGAACTCTGGATTCTTAATGATGGTCACTGCATGAGAGATCAGGTACTGAACATCTGTCAGCATAGAAAAACGACCCGCGGCTCACAACATTATGAATATAACACCGGCAGTATTGAGACCTTAAAGCGGATGGTGGATGAAAACAATGGCGCCACTATCCTGCCGGAACTGGCACTCAATGACCTCAGTGCAGAACAACAGCAAAAACTAAGGTACTTTCACTCACCTGAACCGGCAAGGGAGATCGGCATGGTCACTATGAAGAACTTTGTAAAAAGACGGATGATAGAAGCGCTGAAAACAGAGATCACCGGTATCGTACCCGCCCGCCTGAAAAGTAAGAACAGAAAGGAACTGATAGAAGCATACTAAGGTTCGTTCAGCATAATTGAAAAAGCCTTCCATCATTCCGGTGGAAGGCTTCTTCAATTATCTACACTCCTCTACGCAATTACTCCCGCTTCCTTCACTTCCTTCAGCTTTTCTTCGATTCTGCGTCCATAATCTTCATCACACTGATAGAAGTGCTCCACCATACGCTGTTGTATAGCCGGTTGCGCTGCTTTCAATGTATCTGCCAGGTTACTGATCAGTTCCTCCTTCTCCCACTCTTCAAATGAGCGATAACGTTCTCCTGCCTGCTGATAGTTGTTAGTCCGGTCAATGCTTTGACGTACGATCTTTGCTGCCGCATAGGTAGGCTCATACACGACTGTTGTTTGCGGCACTTCCCTCAGACCATTCAGGCTGGATGGCTCGTAATTCACATGTGGATTTACTCCTGCCGGTACATCTAATTTATACGTCATGTTGCCATCACGCTGATTCGTTCCTACATGTGTCTTTGCCGCGTTGACCGGCAACTGTAAATAGTTCGTACCCACGCGGTACCGTTGTGTATCTGAATAAGAGAAAGTACGTCCGATCAGCATCTTATCATCGGAGAACTCCAGTCCGTCTACTATGACGCCCGGGCCAAAAGCGGATTGCTCCACTTCCGCAAAGTAGTTTTCCGGATTACGGTTCAGCGTCATTTTACCTACCGGCAACCATGGAAACTGTTCTGCGGGCCATATTTTGGTATCATCCAATGGATCAAAATCAAGCTCGGGGTGTTCATCATCGCTCATAATCTGTACAAATAATTCCCACTGTGGGTAATTACCCGCTTCAATGGCAGTATACAGGTCTTCGGTCGCATGATTGAAATTCTTCGCCTGTATCGCCTCTGCTTCCTTCTGTGTAAGGTTCTTTACACCAGCAAGCGGCTCCCAGTGATACTTTACCAACACTGCTTCTCCGGCCTTATTCACCCATTTAAACGTATTTACACCTGATCCCTGCATCTGACGGTAGTTAGCCGGTATACCCCATGGCGAAAACAACCAGGTGATCATATGCATTACCTCAGGTGAGTTACTGAAAAAGTCCATCACACGACCACCATCCTGCCTGTTATGCACAGGATCTGGTTTCAGCGCATGGATGAAATCAGGAAACTTGATCGCATCACGAATGAAAAATATTTTAAGGTTATTACCTACCAGATCCCAGTTACCATCTTCTGTATAAAACTTCACTGCAAATCCTCTGGGATCTCTTAGCGTCTCCGGGGAATGTCCGCCATGAATAACAGTTGAGAAGCGAACAAACACCGGCGTCTGTTTCCCTTTCTCCTGGAATAACTTCGCACGTGTATATGTGGAGGCTGGCTCCTTCCCTACTGTACCATATGCTTCAAACACACCATGTGCACCGGCGCCACGCGCATGAACGACCCTCTCAGGTACACGCTCCCTGTCGAAATGTGCTATCTTTTCCAGGAACTGATAGTTTTCCATTACAGCGGGTCCTCTGTTACCCAGTGTACGCATGCTCTGGTTATTGTGTACCGGCTGTCCCTGACGGGTAGTGAGGTGGTGGGCTACCTGGCTGGCTCCTGCCTGTCCGTTATTCTTTGCTTGCTGATCTTGACTCATAAGGTTTATTTTTTCGTCTAATATTTTTGACAAAAGTATTCCTGTCCGCACATGCAGAGAAGGGAATAAACAAATAAGATCACCTATAAATTATGTCTATCAGACAGGCATTGAGCTGGTCACCAGGTAGGAATGAGATTTGTAGTATTACATCAATATTGTAACTACAGTTATCTTGCCGGTAAAGATAAATTGTTTCTGTACAGGATAGATAACCCATAAAATACAATGATGAAAATATCATTTCAGATAGACAAAATCTATTGACCATGATATTAAACTATATGTGCTTTTCCTATGTTGACAATGGATAATATTGCAAACCATTCATTACAGTAAAAGATCATTTATGATGACAGATATATTCGAAGCAGCAAGGACGAACAACGTTTCACTGCTGAAAGAATGTGTAGCTAATGGAGCACTGCATGCCAGAGATGACAGAGGTTCTACCCCCCTCATCATGGCGGCATATTACAATCACAGTGAAGCGGTAGCCTTCCTGCTGAAGGCGGGTGCAGAGTTAGAAGCCAAAGATAACCTGGGACATACTGCTTTAATGGGTGCCTGTTTCAAAGGGCATACTGACGTCGTAAAACTATTACTCAAAAAAGGCGCATCTGTCAGTACAGAAACAGACAACGGTGCGACGGCACTGACCTATGCAGCTACATTCGGACATAGTAACATCGTAGCGCTACTAATGGATAATGGCGCCAATCCGCTGAAGAAAAAATTCAGCATGAAAATAAAAATGGTAGCAGGCTTATTTTCAAGGATGCTGTCAAGGAAGAAATTAGCCATGAACGTCAGCAGATAACAAGAGGGCCGCACCAGGAATGGCGCGGCCTTTTTCATCGAAACATTCATGCTATTAAAAAAGCTGATCACGCGGATCAATACCCATCATTCTGTTTCAGATTCGTATTGTTTGCGATCTGCGTGCTTGGGATAGGATAGATCTCTTTATTGACATTGTTTGTAGCAGTGTGATCCCACCAGGCACCGGTATTAAATCTGCCAAAACGAATAATATCTGTCCTGCGTCTGCCTTCAAATACAAATTCGCGTCCTTTCTCTGCCAGGAACTCATCCATCGTCAACGTCGCTACAGTATATGCAGCAGTTGCCCAGTCAGCATCTGTGAACGCGCGCTTACGACTGGCGTTGATCAGGTCTACCGCTTCCTGTGTCGCTACGTTCCTGTTCTTACGCATCAGCGCTTCTGCCTTATCAAAATAGATCTCCGTCAGCCGGTAGATCATGAAATGATTCTCCCGGTAGTTAGGATCACTCAGGCGACCTGTTTTATACTTATTAAAACGTGCGCCGCTGTTCTCTTCACCGGTAGCCATGGTGCTTTCGGTTTTGTTCTCACTGGCTCTTCTGATGTAGTTGACATATACCAGTGGCTTACCATTGTATTCTTCAGTGCCAAGGATCGGATCAGTTGTATTGTATTTATACTGGGGACCGAACAGGAACCATTCTTTCTTGCGCAGGTCATTCTCAGCATAGGTGTCGTAGAAGGAAGGGATCACGACATAACCATTGTTACCCGCATATCCTACATCCAGTGCAGCGCTCATGTTGCTGAAGCCGAATAAAGGGATCCAGTCCCATACGAAACCACCTTTGTTGCTATAGGCATACTGAAATAACGCTTCAGGAGCAGTCCTGTTGGTATTCGCAAAGGTCTCTGTCAGGTTAGGCGCCAGTCTTGGCTTACCACCCAGGCCACCCGCATCACCACTGAGGATCTTATCGCAGGCAGCGATACATTCATCCCACATCGGCGTTCCGGACCATTTCTCGGCATTCAGATATACTTCCGCCAGCATCGCATAACCGCCGGTCTGACCGATACGTCCTACCAGTTCCTGGCTGTAAGGCAGCAATTGCGGTACATATTTTTCCAGTTCTGCTCTGATGAAGTTAAATACTTCCTTTCTTGGCTGTGTAGGTGGGTTAGCCGGTTTACCTACCTGTGTCACCACCGGGATATTACCCCAGAGGTCCATTAGTTTAATATAGTGGAATGCTCTGAGTACATGGAGTTCGGCAAGTATAGCGGTCATTTCCGCCTGTTGCATACCGAGCTTGGTGTAATCCAGTAATGCAAGGTCTTCGATCGCCGCATTACAATACCCCACACCAGTCCACATACCTACCCATGCATTACGCATCCTGCCTTCATTGGTTGTCCAGGTGTGATAGTGTTGTCTCATGTGGTCACCATTATCATATGCATGACGGCCTTTCTGTGGCCATGCCACCTGGTCGGAACTCATTTCTGCATGATAGTAGTAGCCATCTCCACGGATAGGAGCGATCCATGACTGCATATGCGTCATTGGACGCAGGGCAGCCTGCAGTACTTCTGTTCTGCTTTTATAGAAGTTTTCTTTATAGACCTCGCTGTATATTGTTTCATCCAGTTTCGTACAACCGAAATCCTGCGCTAACAGTAAGCCGATGCCGCAGCAGTATATTAACTTTTTCAGATAGTTCATTTGTTACCTTTTGTTGTGAATACCTCTTATTACTTAGAATCCAACGTTCAGACCGATCGTCCAGGAACGTGTTCTCGGATAGAAACCTCTTGTGTCTACACCGGTAGTGAAGCCGGTATCTTCCAGTTCCGGGTCCAGACCTTTATAACCGGTAAAGGTCAGCAGGTTACGGCCGGACACGAACACTCTTACATTACGCACATAAGGAGATGTCACCTTCACGTTGTAGCCGAGTGTAAGGTTATCCAGTTTCACGAAGTCGCCTTTCTCGATGTAGTAATCAGAGTACTGAGGATCGTCGTTCAGCTGCGCATGTCTATCGAAGGCGCTGTTGAAAATGTTATTAGGCAGGTATTTTTTGTTACCAAAGAAGATCTCCTGCAGGTTCAGTATATCAAAACCGAACTTACCTCTGAACAGCATGGTCAGATCGAAGTTCTTATAGCGGAAGGTCTGGTTCAGACCCACATTATATTTAGGCACACCGTTACCGATGATGGTCCTGTCGTTCTCATTGATCTCAGAAGCGCGTGCTTTGGTGCCATCTGCTTTGTAGAACAACCATTTACCATCTTCTGTAAATCCGGCAAAACGTTTACCATAGAAGTTACCTACCGCACCACCTTCTTCCAGGCGGATAGCAGGGCCCATCGCACCGGGATTAGGGATATCAGCAAAGGTCAGGTAGGTAGCTTTAAACTGCTGATTAGACAGTTTAGAGAGTTTGTTGAACTGGGAGTTAGCCGTCAGGTCCACATTCCATTGGAAGTCTTTTCCATTCACCGGCGTACCGCTGATCAGGATTTCGATACCATGGTTTTTGATAGTACCAACGTTGGTATACAATCCGTCACGGACGAAGGCCGGCTGTTGTGCTGCGTAGTTATAGAGCAGGTCGCGGGTTTCACGGGAGTAAACATCGATGGAACCTCTGATACGGTTATTGAGGATAGTATAGTCGAGACCAAAGTTCCATTCCAGTTTCTTTTCCCAGCGCAGGTTGGGATTAGGGTTACGGGAAGCGCCGTAAGTCTGCAGGTAGATACCATTCTGCGGATAGACGCCACCGGTACCCAGCGTGATCAGGGAACGGTAATTCGGAATACCCTGGTTACCCGTTACACCATACCCCACACGCAGCTTGAGGTTATCAACAAAGGATATATCATCCATGAAAGGTTCTTCTGTGATAGTCCAGCCCAGGGATGCAGCGGGGAAGTTACCCCACTTATTATTGGCCCCAAAGCGGGAAGAACCTTCTCTACGCATAATGACCTGTGCGTAGTATTTATTCTTATAGGAATAGTTAAGACGACCAAAGAATGCGATCAGGATGTTATCTTCCTTGAAGCTGCCCATGCCGGGACGGGGTAATGCCGTGTTATTGGTGGCACTACCAGCGCCGAGGTTCCAGTCCAGGAATGCATCAGTAGTGAAACCATTATTATTGGCACTGAAAGTTTCCCTGGTACTGTACTGATAACTATATCCTGCGATAGCAGACAGTGAATGTACGCCCCAGTTATGCTCATAGTTGAGGGTCGGGTCGAGCGTCTTTGTCCAGTTCAGCTCATTACCCTTGCTGGCATAACCCATACCCTGCCAGGAAGTACCCGGACGCTGTTCAAAGTCATACATGGAACGGTAGTAGCGATCATTGAAGTTATCACGCTGATAGGAACCGAATACGGATGCAGACAGGTCTTTTGTGATCGCGAGCGAGAATCTTGCATCACCTGCGAAAGTCTGCTGGTCGCGCTGATTCAGGCGATTAGCCAGGCGGCCGGCAGGATTAAAATATTCATTGATCTCATAGAAGGAGCCATCAGCTTTGTGGATCGGCGCAGTCGGATTCCAGGCCACCGCCTGTTCAAAGAAACCGGCATCGCCACCCAGGAGGTTCGCCTTGTTAAAATTGGCCACCATGTTGACCTGCATGGTCAGTTTGTTATTCAGTCCCTTCTGGTTGATGTTCAATCTGCCACCGGCCTGTTTTCTGCCATTCTGCTGAGCAATACCCTGAAAATCGTTGTAGTAAAGAGAGGCCCTGTAGTTGGACTTCTCGCTACCACCGGAAGCAGACAGGTTATGGTACTGGCTCAGGTTATTCTTATTGATCAGTTCATTGTACATGTTGGTAGATCCACCCAGGTCTGATGTGGGAGAGATAATACCTGCTGAGATCTTCTGACGGAACTGTTCAGCAGACAGGAAGTCGGGCTTTTTGTCAGTGTAGTCGCGCTGAAAATAATTGTTATACTCATAGCGTGGATCACCGGCAGTACCTTTCCTGGTGGTGATGAGGATAACACCTGCGTTACCTCTGGTACCATAGATAGCCGCAGCAGAACCGTCTTTCAGTATACTGAATGACTCGATATCATCTGGCTGCAACAGATCAAGATTACCGCCCGGAATACCATCAATAACGATCAGGGGCGCAGTTGTACCACTCAGTGAGGTAACACCTCTCAGCTGGATAGAAGCACCCGCATTCGGGTTATTTCCCTGTGTTTTGGTGATGTTCAGACCAGGTACCTTGCCCTGGATCAGTTCCATGGTAGACCTGATACCCCCTTTGTTAAAGTTGTCTGCTTTTACAGTAGACACAGCGGAGGTGACTTCACTACGTTTCTGGGTACCGTAACCTACTACGACCACTTCACCCAGGGATCCCATATCTGCTTTCATACGAACGGTTAACATAGCAGGAGCATCGGTTTTTACGACGATGTTCTGTACACGCTGCGCTTTAAATGAGATAAAGCTTACTTCAAGTGTATATACACCAGGTTCGAGGGACACGGAGAAGTTACCGTCCGCATCACTGATGGCGTGTTGCGTACCGCCAACTATCTTAATCGTGGCACCGGGCAGTGGGGCACCCTGTTCATCTACTACCTTACCCTGAATTTTGCCCTGTGCCTGTTTTACAATACGTTCTTTTCTGACTGCATTGATCACGATCACACCATTCACTTCACGGAAGGAAAGGTCTTTCTCGTCAAATAATAGTGTGAGCACACCATCCAGGCGCTGATCCTGGAAATTGTGTTCGTCAGTCTGATAACGCTGAACCATTTGCTGATCATAGGCAAAGTTCAGGTTCAACTGTGTTTCCATTTGCTTTAACGCTTTTTCCAGTGATCCTTTTCGGATGTTCACTGAAATTCTCTTACTCAGTTCCTGACCTCTCCCGGCATTGGCAGAAAGCATCAGGGAAGTAGTAAGCAGAATAGTCATGGAAAGAAATGTTAATCTCATAGCTTTGATGATAAAATCTTTCTTCTTATTACTGGACTGTCCCTTTTTTTTCATACATTGTATGGCTTTTTAATTTGAGAAAATAATGAGCAGAAGCCGTTGCAGCGGCTGTTTCCGAAGGCTTTGTTGCAGCAAAGCCTTCTTTGTCTGGCTAAGCGTCAGCGGTATAGTTCGATAGTGTCTCCTCCCTGTTTCATTTTAAGTTTAAAAATAGATGCGATGATCTCTACGGCTTCTGTTGCGGACAGGGAAGAAGGAATACTTGCAGTGAATTTCTTCTTACGTATGCCGGCATTGGAAGTGGTGAGTGTGATGCCGTAATTCTTTTCTAAGAGCAATGCCATTTCTTCGAATGACACATTTCTGATGATGAGCTTTCCGCTTTTCCAGCCAGCTACATCTTCCGTAAAGTGTTGGATAGCGAATGTTTCCCGCTGCTGATCAAATACCAGCTTTTGCTGTTTTTCCAATACACCGATTGTATGCAGGGTATCAGCAACCTGCACTTTACCGGCGGTTACAGCCACAGATATTTCGTTCAGTTCCTTATATGCCCTTATATTGAAGGCAGTACCCAGGACATGTGTAGTAACTTTACCGGCACGGATAATGAACGGGTGTGCAGGATCATGCTGTACATCGAAATAGGCTTCGCCGTCAGTCAGATCGACGCGGCGGTCTTTACTAAAATCGGGGTACACCCGAATATGCGATCCGCTGTTCATGGCGATCACGCTACCATCCTGTAGTCTCAGCTGCTTCCGTTCGCCGGTACGGGTGTAATAATCCTGGAAAAGCTCACTGACATCAGCCGTTTTTTGTTCCACGGCCTTATTACGTTTCTGGTAGAGAACGCCCGCTAACACTAATACAGCAATACTGGCAGCTACACTGATATAGGTATATAATCTGGATACGGAACGCTGTGGCGCCGATAGCATAGGCTCGATCCGCTTCCACATTTCTTCTTCCAGTGCTTGTTCTTCAGCTGCGGAAAGTTGTATGGGTGCCCGTTTGTCGAGTTTATCATACCACTGTTCCACCAGTTGTCCCTCTTCAGGAGCCGTCTTGTCAGACAGATATTTCCTGAACAGGCGTTTTATTTTCAGGTATTTCATATCATTACTATACTACTACATCATGAAAACACGATTTCATACCGGGTTCCTATGTTAACTGTATGTTAAGTGATGAATGCGAATCAGGAATAGGGCATCAGGAAAGGGTTAGCGTGACGCTGATACTGTTGTACAGATACATTAATAGCGGTGAGTAGCTGGCAAATGAGGTAACATTCGCCAGTCGTAAGGTCATGAATAAAGGAAATTCCTGATTATTTAATAGCCGTAAACACGTCGATCATCAGTATCGAGCAGATCACGAGGTCACTCTGGTGATGATCGCGCAGAAAGACGCGGAGTCTTTTCATAGCGAGCGACAGCTGGTTGCGGACAGTCTGTTCGGAGAGGTTCAGCTGGGAGGCGATATCAGTTACGGACAGGTCTTCTTCCCTGCTTAACTGGTAGATCTGTTGCATACGTTCGGGCATACGGTCTACTTCACCGTCGATGAGATGCTTTAGTTTGATTACATCGAAAGCATCTTCAAAAGAAGCGTGTACAGGCTGATCGAACCATTCAGGGATCTGTACAGTGGCGCTACTGAATGCGTAATAGGAGATGATACGGTATCTCAGGGCGGAATACAGGTAGCGGCTCAGGTCTTCGTTACTGTCTATCTGAATTTCATGCTTTCTTCTCCATAGCGACAACATAACATCCTGTACGATATCCTTGGCATCATCAGCATCCACACGTTTACAGGCGCTGATATAAAGCTTCTTCCAGTAACGCTGGTAAAGGATTTTAAATGCGCTTGTATCTTCTCCTTTTGCGGCAGAGAACAATGATAAATTATCTACAGTATCTGATGGCCTCATTTCGGGGCGTAAAAATATATATCCGGTCGCTGGATGTACGTTAATAAATTATTAACGCGTGATATTAATTAGTACGGATGCACGAATAAGGGTTTAACACTGTTATCCTATTCCTTTTGATAACAGTTATGCATAGCTGTTACCCGTGCTAACAGGGGGCTCCACTGGAAACATTGAAATTCTTCAATAAATATTTCGGGATAAGCGGGCAAAATATCTATTTTTACTATACAAATGAAGCAACCAGAACTTTCCCGGCGCATCAGCCTTTTACAGGCGACTGCTATTAATATGACGGATATGGTGGGCATTGGCCCATTTATAGTATTAAGCACTGTAGCTAAGATCATGTTGGGGCCAGGTTTCCTGTATGCCTGGGTAGCCGGTGCTGTCCTATCATTTATCGATGCGATGATATGGAGTGAGCTGGGGGCTACATTCCCGCTGGCTGGTGGTAGTTACAACTTCCTGAAGCAGGGGTTTGGTCCGCGGACAGGGAAGCTGATGAGTTTCCTCTTCGTATGGCAAACCATGATCCAGGCGCCCCTGGTCATTGCCTCTGCTGCTATCGGTTTTGCCCACTATACAGAATACATACTTCCTCTCAGCTACTGGGGCGCCAAAGCGGTGAGCGGTGGTATGGTATTACTGATCGTATTCCTGTTATACCGCAATATTGAAACCATCGGGCGCATCAGTGTATTATTATGGATGGGCGTACTCGTGACAATGGCCTGTATCATTGGCGGCGGTATTGCTCATGGCAACTTCCTGGAGCCGGTGAGGCATGTCAATGATGGACTGGAGCTGAACTATGCATTTGTCGCCGCGCTGGGTCATGCCAGTGTGAAAACAGTATATAGCTATCTGGGGTATTATAATGTATGTCACCTGGGCGGAGAGATCACCCGGCCGGAAAAGAATATTCCGCGTAGCATGCTGATCTCCATTGCCGGCATTACTATCCTGTACCTGTGTATGAATATCAGCGTCGCTTCCGTACTCCCAATGGAGACGATCATGAACAGCCGCTTCGTGGTGAGTGAGTTTATTGAAGTACTGGCAGGCAGTACCGCCGCCAGGATCATCACCGTGCTGATATTATGGGTGGCGTTTGCTTCTGTTTTCTCCGCTACACTTGGATATAGCCGTATTCCCTATGCGGCAGCCAAAGACGGTGCTTTCTTTAAAATATTTGCACGTTTACATCCGACCAAGAACTTCCCTTATGTATCATTATTATTTTTAGGAGGCATTGCATTTGTATTCAGTCTGCTGTTTAAAATACAGGAAGTGATCGATGCGATTCTGGCGATGCGTATCCTTATACAGTTTATCAGTCAGGCGATCGGTTTGATCATACTAAGCAAGATAAAGGGACGTAGTTTCTTCAAATGGCATATGCCTTTGTATCCGGTACCAGTGATACTGGCGGTGCTGATATGGGCGTGTATCTTCTATTCTACCGGGCCTTATCTGATGCTGGCAGGTCTGACGGTAACGGCTGCAGGTGTGGTGGTGTATATTATTAAATCGAGATGGCAACATAACAGCCTGTAAAACAGGCGCATCGTTTGTAACGCATTCCAGACAACATTGTCCGGTAAATGGTTCACTTGCATAGCATGGTTATTTCAACAGCAGAAGCATTCAGGAATTTCGATATATAAACGGTAAAAAAAAGCTACGAAGAGCTTTACTGAATATCACCCTACAGGGTGAATACAGACAGGTAGTTGATATATTCGGCGAACACCTCCCTGTTTAATTTGTATTTGGCATTACGCCCCTCTTTCTCAGCGATCAGCAGGTCCGCATCCACCAGTTGCTTGATATGATGGGATACTGTAGATTGGGCCAGGTCCAGCATTTCCAGTAACACAGTACATTGTGTCCAGTCCTGCTCTCTCCGGATAGCTTCCACAATTTTAATGCGGTATGGGTCACCTAATGCTTTGGAAATTCTCTCGATCCTTTTAATGTCTGCTTTCTTATTCATTATCGCAAATTTATCGATTCCTGCCAGATGGCACTTAGATGACAATTCAGTGTCACGTCATTTAAATGTCATAAGTAACAATGTTATTCCATATGGCCAAGGTGCAGGAGCAGCTGTTATTTAGCCGGGGCCGGCGTCAGGATATGGCTATCCGCCATCCAGTTGGTCAGCAGCTGTGGCCAGGCTTTGATAGACTGCAGATCCGACCGGTAGCCCATATTAAAAGCGTGGTTGCCATGAGCGAAGATATGTGCCTCTACAGGTACCTTTGCCTGCCGGTATCTCTCCAGGAGACTAACCACCGGCACGGAACAGCATTCATCCTCATTGGCAGCGATCAGGAAGGCCCTGGGGGCATCGGCAGGTACTTTATCAGGTATACCGAGCGGACCGGGATAGACTAGTATCTGAAAATCTGGTTTACCATTCTGGCGGTCTATTGGGTCCTTCGCAGCAGGATCACCATACCCGGGACCGTATGCTACCTGTGATACCACTTCCCCACCGGCAGAAAAGCCCCATATGCCCACCCGGTTGGTGTCAATGTTCCAGTCACCTGCATGGCTGCGCACAAAACGCATCGCGCGGTAGGCATCCTGGCGGATCTCTTTTTCCAGGGTATACGGAGAGTTTTCCTCGCGGAATAGACGGTACTTCAGAATGATCGCTGCTACACCTATACTGTTCAGGAAACGGGCAGGCGCCACTCCTTCTGAGTTATACACCAGCAACCGGAAACCGCCGCCAGGGCAGATCACCACGGCTGCACCCGTCGCCTTTTCCTTTGGTGGCAGGTAGATAGTGACGGAAGGATAATGAATATTCCTGACATAGTAATCTTTAGCCACTTCTGGCTCATTCCTGCGGTTTTCATATCCGGGAGCACCATTGGGCCATAAATAGAAAGTTTTGGCGGTATCCTGGGCCATAAGCGTGGAGACTGACATCAGACAAAGCAATGTCAGTAAAACGGACCTGCGTAGCATAAGTAATTCTGGTTTACTTACAAGATAGGCTTTACAGGCCGTATTTTTACAATACAAAAACGGCATCCGGCATTATGCTGTTTCCTGATATGGAAGATTACATGGTAGAGGTATCCGTTGCGTCCCAGTCACGAATATTCATGAAGCGCCTCAGCCAGTTCAGGGCCAGGTGGCGTTCAAAAGACGCAGGTACGTGTACATCGGCCTTGCTTTTATGGCCGGTGAACAGGGTATCTCTGTAATGGGTGGTGGTCATCTCATAAAAGATGTTTTCATCATAGATATCTTCTGTACTACGGAAATACACACTGTTGAGGAAGCCTTCCAGTTTGTCGCCCAATGCCGGCAAACGGGTCACCAGTTCACTGATCTGCGCAGCGCTGGTTTCCAGTCCCGGCACAGGCCTGTCCTGCACCAGCCCCAGCGTCCAGGCCAGTATATAGGCGGACTCTATCCTCCAGGACAGTTCCATGATCACATCTTCCGTCGCGGTATTATTACAGAGATAGGCAGCTTCCTTGTCACTTACCTGTGACCAGATATCTTCATTCTTCAGCCAGTTGACAATCCCGAATTTCTTCGAGCTGTCCTGTATCGTGTAGGCTATCGCAAGCAGGATCATTACTCTGGCCCCTACTTCTCTTGGTGTCGCAAATAATTGGTGATCAAAATTCAGGTATTCGGGATGAGCGATCCGGTAATTATTGATGCCATGTTGTGCGAGTCTTTCCTCAATTTTGGTAATTCGTGTTGCTAGCATTTATATGATTGGACTTCTACTATATAATTATTTCACAGGATATTACGCCATAAATATACAATTTATGCCGATATCTGATCGTGTGAATAATGCAGCCCTGTTTACAACGAAAATGGTAGTCTTCTCTCAAAGTACACATGATCAGTTTCCCGCAATATTCCGGAAGAGGGCCGGATTTTAACAAGTCCTTAATAGCTTTTTACAATATGGGGCACTATCTTGTGGGTCTGATAGACATGCGGAAGCATGTCTCTTCATAACGTGAGATATGACGGCTGGGTATTCCTATCCAGCTATATTTTATCATAATATCTCCGTATAACGCTCTCCATCACATATACATGTTATACTGCTTTCACGCTGTCTTTAAACTTTTCGCCTGATTGGTCAGCGATGCCCTGATCACCTGGTCACTTACCACAAGTATGGTCAGGATCGTCGACACCCCAGGTGTCAGAAACACGTCCGCTCCCATTTTGATCCGGTCGGCAAAACCTGCCAGTCAACGGTCCCATCGCCCACCAGGGCGCCTGGAAAGGCCGGCAGTCTCTGTCCGGTATGATGAAACAGAAAAGCCGTACACCTATGGCGCACCGCTTTTCTATTTTACTGTCAACTATAGGAACAGCCCTCCCGACGCTTCTATACACTGCGCTGTGATCCATCTGGCCCGCTCACTGCACAGGAATGCGACAATCCCGCCAATATCATCCGGTACGCCCATACGGCCCAATGCTGTTTGCCCTACCAGATGGTCCTTCACGCCCGGTATCTCAAAAGCATGCCTGGTGAAATCCGTTTCTATCGGACCGGGTGCCACCACATTCGCAGTGATCCCCCTTTTGCCTAATTCCTTCGCAAGATATTTCGTGAGATTATAGACTGCTGCTTTCATAGAAGCATAAGCGGCATAACCTGGTGTCACGAATCTCGCCAGACCAGTAGAGAAATTCACGATACGGCCACCGTCTGCCAGTATATCCAGTAATGTCTGTGTGAGAAAATAAGTTCCCTTGAAGTGTGCATTCATCAGGGCATCGAAGTCTTCTTCTGTGGTATCGGGGAATTGAGAATAGCGGTCAATACCGGCATTGTTCACCAGGAAATCAATATGTGTCGCGTTCCATCGATCCTTTAACACCTGTTGCAGGTTTGTTCTGAAGGCTGCAAATGACTTACTGTCTGCCACATCCAGCTGCAACGCAACAGCAGATACGTTGTACGCCTCCACAGCAGCGACTACTGCCGCCGCCTCTTCTTTTTTACTATGATAGGTGAACACGACATGATGCCCATCTTTTGCCAGTTCTATCACCGCATTCTTACCTAATCCGCGGCTACCGCCTGTTACCAGTGCTATCTTCTTTGTTTTCATTTTTATACTGTTTGATGACAGTACAAAATTCAGCCTTCCGCCCCACCTGATTATGGTAACAGGTTCAGTAAAAATGGTAGCAACTTCAGTATTCTGATCGCTTAGGCGGCATGCATGCGCCTAAACTGCGTAGGGGTGATCTGTTCAAATGACTTGAACCATTTGGTAAAATTAGACGGATCGTATGTGAGCAGCGCTGCGACGTCAGCGATACTGTACCGGTTGTCCAGCAACAGCTCCTTCGCCAGTTTCAGTAGCTTTTCCTCATAGAAGTAGCAGGGATGATAGCCGGTATGTTCTTTGATAACATTGCTGAGGTGTGTGGGATGAATGAAGAGTGCCGCTGCAAAGTCTCTCAGTTCAAACATCTTCTCCACCTTACCAGACAGCACATCAGCCAGATGCTGATCTATCAGCTGCATATAGCCCTGGAATATCTCCTCCTTACGGCCGATATATTTCTTAGGCAGTTTGATCTTTTCCATTTGTTCTTTTGAAACACCCGTTAACAGGATATTGTTTCCGGACGGCGCTGGCAGGACTGTGATCATTGATTAACTATTTAATGCGCAAGTTTACACTTTCCCCGGTAGAAAAAATGGTGACAGGTTCAGTTTTTTAGCAGCGAACAGGACTGTTCTTTGTCCTGATTATCGTTCTTCTTGCCGGTTTCAGTGTAAATGAGTCCCTACCCTCTAACACCTTGATTTTAACAACTAAATTTAGAATAAAACACCTTGTTTATGCCCAGGACGATTGCCGCTCAAATAGTAGAACAACTGATAGCCGCCGGTGTCACCAAAGTACACGGCGTAGTAGGCGACTCTCTCAACAGTATCACTGACGAGATCCGCCAAAGTAAGAAAATAGAATGGATCCATTACAGGCATGAAGAAGCAGCTGCCTTCGCCGCAGGTGCCGAAGCACAGCTTACCGGAAAACTCGCTGTCTGCGCGGGTAGCTGCGGACCGGGCAACATGCACCTGATCAACGGATTATACGATGCCCACCGCAGCATGGCACCTGTACTCGCTATTGCCGCACAGATACCGAGTACAGAGATCGGGACTTCCTATTTCCAGGAAACCAGGCCGGAATCGCTTTTCCGCGAATGCAGCCATTATTGTGAAACCGTGGCCTCCGCCAGGCAGATGCCCCGCGTCTTGCAGTCTGCCATGCAGCACGCCATCGGACTGGGTGGTGTAGCCGTCATTGCCCTCTCTGGCGATGTAGCGATGCAGCATGTGGAAGATAACGGACTGGAACACTCCCTGCTGGTCAGCCGTCCCTCTATCCGCCCTTCTGACGCAGAACTGCAAAAGCTGGCCGATCTGATCAATCAGTCGGAGAAGGTCACACTGCTTTGCGGACGAGGCTGCGCGGGTGCACATGATGAACTGATCGCCCTTGGAGACAGGATCTACTCACCAATGGTACACGCTTTAAGAGGAAAAGAGTTTGTAGAATATGATAATCCGTATGACGTAGGTATGACGGGACTGATCGGCTTCTCTTCCGGCTATCATGCCATGGAGCACAGTGATCTGGTGATCATGCTGGGTACTGACTTCCCATACAAAGACTGGTACCCTTCCAGGGCGAAGATCGTACAGGTAGATATCCGTGCGGAACGTCTCGGCAGACGATGCAATATTGCGATGGGACTGGTAGGAGATGTGCAGGATACATTGCACTGCCTGCTACCTTTTTTACAACAGCGTCATGACCGTTCCTTCCTGGACAAATGTGTCGCCCATTACCGCAACAGCCGGGAGTCACTGGAAAAGCATGCTATTGGTAAAGCAGATGCGAAGCCTATCCATCCGGAGTACCTGACCCATCTCATCAACGAGCTGGCTGATCCTGACGCCATCTTCACTGCCGACGTAGGAGAACCAACCGTCTGGGCGGCCCGTTACCTGCGTATGAAAAAGGAGCAACGCCTGCTGGGTTCATTCAATCATGGATCAATGGCCAGCGCCATGCCGCAGGCAATCGGTGCCCAGCTCACATATCCGGGAAGACAGGTGATTTCCCTGTCTGGTGATGGCGGATTTTCCATGATGATGGGAGACATCCTCACTATCGTACAATATAACCTGCCGGTAAAGATCGTCGTCTTTAACAACAGCTCACTGGGCTTTGTTGCGATGGAAATGAAAGTGGCGGGTCTGCCGCCTTACGGTACAGACCTGAAGAATCCTGACTTCGCACGGATGGCGGAAGCCATCGGTATGAAAGGCATCCGGGTAGAAAACCCGGGTAATGTGAGAGAAGCACTGGAAAAAGCCTTCACGCACGACGGTCCGGTACTGATAGATGCAGTAGTGAATCCTTCTGTCCTGGTCATGCCACCCAAGATCGAGTTCTCCCAGGCGAAAGGGTTCGGTATGTATGCGCTGAAACAGGTATTTAACGGTAATGGGAAGGAGGTATGGGATACACTGACTTCCAACTTCCTGGACTAGGTCAGGCCACTACCGCTTCCTTATTGTATTTGTTCCTGTAATCGATAGGCGACAATCCCGTGATCTTTTTGAACACTGTCCGAAAAGACTTGGTGTCGTTGTAGCCTACTTCATACATGACTTCATTGACATTCTTATGGCTGTTTTCCAGCCACTTTTTGGCGGCCTCAATCTTCACCCGTTGAATGTATTCAGCGGGTGTATTGTTGGTCGCCTTTTTAAAGCGACGGTCGAAGTGCCTTCTGCCTATGGCAAACCTTGACGCCAGATCATCTACAGAGATCTTTTCTGTGAGGTTACACTCGATGAACTCCTGGGCTTTTTTTATAGGCTCGTCTTCATGTCGCTTTTGTCCGTTAAACATGACAAAAGGAGACTGTGTCTTCCTGTCTATTTCCAGTGCGAACAGTTTCGCTATCCGGATGGTGAGTGCACGATCCGTCAGTTTCTCTACAAGATGTAACAGCAGATTCCAGTACGAAGTAGCCCCTCCGCTGGAGTACAATCCCTGTTCCTCTGTAATGATCCTGCCATCAATGAGGTGCACTTCCGGGAACATATCGCGGAACTCTCCTGCTGATGCCCAGTGACTGGAACACTCTTTACCATTCAGCAATCCTGTAGCGGCCAGCATAAAGGAACCAATACACAAACTCGCCACTTCTGCGCCATTATGATAATGATCGATGATCCAGGGAATGAATGCCTTGTTGCGCTCAAGGGTAGCTTTCAGATCGCCACTCAGTGGGGGTATAATGATAAGATCTGTCTCTTCGATGTCTCCGATCAGGACATCAGGATGAATGGCAAAAAGCCCCTGATTTAACCTTACCTCCGGTGTCAGTCCCACAAGTTGCACTTTAAACATAGGAGACTTACCGTCAGACTCCAGGAACTCATTAAGCGTAGTAAACATGTAACGCGTATCTGAGATAGTACCCAATACGGCCTCGTCAGGCACTAAGATAGAAATGTGTTTCATCTGGAATTTGGTTTAAACAGGTTGCTCAACAAAAATAAGGAAATTTGTATGTCAGAAACAACCCTCTCACAAGTCCGGAACACGCCCTGTCCAACCTATCCTCCGGCAGTACCTTTGATGCTGAGCAACGCTGACCCAATGAGAAAGATAATCGTATCTATGAATGTGACCCTCGACGGTTTCATGGCTGGTGCTGATGGAGAGCTGGACTGGCATTTCCCTCTCTGGACAGAGGAAATGTCGCTTTATATCTGCGATCAGCTGGGGAAGATGGACACCATCCTGCTCGGAAGACGTAGTTATGAGAAAATGGCCGGCTATTGGCCTGTTAGATCATTCACCGGCGTAGAAGGGGAATATGCAGATATGATGAACAATCATACCAAGATCGTCTTCTCCCATACCCTGCAAACTATCTCCTGGCAGAATACCCGGTTAGTAAGAACCAATATCAGTGAAGAGGTGCTGAAGATGAAACAGTCCCCCGGAAAAGATATGATCATCTATGGCAGCAGTAGTATTGTGCAGTCATTTATCCGGCAGGGCCTCATCGATGAGTTCCATATATGGGTACATCCGGTGTTTATCCAGCAGGGCGTACCTATGTTCAGAAACATGGAAGAAAATGTTCACCTGCAGTTTGTCAGGACACGAACGTTCCGGAGTGGTGTAGTGCTATTGTATTACAAAGTGAACCAGGAACGGGATATTAAGGACCAGGAATCATAAACTTCCCCGCGGCTCCCAGCAAAATCCCGTCTTCTCCCTGGGAGGATACCATAAATCTTGCCTGCGGAAGCTGCGCCTGCAAGGGTGTACCAAACAACGCAAATGACTGCGCAATGTTCCCTCCCAGTATGATCAGTGAAGGCAATGGCTGTTGTTCCAGCAGGAATTGCCCCAGGTTACTCCCAAACTCTTCGAATACCGTCCTTGCATATCCCGGTTGCTGTGCACGACCAGCCATTTCACGTACGCTGGTCATCTTTTCTCCGGATAATGCCTCATATCGCCGCAGGAACCAGCGGGTAGAGAAATACTCCTCCGCCATTGTCTCCCTGAAAGGTGTTTTCCAGAAAGTGCCTTCCAGCGCCATACCATCTTCTGCGATGGATGATCCGAAGCCGGTACCCAGGGTCAGCCCCAGCGCCTGCCGTTCACCTTTCGCCGCACCGGCAAAGAGCTCACCCTGCAAAAAGCAGGACGCATCATTAGTGAACCGGATACCGGCCTTGCTGACCTGCAGCCTGTCCGCCAGCATTTCTTTTACATTCAATCCGTAGAGCGCTTCGTATTTATGCAGTCCCTTTATCAGACTAATCCCTTCTTCATAGTCAAACGGCCCGGGCATCGCAATGCCTATCTGTTGTACATTGTCTCCCATGTGCATCGTTTGCTGCATCACGGCAGTCCATCCTTCCATAATATCATCGACACTGCCATGAGCATCTATATGCGTACGGTGCCGGGTACCGGGCAATATTACCCGGCTTTCCATATCCACCAATGCAGTCGTTATATGCGAACCTCCGATGTCGGCACTTAAAACTATTCCCGTTGTCATACACGCTGTTTCACTGAATTTTTCCAATACTGTTCGATCTCTTCAAAGGACTGTCCTTTCGTTTCCGGTAATAAGCGGTATACGGCTATAAACGCGCCGGCACAGCATACACCAAAGAACCAGAAGGTCTGTGCTGTGCCGAGGCTCCGCAACAGCACAGGTGTCAGCTGTCCCACGATCGTATCCGACACCCACATTACCATGATGCTTAAAGATAACGCCTTCGCACGTATGCTGTCAGGGAAGATCTCGGCAGCGATCACGAATTTCAGCGGACCGATAGAAAATGCAAAGAATGCCAGGAAGGATAAAACAGCTAATAATAAAGGAATTCCCGTGGCCATATTCTGATAAAAGCAGATGCCTGTCAGGATCAGACTGATGGCAGCACCGGCTGTTCCCCAGAGGTATAATGGTCTTCTCCCCAGACTATCCACTTTCCAGATAGCAAAGATGGTAAAGAACACATTGGCCGCTCCAAATATGATCTGGCTGACGAAGGAATTACTCAGGGTAATACCCGCACTATTGAGAATAGACGGTCCGTAATAAATGATGGCATTGATACCGCTGAACTGTGAAAACAACGGCAGTAATATACCCAGTAATAGGGCCCTGCGCATAGCAGGCACAAACAGCGGGCCATACCCTTCTTTCTTAACCGCCTTCCCTTTCTGCAACAGCCACCGCGGACTCTCCGGCACCCACATCAACCCAAAGAGGAACAATGCCGCAGGCAACATACCGATGCCGAACATACCTCTCCATACCTCCGTCACAAACAGGAAATGAAAAATACTGCCACTGTGCGCCTGCTGATGTGCTTCCGCGTAAGACAGTAACTTCGCATTACTGCAATACGCTACCAGTATCCCGATGGTCACCGCCAGCTGATAATAGGTGACCAGGCGCCCCCTTTTATCGTCCGGCGCTATTTCAGACAGATACAGCGGCACAATGCTCGAGGCAATACCCACAGCCACCCCTCCGCCAATACGGGCCGCAATGACCCAGGAAAGAGCAGAAAAGAAGGCACACCCCAGTGCTGCCAGCAGAAAAAGAGACGCTGCCATATACAACAGCTTTTTTCTTCCCAGCCGGTCACTGAGATTACCGGCAATGATCACACCGACAATACAGCCTGCCAGTGCAGAGGATACAAACCATCCTTCCTGGAAGGCAGACAATGTGTATTGTGCTCGCACAAAAGGCAGGATACCCGATACCACCGCCATATCAAACCCGAACAGGAAGCCTCCCAGGGAAGCCACTATCGTAGTCAGTAAAAGTAAGTTAGATTGTTTTCTCATAACGGATCGTGCTGAATACAGGATGGTCTTCTTTGAGGAAAGCCATTACAACTTTCGCTTTCTCCGGACCTTTATTAACAAGTGTAAAATGTGTTGCCGCAGCTGGTATGACAAACGTCTCTGCATATTGATACAATGTTTCTGCTCCGTTGGCTGTCGTCACCGCTACGGCCGTTCCCTCCACCAGCATTAAGATCATACAACGGCCATTCGTCTCAAAAGATACAGTAGTTTCCATTTCTACCCGCTGTATTTCATAAAAATGCTGCGAATGTGTAGGTAGTTGCCATAACTGCCAGTCACTGCCTTCTCTTGCCTTAAACGGTGACGAGATCAGCTCTTTCGCTACCACGTCTCCCTTCCTGCTGAAGTCAAGATTGTTGAATGCATGGTCAATATTGATCGGTCTTGGCTTACCATCCAGTCCCGGACGCACCCAGTCATACATCTTGAAGGTAAAAATATAAGGGGTCGCACTGATCTCCAGTACAAGGTTATCAGCACCCGCACTATGCACCGTTCCGTTAGGTATCAGGAACAGGTCATGCTTTTTCGCAGGATGCAGCTGTACATAGTCCGTGATATTCACCGGCTTACTTTCCAGCTGACTGTTCTCCAGTACCACCTTTAATTCACCGGCGTCTATATTTTCCGTAAATCCCAGATACACACCAGCATTCTCTTTACAGTCAAGGATATAATAGGTCTCATCCTGTGTAAAGGTTTCTCCGAATTCCTTCCGGATGTAGTCCATAGACGGATGACACTGAATGGACAGATTTCCTCCATCAAATGTATCCAGGAAGTCAAACCGGATAGGAAACTCATACCGGAAGATGTCCGCATGCTTACCCAGAATAGCCCGGTGTTGCAGATACATCAGCCATTCAAAAGGTATTTCAAATAACGTATCATCACTCTCAAACAACACCCCGTTCTCCGGAACGATCATTTCAAATGACCAGGCCAGGTTAATCTCTTCCTGTGGCAGACCGGCAATATGCTCCTTCATCCATTGTCCACCCCAGGCGCCTGCTTCAAACCAGGGCCTTACCCGGAAAGTATCCTGGCTGATGTGCCGTATACCTGCTACCAGATCCTCCGCTTTTATCCAGGTCAGGGTATTCCCCCATTGTGTGTCTGCGAATACACTGATGTCAGCGGCTATGGCCTGTTTATGATCATTCAGCACTACCCAGTCTACAAAGTAGGCACGCTTATACATTTCGGCCGGCTTATCCTGCGTATGACTACCCAGGTTATTCGCAGCACCGGCACGCATGCGGTATTGCAGTTCATTCTTAGGTATGTCCAGGTAGATCAGTGGTGTGCCAGGAGCTGTCAGCGCCGCACCTGTTCCTATGATGATGTTCAGGTCATATGCAGGGTCAGGCTGTATAGCAGTCAGTGTTGCGGCATCAAAGAAATCGGGCAACTGCAGGCTGGTACGTGTACCCCATACCGCGCCATGCTCACCAGTGAAAGGAGCCACCAGTTCATTAGTGAGGGCTTCATCTTTCATTGCTGCCTGCATCAGGTGCCATTTTACCCGTACCCCCTTTTCTGCGAACAATGCCGTCAGCGATGACCGCAGCTCTTCCCAGAAGATACCGGTATACCCGTCTATCCGTACCTGCTGATGGGTCATTATCCAGTCAGCCAACGTGGTATAACCACTGTGGATCTTACCTTTACCTAAAGTATGGGCGGGATAAATATTATATCCCTGCGGCGCCGCCGGCGGATGTAAAGGCAGCAGGGGCTGTCCGGCATTCCGCCAGTTACCGGTCACTTCACTATTCAAAAGCGGCGTATGTTTCTGCGCATTTAACATGATCAATTCTGTTACTGTTATTTATTTTCCACTCTTAACATCAAAATACCTTTCGCTGGCAGAGTGACGATATTAGTTAATTGTTGTCCGGTTTCCTCCAGCATGTTCGTTGCAGTCACCTGTAACCGCCGGGTCTTATCTTTCGCCTGCAGCGTGATCTTTCCCTCATCCGCCGCTGTATTGACCAGCCATACTATCACACCTTTCCCATCAGCCGCAGGCTTAATACTTTCTATCAATACTGTTGTTGACTGTGCAGTGAATGGTAATGACGCTGTCGCGCTGCCAGTAGCAGGCACCGCTATCAGTGGACGATGATTCGCCATACCTGTCTGATTCACGGCATACGCATCATAAGCACGGTGTACAGTCAGATAATAACGGCATGTGGCCAGTCCCTCCTGCGCATGCCGGAAGTTGGTATGCCAGAGATTATTCATCACCCAGGAATAGATGGCCGGACGTTGTTCTGTGAAAGTGGCCCACTGTGCAGGATCGTGCAATCCGCCCACCATATCGGCGGAAGTCTGCGTACCAAGTTCAAACAGCGGGGCATCCGGCGTAGACCAGGTAACACCATAATCACTCCCTGATACGTCCACCCATCGCTGCACCGTATACCAGTTCCTGTTAGCATACTTCAGCTGATCAGCTTCAGCCTGTACACTACCCCACGGAATGTTGTATCGCACTTGTGCAGCGGGCACATTGAAAGGAAAAGCGAAGTGTACACCTTCTTTCGCTGTAATGGCTTTTTTATCGATCGTATTGATCACTTCAATGCGGTCCACACCAGCGACCAGTCTGATCTCACTGGTTAATGCATTGGTACCGGGAGCAATGGTGCGCACGTTCACACTCACCACCAGTGGTCCGTTCTCTTTTACTGTCAATGTCGCAGGCCCTGCATATTGTATCTTCGCCAGTGAATCGCCTGGCAGATAGGAATAGCGGTTGAGTCCTGTGGAATCAGCCAGATTATGCGCTATCCCGTTACGCGTCAAACCGGTGATATTACCTGTCTTTGCATCCAGCGTGATATGATATAGTTCGTTGCTGAGTGTCGTATTGGTAACAACTGACCTTGTATTGGTATACGCCTTCCCTGCGTGTATGGTAAAACGCTGCTTGCTGTAAGGCGCTATATCTTTGGCCAGTATAGCCAGTTCGCCGGTGCTGAGACGCTGGGAAGGCACACGCCTGCCATCGACGTCTTTTACAAGATCACCTGCTTGACTACGGGCAGCAGGAACGATCACTAATTCCGTACGTATATCACCAATGGTATTATACACATCAATGGCGTTAGCGATTATCTCTCCGCCGGTGGCACGTTCCAGCATTGCTGCGGATTGCGCACGCCCCTTCAGTGCGAAGGATTGTTTATATGACCATTGTGCAATTGCTTTAGGGTCTTCCGGATTGGAGATGCTGTTATAAGCGCCCCAGGTATGTTCATTGAATAAGAGGATATTATTCCAGATCGTGTCTGTCTCACGTGCAGGGTACGGAGCTTTTCCAAGTAGTGCCCATACCGCATCTGCCTGTTGCAGCGTCTCTGATGCATTTCTGTTATAGCCGGTCTCTTTCGCTGCCGAGCCGATACCATCTGTCCAGAACTCAGTATAGTCGCCAGATACCACTGGTATACTATCTTTATAAGCGCTTTCGAAATCGGTAAAGAACTGCTTTACAGAAGTGATGATCAGTTTCGGAGAAGCAAACTTCTCATTCCATTCCTTTACGGCCTCAGGTAACTCCGGATCAATAGGCGCATTGTCGCTCATCGCCCATGTCATGATGGTCATGTTGTAGGGGAATTGCTTTTGGGACAGTCCTGCGAGGTATTCAAACAGATAAGGGTTCAGGAAATTAGCGGAGGGATGGCCGGTATAATAGGGCACCGGATCTTCTACGGTAAAGAAATTAGGTATTTTGCTGCCTTTCAGGCGATAACCGATAGAATAAGGTTCACTTTGCCAGTAGAGCATTTTCTGCCGACCCGGCGACTGCCAGTAAAATGGACGATCTCTCCAGCCAGGAGAGCGTCCGATACGGTCATCCGCATTGGGGGCGCCCCAGAAGTACCGGATACCCGTAATGGCCGCCTGACTGGCCAGTCCCCAGGAAGCCCCCGGCACATCACCCTGGAACATCGTAGTGATGTCAATACCTTGTTCTTTGGCTGTCTTCACAGCTGTATGGAACATCTGCATCAGTTGACGGGAATCGGTCACACTGGTATTGATATTCGCGTAAGCGCCATCAATATTGATCCATCCTTTTTTCACGGCCTCCCAGAAAGCTTTTTTCTTCGCAGCATCTGCTTCAGCCAGATAGTGATCTACCACCCAGAAAGCCTCTGTATTCCATTTGTAACGGGCCTCCGCGGGATAGTTCTGTGTGCGGGCGGCGATCTTAATGGCTTCATCAATATTGTTCATATGCAGGCGCATGACCTTTTCCTGCACATTGGTATAACCGATATCTACGTGCGAGTGTGGCAGCAGGTATACTTTCCATTCTTTCGCCGGACTAACCATACAGCGGGCAGTATAATCCCGTCCACCGGTACGCAGTCTGACATACAGTTCCGTATCCTTCTGTACAGGCGCACCCGGCAAAGGCAGTTCAAATACCTGCAGTCCTGCGGGTGAGGATGCTACGGATATGCTATCAGATAAGCCGTTAAAGTGGATGTAGGCCGTCGCAGGCGCATAGCTATTTCCGCTGTGAAATACCATCCTCACCATTCTGGCACTACGCCCCTGGTAATGCAGGTAGGCCACAGTAGGTTGTAGTTCAATAGAAGTAAAGGCTGGACCCTTTTGCTGTGCTATGGCGGAATGATGGTGTCCCCATATTACCAGGCTACAGGTAATCAGGCAGATACGTTGTAAGCCTTTTACAATATGTATATACATATACCTCAATTATTATCCTTTTAGTTATTCATTTCAGCTATCACCCTTGTAAACAAGGCACTTAAAGACCATACATATGTACAAACATATAAAACATTGTTCATAGAAAGCAAATTTATTTTCCCCTATTTCTGGGCATAGTCTGTTACTTTTGATATTTTCGGCCTGTATGATGCATCTTTCTATTGACCATAACAGCAGTGTGCCACTGCATATTCAGGCGGAGGAACTATTGAGGAAAATGATCGAAGACCCGCAGTTCCGCAGCGGGAAATTCCTGCCAAACGAAGTAGAGTTATCCAAACAACTGCAGATCTCCCGTACCACCCTGCGCCAGGCGCTGAATAAACTGGTGTACGAAGGATTGCTGGTGCGTAAGAAAGGTATCGGTACTAAAGTCTCTGAGAAAACAGTCAGTTCGAAATCTATGAACTGGAAAAGCTTCTCCCAGGAGATGGCTGCCAGAGGCATCCCCATCAGGAACTTTGAACTACATATCAGCTGGGTGAAACCACATGAAGAACTGATCCATTTTTTTGATATAAAACCGGAACAGAAAATACTAAAACTGGAGCGACTGAGAGGACAACCGGAAGGTCCGTTTGTCTACTTTGTATCTTACTTTCACCCCAGCATCGGGCTCACCGGTGAGGAGGACTTCAAACGTCCCTTATATGAGATACTGGAACAGGATTACAACGTCATCGCTACCTTGTCCAAAGAGGAGATCAGTGCGAAGGCTGCGGACAATTTCATAGCGGGTAAACTGGAGATTGATCCGGGTAGTCCGATACTGTTCCGTAAGCGCTTTGTATATGATCAGGATGATAAACCGATGGAACAGAACATGGGGTATTATAAATCAGACAGCTTTATTTACACCGTGGAAAGCAGAAGATAGTTTACATAGCCAATGGGGCTGCTCCATCTCAATACAGATGTGCAGCATAGTGTAAATTTATTGCATAAAAACAGCAACACGAAATAAAATTGCATGAATAATGCAATAAATACATAAATTGCAGTAAAAGTGCAATAGCAATGAAGAAGAAGCGTTATTTTATTTTGATGGCCGATATTATCGGAAGCCGAGCTACTAAGCAAGATAAACTGATGCGCGATTTCAAAAAAATTGTCCATACGATAAACCATGTATACCAAAGAAAAATATTATCCCCATTAACAATTACGCTAGGAGACGAATTCCAGGGAATCGCAATAGATTTAAATGCCACATTGGAGCTCATAATTGCATTAGAAGAACAAATTATTGAGCAACATGTACAAATGAAACTTAGATATGTATTGGTTGAAGGCGAGATAGATACTCCAATCAATAATAATATAGCATATGAGATGCTGGGTGCAGGTCTGACAGAAGCAAGGCAAATGCTTACCAATGACAAAAGTTCAAATAGCAGATTTCATTTTAGCATACAAAATGAACAACAATCAGCTGCATTAAATAATATTTTCAATATATATCAGTCAATTGTAGATGACTGGAAATTAGAAAAGGATTTCGAGTTGATAACCCAATTCCTTAAATTAAAAGATTACAAATTAGTAGCTGAAAAATTAGAGAAGGACCGCTCTTTAATATGGAGACGAGAAAAAACGATCAAAATCAATGAATACATTTCATTAAAAAAAGTTATTCAATACATAGGAAACCATCAACATGTGTAAAACTATAACATTAATAATTCTTTTAATTGCTTCGGAGATTATACTCGCATTCGCATTTGCGGCGATTTCTCAAATTTACTACAAAGAGGTAAAAGGAATCGATTGGAAATCAATCTTTAAAGGCTTTTTCGAACGAATGTTCCTGGCAATATGCCTGATTAATAATCTTCCACATGCACTGACGTTATTTAGTGCATTGAAACTAGCTACCAGGTTGAAACATGACGAAACAAAAAAAGTCGAACAAGCATCTGTAGGCACTGAAGAAAAACAGATGACCCTAACAGATGCAGATAACAAATATAACGACTACTATCTACTGGGTAATTTAACTTCAGTATTAGTTGCAATTAGTTATTGGTATGCTTATAGCAACTTTCCTGAGCTTTGGTTATTTAAAAAAATATGTGGTCAGTAATGAAAGACAAAACCAGGATCATTTTAGGAAAAGATGGTTGAATGGAAAAAACAACTCAGAAACACATAGACAGATAGTATATTTAAATGAAAGGCCGGAATAAATCCGGCCTGATACTTTTTACAATTTAGTCCGCCGATGGCAGACCCTTTTAAACTTATCTTTCGTTCAGCAGGAACTTATTCGAAATAACCTTGAACGAGATCTTTCTGTCGGTTGACCGGATCACGAGACCTTCCCGCTCTACCAGCTTGCCCTGCGGACTTAACACCGACGCGCCATCAGCGATCGTCAGCAATTCATCCAGTGATGCTGGCAGTGTATAGTTCAGCTCGAGGATAGGCACAGTCTGTAATCCCAGCGAAGTGATCAACGCTGTAAATTCCTCCAGTTCAAAGTACCTGTACTCGTCTATATTGAATGCGTTGAAGAACCTCACGGTTTGTCCGCGTAAACCATAAGGGTTACCCTGCACACCTTCTCCTATCAGTTCACCCTGAATGGCGATATTCTTACCGAGAGCAGCCAGTTTAGCAGCGATGTCTTCCTTACCCGCTACTTTCCAGAAACTGTTCTCCTCCGATTCTTCCAGGTCGAGGTTACGGGAACAGACGCCGAAACTACCTTCATTGAGGTAGTAAGTGACAGAAGAGCCGTCCAGTTTTTCCGTTACATAGAACGTATGCTGTTTGAATTTCTCATAGTCAGCACTCAGGTTCTGGATCCTTTCTTCATCCGTTTTAGGGATAAATGAAGGGAACAGTCCTTTGGCAATACCGCCCAGTGCCGCAGGCATTGGTGGTTCGTATTTAATAACGCCAAGACGTGCAGATACGTCCTCACCCAGCTGGTAAGTGTAGCCTTCCAGCAGATGGATGGGCAGCAGCAATCCCTGAGAGATCTGTCCTCTCATTCTCATGGTCTTCAGTCTGAAGCCCTCCTGTTCTCCCATTCTACGGAAAGAGCTCTTCCGCAGAAATTCAAATTCCTCCTTTACCGGCAGGAATGAGTCGATCTCGCAATACACCGCGTGATCACCGATCTTAAATTCACCTTTTTTTATGACAAGTTTCCAGCCTTTTACGGTGGCTACTTCTATCAGGTCTGCTCCTTCAATAGGTTGTACATCATCAATAACAACCGGAGACACTAATTTCCTTTCCATTGTACTAATACTGAGTTGTGAAGTTTTCAGGGTTACAAAATGTTGTTCGTTTCATCTGTTGCCAGGTATAGAGATGAGGGCGCAAATATACAACTTTTCAAACATCTGTAAAATTATCACCATTCGTCACAGTTATTTGACACCTGATCCGGCCCGCTTATTGATGCCGGTATCAGTAGGTATCACCAAAACAAGACACCATGTTCAAACATACCAAAGCATTCAGTGGATTCTCTGTCAACGATATCGCCAAAGCAAAGAAGTTCTATGGAGAGACCTTAGGACTTGATGTGGAAGATATGGACGGTATGTTACAGCTGAATATTAACGGTGGCGGGCAAATCATTATCTATGCAAAGGATAATCACATGCCGGCCAGCTATACCATGCTGAATTTTCCAGTAAAAAATATCGAAGAGGCAGTAGACGGTCTCACCGCCAGAGGCGTCCGTTTTCTGCAATATAATGAGCCGATCAAAACCGACGAAAGGGGTATCTGCAGAAACGGCTGGCCCCTGATCGCCTGGTTCGAAGATCCGGCGGGCAACATCTTATCTGTACTACAGACGGAAAAAGGCTGACAGATATACTATATTCGCGGCAATTTTTAAGTTTATGCTGTGGTATCCGTATACACAAATGAGACAGGCCGGCGAGCTGCCCAAGATGATCGCAGGAGAAGGGGTAATGATGCACCTGGAAGATGGCCGTTCACTGATCGATGGTATCTCCTCCTGGTGGGCGGTCATACATGGCTATAACCATCCTGTACTGAATAACGCACTGATATCACAGGTGAATAAATTCGCCCATGTTATGCTGGGCGGCATGACCCACCGTCCGGCACTGGAGCTGGCAGCTACGCTGGTCCGTATTTCACCGGAAGGTCTGAACCATGTGTTCTTCTCCGACAGTGGTTCCATTGGTGTGGAAGTAGCGCTCAAAATGAGTATCCAGCACTGGCGGAACCTGGGGTATACGGGTAAGCATAAGATCATCTCGCTCCGGAACGGCTATCACGGCGATACCTTCAAGGCCATGGAAGTGAGCGACGATTCAGACTTCACCCGGGCTTTCGCAGCTGTATTGCAACGCGGATTTGTATTGGATATACCGGAAGGTGGATTTGATGCAGATATCGCCACAGTACAAAAAGCGGCTGATATACTTGAGGCGCTGTTACAACAGGAACATGAACATATCGCGGCATTTATTGTAGAACCTGTTGTGCAATGTGCAGGCGGGTTTAACATCTACTCTCCTCTTTATCTGAAAATAGCCAGGGAATTATGTACCCGGTATAACGTGCTTTTTATATTTGACGAAGTAGCTACCGGCTTCGGACGCACCGGCAAACTGTTTGCTGCAGAACATGCGGGAGTTACGCCTGATATTATGATCGTGGGCAAGGCCCTGACAGCCGGCTATATGGGGCATGCAGCCACGCTGGCGACAACCGCCGTCTTCGATAGTTTCCTGGGAGACAATTATGAAAAAGCACTGATGCATGGACCTACCTTTATGGCCAATCCACTGGCCTGCATGGTCGCCCTTCAAAGCATTGACCTCATAGAATCGGCGCATTACCTGGACAAGGTAGCGAACATACAGCGTATCATCCGGGAGCAGTTCGACACGATCACATCACCGGCAGTGATACAAAAAAGGACTTTAGGGGCGATTGGGGCGATTGAAATGAAAAACGCGGAGTGTCTTGCAGGGTTTAAACCATTCTCCCAAAATAAGGGGGTCTGGCTGCGTCCTATAGGCAATGTGCTCTACCTGATGCCTCCATATATCATCAGTGAGGAGGAACTACTGACTATCCTGTCGGTCATGAAACAGTGGATCGCGCAGCTACCATAGCTTATGAGAAAGAAAGCACATCTAATGCTCCTCTATTTATCTGGCATTATTGTTGCCGCCACAAAACACACTCAGACCCATGCGTTTATATCCATGTGTCCCGATCTGACAACTGTATCTGATATGAGTGTCTGTGCGAATGAACATGTACCATATACTTTAAACCTGAAAT